>JBHEME010000308.1:0-500 GCA_046262755.1 Gemmatimonadaceae bacterium | reverse complement strand
CAGCAGCATCGCGTCTGGCATACGACGCGATACCCCTCCCACATCTCGCTGGGCGTCCTCCCTTGACGGTGATCTGAGAGCCGCGAACGAATGATATCGTCTGGGTGCGCTACGCGGTTGAGGCAAAGATAGCGTTGCAGGATCCCTCGCCATAAACCGCAGAACTCAACGACCAACGGAGTTGCTGCTGTCGGTTCCGCTGTCGGTTGAACCCGACACTATCCGGTATCGAAGGATTGCAACTACGGCAGATCACGCGGTCCGTCAATGAAGTTCAGACATCTTGCCGGACTTCTTACTGCCCTTCGGTCGCCTGATAAGCGTGAGGTCGGTAGTTCAACTCTACCCAGGCCCATGGAAGAACCCGCTGCTACATTCGCTCCAGGAGGGCTTGGAAGCGTTTGTCGCTGCGGAGTGAATTGAGATCCGAATCGTGCTCGATCCACTCTCTGTGTCCGTATCCTTTGTCGATGGCGCGCGCGAGACAGTCGATGGCATCG
>JBHEME010000307.1:0-500 GCA_046262755.1 Gemmatimonadaceae bacterium | reverse complement strand
TTTGGGTCGTGGTACCTGGCTGCAGCCGCCTACAACACCGGCGAGAATCGCGTCGGTCGAGTCATGCGGCAGGTTACCGGTAGCGAGAAGGGCACGGACGAGGATTACTACAGAATCTCGCATCTCCTGCCGAAGGAGACTCAGGATTACGTGCCGATGATGATCGCAGCAGGTCGTATCTCGAAGGAGCCGGAGAAATACGGTTTCGCCAGCCCCGACATCGTCGTCACGGATTGAACTTTGAGGTGAACCAAAGTGGCTACCTCCCGGGGTAGCCACCTTTTTTAAGCCAGCAAGTAGATCCCTGCGAGTGCCAACAGAAAGTAAGGAACGAGTACAGCCGCTCCAACATAATCCTTCGAGACACGCTGGCCGAAGAAGAGCGCGGTGATGTTGATTCCCGCTGCCACAGCGCCAAAGAAGGCAACTGTAGAGTCGTGACTGAGAATCAGTAAAATGCATCCGACTCCGCTCAGCGCGCCCGCTGCCACCTCGAGTAC
>JBHEME010000306.1:0-501 GCA_046262755.1 Gemmatimonadaceae bacterium | reverse complement strand
AGCTTGGGGGATGAAGAAGTCGCTTGCGGCGCGGTCGCGGTGGCTTTGCGCTCGCGCATGTAGAGGGCGAGCGCGCCGAGGCCGACGATGGCGTTCACCGCGGCGGCCGTGCGCACGGTGTTGAGCTCGCCGAGCGGCCCCATCATCACCATGACGCTCATGATCGACGCGATCGCCGAGCTGGGCTGCGCGGTGACGGCCCGCGAGATCGCGGATCGCCTGCGCGACCGGAGCAGCCGCATCGGGCTGGCGAGCATCTACCGCACGCTGGAGCTGCTCGACCGGCATGAAAAGCGCCGGGTCCACGGCGATCATGAAGCTCCCCTGGTTCGCACCGGACCACTCGCGCTGCGCCCGGGCGGGGTCCACGGGCACGCCGGCCAGGAAGCCGCCCAGCGCCTGGCACACCGCACCCAGGCCGATGCTGCGGAAGACGGTCCCGGGCGCCAGGTCGATGACCTCCCGGACATGCTTTGATCCGGCGTAGAGGTCGTGCATGGC
>JBHEME010000305.1:272-501 GCA_046262755.1 Gemmatimonadaceae bacterium | reverse complement strand
GGCCAAGACGGTACGCATCGAGGATGCCGGCCTCGCCCGCGCGCCCTTCGGCCTTGTTGCCGATGACAATCACCGGCGTGGTCTCGACACGGAGCCAACGTCCGATTTCCTCGTCGAGCGGAGTCACGCCTTCGCGAGCGTCAATCAGGAACAGGGCGGCGTCGGCCTCGCGCACCGCAGCTTCGGTCTGCTGGCGCATGCGGCCTGGCAAAGTCTGCGGATCCTCATC
>JBHEME010000305.1:0-262 GCA_046262755.1 Gemmatimonadaceae bacterium | reverse complement strand
CTCGAAACCCGCGGTGTCGATCACGCGGAAGTCGAGTCCGAGCAGCTTCGCCTCGCCCTCGCGGCGATCGCGAGTCACGCCTGGCCGGTCGTCGACCAGCGCCAGGCGCTTGCCGACGAGCCGGTTGAACAGCGTCGATTTCCCGACGTTCGGCCGGCCGATGATCGCAACGGTGGGCAGGGGCATAAAGGGGGCGATAGCGCATGACGTTCCTCCCTGCGAGCGTAGCTCGTGGGGAGGGGAACCAGCGAAGCTGGTGGAG
>JBHEME010000304.1:0-501 GCA_046262755.1 Gemmatimonadaceae bacterium | reverse complement strand
GAGCACGTACTACGCCCGCAAGCGCCGGGAGGCCCACCCCTCGGCGCGCCAGCTCGGCGATCTCGCGCTGCTCGTGGAGATCCAGCGCGCCCGCGAGGGCTATCGGCGGGTCTACGGCGCCGAGCGCACCTGGCGCGAGCTGGGACGCCGCGGCGTGCTGGCCGGCCGCGACCGGGTGGCGCGCCTCATGGCCGCCGAGGGCCTGGCCGGCGTGATCCGCGGGCGGCGCCACACCACCACTAGGCGCGATGAGTCGCCGGCCGTCCGCGCCGGCGATCTGGTCGATCGCCACTTCAGCGCCACCGGGCCCAATCAGCTCTGGGTGGCCGACTTCACCTACCTGCGCGGGCGCGCGGGCTTTCTCTACCTGGCCTTCATCCTCGATGTCTTCTCGCGCATGATCGTCGGCTGGCAGCTGGCCGGCCACATGCGCGCCAGCCTGGTGGTGGACGCCCTGGAGATGGCCGCCGGGCTGCGCCGGCCTCCTGGCGGGCTGATCGC
>JBHEME010000303.1:0-502 GCA_046262755.1 Gemmatimonadaceae bacterium | reverse complement strand
GATGATGACCGCTGCGGGCACCATCGCCCCGGCTCGCGTGCTGATTATGGGCGTTGGGGTTGCAGGCCTTCAGGCCATCGCCACCGCCAAGCGTCTGGGCGCCATTGTGTCGGCCACCGACGTGCGCCCCGCCACCAAAGAACAAGTTGAATCCCTGGGCGGCACCTTCGTCGCGGTGATGGACGAGGAATTCAAGAACGCCCAGACGGCGGCCGGTTATGCCAAGCCGATGTCGGCGGAATATCAGGCCAAGCAGGCGGCGCTGACCGCCGAAACCATCAAGAAGCAGGACATCGTCATCACCACCGCCCTGATCCCCGGCCGCCCCGCGCCGGTGCTGATCTCCGAGGAGACCGTGAAGGCGATGAAGCCCGGCTCGGTGATCGTCGACCTGGCCGGCGAGGCGGGCGGCAACGCCGAGCTGTCCAAGCCGGGGGAGACGGTGATCGAGCACGACGTGAAGATCATCGCCCCCCTGAACCTCGCGTCGACGCTCCCCGAG
>JBHEME010000302.1:0-502 GCA_046262755.1 Gemmatimonadaceae bacterium | reverse complement strand
ATCGACCAGGGCTGGGCGGTCAGGCTGTCGGCGAACGGGCTGCGCTTCTCGGCCGCGATGCGGATGAAGGCCACCTGGCGGCCGTCGGGCGACCACTCGGGGGCCAGGTCGCGGTCGACGCTCGGGCCCATCCAGGTGATGGTCTTCGCGGCCACGTCGTAGACGCCGATGAAGCCGTGGTCCCCGCGCGAGCTTCGGAAGGCGAGCTTGCCGCCGTCCGGCGACCAGACTGGCGAGGCCGAGCGCCCGCGGTCGTGGATCAGTTGGCTGGGGGCGCCGCCCGCCAGCGGCGCGGTCCAGATCTGACCGCCGAGAAGATAGGCGACCGTATCGCCGCGCGGTGAGATCACCGGGCCGCTTCCCGGGCCGACGAGGCGCGGCGGCGCGGCGTCCACGGACGCGATCCACACCTGCTGCGGCGGGGCGCCGGAGGGGCGGCTCAGCGTGTTGACCGGCCCGCCGCCTTCCAGGCTGCCGCCGCGCGAATAGGCCACCTGGCGCC
>JBHEME010000301.1:243-502 GCA_046262755.1 Gemmatimonadaceae bacterium | reverse complement strand
GAGATATCGCGATGGCGCGGCAGGCCGAGGACACCTTCAAGACTTTTCGCGAAGCAGGCAAGATGATGGGATATCGCACGCTCCACGAGATTGGTGAGATCGGTGAGCGGCACCACGACGCGTACGTAAAGGAAGCGAACAGGTTGGCGCAGCACATGTTCGTGGAAAACGTGCAGAGCGTCGATCGCATCGCTGGCCGCGCGGCCGCTTCTGAGCTGGACGTATCACCGTCCTGACACCGTCTACGGGGCGGAGGTAA
>JBHEME010000301.1:0-233 GCA_046262755.1 Gemmatimonadaceae bacterium | reverse complement strand
TTGCGGCGGAGCTGTTGTCGATTCAATCGACCACCGGCTCCGAGGGGACCACCGTGGATTTCGTCTCCCGCTGGCTCGTGGGTCACGGCTGGAACGTGACCCTTCAGGAGGTGAGCCGAGGTCGCGCCAACATCTGGGCATCGCGCTCAGGGGGTGGTGTGACTTTCTCCACGCATCTCGACACGGTTCCTCCATATGTCCCACCGCGACTGGAAGGGTCGAAGCTGTACGGT
>JBHEME010000300.1:0-502 GCA_046262755.1 Gemmatimonadaceae bacterium | reverse complement strand
AGTGAGGGAACGTAATTCTCAGCGACCGTTCTCTCCAGCGCCTTGAACTGAGAACTTCCGGGGTCTCCAACGAGCGCCACTTCAATTGCGCCATTGATCTCCGTGTCCGCGCATCCGAGAAGATGGCCGAATGCGCTCGGGTACCGAGTCATGGGCTCGGCGAGCGATTCGAGGATGAACGCCGCGCGCCGGCGATAGTCCGCATTCTGCTGCAGCTCCGACAGGTGCAACAACAAGTCGACTGCCAGCGATGTTCCCGAGGGCGTCGCATTGTCCGTCATGTCGCGCGGGCGGGTGATCAACTGCTCAGCGTCGCTGGCCGTATCGAAGAACGCGCCCACGCTATCGTCCCAGAACCACTCGATCATCGCATCGGCGATCTGCCGCGCGAGAACTATCCACCGCTCGTCGAAGGTGAGCTCGTACACCGAGAGGAATCCCAGTGCGACCGCAGCGTGGTCTTCCAGGAATCCCGAGATTCGTGTGACACCCTCCTTGTGCG
>JBHEME010000299.1:0-502 GCA_046262755.1 Gemmatimonadaceae bacterium | reverse complement strand
ATCGAGAGGGGTGAAGATGAGGCGGTCACCTGAATACGGCGAAAGAAATTCCGCGAGATGCTGCGTGTGCAGGTCCGCGAGGCGTACTTCCTTTACTTCGGCGTTTTGAAGCAGATCATATGCACACGCGGAACCTTGGAGGCCCGCGCCGAGGACTAGCATCCGCATTACTTGCTTATCTCCGAGAGGTTTCTGTGACTGGACTCGCTCTTGCAATTTATGGACACGACAGCTTTCTCGTTACCCGCAATGGGAAGAGGTAATTCATGACGGCGCAGGTTGATACCGCGAATTGGCGCGAACATTTGCTGGAGCGTCCCGAGCAGATAAAGGATTTGCTCGAGAGCATTCATCGCATCGCTGTGCTTGGAATCAAACCGAATGAGGATCAACCTGCGCACTACGTTCCCGAGTACGCGCAACGGGCGGGCTACGAGATTATTCCTGTTCCCGTTTACTACAAGGAGCTGTCGGAGATGCTGGGCGCAAAAGTGTATCGGAA
>JBHEME010000298.1:0-503 GCA_046262755.1 Gemmatimonadaceae bacterium | reverse complement strand
CACGACCACCACGCCATGGGCCGCCCAGATCCGAACGTCACCGACAACGAAAGCGGCGGCCAGGGAGATGACTGCGGCGGCCATCAGGCTCATCAGCACCCGTTGGCGCCGGCGGAGGACGTCGACGCGGGCCCGGGCCCGATCGGCTCGCCGGCCCCGGGCGTCAGCCGCCACGGCGCTCAGCTCGCCGCCCGGGGGTTCGGGGGTGTCCCCCGGAGAAAGTCACATCTGGGGCATCGACCACGGCGTGTCGTTCCACAACGCGATCAAGCTGCGCACGGTCATCTGGGACTACGAGGGCGAGCCCATCTCCGCCGCCGATCTCGCCGCGCTCGGGCGGCTGGGCGAACGTCTCGACGCCGACCTCGGCCGCGAACTCACGGTGCTGCTGTCGAACGCCGAACGCCAGGCGACACAAGACCGGCTCGAATGGCTGCTGGCCGAACGCGTCTTCCCCCAGCCGCTGACCGAGTACCCCTACCCCTGGCCCATGGTGTAGGTCG
>JBHEME010000297.1:0-503 GCA_046262755.1 Gemmatimonadaceae bacterium | reverse complement strand
GTTCGGCGGTGGATCCGATCGGTGTCGTCACGTACGCAACTGTCGCGCGATGCACGCTCTCAGTTACCGCCAGGACCGCCGGACTCTCGGGATGTCCTGCCGCCTGCACGATGTCACTCGACTTCTGACTCACGGTCCAGCGCCCGGCTCCGCGAATTACTGTGAGATGCGCGATGGCAACGCTGGTCGCCCAGTTTTTTGGCTGGATGAGCAACGTCTGCCCGATCGTCGTGCCTCGTACTTCCTTGTGCGAATGGCCATACAGAACCAGGTCGATGCCTGGTACCTCTCTCGCAACCCGCGCCGCAACGTTCTCGCTGGGTAGGCCGGTGGTGACGGTGTCGTAGCTCGATGGTTCGTTGAGCCCCGAGTGCACGGTGACGACGATCACGTCAGCGCCCGCCGCACGAACCTCGTTCACCGCCTGCCGCACGGCGGGGACGATGTCACCGAACCTGAGACGACCGCGGATGTTCTCGGCATCCCACACGGTGACACCCGGC
>JBHEME010000296.1:0-504 GCA_046262755.1 Gemmatimonadaceae bacterium | reverse complement strand
GCACGACGTGGTGCAGCGCGCGCTCGTGAAGCTTCCGCCCGAGTACCGCGAAGCGGTGGTCCTCCGCGACCTCGAGGGCCGCTCGTACGAAGAGATCGCGGAGATCCTCGAGATCCCGGCGGGAACGGTCCGCTCGCGAATCCATCGCGGACGAGAGGCGCTGCGTCAGATCCTCACCGGCTACGTGGACGCCGGAGGCGACCGCGGCGACGCTGGGCGAGATCACCGATCGCATCGCGCGCGAGGCCGGCGCGCTCGGGCTCCAGGCGGCGCCTTCGCATCTGCGCGCGCGCCATCTGCTCGGCCTGCGGTTTCCCGGCGGCGCCCCGGCGGGCCTGCTCGACCAGCTCCGCGCGCGCAAGGTGTTCGCGAGCCTGCGCGGCGGCACGCTGCGCATCGCGCAGGTCGAGACCGTCGGCCCGCGCCTGCAGGAGCGCCGCGACGAGCTGCTCGCCGCGCTCGACGGCGTGCGCGAGCGCGAGGGCCACGTGCTCGCCGCGCTGA
>JBHEME010000295.1:0-505 GCA_046262755.1 Gemmatimonadaceae bacterium | reverse complement strand
GTCTACAACCGCGAGTACGACCTCGCCTTCGTCCCCCACCCCGCCCCCTACAGCTTCTTCCACAGTTGCAACCACGTCATGAAGGACTGGCTCGAAGCCCTAGACTGCGACGTCCGCGGCCAAGCCTTCTTCTCCCACTGGAAACTCGCCGCCCCGTAGGGTGGGTGCCACCCACCACGATCCTCATTACCGTTCCCTCCCCGCCTCCTTCGACCGCCGCCGCCGCCCCCCAATGTCATCCTGAGCGCAGCGAAGGATCTCGACCGCTGAGATCCTTCGCCGTCCGGCGCTCAGGATGGTTACTCGCCTACTTCGATCTCGAAGCGAGCGCTTCGATTTCGTTCGCGAGCGCGCTCTCGTTTGCGAGCGCGTTTGCGAACGCGTGATTCTCCAGCGCTTTGTTCATCGCGGCGGCAACGTTCGCCATCTCCGAGCTGTCCGCGAGAGCATTCTGCAGCTTGCTCGCAGCAGCTGCATTCTCCGCCATCATCGACGCCAATTGCGC
>JBHEME010000294.1:0-505 GCA_046262755.1 Gemmatimonadaceae bacterium | reverse complement strand
GGCCAAGGGTGTGTACGCCGCCTTCGGGTTCGAGCCGCCGCATCCGAACGGCGACCTGAAGACGTCACGCTGGGGCAGTACGCGGATCCGCATCGAGGTCACCGGCCGCGAGGCGCATGCCGCCCTCGATCCGGACAGCGGCGTCTCAGCGATCGACGAGCTCGTCGACCTGTCGGCGAGCGCCATCGCCGACGAGGGCGTCACCGAGGTCCTGCCCGAAGGTGGGAAGTACCGCTTCGTGATCGTCGGCTTCGCCACGCGCGGCCCGTCGACGTTCGACTTCACGACGTGGCTGGCCAACGACTCGACGCCGGACAACCCGGCCGGCGGCCCCGGCATCGCCGTGACCGGCGACGGCGCGAAGCTCTACGTCGCCGCGTTCGGCTCGTCGCGGATCGGGATCTACGACACCGCCGCGCTCGAGAGCGACTCGTTCGTGCCCAGCGCGACCAACCAGATCGCGGTGACCGGCGGCGGCCCGACCGGGCTCGTCCTCGACGAGGCC
>JBHEME010000293.1:0-505 GCA_046262755.1 Gemmatimonadaceae bacterium | reverse complement strand
GGCCAAGCCGGCGCGTAACGCGTCGAGAAAGAGCGCAGAACCGTCCGCCGAACCGCCGATCAGCCAGCCGACGCGAAATACCTTTGACGGGGATTGGGCCAGGGCGATCCTCGGCAAGCTGGCGAGGGCCAAGGTCGAGGCGAGAAATCTGCGCCGTTTCATGCGCTCACCTCATCTGGCGGCTCGGCTTCCGGCAACAGACCGGTCTGGCGCAGCGCCTCGTGCTCGTCCTCAAAGGGTGGTGTAGCCACGCCCGGAATGGTCGAAGCCCAGCAGGTTCCCGCTGCGGTTCTTCGCATTGGAGTGGTGGTACGCGCGCACCTCGCAGATCTTGCCGTCCCGGAACTCGAGCCACATCGAGACGTGTGCTCTCATCTCCGAGTCGGCCGGAAGGGTGTCGACGGGAACCGCCAGCAGCCCGCTCCAGAAAATCTCGAGCGCGATCAGATCGCCATCGACGATGGAGCTCAGAACATCGAATTTCTGGGCGCGGACAGTTCTCTTT
>JBHEME010000292.1:0-506 GCA_046262755.1 Gemmatimonadaceae bacterium | reverse complement strand
GCCCTGGACGGGGGGCGTCGGCGAAGCCGCCCGCCTCGCCCGCAGCATCGTCGTCGTGGCAAACAACTTGAGCCGATCATCCTGCGGATGCTTCAGCAATTCGGACGGGTCGCCGAGGTCGTCGAGCAGAGCGCCTCGCGGATCACGCGCAAGCGGCTGCTGGGGACGGCGGCGGGCGCGGCCGCCGGCACGCTCGCCGCCTACCGGGAGGCGATCGCATGAGGCCGCAGGCGGGACCGGGGGCGGGCGCCTGATGCGCGTCGCGATCGACTGCCACATGGTGGGCCAGCCGCATCCGGGCGACGCGGGGAACGCGCGCTACCACGCCGCGCTGGCGGCCGCGATCGTCGCCGAGCAGTTCAAAGACGCCGTCTTCGCCGCGGTCAACCCGGGCGGCGCGTCCGACGCCATCGGCGCGATCGCCGGCGCCGTCGCCGGAGCCCGTTTCGGCTCGGCCGGCATCCCGCAGCGGTTGATCGACGGCCTGCAAGGGCGCATCTACGTCT
>JBHEME010000291.1:0-506 GCA_046262755.1 Gemmatimonadaceae bacterium | reverse complement strand
GAACTCCAGCGGCGCCGGGTCCAGCGGGGGGGCGGTGCGGGCGTCGTCGGGGGCTTCGGGCCCGGTCTCGAGGGCGGACAGGTCGTCGGCGATGCGGTCGAGGGCCGGCTGGCTGCCGCGGATCGCCGACACGGCCACCAGCACCCGGTTCAGGGAGGGCAGCGTGCGGAGGCCGGCGGCGACGAACAGCGCGCCCATCGATCGATCGCGCGGATCGTACCCGTGTGTCGCGCGCGGCAGCGGCTTCTCGGCGAGCCCTGCGCGCGTCGTCACGTACCAGCCGTCGCGCGCGATGCCGACGATTGGCGCGATGCGCGGTCCGCACGACATCGGTGTCGGCGAGATCGAATGCGAAGTCACGCCGCAGCTCGATCGTGTGGGCATCCGGCTCCGGCCGCTGCGGCGCATCGAGGTCAGCGCACCGGCGAGCATGGCCTCGTGCGGGATGCAGTTCGGCACGCTGCAACTGCATCCCGACGGCAGCATCGTGGCGATGGGACCGGACC
>JBHEME010000290.1:0-507 GCA_046262755.1 Gemmatimonadaceae bacterium | reverse complement strand
GGGCATGTCCATCGAGCGGTGGATCGCGTCTTTTCCGAGCTTCATCATCACGGGCGACTTCGCTGCCAGCTTGGCCGCCCATGCCCGGACCGCGGCGTCGAACTCCTCCGCGGGCACCACGCGGTTCACGATCCCGGCCTCGCGGGCCTCCTCCGCGGAGAGCCGCTCGCCGAGCAGGAGCAGCTCATTGGCCCTCTTGCGCGGGACGTTGCGGTAGATCAGCGCCATGATCATGAACGGGAACACGCCGACGTTGATCTCCGGCGTGCCGAAGCGCGCGCTCTCCTTGGCCACGATCAGGTCGCAGGCCAGCGCCAGCTCGAGAGCACCGCCGATGCAGGCCCCGTGCAGCTGCGCCACGACCGGCTTCTCCATCGCCTCGGCGATGTTCCATGCCTCGATGCACGCGCGGCGGAACGGGCGCAGAGCCTCCGGCCGCGAGCCGAGGTCGGCCAGTGCGCCGAGGTCCATGCCCGAGGAGAACATCGGGCCCTCGCCGCGCACCAC
>JBHEME010000289.1:0-507 GCA_046262755.1 Gemmatimonadaceae bacterium | reverse complement strand
CCGTTGTCCAGGCCTTTGCACGCTCGTGGGTAAATCGCTTCCAAAGCTTTGCAGTAAACCTGAAGCTGGCGTTGTCCTCTACGCGCCGAAGCCAGTTCCCAGCCGTTTTTGGCACGGGCGGACCGTAGTAGCTGGAGTTGATTTCGACGGTGTCAAAAAAAGACGCCATGAAGCGCAGCTGATCGAATCCCTTGCCACTGCCTTGCGGGTAGACGACGCCTTCCCAGTCTTTGTACATCCAACCTGCGGGGCCATATCTCACCATGGCCGCCCCAGCGCTGCCGCCCGATCCTTGCAAGCTCATGCTTTTCATGAGTGCTTGTTCAATGCCATTCCCCGACAGCTCTGCGCCGTGACCCTGCCCATTCGGACGCCCTACCTGCCGATGGAAGCGATAACGGCCTCGGAGATTCCTGAGGGGCCGGACTGGCAATACGAGCCAAAGTGGGACGGTTTCCGGTGTCTTGTGTTTCGGGACGGAAAAACGGTCAAGCTCCAGTCGAAGGC
>JBHEME010000288.1:0-508 GCA_046262755.1 Gemmatimonadaceae bacterium | reverse complement strand
CTTCATAGGCGCCCGCCTCGCGCGCCTGCTGCTTGCCAAGAACGTTCGGCAGCAACGACACCGATTTGATGTCGCAACGCTGCCAGCGAATGTCGGGGATCGTGATCACGGCGATGCCGTCGCGGCCGAGCCTCGGGTCGGGCGTACGCGTCCGCCGCGCCGTGGCCACCAGCACCGGCTTCGCCGCCTTCGGGAAGGCATGGTCGCGCGGCGCGGCGCCGCGGCGCTGTTCACCATCGACCCGCGCAACCGCCAGCTGCCCGGCGGCGCGGCGCGCGACACTTCCTACAAGACGGCCCAGGACATCCTGGAGAAGAACCCGCAGCTGGATGGCATCTTCGCGATCAACGACCCGACCGCCTTCGGGGCGATCGCGGCGCTGGAGAAGGCGGGATTCCGCGTGCTCGGCTCTACGCCATCGCCGATCCTCGGACCTGCGGGAAACCGGGAATTCCTGCTCGCAGGTCGGCTCGTGTAGTCCGGAGTAACCGTGGCGGGCGTCCAGCAG
>JBHEME010000287.1:0-508 GCA_046262755.1 Gemmatimonadaceae bacterium | reverse complement strand
GGCAGACGCTGACCGACCAGGCCATCGTGATCGAGAACGACAAGATCGTGCGCGTTGGCGGAACGTTCAAGGCCCTCGCGCCGACCGACACGCTCATCGACCTGTCAAACGCGACGGTCGTGCCGGGCATGATCGACGCGCACACGCACATCACCGGCGATCCGTGGCACCACGGCTACGCAGGACTCGCGACCTCGACCGCGCGCGAGGCGCTCTACGGCGCACAGTACGCCAAGGTCACGCTGGAGGCGGGGTTCACCACGATCCGCAACGTGGGCGCGGGCGGCTATGCGGATATCGACCTGCGCGACGCCATCAACGCAGGCGGTATTGTCGGCCCGCGCATCTACGCCAGCGGTCCCGCGCTCAGCATCACGGGCGGACACTGCGACAACAACCTGCTGCCTTACGAGATGCACCAGCAGGCGGACGGCGTGGCCGACGGCGTGGAAGCCGTGCAGCACAAGACGCGCGAGATCATCAAGTACGGCGCCGACCTCATCAAGAT
>JBHEME010000286.1:0-508 GCA_046262755.1 Gemmatimonadaceae bacterium | reverse complement strand
GTCGTTGCGCCCTCGTGCCTGTGAGGACGCGTGTTGCTGCGCGTCGCAGTGCCGTCAGTCACCACCCGTACGCGGAGTGAGAGAGATGGCCGCCAGGAAACGGAAGTCGTCAGGTCGCAAGTACGGCAAGGCCGCGAGTAAGAGCGTCAAGCGCGCGATGCACAAGCGTAAGTCGGGCACGCTCAAGAGCGGCGCGGGACGACATCGGAAGGTGAAGAGCCGCAAACAGGCGATCGCCATCGGCCTCTCGGAAGCACGCGAGGCCGGTGCGAAGGTGCCGCGGAAGCGCACGTCCAAGAAATCCAGCGGGCGCAAGTCATCAGCGAAGAAGGGCGGTCACAAGCGCACCGCGGCTCGAAAGAAATAGCACTCACGAGATTCGCGGATCGTGAGTGATGCTCGCCGACGGAGCACCGGCGTCCCTCACCGGTGCTCCGTCACTCCCACCTGTCGGCAGTATCGAAGCACGGGGCAGGTCGAGCACTTCGGTCGCACACCAGTGCAGATG
>JBHEME010000285.1:0-508 GCA_046262755.1 Gemmatimonadaceae bacterium | reverse complement strand
CGCTTATCCGGAGTACACGGGAACGGGGTTGATCGCAATTCTGCACGACACACTGCCGGACTCGGTCGTTGCCGATCCGCGCGCGGTGTTCGCGCACGTGGCCGGTCGATTCTCGGAGCTCTATCACGTGCGCTGGCTGCCGCCACTTGGCTTTGAGAACACCTATGCGATTGCGGTCACGCGCGGGATTGCGAGTCGCTACCACTTGCGTACTCTCAGCGATCTCGCGCGCGAGAGTCCGCATCTCACTGCCGGATTCACCGCTGATTTCATCGGGCGAAACGATGGCCTGGTTGGCTTGTCTCGGGTCTACGGACTGAAGCCGCGCGCCGTCAGGCCGCTCGCGCCGGCGGTGAAATACCAGGCGCTGGCGTCGGGTGCAGTGGATGTCATCGATGGGTACTCGACCGATGGCCTGCTTGCCCGCTACGATCTCGTCACGCTCATCGATGACAAGCATTTCTTTCCTCCGTACGAGGCAGCAGCGCTGGTGTCCAGCCGCCTCGAT
>JBHEME010000284.1:0-509 GCA_046262755.1 Gemmatimonadaceae bacterium | reverse complement strand
CCTCAGTACTGCGCTAAAGGCGGGATCTGCGAGCAGGCAGGGTATCAAAAGAAGGGCGACAAATCGCGAAAAAAGGCGCGGCATGACTCGTTCATTATCCCTGCTAAAAACGAGTGGAGAAATAGGGCGGAGGACTAAAAAAGCGGTTCTAAAAGGCCCAGGTGAGGATTGGGCCAAGTGCCCACGTCACTTTCTGTTAAAATGGTGTCATGGTTGAACAACGCCGGCAGGATATTCGCAACATCGCGATCATCGCGCACGTTGACCATGGCAAAACCACTTTGGTTGATGGTCTTTTAAAGCAAAGCCATACCTTTCGCGACAACCAAGCCGAAATGAGTCAAGAGCTGATTATGGATAGCGGCGACCAAGAGCGTGAGCGGGGTATTACCATCACCGCCAAAGTTACAGCTGTTCAGCACGATAATTACCGTATCAACATCATAGACACGCCAGGGCACGCCGACTTTAGCGGTGAGGTAGAGCGCACCATAAATATGGCCGATGGC
>JBHEME010000283.1:0-509 GCA_046262755.1 Gemmatimonadaceae bacterium | reverse complement strand
AGTGACACCCTTTCATGTCGAGGCATATGACTCCAACAGGACTCGTGTCCGCCCACCTAACGCCCAAGTTCAGCTGCAAGCGCTTCCACTATAGTTGCGTACAACCCAACGACTATCAAGCGCTCGTCTGCTGCAACGATCGTTAAGCGGCAGGGAATGGATCACGGCGCCTCCGGTTCCTTAAGGTTTGCGACGGCAAATGCGCGCGTGTGATGGATTCGCCAGACACCAGACTGCACTGATTCTCGCGTGGCGATGGTGACGCTATCTAGCTCGCCCGCCTTCTCGTAGTGGCGCATGGCGAATCGTGCGAGATCGCGAGCGCGCAGTTGGAACACTGAGTCCGAGACGTTAGGGGCGGCAGTGGTGTCGAACATTACGTAGAGGTGCGAATCTCGATGGCCGTCGTCGACTATAAAGGCGACATTGGGATCTGCGATTCGGCCCAGACTATCGCGAAGGACTGTGGCCAACCGGGCGCGAGCTTCGGATTCAGGAGCTCTGGGATC
>JBHEME010000282.1:0-511 GCA_046262755.1 Gemmatimonadaceae bacterium | reverse complement strand
GTCGAACAGGCTGAACTGGGCGCCGGGGTGGGGTTCCTCGCGCCGCACGATGGCCCTGGTCCCCTCCGGCCACGTGCTCAGGTCCAAGTAGTCGGTGAGCTCGGCCACCTGAGCGCCGTCGCGCACCTCGCAGTCCTGGTCGATGGCCTCCACCCACGCTGTTTTGGGGAGTTCCAGGATTCCCAGGCGGACCGCCTCGGTGACGTCGAAGCCGACCGAGTACTCGATGCCCCTCCTGCGCAGAGCCTTCACGAAGTCGTGGGAGGCCCCTGCGGAGTCGGCCCGGGCCAGCATGGCCACCCCGTTCAGCGGATCGATGCCCCGGGGAGACACCGGCAACTGCTCCAGGGCCAGGTTCAGCGCCCTCACGTGGTCGGATCCGGTGTTGGCGCCGGCATTGCCCGGGCGCAGGATGCCTGCCAGGGCTTCCTTGGTGTTGTCCAACCAGACCCCGATGGGGAAGAAGCCGAACCCCTTTTTGTAAGTGGGGGCGGCCTGCTCCTTGTCGGAG
>JBHEME010000281.1:0-512 GCA_046262755.1 Gemmatimonadaceae bacterium | reverse complement strand
ATTCAGGGCCACCCCCTAGTCATCTCATTCCGTCCGTCCCTTGCTTCGCGGATCCGCCGCGACACGCCTTCGGCGTGCCTCGTCGGGCTTCGCGCGGTCCGGACTAGCGAGCGACCGGGAGGCGCCGGTGCGCACCGAGCACCTGCGTCTCGGCCGCATCCATCGCCACCACGAGATCGTCGCCGAACACATCCGACAGCGCGTCGCGCGTGATCCGGTACAGCGACGGCCCCTCGACGTACTCCATCACGATGTAGAGCAGGCCGTCGGTCTCGCCGAGCTCGTAGACGTGGCAGATGTTGGCGTGCGACAGCGACGCGGCCGCGCGGGCCTCGCGCTCGAAGCGCAGCCGGTCGGCTCCCGGCCCGAGCAGCTTGACGGCGACGGGCCGCCGAAGCTCCAGATCCTGCGCCAGCCAGACCTCGGACATGCCTCCTGGGCCCAGGCGCTGCTCGCGCCGGTAACGCCCGGCAATTGCCTCCGCGTCCACGCGGGGAGATTATGGCGAGCGA
>JBHEME010000280.1:0-512 GCA_046262755.1 Gemmatimonadaceae bacterium | reverse complement strand
TCCAGTGCATCGCCGATCACGGGGGCCAAACCGAGGTCGTTGACGGACCCCGCGGCGAGGAGCGCACGGCCGTCGGCGAGCGAACGGTTCGAAGCCGGCGCCTCAGCCAGCGGCCGCCTGAAATCGACTGCGCCGCGGGCAAGACCGGTTGCGGCACGCGCGACGAGGTCGTCGCCTCGCTCGAGAAGATGCGCGCGGGCGACGCGGACTGGCGCCGCGGCAAGACCTTCAGCCTCGTCTATTACGAGAGCGACGAGCTGCTCGCGCTCCGCGCCGATCTCGTCGCGGCACTCGGCGGATCGGTCACCGGTCCCTGACGCACGTAGGGGCGCCCACCAGGGGCGCCCCTACTCGTATGCTGCAGGGCGTCGCTACGACGCCGGAAGTACGCTTGCCTCGCACGCCGTCATTGGAACTCTACGTCCTACCGAGCGGCGGCGGGCAGGTAAGCTGGAGGCAGCAAGCATGCCTCCGGGGAAGGACCATCTATGGAGCGGAGGGGGATCGAACCC
>JBHEME010000279.1:0-512 GCA_046262755.1 Gemmatimonadaceae bacterium | reverse complement strand
GTGCTGGTGACAGTGCGGCTGCGCGACGACACTGACCCCGTCCAGGTGGGGCGGCAGCCAGCCCGGCGTCTCCGCGAGCAGCTCGGCGAGCGTTCTTGTCGCGGCACGCACTAGCGTCGCGCGCGGATCGTCCGGCAGCAGCTGGCCATAGTGCTTGAGCATCTCGCCGCAGCCGGCGGCGTTGACCACGATGTAGTCGGCGCTGGTCTTCCCGAACGCCACGATGTTCCGGCGCGCCAGGGCGCGCGCAGCGTCGGCGTCGCCAGCGTGGGCGTGCAGCGCGCCGCAACAACTTTGTCCACGCGTGCTCACTACGGCGTAGTCGTTCGCGACCAACGTGCGCTCCGTGGCACGGTTGGTTTCGAGAAAGAGGCCGTCCATGACGCATCCAGTGAGCAGCGTCGCTCGCCCGCGACTTCCGTCGCCCGTCGCACGATAAGGCTGGCGATTCAGCGTCTGTCGCGTGGATTCCAGCATGGCCATGGCGAAGCCGGGCCGTCCGGGAATTCGAG
>JBHEME010000278.1:0-512 GCA_046262755.1 Gemmatimonadaceae bacterium | reverse complement strand
GCAGGTGCTGTTGGGGT
Organism: Gemmatimonadaceae bacterium; assembly: GCA_046262755.1. Classification (GTDB taxonomy): domain Bacteria; phylum Gemmatimonadota; class Gemmatimonadetes; order Gemmatimonadales; family Gemmatimonadaceae; genus UBA4720. The sequence continues at coordinate 495 of JBHEME010000278.1, read as the reverse complement.
AGCAACTGCGGGTTTTTCTTTATCGGGCATTTATGGGCTCCGGTCAGCGACTTGGGGTTGGTGCTGACGGGTATCAAATCACAGAAGTGGGGCTTGGCCCCAAGGGGGGCCCGAACGGCGCTAAGTATATGATTTTTCGTCACTAAAACAAGGTGGGGTAACCCACGCTCTCGACGCCACCAAAGTTCCTGCTTTTGACAGTATTTATAACCACTGATATAACACTTAACGAACAGTAACACGCCACTACTGGAGAAATGCGGCTAAAAGTGCTTGACCTGAGCAGAGTACTCGCGGGCCCTCTTTGTTCAATGGTGCTCGGCGACATGGGAGCGGACGTCATCAAAGTCGAGCGGCCGGTCGAAGGAGACGAGACCCGGGGCTGGGGACCGCCATTCGACGCTGATGGGCAGAGCGCCTACTTCCTCTCCATCAACCGGAACAAGAAGAGTCTCGTCGCCGACCTCCTCAACGCCGACGATCGGGCTGTGGTGC
>JBHEME010000277.1:0-512 GCA_046262755.1 Gemmatimonadaceae bacterium | reverse complement strand
ATCCGTGGCTTTACTTCGCGATGGCGAACCTTCTGATCGTCGCCGCGCTGGCGATGCTTGATGTAGTGCCGGTGAGTGTGCCATCGTGGCTGCTGACGCGCGCATCCAGCGTTGGAGAGGGAGGGACTCCGTACGGAGTGTTTTTGATGGGCGCGGTGTCGGGGCTAGTCGCTGCGCCTTGCTCGGCGCCGGTTATGGCAGCTGTCCTGACCTGGGTGAGTACGACAAAGAGCGGAGTGCTTGGCTTTGTCTACCTCTTCGTGTTTTCGCTTGGGATGTGTACGCTGCTCGTAATCGTCGGCCTGTTCAGCGGCTCGCTGGCGAGGCTACCGCGCGCTGGTACGTGGATGTTATGGATCAAGCGGATCTTTGCGTTGATCATGTTGGGAGTTGCGGAGTATTACCTTGTGCAGATGGGACAGCTGATCATCTAGGCAGACTGCCAACATAAAAGCACTACACCGCTGGTAGCTGTTAGCAGCTAGCTGATAGCTATCCGCTGCAGGCGACGG
>JBHEME010000276.1:0-514 GCA_046262755.1 Gemmatimonadaceae bacterium | reverse complement strand
GCCGTGACGAGATCGCCCTGATAGTACCTCGGCAACAGAGTGTACGCGACTACGATTCGACCCAGCAAATAGCCGGCGGCTATCTGCAGAAAGCCGAGGTTGGTGGTGTACGCGAGTCCGGGGATGCTGATGAACGTCAGCGCGCTCGTTTCAGTCGCAACAACGGAGAAGAGGACTGCCCACCAGGGAATCGCGTGGCCGGCAACGAAGTAATCCTTGGTGTCTTTCTGATTTCGGCCCAGCCAAATGCCGAGCAAGGTCGTCGCGATCGGCCGCAACTACGCCGAGCACGCCTCGGAGATGGGCGGCGACGTGCCGGAGCGGCCGCTGATCTTCCTCAAGCCCCCTTCGAGTGTGGTGTGGGAAGCCGAGGCCGTTGTACTTCCGGCTGCGTCGTCGAGAGTCGAGCATGAGGGAGAGATCGGCGTAGTGGTGGGGAGGACCATGACTCGAGTGTCTGAATCTGATGCGGCGCGTGGGATCAGGTCGATCATCGCTGTCAACGACGTGACAG
>JBHEME010000275.1:0-515 GCA_046262755.1 Gemmatimonadaceae bacterium | reverse complement strand
GAACAGGGCCGACTGACGGTCGTCGCGTGGCTCGGGATGCGTCAGCTCGATCACGTCGGCCATGCGGACCTGGCGCGACAGGCCGTCGTAGCGGAGGGCGGCCCGCTCGTTGTAGAGGCGTCGGGCCGCGTCGGCTACGCCGCGCTTGACGGCCATCGGCACGTTGCGGCCGTGCGTCGTGAGCCAGTAGCCGATCAGCTCGGCCGGCTCGTCGGCGCGCTGGAGCACGCCGTCGACGACGGCGCGGCTGTTCGGGCCGCCGGCGGCCACGTACTCGGCCGCCATCACGACGGCGGCCGAACGCATCAGCAGCGTCGTCCGGAGGTACGGAGCGAGGCCGGCGACGAACGCCGGGTTGGCCGCCGTGACCTGGTGGACGAGGGCGGCGAAGCGGGCGTCGCGGGCAGGGGCGCGCTCGTAGAAGGTGTCCTCGCCGACCATGTTGGTGGCGGCGAGCAGGAACAGCTCCGACTCGGCGTCACTCACGAAGGCCAGGCCACCCTCGTGGGTGAGGG
>JBHEME010000274.1:0-515 GCA_046262755.1 Gemmatimonadaceae bacterium | reverse complement strand
CTCGAGCATCGCATCCATCAGCGCATTCATCTCGGCGCGGTCGAGACCGCGGAAGTATATGGCCATGAGGAGCGCAGCCATCTGGTAGTCGGGCACTTCGCCGGCTGCGTATGCGAGCACGAGCTCCCTCAATTCCTGCGGCTCCAGCTTCTCGCCGTTGCGTTTGCGCTCAATCAGACGCGGTACGATCATTTAGGGCCAGCCAGGGTATTAGCCGGTGGCACACCCACAATTGCAATCGGAGTCCACATGCGCGCTTTTCGGTACCTCTCAGTCGGAATGATGCTCGTCGCTTCCGTGGCCAGCGCCCAGACTGCAGCAGATCACATCGCGCTTGGCGACAAAGAATACGTCGCAATGAACGCTCCCGCCGCCCTCGCCCACTACCAGGAAGCGATCAAGCTGGATCCGAAGAACTACGAAGCGCTCTGGAAGGCCTCGAGATCCGCAGTCGATCTTGGGTCATTCGAGCGCAATGACAAGACTCGGGAGGATGACTTCAAGAACGCGGAGGC
>JBHEME010000273.1:0-516 GCA_046262755.1 Gemmatimonadaceae bacterium | reverse complement strand
CCTACGTTCGCGCCGCGGGTGCCGAGCGGCTGAAGATCGCGCGCGCCAAGACCGGCGAGCCCGATGCCCTGATCAACGCGCGCGGCGCGATCGAGGGGCACAGGCTGGTGCTCGGCGTCCAGGATTTCGCCTTCATGGGCGGCTCGATGGGGATGGCGGTCGGCGCCGCCTTCGTCGCCGGCGCGCGCGCCGCGCTCGCGGACCGCGTCCCCTATGCGATCGTCACCGCCGCCGGCGGCGCGCGCATGCAGGAAGGCATCCTGTCGCTGATGCAGATGCCCAAGGCCACCGTCGCCATCGCCGAGCTCAAGGAAGCGGGACTGCCGTACATCGTCGTCCTGACCGATCCGACCACCGGCGGCGTTACGGCGAGCTTCGCCATGTTGGGCGATCTGAACATCGCCGAGCCGGGTGCGCTGATTGGATTTGCGGGGCCCCGGGTGATCGAACAGACGACCCGCCAGCGGCTGCCGGAGGGCTTCCAGCGCTCGGAGTTTCTGCTGCAGCACGGCTTCC
>JBHEME010000272.1:0-516 GCA_046262755.1 Gemmatimonadaceae bacterium | reverse complement strand
ACGCACCACTAGCGAATCCGCCGCTCGTTTCGGTGATCGTCCCGGCGCGCAACGAAGCCCACAACATCGCGCGGTGCGTGTCGTCGATTCTCTCGACGACGTACCCGAACCTCGAGCTGATCGTTGTGGACGACAGCTCGACAGACAAAACGGTGGAGATTGCCCGCGAAGCAGCGGGAGGCGATGCGCGGGCGCGCGTGATCACGTCGCCGCCGCTCCCGGACGGATGGTTCGGCAAGCAGTGGGCGTGCGCTACGGGTGCAAAGGCAGCGCGCGGGAGCGTTCTCCAGTTTACGGACGCCGACACCATTCACAGCGCGGATCTGGTGACGCGCTCGACCAACGCGATGCGCGGCGCCAGGGCGCAGCTCTTCTCTGTCGCCGGCCGGCAGGAGCTCGGCGGATTCTGGGAGAAGGTAATCCAGCCGCAGATCTTCACGATCATCTCGATGCGCTACGGCGGCACGGAGTCCGTGACCCAGGCGACGAGCGTGAGCAACAAGATCGCCAACGGGC
>JBHEME010000271.1:0-516 GCA_046262755.1 Gemmatimonadaceae bacterium | reverse complement strand
TCCGTGCTCACTCGTCGAGCTTGGCGCTGGCAGCGCCACCAAGACCCGCATAATTCTCGACGAGATGCGCACCAACGGGTGTGCTGAATGTTATGTGCCGGTGGATGTGAGCAAGGATTTCCTGGAAGCGACGGCGATCCAGCTGCGCTCCGATTACGCCAACGTGCAGATCATGCCGGTGGTGTCGGACATCACCGAGCCGTTCGCCCTCCCCTCGGTGGCCAGTCCGACACTCGTTGCCATCCGGTTGCTCTCGCACATCGCCGGCGAGATGGGCTCGTCTGATCGCTTTCTGTTGGGCGCGGATCTGATCAAGGATCCCGAAGTCATCAACCGCGCCTACAACGATTCGAAGGCCATTACGGCGGCGTTCAACCTGAACATTCTCGAGCGGCTCAATCGTGAGCTCAACGCCAATTTTCCGGTGGACGATTACGAGCACCGCGCATTCTATAGTAGCGAGCAGCACCGGGTCGAGATGCACCTCATCGCTCGCCGGGCGCACAAGGTGATGAT
>JBHEME010000270.1:0-517 GCA_046262755.1 Gemmatimonadaceae bacterium | reverse complement strand
CGCTGATTCGCTTGCGTCCCGAGGCGACCGACGTGGTCGTCGCGCGCGAGGGCGACGCGTGGCGCGTCCACTCGGACCGCGTCGAGAAGCTGCTCGAACGATTCGACATCGGCAACGACGACGCGCTCGCGTTCGTGCAGCGGCGCATGTCGGCGTGGGGAGTCGAAGACGCGCTCGTGCGCGCAGGCGCGCACGCCGGCGACGAGCACCTGACGCTCGCCGAGGAGGCGCTCTCACACCTCGGCCCTGTCGTGCTCGTTCACGAGCGCTACATGGACGCGGTGACGGCCGTCTCCGGGTCGGGCCCCGCGTACTTCGCGCTTCTCGCCGAGGCGATGATCGAGGCCAAGGAGCGATACGGCGACAGGGTGCTGCTGATCACGTTCGAGCGGCTGCTCAAGGAGCTGGAGCCGACGATGGAGCGGATCGCGTCGTTCCTGGGCATCGACTTCGACCCCACGCTCCTCGAGCCGACCTTCAACGGCCTGCCGATCAAGGCCAACTCCAGCTTCCGGAC
>JBHEME010000269.1:0-518 GCA_046262755.1 Gemmatimonadaceae bacterium | reverse complement strand
CCTCGCCCGTGTTGACCGCAACCCGCATCTGCAGGTCCAGCTGCGGATCGGCCGCGTTCAGGTCCGCGACCGCGGCGCGGGCTGCAAGAGCGGCGCGCACCGCACGCTCCGGATCGTCGCCGTGCGCGATCGGCGCGCCGAAGATCGCGACCACGGCATCGCCGATGAACTTCTCGATCGTGCCGCCGTAGCGGTCGACGATGGTCCGCGCGAGATCGAAGTAGCGCGTCAAGAACTCGCGTGTGTTCTCCGGGTCCTCGTCCTGAGACATCGTCGTGAAGCCGACGAGGTCGGCGAAGCAGACGCCCACCTCCGTGGCTCCGGGCACGTGGCCCGCCTCGAGCGAGGAGGCGTGGATGGCCGCCTGGCGGATGAGCGCGAGCTGCTGGAGCCGCAGCACGTACTCGAGCACCGGGCCGAGCATCGGGATCAGCTCCTTCGAGGTCTCGGCGTAGCGGAGCGCCAGGTCGCGTTCGTTGTCCCCCGGCCGCAGGTAGGTGTCGATGAAGACCGAGCCC
>JBHEME010000268.1:0-518 GCA_046262755.1 Gemmatimonadaceae bacterium | reverse complement strand
GCCCACACGCATCCAGGGCTTTTCCCCCAATGGTGAGCTCAGGTAAGAGATCGTCCGCTCGAGAATCCGGCGGGCTGCGCCGCGCAGCCGTGGATCGTTTTCGTATCCCATCTGCGCAAGCGTCGCCGCGGCCGCCTCGCGAAACATTCCACGTGTGCGTCGCGTGATGTCCTCGTCCTTGACCTTGGTACCGAGCTCGAATGTGAAGGTGGGATCGTTGTCTTCCGCGAGTAGACGGAACAGGAGTCGACGGGCGAGAATCAGTGGTGGCGAGTCATGCGCCCAGCCATACTCGAGCAGTCTACGAACCGCCGGGATGGTGCCGATATTAGCGAAATCAGAACCGTGCTTGCTCGGAAGCGACAGCACCGAGTTGTTCCACATACCGTCACGCGATTGGGTGACGGCGAGTCGGATGGCCGATCGTTGCGCATAAGGAAGTGCGGAGAGTTCAGGCGCGGATGGGCTCGCGGTCTGAGCTACTTCGGTGATTGCGCGGTATTTCACCGGCTCCGACG
>JBHEME010000267.1:0-519 GCA_046262755.1 Gemmatimonadaceae bacterium | reverse complement strand
CGACGATCCCGCTCGTGAGAAGGAAGACGAGGAACAATGCGTTCGCGGCCGCGAGATTCGTCTCGGCGCGGAGGCGTCCGGCGAGCAAGAACCCGATCGCCGCGAACGCGATCGTCCCGATGACGATCGTGAAGATCGTTCCGGCGATGTCCACGCCGCCCGAGCGGAAGCCGAGCGCCCACGCGACGACGAGCACCGCGACCGCCACCACCTCGTTGGCGAGGCCGAAGGAGAGCGGCGTGTGCTTCGCGATCCCCTGGTGGAGCACGTCCCACGGCGGCAGCCCGAGCCTCGACTCGAGGAAGCAGACGATGCCGGCGGCACAGAGTATGTGAACCATGAGGACCAGCGTCTGCATTGCTCTACTTTCCCTTGCGCGCATCCCGCGCCGCGCGCCAGATGCCCGTGAAATCTTCGGCCACGAGTGATGCGCCGCCGACGAGGCCACCCTCGACGTCCGGCATCGCGAAAAGCTCCGCCGCATTGCTGGACTTCACGCTCCCGCCGTACAGGATCGGG
>JBHEME010000266.1:0-519 GCA_046262755.1 Gemmatimonadaceae bacterium | reverse complement strand
CTACTCTCGTGCCCGCCGCGGTTCCTGAGGTGCGCGTAACCGTGTTTCCACTCGACGTCACCGAAGTGGTCGGTCTACGAGTCGTTGTGGTCGGCGTGCGCGTTGTCGTCGTTGTGCGAGTGGTAGTGGTGCGCGCGGCGGTGCCAGTGCTGGGCGCTGGATTCGTCGCCGTTCCCGCCGGAACGTCGGTAAGCGCCGGCTGCGCGGCAGTGTCGCGGTTGGCGAGCTGGATGTCCTTGTTTAGAGCGGAATCAGCGGCGGCGTTGTTGTCAGTCTTTGCACAGCCACTGGCGACCAGCGCCAATGAGAGCACGAGCGACGCACCAAACCGGGGAATATATTGCACCATTAAGCCTCCTCCATCGTGTGACGAGCGTTTGGGAATCCCCAAGCTCATGAGTAATTGTGTGGTGCAATCCACATACCAAATATGAAGAATCTTAGGATCGCTGCGCCATATTACAAACCGTACTGGATCCCCTTCACTATCGGGCTGCTGATAGTTGTCGTGTCATCGGC
>JBHEME010000265.1:0-520 GCA_046262755.1 Gemmatimonadaceae bacterium | reverse complement strand
CATGATGCCCAGTGCGGACAGAGCACTGGGCATCACGTCTACAGTCCGGCGCGGTCTCTTTGTGGGCACGCAATTGGTCAACAACGGCACCAGCATGTGCTCTCGATGCAGCGCCCCGTGCGAAGAGACGTGCGGAATCGGCTCGTACCGGGCGCGGTAATCCCAGTCCCTGGCGGCCGACAGAATGATGTCGCCGCTGCGGGAAGACGCGATCAAATGCGCGATCTGCACCAGAGCGTCGGGATAATCACTTTCGATCGTAACGTCGTACGCTTCTTCGTCGCTGAGCGAACCGTGGCCGCCGATACCGAGCGGATCACCGCTTTTGGGCGCGTAGGAATATTTCGACTCGCCCCAGGTCAGCGTCGCCGAGCCCCGACCCGGAGCGTGAATCTCGGACGAGGCAGGACTCGTCGGCAGAATGAGGAGGTCGACCGAGGGTCTGGTCATCAGCATTTCCGCCAGATCCTTCCATCTCCCGGCGATAGCCGGCCAGAACGGGCGTGTCTTCTTCTCCAGA
>JBHEME010000264.1:0-521 GCA_046262755.1 Gemmatimonadaceae bacterium | reverse complement strand
GGGCTCAATCTGTACTATACGGCCCAGAATATTGCGGCTCTTCCACAGCAATGGCTTCTGGCTCGGGAACGAGCGAAGGCACGTCCGAGAGGCGGATAGAGAGATATGCTGCGTGTCACGTATATTGGTCACGCAACGCTACTAATTGAGGTCGGAGGAAGACGGCTCCTCACCGACCCCAATTTTGATCCTGCACTTGGCAAATTCCTTCCGCGAGTGAGCGCGCCTGGAATCGCGCTTGATGCCTTGCCGAAGCTTGATGCCATTCTCCTCACTCATGCCCACGCCGATCACCTCTCTTTCGATTCTCTCGACGCGCTACCTGATGATATTCCGCTGTTTGCTCCGCCGTCCGTTGCAAAGTGGCTCCGGAAACAAGGGTACCGGCATTCGGTCGAAGTCGCCCCGGGCGAAACCGCCGACGTGGATGGCGTGACCATTCGTGCTGCCGCGGCGACGCATAAAGGAAACCGATACGGAATTGACCGATGGCGTAGCGCAACGAATATGTACCTCATAGA
>JBHEME010000263.1:0-522 GCA_046262755.1 Gemmatimonadaceae bacterium | reverse complement strand
CGTCAGGGCAGACGAAGGTGCCGACCGGCAGGTCGGTGCGCAGGCTGCCGACCGAGGCGATCGCGAGCACCCGATCGCAGCCCTGCTCGACCAGCGGACGCAGGTTGGCGGCGTAGTCGATCTCGTGCGGGAGGACGAAGGCGTCGGCGGCCCCGTGGCGCTGCACGACCGCGGCGCCGTGCTCGGCCGCCGCCGCGGCGAGCCGCTGCCGGTGCTGCTGCGCGCCCACGACGTCGAGCTGGACCCCGGCCGCCGCGTCGCCACCCGGGCCGGCGTGCCGCTGGAGCTGGCGCCGAAGGAGTTCGCCGTGCTCGAGGCGCTGCTCACCCGGTTCCGCCCCGACTCCGAGATCTCCCGGATCGCCGCCGGAGCGCTGCCCGTCGCCGACGCCGACCCGGCGGTGCGGGCTGTGCTGCAGCGCTGCGAAGCCCTGCGGCGCCTCACCGATGACGACTTCGAATACGAGCCGCGCCGGCGGACCGGCCGGCCCGACGACCCGCTGCTCGACGTCAACGCTCTGGC
>JBHEME010000262.1:0-522 GCA_046262755.1 Gemmatimonadaceae bacterium | reverse complement strand
CCGTATGCTCTTTTGCGGCCTTTCCGGCGTCCGCCGGGGGTTTGCCGGAGTCTCCATGACCGTATCCGCCCCGACCGTCGACACGGCGCCTTCCGCATCCGACCAGCCGATCGCCGCGCGGAACCGGCTGGTGCTCGCGGTTTATACAGCCGCGATCTTCGTCAGCGCGCTCTTGCTGTTCTCGATGCAGCCGCTGTTCACCAAGGTGGTGCTGCCGCGGCTCGGCGGCTCGCCGGCGTCGGCCACCTCGAGCGCGGGGCGCCAGTGCGCGTCGAACGCCGACGGCAGGAACACGGCGCGCTCCTGGACCCAGTCGGTGAAGTCGTCGCCGCCGATTCTGTTAGGCACCGTGAAGACGCGCGCGGCGGGATCGAGCACGACCCGCACGTCCACCTGCGTGCCGTCGGCCTTGCGGAATTTCGTCGCGACGACGCCGGCGTACCCGAGGCGGACCGCGCCGCCGAGCGCGGTCGGCGAGACGCCGAGGTCCTCCGCCCTGGCGCGGTCGAGCTGGATGCGCAG
>JBHEME010000261.1:0-522 GCA_046262755.1 Gemmatimonadaceae bacterium | reverse complement strand
GTGGATGTTGGCCGGAATGATGAGACGGCCGATGGCGATCTCGTCGCGCACGACTTCGGGCGCCAGGTCCTCTCGATCCGCCACGAATCGCATCGCGTCGGTAATCTCGCCCCGCCGCGCGTACTGCATCTGCGTTGCCATTGTTCGACTCCCTACGCCGGTACTAACCGGATCAGGTTCTGAGGGACTTTCTCAGCCACGCGTCGCTGTCTGAAACTGGCAGCGGAACTTCGCGTGGCACCCCTGTCTAACCACGTAATATAGAGACGCGAGCGGCCCAGCGTCGTCGATTCGCGTGGTGTTCACATTGAATCCGCGTCGGGCCAGCCAACGTACCGAACGCCGGGAATCGTCGTCTCATATACATGGGAAAGCTCTTTTCTTTCATCGGCGCCACTATCGGTAGTTACGCCGGCTGGGCACTCGGCGAAAAGTTCGGGTTCACCACTGCATTTATGCTCAGCATGGTCGGCACTGGAGTTGGCATTTATTTCGGTCAGCGGTTCGCCAAGAACTATGTAG
>JBHEME010000260.1:0-522 GCA_046262755.1 Gemmatimonadaceae bacterium | reverse complement strand
CCCGACAGCGCCGCCGCAGATGAGCGCGATCGAGGCGATCTGAAGCCGATCATCACGCGGCGTCTGCCGGTACATATAAAGAAGTACGAACAGCGTTCCGATAGAGAGCAGCACGAACCACCAGCGGGACGATGGCCCGAGCGAGAAGCTCATCGCGCCCTCAGGGTTGTAAGCGAGGGTGAAGCGGAGGATATCGTCGACGACGTTGTGCGGTACGTAGGCGGGCGACAGCCGGTTGACCGCGAGCTTCTTGCTGACGATGTCAACCAGAACCGTCATCAGAAAGATCGTCCAGAATCTATTGGCTCTTTGCGGCATGAATCTCGTTAGGGTGTTCTGGCCTTACGGCTTTGAGCTTAATCGCGTTTCGCTGGAACAGGGACGACCGGGTGAATCCGAAGTATTAGACAGCGCATTATAGATTCCAGTGTGTGCGGGATGGGGGATGGGGGATGAGGGATGGGGATGAGGGATGGGGGATGGGTAAACCGACGCGCGAGGATGGCACGCTCTGACTAAGCA
>JBHEME010000259.1:283-523 GCA_046262755.1 Gemmatimonadaceae bacterium | reverse complement strand
CTGTAGGCCGCGACAGTATCCCCGCCGACATGGCGATGCTCGACATCGGACCGCGGTCGGCAGAATCGTACGGTCGCGCGATTGCGGCAGCCCAGACTGTTCTGTGGAACGGGCCGATGGGCGTGTTCGAGACGCCACCGTTCGACAAGGGCACGCGCGCGATCGCTGACGCGATGGCCGCGGCGACAGCCAAGGGCGCAACGACGATCGTTGGTGGGGGAGATTCGGCCGCCGCCGTTG
>JBHEME010000259.1:0-273 GCA_046262755.1 Gemmatimonadaceae bacterium | reverse complement strand
CGAGGGGAAGACGCTGCCCGGCCTCGCCGCACTGACGGATAAGTAGCGATGACCACTCATCGCACGCCGGTGCTTGCGGCAAACTGGAAGATGCACCACGGCCCAACCGCCGCCTCGGCCTTTCTCGAGTCCTTTCTGCTGCGCTATGCGCCGCGCGACGATCGCACGGTGATTCTCTTTCCGTCGGCGCTCGCACTCGCGTCGGCACGTCACGCGGCGGCAACCAGACCTGACATCCAGTTCGGCGTGCAGAACATTCACGCGGCCGAGAAG
>JBHEME010000258.1:0-524 GCA_046262755.1 Gemmatimonadaceae bacterium | reverse complement strand
GGGGTGGCTTGCGGCGCGTTCTCGAGTCCGTGGACGCGAACTTTAACCCCAGCGGCTAATAGGAGCACCTTCGACCACCAGCGTGGCGCGTTGTCGAACAGTCCGCCGGGTTTATCTTCCGCGCCGAAAAGCGACGCGATGATCACCGCAGACCCCAGAAACAGCGTTACAAAAAACGCGGTAACGAGGGTGAGGACGGTTCTCAGGAAAGCAATCATCTATTCCGGAAGTGGTCGAAGCCGGGAGGCACGCTGACCTTATCACCTCGCTCGACGAGCTCGACGCCGACAGGTCCGGCAACAACCCGGCCGATCTCCGTGAGGGCAAGCCCGAACTCGGCGGAAAACTCCTCGGTGTCGATCGACGGCGCGGTTACGACGACCTCGTACTCCTCCCCGGAATTCGCAGCCTCCAGCGGGGCGACGCCTTCAATGCGGGGAATTCTGCCAAGCTCGATTTGAACCCGCACCTTGCTCGCCGCGGCAACGTGCGCGAGATCGGCGAGAAGGCCATCGGAAATATCG
>JBHEME010000257.1:0-524 GCA_046262755.1 Gemmatimonadaceae bacterium | reverse complement strand
CGTCTATCGTCTCGAGCGCGACGAGTATCAGGGCGTCTCACGGCTCCAGGCGCGTCTGGCCGACTTTCGCGTCGCGTAGGAATGCGCATCGTCGCCGGTCAGTGGCGTGGCCGGCGACTCGTCGTTCCAAAGGGCGACGTGGTGCGCAGCGTGGACGACGCGCTCGAGGTCATCGAGGAGATCGGCTTTCCAGTGATCGTCAAGCCGCTCGACGCGAGTCATGGACGCGGCATCTCGCGGCGGCTCGACGACATCGAGACGCTCAAGCACGCGTTCGAAGAAGCAAAAGGTTTCTCACGTCGCGTCGTGATCGAGCAGTTCGCGTTAGGAAACGACCATCGGGTGCTCGTCGTGAACGGCAAGGTCGTGGCGTGTGCCGAACGCGTGCCGGCCCGTGTGATCGGCGACGGAACGCGAACCGTGCGCGCGCTGATCGAAGCGGCGAATCGGGATCCGCGGCGCGGGATCGGCCACACCAAGATCCTGACGCATCTGCCGATGGACGAGCAGACGGAGCGCTATCT
>JBHEME010000256.1:0-524 GCA_046262755.1 Gemmatimonadaceae bacterium | reverse complement strand
TGAGAAGGACGTAAAGGATGAGCGCCAGCGCTACGTCACAGAGAGCCTCAAGGAGGTACCCGGCGAATCCAAGTCGGAACAACAAGTCGTTATTCATAATGTTGGCAGCCGTGGCAGCGGCATTACCGGACACAATCAGGTGGCTCGGCACGTAGAACTCACCGAAGGATCCTGCGAAAAAAGACACCAAAAAAAGAAATCCTGCAGCGCGTGCGTACGTTTGCACTGAGCTCATGTCGGTCTCCGGGTCTAGTGAACCCTATGCCTGTGTTAAGGGTACGGTCAGCAATCGGGCAGCAAGGCGGGGGGGGGCGAGCTCCGAAATAGACCCCGCCGCTGCCAGGCATAACTAATTTCTCAGTTATGCCTTACGCAGAGAAGCCATTGGCAGTTTCAGCGGGGAGTGAAGGCGGCCACCTTGCGGCACAAATCCTGACTCGCCCTATCCTTGCGCAACGATTGATGTGCGCTAACGCGCGCAAAACAGCCGAGTCCAGTGAATGATTTCAATCGTACTCATCGAG
>JBHEME010000255.1:0-525 GCA_046262755.1 Gemmatimonadaceae bacterium | reverse complement strand
CTCTCTGGGCTTGGCGCAAGTTGGCCGAGATTGGACTGGAAACCGAGTTCGTTGTAGGTCGATCAGGTGGGAAAGACGGACCCTCCGGAGGACACTGTTGGGTTCATTTTCGCACCACAGACGGGGCGTTCCTCCTGGAACCAGTGGGAGAGACCCGATCGTCGATGGTGTATCCTTTAACAGACCCTTTTGTTCTCGACCAATACTTGCCTCATTTCTCTGTCGACGCTTCGCTTCAATGTCACGCTTACTGGGGATACATAGTCGATTTTGCGGAAGACCGATTGTGACCCGAACTTGGTGACGGAGATCCTGGCACGCTGTCTAACGAACGTTGCAGCAGACGAGCGCTTGTCAGTCGTTGGGTTTCTCGCCTGGCGAAATCTGCGTCGAACAAGATTCAGCGCGCATGTTGAGTCGTGCGCTCGCAGCTGAACTAAGGCGTTAGACCGCGACGAGTACCATAGACTCCAGGAGGTATGGATGGTGAGGGATCGCCAACGCTTGAGGGGAGCGGTATTCGGA
>JBHEME010000254.1:0-525 GCA_046262755.1 Gemmatimonadaceae bacterium | reverse complement strand
TTCATCGATCGAACGCGAGGGCAATGGAAATCGAGCTGTGGTGCTAGCTGATGGCGGCTCTACCCGGAACGTTCGATCACGTCCCACAGATTCTGTGGGAGCGGGCGATTGTTCGGGAAATTGGAACGAGCGACGCGACGAGCAGAAGTCATGAATGGTCTGATGGTTTCCAGCCACGGTGAGCGGGCTCGAGCGCCAACATTGGTCCGACCCGGCAGGATGTCAAGACAATTGACGATTTAATCGAATGGCTAGGGACGGAATCGAACCGCCGACACGCGGATTTTCAGTCCTGCGTTGAAAAGGCGCAATGTCACGGAACGTCAACGGATCACGCGCATGAGCCAGGCGTCGCCATGATACTCCGAGGTCGTCACCACCGCACGCCGTAGGTCTCGCGAGAGGCTCAGCGCGTCGGGCGGCCGGTTGAAGGTGCCGATTGAATGCGTCACGCCGGGCGCGTCGAAGCGTAGCACCTCGGTTGCACCGGACCGCCAGAGCGCGACTGGCTGGTCACCCATGGTC
>JBHEME010000253.1:0-526 GCA_046262755.1 Gemmatimonadaceae bacterium | reverse complement strand
CTCTACCCCGACGCGGTCGGCGCGTCGCTCGAGAGCGAGCTCTCGACGATCTCGGCCGGGCACGAGTTCGCGGGCGTGTGGCGCGGCCGCCGGAAGGACGGCTCGATCGTGTGGGTCGAGGCGCGGACCACCTTGATGCGCGACGCCGCCGGGGGCCCGCTGGGCTTCCTCGGCATCGCGAAGGACGTGACCGATCGCGTGCTCGCCGAGGAGGCGCGGGCGCGGGCCGACGCGGATCGCCAGCGCGCGCTCGAGCTCGCCGAGGCGGCGAGCGGTGTCGTTCGCGCCGCGCCGTGGACCGATTTCAGCGACGCGGCCGGCGTTCGCCATCGGCTGTGGCCGGTCGTCGACGGCGGATTGCAGAAGAAGCTCGTCGCGGAGCTCGCGCTCGTCCGGCAGGAGGGCTAACGATGAAGGTCCTGGCCGTCAGCGGGTCGCTCCGAGCCGACTCGTACAACATGCGCCTCCTCGAGGCCGCGGCTGCCGCCGCGCCCGAGGGCGTGGAGGTCGAGCTGCTCGACCCGGC
>JBHEME010000252.1:0-526 GCA_046262755.1 Gemmatimonadaceae bacterium | reverse complement strand
GAAGAGGCGCGCATACACCAGCAGGTTGTCTTCGAGCGTGAGCTGATCCCACAGGCCGGGGGTCTCGGTGAGGAAACCGATCCGCCGCCGCAGCGCGGGCGCGTTCGCCGCGGTGAATTGCTGCCCATCGATCGCCACCGCGCCACGCGTCGGCGGAATCAATCCGCCAATCATTCGTAGCGTCGTCGTCTTGCCCGCGCCGTTCGGGCCGAGGAGGCCCACCAACTGTCCCTCGCCCACCTCGAGGTCGACGCCGCGCAGGGCCTCGACGCGGCCGTAGCGCTTCTCGACGGCCCTCGCGGCGAGCACGGGCGGCACGCGCGACAGCCTACCCCCGCGCTTGGTCGGTGCCGGCGAAGGGCGCGCGGCCGTCTTCTAGGGACACGTCCAGGGACAGTCCCTGGCCTAGTCCATTTCGGACAGGACTGCGTCGGCGAGGCGCGGCCAGGCGTCGAGGGCCCAGTCGCCGAACGGGCGGTCCGTGAGGCAGGCGAGGGCGATCCCGGCGTCGGGGTCGACCCAGAGG
>JBHEME010000251.1:0-527 GCA_046262755.1 Gemmatimonadaceae bacterium | reverse complement strand
GTGTCAGGGAGGCCATGTAGCGTGAGCGTCGTGCCAGTGGACGTGCGGGCCGTCTCGTCGCGGCGGGATCTGCAGGAGTTCATCGAGCTCCCCTACCGGCTGCACTCTAGCTCCCCCCAGTGGGTCCCCCCGCTGCGCCTGGAGCGCCGGATGTTCCACAGCCGCCGCCTGAACGCCTACTTCAAGCACGCGGGCGCGCAGGAGTTCGTCGCCCGCCGCGACGGCCGCGTCGTCGGGCGCGTCAGCGCGACGTAGAGCCCGCGGAGGCCCTGCTCCTCCTCGGCGATCGCGGCCGGCTCGACGACGACGACGTGGTCGAACTCGAGACCCTTGGCGTCGGCGGGGGTCAGCATGTTGATGCCGGTGCCGATGCCTTCCTTGGCGGCGTCGCGCCAGTTGGCGCGCTCACGCCGGATGCGGTCCACGACCCCGTCCCACGACCCGGCCGGGCACACGACGCCGACGGAGAACCCGAGACCGGCGTACTCCCGGGCCTGCGCCACGGCCTCCGCCGGCAGGTCGTCGTG
>JBHEME010000250.1:0-527 GCA_046262755.1 Gemmatimonadaceae bacterium | reverse complement strand
GGTGTGGCTCAAGCGCGAGGCGATGGGATTCGGCGACGTAACCCTGATGGCTGTCGTTGGCGCGGCGCTAGGACCGGCGCGGTCGCTGCTCACGATCTTCATCGCCGCCGCTTTAGCCCCGATAGTGCTGCTCGCTATCGTGTATCCATTATCAGCGCGGGGACTCGCCGATGACAAAGGGCAAACGGAGCTGGCCCTCGAAGCGGGAGGAGGATGGCGGAAGCGCGAGCTTCCATTCGGCGTCTTTCTTGCGCCCGCGGGGTTGATCGCGCTGCTCCACGGAGATGCGATCATCGCATGGTATCTCCGCATCTCCGGACTTTGAATGCCAGTGACATTGTTTCCGTCTCTAATCAGTCTGCAATGAGCATCCAATCCAGGCAAACACGCCTCCTGGTGAGCAGCGCGTTTCTCATCTCGTTGGCCGGGTGTCAGAACGAGAAGCCCACATACGAAGGCCCTTACGCCGCAGAAGTCGCCGAAGCAGTGCCGATGATCGAGAAAGCCGTCGGTCTCAAGTACAAGAC
>JBHEME010000249.1:0-529 GCA_046262755.1 Gemmatimonadaceae bacterium | reverse complement strand
TTGTTAGGCCAAGTCGTTCCCGGCGGATCGCAAAGCGAACCGGCCGGTGGATTGAGATGAACGGCGGCCTGGTTCAAGATGGCTTCGGTTTCATCGACATTATCGCGCAAGGACGGTTGCGCGGACCAAAGTAACGCGATTGCGCCGGCCACGTGCGGCGTGGCCATGGAAGTGCCGCTGAGATTTGCGTAAGCGGTGTTCGAAGTGTTGTAGGCCGAACGCGTGTTCGTGCCGGGCGCGGAAAGATCGGGCTTGAGTCGGTTGCTGGCATCGACCGTGACCGGACCTTTGCTGGTGAACGACGCGGCGGTGTCCGCGCCGGTATTCAAAGCGCCGATGGAATAAACCGCCTCCAAAGTTCCCGGCTGATCGCTCACCGTCGAACAATCATTTACGCCGTTCTTGCCGCCGTTGCCGGCCGCGACCACCATCATGATGCCGGCGGCGCGTTGCGCTTCCGCCGCGGCTTTCAAATCGTTAACCGAACAACCCTCCGACGCCGGACAACCCCACGAGTTCGTCGAAATAT
>JBHEME010000248.1:0-529 GCA_046262755.1 Gemmatimonadaceae bacterium | reverse complement strand
CGCCAGCGCCGCGCTCTCAGAGCGAAGATCGCCGTGGCGCAGAACATCGCGGCGCCGAACAAAACCGGATCGGCGTTCGAGAGTCGGTGCGCTACTTCGCTCGGCGAGATACCGTGGAGGGTCCAGTAGATGAGCGCCGCACTCAGGACCGCTCCGAGCGCCGCGCGCCATCCCGGTCTCAAGCGCTACTCGGCCGCCGCGAGCTCCACCAGATCGACGAGCTCGTCCACGAGCGCGCGTGTCGGCGGAGTTCCGCTCTTCTTGAGCGCGCGGCGAATCTCGGCGGCGCGCTCAATGGCGCGCTTGCCACGGTAGAGCAGCTCCTGGATCGGCACCAGCTCGGTCGTCGCGGGCTGTGGTCCCGAGTTGCGCGATTCCAGTGAGCGCATCGTCGCAAGACTCGAGTTGAGCACGTCGCGCAGCTCCTGGCCGCGCGGCGGCGTCCTCGGTGCGGCGGCCGCGGGGGTCTCGTGCGACGCAGTCGGCACTCGCTTCACTTCCGGCGACAAGGTGCCGGGACGAATACCAC
>JBHEME010000247.1:0-529 GCA_046262755.1 Gemmatimonadaceae bacterium | reverse complement strand
GGCGAGATCCGCGACCGCGAGACCGCTGCAATCGCGCTCCAGGCATCCCTCACCGGCCACCTGGTATTTGCGACTCTACACACGAACGATGCCTGCAGCTCCATCACCCGGCTCACGGATCTCGGCGTCGATTCGGCGAAACTCGCTGGAGCGCTGAAGGGTGTTGTCGCGCAACGTCTGATCCGACGCCTTTGCGGCGCTTGCAAGCTGGTGGCGAATGCCGGGGTTCCCAGACGCCTCGTGAGTTCGATTCCAGAAGATTCGATGATCTACGTGCCGGCGGGGTGTCCGGAGTGCTCGATGACTGGATACTCGGGACGCGTCGCCATAACGGAGGTTCTGGTTGCAACTCCAGAAATCGAGCGGGCGATCGCCGCAACCGAGTCGCCGGCGCGGTTGATGAGCGTCGCACGGGCGTCGGGCACGCGGTCGCTGTGGGGATGCGGTTGTGCGCAAATCGTCGCCGGAAAGACGAGTGTACAGGAGCTCGTCCGCGTAGTCGAGCCCGAAGGCGTCCGGGCGGATGCAC
>JBHEME010000246.1:0-530 GCA_046262755.1 Gemmatimonadaceae bacterium | reverse complement strand
GTCTTGGCACTCACTTTTGTGGGGGTAGAGCACTGGATCCACGCGGGGGCCTACCGGCCTACCAAAGGGAACCAAACTCCGAATACCACAAAAGAAGCCGGGAAATAGACTGTGGGGGATAAGCTTCATAGTCAAAAGGGGAACAGCCCAGATCGTCGATTAAGGCCCCAAATTCTAGACTCAGTGAGTAAGGAAGTGGAGTTTCTAAAACAGTTGGGATGTTGGCTTAGAGGCAGCCATCATTTAAAGAGTGCGTAACAGCTCACTGGTCAAGTGTTCTTGCGCCGAAAATGATCGGGGCTCAAGCTTCGTACCGAAGCCATGGAGCGTGCGTGATAAGCGCACGTTGGTAGAGGAGCGTCGTGCGTGCAGAGAAGCATGAACGGAAGTCCGTGTGGAGCGTGCACGAGTGCGAATGCCGGCACAAGTAGCGTAAAGGTCGGTGAGAAACCGGCCCGCCGTAAATCTAAGGTTTCCTGGGCAACGTTAATCGGCCCAGGGTCAGTCGGGCCTAAGCCGAGGCCGAAGGG
>JBHEME010000245.1:0-530 GCA_046262755.1 Gemmatimonadaceae bacterium | reverse complement strand
CCAATCGCTCCAAAGCCGAGTTCCTCGCGGTGATGAGTCACGAGCTGAGGACTCCACTCAATTCGATCGGTGGCTACGTAGATATTCTGGAGCTGGAGCTGCGCGGCCCGTTGACCTCGGGGCAGAAAGCCGATCTCGCGCGCATCAAGCGAAGTCAGGAGCACCTCCTCGGCATCATCAACGACATCCTGAACTTCACGCGCCTCGAGGCGACCGAGGTGCCGTTCGACATCATCGACGTACCGCTGCGAGCAATAATCGCCGATCTCGACGCAATGATGAGCTCGCTTGCCCGCGCCAAGTCGCTGAACTACCAATGCGATTCGCCGCCCGCCAACGTCTTCACGCGCACCGATCCGGACAAGCTGCGCCAGATCATGATCAACCTTCTCTCCAACGCGGTGAAGTTCACGCAGGAAGGCGGACGCATCAGGGTCTACTGCACGGTTCAGGAGCGATCCGTGGCCATTCACGTCGACGACAACGGCCCGGGTATCCCGCGCGAGAAGCACGAGGCCATCTTCGAGCCG
>JBHEME010000244.1:0-531 GCA_046262755.1 Gemmatimonadaceae bacterium | reverse complement strand
AGCACGAACACCGCGGCCTTCGCGGCGGTTTCCGCGTACTTCGGCTCCTTCAGGTCGATGGCGCCCCGTGCGAAGCCGCCGATCATCAGGCCGCTCCAGCCCGTCAGCATGATTTTGTTGAGGAACGGCTGGTCGCGCTTGTTGCGCTCCGTGAACAACTTCTCCTTCACCGCGGCCAGGCGCTTGATCTGGCGCTCCTCGACGTCCGCGGCGTGCTCGTGGATCTCGATGGCCTCGTCGTCGTCACCCTCGGTGAAGCGGTTCACGCCCACGATGATCCGCTCGCCCGAGGCCACGCTCGCCTCGAAGGCATACGCCGACTCGGCGATGCGGGCCTGGAACCAGCCGCCCTCGATGGCCGCATGGACGCCGTCGAGCATGGA
This sequence comes from Gemmatimonadaceae bacterium, assembly GCA_046262755.1. Lineage (GTDB taxonomy): Bacteria > Gemmatimonadota > Gemmatimonadetes > Gemmatimonadales > Gemmatimonadaceae > UBA4720. The sequence goes on along the minus strand of JBHEME010000244.1, from coordinate 148 downwards.
GCCGTCACCCATGGCCACGATCTCGTCGAGCAGGGCGGCGTTCACCTTCTCCGTCACCTGGGGCACTTTCTTGGTTTCGATGAACTCCCCGGCGATCAGCTTCTTGGTGACCTCGCGTGCGAGATAGCCCACGTATTCCCGGGATAAG
>JBHEME010000243.1:0-531 GCA_046262755.1 Gemmatimonadaceae bacterium | reverse complement strand
TGCCAGGTGCATCCCTTCATGCGCGCGGAGGTCGACGTCCACAGCCTGCTGCTCGACGCGCCGCACGACGCGGCCGCCCCGGGTCAGCCGCTCGTGCTGACCGGCCGCGCGGCCCTGGCCGCGGGGTGCTTCGTGCTGGCCGCGTGCGCGCCGAAGCCATACGGCGCATCCACCCGCGTGATCATTCCGAGGGGAGCGAGCTTCGCTGATGCAGCGGATTCCCTGTCGAAGGCGAATCTGGTCGGGTGGCGGAAGATGTTCCGGGTTTACGCACGCGTGACCGGTGGGGACCGCAACATCAAGCCGGGCACCTACCTTCTCAGGCACGGAACACCGTGGAAGGACATCATCGCCGCGCTTCACGGGGGGCATGGACTCGTCAACACGATCACGATTCCCGAAGGCTACACTATCTCGCAGATCACTCCGCTGCTCGCCAAAACCCTCAAGGTTCCGGTGGATTCGGTACAGTCTGCGGTGCGTGACACATCACTGCTGGCGAGGCTCGACATCCCGAACGCGACGCTCGAG
>JBHEME010000242.1:0-532 GCA_046262755.1 Gemmatimonadaceae bacterium | reverse complement strand
GACTTGAGAATCGCGACAATACCGAGGTCGCGAACAGTCAGGCCTGCTCCGACGGTTATACCAATGATTCCGCAGGCGGCGGCGAACAACGCCAGGTTTTTGCTGACTGGCTTGAGCAGCTGGTAGAGCAGGACGGTGACGCCGACGTAGCAGGCGCCGCCGATGAATTCGTTGACGACGGCGAAGCGGAAGGCGAGCTCGGACGCGAGAATATTGCTCGCCGTGGTGGCCGCGTCCGGGGCGACGATGGTGGGGCCGGCGACGGCGATCGAGCTTATGACGATGACGGCGAGCCAGAGCGCGCCGGTCATTCGCGCAGTGAACTGCGGTGATTGTGGGTTAGAGGTCGCCATAGAATTCTCCGGGTGGGTTCCCTGGGATAACTAAGTTTTCAGTTATCCCTAACGGAGTGGACCTGCTCGGAGTTTCAGCCTCGGGCGTCGGCACCAACACAACGGCCGCTTAGAGCGGTGAGTGGGAGGTATGAGGGGTGAATACCCACATATGGTTAAACGCGGTAGGAGGTGAGAGT
>JBHEME010000241.1:281-534 GCA_046262755.1 Gemmatimonadaceae bacterium | reverse complement strand
GAACTGGCACCGCCAGTCACAATCTCGGTGCCTCCGCCCGTGTGTCTTCGGGCTTGATACAAACCTCACTGCGAGGTCAAAAATGTTTGATTCGTTCGCGCAACTATTCCCCGCGCAGTGGCAGCCCGCGGTGATGCTTTTAACTGCGCCTCTGCGCTGGCTCGGCCAGTGGCAGCCGGCCATGCTGTCGTCGCTGATCAATGCACATCCGGCGGCGCGCGTATTTACGTGGGTCGTGCTACTCGTACCGGTG
>JBHEME010000241.1:0-271 GCA_046262755.1 Gemmatimonadaceae bacterium | reverse complement strand
TTCTCACCGCGCTTCTCATGACTTGGTGGGACGCAGCTCGCTGCATCTGGTTGTTCTGGACCGGAATGCTTCGCGTTGGCATCGCCCTTGTCGGCTGGGTAATCGGGTCGATTCGGTTCGGCCTGCTGATGCTCAAGAACATTCTGCTTGGCATCGTGCGCTCGCCGCTGACGCTCCTAGACGGCGCGTCACGCAGCTACTTCCAGCCGGGTGTGCCCTGGGTCGCCTTCATGGTCCTTACCATATGGTGCGCGATCGAAGCGACGATCTT
>JBHEME010000240.1:0-535 GCA_046262755.1 Gemmatimonadaceae bacterium | reverse complement strand
GACGACCCAAGACCAATACTGCGCGAGGTATTTGGGAGCAACTATTCCAACAAGCACCGCTGGCCCTGAGCGAGAAGTAGTCCGCTAAACAAAATCCCGGCAGGGAAACTCTGCCGGGATTTTGTGTCGGGAAACTGCGCGCTATCTTCGGGCCGACACCGTAGTCTGTTCGCGCTCGGCAATCGCAAACAAGTCCTGCTGACTCTGGCTCTGTTTGAGGACATCAATGGCTCGCATCAGCTGATTGTCCTCGGGAACGCTCCGCCGTTTTGCAGTTGAATCCCCAAACGCCAAACGGGCAACGGTGTTTCCAAGCAATCGGTCTATCTCTCCAGCAGCTTGCTCATACTGAGCATGCTCAACGGTCACACCCTTTGCCTGGAGCCTCCGGTAGAACTCTTCGCGCCAAGCGGGCTCGACCGTGAAGTTCGGTTTTACGGTCTTCTTGAGCTGGAGGGCAAAGTCCATCAGCGTCGCGCGAACGTCAGCCGTCTTTGGCGCAAAGGTGTTGAACACTTTCTGCTCGGCCGATGAC
>JBHEME010000239.1:0-536 GCA_046262755.1 Gemmatimonadaceae bacterium | reverse complement strand
ACGCCGGGCAGGGCGCGGATCGTGTCGCTGAGCGCGCGCAGCGATCCGCCGGACGAGCCGGTCCTCACGCGTGCACCGCGAGTGGCGTCATGAACATTTCAGTCATCGGCACCGGCTATGTCGGCCTCGTGGTCGGCGCCTGTCTCGCCGAGACAGGCAACGACGTTATTTGCGCCGACGTCGATGCGGGCAAGGTCGAGCGGCTCAAGCGCAACGAGCTGCCAATCTACGAGCCGGGCCTCGAGGCCGAGCGGCTGTGGACGTGGGGCGGCTCGAGCGCGTCCGCACGCAGGCGAAGTCCGGCGATCCGCGGCTGCGAGAGGAGGTGGCCGAGCTGGAGCGCGTGCTCGCCCACGCCGAGGCAGGCAAGTCGCTGTCCGAATACCCCGGCGAACTCCCACGGGAGCTCGCGCCGCTGACGACGAAGCCGCTCGTGGCCCTCGAGAACGGTCCGGGAGGCATCGACCTCAAGCTCGAGGCGGAGCTCGCCGAGCTGTCCCCGGACGAGGCCGCCGAGTTTCGCGACGGGCCGTCGG
>JBHEME010000238.1:0-536 GCA_046262755.1 Gemmatimonadaceae bacterium | reverse complement strand
TCGTAAAGCTGATTGACCAGCTTTTCGAGCAGAGTGCCGCGGATCTCGAGACCAATGTCCGAGATGCGCTGGGACAACAGCGCATGCCGTTCGCCTTCCCAGCCGGGGGCCTGTTCCACTCGGTTCAAGGGGGGCAAGCAGCGTACCGGGTTTCCTAACAAAAAGCCCCGCGACGAGTCGCGGGGCCTTTATAACCGACAAACAAAGCTTAGGCAGCGCGAGTTTCCGGTTCCTCTGCGTTCTCCGGTGCTGGTGCCCAGATGTACGCCGCGAAAACGGGAGTCGGCTCCGTCTTGTCGCCACGCGAGATGACGATGCCCATCGGCTCGGATGAATTCGTGTCCTTACGATCCTTCTTCATAACTCTCTCACTTGTAGGTGCCACACCCGTGGCTCGCCGCCATCATAGGCACCCGATGTGCCAAGTGGGACGTCATTTCCAAGTGATTGTTAATGAAGAACTTACGCCACGCCTACGCGACGCTTGAGCTTTGGACTGTTGCAAATTGACACGCGCCTTGGGGACACCTGTGTCC
>JBHEME010000237.1:0-537 GCA_046262755.1 Gemmatimonadaceae bacterium | reverse complement strand
GGTCGGCAACCTGGCCGCGCAGGGCGTGCCGGTGCGCACCAGCATCGCGCTCCCTCCGCCAGAGGACCGCTCGCTGTCGGACGTCTGGTCGGCTCTCGGCGGGGAGCTGAAGCCGTCTCTCGACCTCGTGTGCCTCGTCGCCATCGACGCCAAGGGCCAGTGGGACGTCGGCCCACTCGTGCTGGAGGAGCCGCGGTTCCGCTTCGCCGACACCAGCGCCGAGGCCGAGGAGGAACGGCGCTCGGGCCTACTCGACATACTCGCCAACGGAAGCGGCCTGTTGCGCGTGGAGGGGTTCGCGCGCTCGGGCGAGGACGTCTACGCGGCCGAGATCGCGCCGCCCTTCTTCGAGCTCGTGCCGCCTCCCGGCCGGGCGACACTCGAGGTCGGCTGCGGCGAGGGGCGCGTGGCTCGCGACCTGAAGAAGCGCGGCCACCGTGTGACCGCGATCGACGCCTCCCCCACGATGCGCCGGCTCGCGGAGGAAGCCGACCCGGACAGCACGTATCTCCTCGCCGACTCCGCCGACCTGCCGTT
>JBHEME010000236.1:0-539 GCA_046262755.1 Gemmatimonadaceae bacterium | reverse complement strand
CTGTACACCGCGGCGCTCTCCTTCCGCTCCGCCGTGCTGGGCACGCCGGACGCGCGCGCAGAGGCCGAGGCGGGGTGGCGCGCGCTCCACCTGTTGGCGAACGCGACCCCCCAGCGCGGCGAGCTCGCGCGGAACGTGACGCGGGTGCTCTACGGCACCGAGACGGGGACGGCGAGCGGCTGGCATCGCGCGCGCGATCGCGATCCGCCCGGAAATTCTGCTGCTCGACGAGCCGGCCTCCGCGCTCGACCCGATCTCGACGCAGCGCATCGAGGAACTGATCGCCGAATTGAAAGACGAGTACTGCATCGCGATCGTGACCCACAACATGCAGCAGGCGGCCCGGGTCGCCGACCGCACCGCGTTCTTCAGCCTCGAGACGCGCGGCGAGAAACCGATCGGCACCCTGATCGAGTTCGCCGAGACGGAGAAGATCTTCGGCTCACCCCGCGACCCGCGCACGCGCGATTACGTCACCGGCCGCTTCGGCTAGGCGGCCGAAGGCGCGTCAGCGCCGCAGGATCGTGTCGCCGCTGACC
>JBHEME010000235.1:0-540 GCA_046262755.1 Gemmatimonadaceae bacterium | reverse complement strand
AGATTGAAGTGACCCTCGGCATCACCCGCGTTGGCTTCGACGGCCCGACGCGCATACAGCTCGCCTCTCTTGAAGTAATCATCGCGCTTCCCGTCGTTGCGCTCGTTTTCGCCGAGATCCACGGCCGACCTCGATGCCTTCCACAGAGCATCGTAATTCTTCGGATCATCCTTGAGCGCGGCCTCATAATGCCCGAGGGCGGCGGAAGCATTCATCGCGACGTATTCTTTGTCTCCGAGCGCAACGTGATCGGCGGCCGACTGGGCGCCGGCGCTGGCGGCCGCGGTGACAAGCAACATTCCTGCAGAGACTAAGTGGGCGAAGCGCATATGAGCTCCAAGTCGGAGTTGACGTTTCATCTCGATGTTTACCCCTTCAGAGCCTAAATGATCGTACCGCGTCTGATCGAGCGCAAACGCGATGGCGGCCGGCTCGAGTCCGAAGAGATTTACGACCTTGTAATCGCCTTTTCGCGAGGCGATGTACCCGAGTATCAGATGGCGGCCTTTCTGATGGCAGTGTACTATCGCGGCCTCGATC
>JBHEME010000234.1:0-542 GCA_046262755.1 Gemmatimonadaceae bacterium | reverse complement strand
ATCGGAAACGATCGTCGCGCACCGGTGCGTCGAGATGATCGAGGACCAGATCGTCGTCGTCGGGGGTGATCAGCGTCTCGCGCGTGAGGCGGACGAGGCGCCGCCGCCGCGTGATGCGCCCCCAGATCGTCTGCGCGTGCGGCCCGCGCAGCCACCACGCGGGACGAAAATCGGTCGTTGTCATCGTGTGGTTCGCGTGATCTGGAGTGCGGCGGCCAAGCCGCCGCTCTTCGTCGGCCAAAGAGCGGTCGCATGGCGACCGCACTCCACGGCCTCATTCGAACGCCGAGAATATCAGCGTCGCATTCGTCCCGCCGAAGCCGAAGGAGTTCGACACCCCGACCGCGAGATCCGGGACCTCGCGCGCCTCGTTCGGGACGTAGTCGAGATCGCACTCCGGATCGGGATTCTCGTAGTTGATCGTCGGCGGGATGATTCCCTCCTTCAGGGCAAGGGCGCACATCATCGCCTCGATCGCACCCGCCGCGCCGAAGCAATGACCCGTCATCGACTTCGTCGACGACACCGCGAGCTCGTATGCG
>JBHEME010000233.1:0-543 GCA_046262755.1 Gemmatimonadaceae bacterium | reverse complement strand
ACATATAAGTTGAACAGCAGGAACATGAAGAAGAAGGAGAAGATCTGCGTGTTCGTCATTCCGGCGAAGCCGTTGATCGCGAACGCGTTGTTGCTGCCGGCGGCGACGATCATCGCGGCGAAGGTTACAACGACGGCCTCGGCGCCAGTCGTAACCGCGGCGCCAGGGCGCCGCTTCTAAAGAGGATGGCCGCCGTCTCCTCGTCCCGCTCTTCGGCTCGGTGGCGCTGGTCTTCTTCATCGCCTGCGCCAACGTCGCCGGCCTGCTGCTCGCGCGCGCCGCGACGCGGCGGCGCGAGATGGCGGTGCGGCTGGCCATCGGCGCGGGCCGCGGCCGCATCCTGCGCCAGCTCCTCACCGAGGCGCTCCTCCTCGCGGCGCTGGGCGGCGCGCTCGGCGCCGGGCTGTCGAAGCTCGTGGCCAGCGGGAGCGGAAGGACTACGAGCAGGCCCACCGTGACGAACGCCTGGCACTCGGCCACGAACTGCTGCTCAGGGCGCCAGAGTTCGCGCGCTCAGATAGGGGCCGGTGGGCCTGCCTGACT
>JBHEME010000232.1:0-543 GCA_046262755.1 Gemmatimonadaceae bacterium | reverse complement strand
CTCCTGTCGTCGCACGCGAAGAAGCAGTTCCTGGACGGCGGCATCGCCGACGGTTCGCTCCGGCTGCCGCGCCTCGGGCGGTTTCGCATCAACCTGCACCGCGAACGTGGCCGCGCCGCGGCGGCGATTCGCCTGCTGCCAACTCGCGTGCCGCGCCTGTCCGAGTTGAACCTGCCGCCCGAGGTCGCGGCGCTCTCGACCTTGAACCGCGGCCTAGTGCTCGTCGGCGGCGCCACCGGGTCGGGCAAGACGACGACGATGGCCGCGATCGTGGATGAGATCAACCGGCGTGACGCGCGGCACATCATCACGGTCGAAGATCCCATCGAATACGAACACGTGCACCACACGAGCATCGTCGAGCAGATCGAGATCGGCGCCGACGCGCCGGACTTCCCCACCGCCCTTCGTGCCGCACTCCGCCAGGCGCCCGACGTGCTGGTCATCGGCGAGATGCGCGACCCTGAGTCGATGCGCATCGCGCTCGCCGCGGCGGAGACGGGTCACCTCGTGCTCAGCAGCCTTCACACGACCGACGTCGCC
>JBHEME010000231.1:0-543 GCA_046262755.1 Gemmatimonadaceae bacterium | reverse complement strand
CTGGTACCTGCGCCAGGTCGATCCGCGAACGATTCTCTTTACCGGCCTGACGCGCGATGGGACGTTCCTGATCGAGAACGGCAAAATCTCCAAGGCGATCAAGAACTTCCGTTTCAACGAATCGCCGCTCTTTCTCCTCAGCAATCTCGAGGCGATCGGTCCGGCGGTGCGACTGGGTGGGACGGAAGCAGGCGGTCCGGTGGTGATGCCGGTGATCAAGGCCAAGGACTTCAATTTTACAAGCTTGTCGGACGCAGTCTGATTGCGGGAAGAGGGAAGCGGGAAGCGGGACGGCGCTGTTGCGCGGTCCCTCCCTGCTACCACGCGCCGCTCTGCTCACGCCCCCAAAAGGTAGTTTTCAGTTTTCAGTTTTCAGTTTGCAGTTCCCGCTTCCCTCTTCCCGCTTCCCTCTTCCCCCCGTCCCAGTCGCCGCCCTAGGTCTTTCAGATATTCGTCCACCGTCGCGGTATGCCCCATCACGAATCGTGAGACGAAGCGAAATACGGGATTGTAGACTTCTCCATCTTCGGTGATGCGCAGTGT
>JBHEME010000230.1:291-548 GCA_046262755.1 Gemmatimonadaceae bacterium | reverse complement strand
CCAGTATGATCCGCGTCGAGTCGCTCGGATGCAGGGCGTACACCTCGCTGTGAAAGGTGTCGAACGAAACGACGACCCAGCGTTTGCCCGCGGAGTCCCACGTCACGCCGTTGGGACGGCCGAGCACGTTGCCGTGCGCGACGATGTTGATCGATCGATTCGGCCCGATGGCGAATACCTTGTCACCGCCTTTATAGATGACACCGATCTGGCTCATGATGATGCCGGTGTCGGTGACGTAGATCGATCCATCGGGT
>JBHEME010000230.1:0-281 GCA_046262755.1 Gemmatimonadaceae bacterium | reverse complement strand
CGATGTCGTTGAGCAGCACCGCTCCATAAGGCTTGAGATCGATTCCTCCCAGAGGCTTGCCACTGAACCGATTGAACGCCCGCAACACGTCAATGTCCGTCGCCCATAGCGTATCGCCGTGAATCGCGAGTCCCTTCGGCGCATCGAGTCGCACGCCGTTCTTGCCGCCGACCGCGAATAGCTGGGACTCGCCCAGGTTGGCGGCGTTGATCTTTACGATGTAGCCGTTGCCATCCTTGTCCGACCCGGGCCCATTCATCACCGACACGAAATACACGTCC
>JBHEME010000229.1:0-548 GCA_046262755.1 Gemmatimonadaceae bacterium | reverse complement strand
GTGGGAAGGTGAGTGATGCGCACCGCCGAGCTGGTCTTGTTGACGTGCTGTCCACCAGCTCCGGATGCACGAAACACATCGATTCTCAAATCTTCTTCCCGGATGTCGATGTTGATCTCTTCATTCACAACCGGATAAACGAATACCGACGCAAAGCTGGTGTGGCGCCGCGCGTTCGCATCGAAGGGCGAGATGCGCACCAACCGGTGCACTCCAGTCTCCGGGCGCAGGAAGCCGTAAGCATAGAGGCCGCGAATTTCGAGGACGGCCCCTTTGATACCTGCCTCTTCTCCCTCACTTTCGTCGAGAACACTCACCTCGTAGCCGCGGCGTTCCGCCCATCGCGTGTACATGCGCATTATCATCTGAGCCCAGTCCTGCGCTTCAGTACCACCAGCGCCAGCGCTGATTTCAACCTGCGCATCGCGGAAATCATCGGCTCCTCGCAGCAGCGACTTGAGCTCGAACGAGCGTACCTCCTCGCTCAGCTGCATTGTCTCGATATCGAGCTCGCGATCCATGTCGGGTTCGGGGCTGTCCTGTAACAG
>JBHEME010000228.1:0-550 GCA_046262755.1 Gemmatimonadaceae bacterium | reverse complement strand
GGTGAAGGGAGGACCGGATGAAACGCGCGATGTCCGTTTGTCTTGCGCTGCCGGCGGCGAGCGGGTTGAGGACCGACATCGTCGAGAAGTAGCACCGGCGCCTCGATGATGTGGTTAGCTGCCGTTTCACGATTCGTTGCCGCTGGCGGGCAGCAGGGGGAGGACGTGGTGGCGATCACCCGGCCGCCGCGCAGCTTCACGAGCTGCGTGAGCAGGAGCCCGACGCCGCCCGCGGCGGCGTGGACGACGACCCAGTCGCCGGCCTGCACCGGGTAGGAGTCGAAGGCGAGGTAGTGGGCGGTCATCCCCTGCAGCATCGCCGCCGCCGCGAGCTCCGAGGAAACGCCGTCGGGAACGCCGACGACCCGATCGCGCTCGGCGGCGACGCGCTTCTCCTCGCGCGCCCGCTCCGCGGCGAGGCGCTTCTTCTCGGCGTCGCGCATCTGCTGGAGACGGCGCGGGTCGATGGAGATCTTCTTGGCCGTCTGCTTGGGCTTCCCTTTGGCCTTCTTCGGTGACGGGCGGGAGCCCTTCTTGACCGTCTTTTTGC
>JBHEME010000227.1:0-550 GCA_046262755.1 Gemmatimonadaceae bacterium | reverse complement strand
CAATGTCTCCAATCGAGCCCGTCGGTTGATCATCGAAGATGGGGGTCCACACCCGCCCGGCATCGGTGGTCTTCCAGACGCCGCCGTTGTTGACGCCGACGTAGAACACGTTCGGCTGCCCGCGTACCCCGGTCGCACCGATGGTGCGACCAGCGCGGAATGGGCCGATCATGCGCCACTCCAGACTCGAGTAGAGCGATTGATCGATTTTTTGGGCGCCGGCGATGCTCGGGGATGACGACAGCGCGAGCAGCGTGATCAGAACGAATTTCGGGCAGGATTGCGCCATTGCCGTCGGGTGAAAAGCATTTCGCAGTAGGGAGCGCGCAAGAAAATGCAGACCGAGGGCGCCGCAAGCCAGCAGTCCCGACCCACGATCGGCGCGCATGGTGTGACACCCATTCGTGCAAGGCCATCCGAGCTCTCAAAACATGTCGTGGTGGAACGGCATTTGTATTAATCATCTGCATGATGACCAAGCCCACGACCAACCTCAGCAGTTTATGACTATAAATCGCAAGACTTTAGCTTTGTTCGGCCTGGTTGCGGC
>JBHEME010000226.1:0-550 GCA_046262755.1 Gemmatimonadaceae bacterium | reverse complement strand
GTTTTGGATCACCGCGTCCTGCACCATGGGGAGTTGGGCGTTTACCTGCTGCGCCTCCTCCTGTCCCATTTGCACTTCCTGCTGGGTGGATACCCCGCATCCGGCCAGTAGCGCAATGGCACTAACTGTGAGTGATATTTTCCGCATGAAAGTCCCCGATAAAGTCAGTTCTCCACGGCGAAAGAGTGCCGCGGCGCAATGCTGATTGGCAGAATCCAGACCAAAACCGGCTCCGGTCACCTGCTCTCGGTTGCTGGCGGAGGGCCGCCGGCTCGATCAATTTCAGTTAACCGCTCAGAGGCGCACGCAACATGGCTGACTTCACGAAGGAATGGATCGAGCATCTGAAGGGACAGATCGGTGGCCGCCTCAATATCGTGGCCGACAAGGTCGATCCACAGACGTACGACCAGCTGGTCACGGACCTCGCCTGGTTCACGTTTCGTTTCGCCCGCGACCCGGATACGAAGATGAGAAAAGTCTTCCGCTGAGCCGGCCGGCGCGGCGGCATTAGATTCGCCGTAGACTCCGACAATCCAGCACCGCGTCC
>JBHEME010000225.1:0-550 GCA_046262755.1 Gemmatimonadaceae bacterium | reverse complement strand
GTAGGAGAACCTGTGGCTGGATCACCTCCTTTCTAGAGTCTTCCTTCGGGAAGTTCTAAAGATCGATCTGGCTCACATTGTTGTTTGACCGGCCTTTGGCCGGTCGGCAAAGCTTGTGTATTGCGCGCTTGTCTAGTTTTGAGAGAACCGGCCGTCGGTTCTTTGAAAGAATTCACGAGAATACTGGGCCTGTAGCTCAGCTGGTTAGAGCACACGCTTGATAAGCGTGGGGTCACTAGTTCGAATCTAGTCAGGCCCACCAGTTAAAGGAGCAATGTATTGCGTAGTGCCTAGCGCGAGAAGGTTCGTTTGGACGTAAGACCTCCCGACTCTCCTTCCATCGCGCAATAAACAAGCACCGCACAATTCATCGGGGAATTAGCTCAGCTGGGAGAGCGCCTGGTTTGCAACCAGGAGGTCACCGGTTCGAGCCCGGTATTCTCCACCAGTTTTTCGGGCTCATCGCTCACGCGATGAGCCGTCTTTGACAACTGAATATTCTGCAAACGGTAGTTTTTACCGACCACACACACGCAGTGTGCATACAGCT
>JBHEME010000224.1:0-551 GCA_046262755.1 Gemmatimonadaceae bacterium | reverse complement strand
GTCATCGTCATCGGCGCTGGCCACGCTGGCACGGAGGCCGCGGTTGCGGCGGCGCGAGTTGGTTCGACGGTTGGGCTCGTCACCAGCACGCTCGAGACCATTGGCCAGATGTCATGCAATCCAGCTATCGGTGGAATTGCGAAGGGAACGGTGGTCAGAGAGGTTGATGCGTTGGGCGGAATAATGGGCAGAGCCACCGATTTGGCGATGATCCAGTTCCGCATGCTCAATAGAAGCAAGGGACCTGCAGTGTGGGCCCCGCGCGCCCAGTGCGATCGCGGACTTTACCGTCGCTCTGTTAGGTCGCTTCTCGAAAAGCACGAAAGTCTGCAAATACTGCAGGGAACCGTAGCTCGGCTGGTTCTTGGCGAGGATAACTCTCGAGTATTGGGCGTAGAAACGCTCGAGGGACGACGCTTTGGTGCTCGCTCCGTCGTCATAACGACCGGCACTTTCCTCCGTGGTCGTATCCACATCGGAACGGATACTCACCTTTCGGGCGGCCGCGCTGGGGAAAATGCAACCACCCACCTTGCCGAACAGCTGGAGCA
>JBHEME010000223.1:0-551 GCA_046262755.1 Gemmatimonadaceae bacterium | reverse complement strand
ACCTACGAGTTCGCGGGCGTTGGCCTTGGCCGCGGATTCAGCGACTACGACGAGGTCAAACTAGGGGCCGACCTTGCTCTTGTACCGAGGACACCGCTGCGGCTCTACGTCGCCCACCGGCGACAGGGCGAAGGCGATTACCGCGCGCCCTACCCGCAGAGCGCAAACTTCGCGTCGACACCCGGAATTTTCAGCGGAGTGGTGATGGGCGTCAGCCGCGCCGCAGTCAGTGGAGCGACGCGCTGGAAAGATTTCGAGGTAAGCGGAGACGTCGGCATAAACCACCGCACCAACGATGCGCACCAGGCCGCCGTAACCCGCACCGGCTTCGCCGGCCGAGTAAAAATCGCCCTCGAACCGCGCTGGAGCCTTTCCTTCTAACGAGGTGTAAATGGTTCACGACTTTAGCTGAGAAGCTCAATGCTTAGCGCTCAGAGCCGCCCGCTTTAGTTGTGAACTTGCGAGATCGCGCGAAAGCCGTTGCCGCCGAGATGCCAGAGTCTGTACCTTGGTACGCACCCCTTTGGGCCCTTAGCTCAGTCGGTTAGAGC
>JBHEME010000222.1:0-551 GCA_046262755.1 Gemmatimonadaceae bacterium | reverse complement strand
CGTGGACGAAAAGAAATAGTTTTCGGTCGCGCATAAGAGGAAGCCCGCCTGGACCCAGGCGGGCTTTTTCGTTTGCGCAAATTGTCTTGCGACGCCTGATCACCCGCACTCTTGACCGCCGCGCGAATTTGAAGATTTTATGGAGCCTCTATCTCAGGAGTATCGATGAAGCACCTGGTTCTGGCAGCGTCCATGATCGCCTTCGGCGGCCTCCGCGCCCAGACGATCAGCACTCCGCAATCGGTAAAATGGGGACCTGCGCCCGCTGTCTTGCCCGCGGGCGCACGTGCGGCGGTGCTGGATGGAGATCCCACCAAGGCCAGTCTTTTTACGATGCGGTTGATGTTTCCGGCTGGCTACAGAATCCCACCCCATTTTCATGCTGCCGACGAGCACATCACCGTTCTGAGTGGCGTGCTGAACGTTGGCATGGGCGACACATTCGACCGGAAGAAGATGACGCCGCTGCACGCTGGAGCCTTTGGCGCGGTCCCGGCCGGCATGCATCACTATGCTTCGGCAGCGGGCCGAACCATCATCCAGCTCCACGC
>JBHEME010000221.1:0-553 GCA_046262755.1 Gemmatimonadaceae bacterium | reverse complement strand
TCCGAGACCACCGCACCTGCGCCCGCGCGAGGCGGTGGGACGAACCGAGCTGCCCGCCCCTGCCCTGCCGGTCGGGGCGGACGCCGCGCTCGAGCTGATCGTCGAAAAACTCAGCCCGACCCCGGTCGCGGTTGACGAACTGGTGCGGCAGTGCCACTTGTCAGCCGCTTCAATCGCCACCTTGCTGCTCGAACTGGAACTCGCCGGGCGCATCGAGCGTCATCCCGGCAATCTGGTCTCGCTGCGCTGACCCATCCTTAGCGCTGGTTTTTTGAATGTCCCCATGAACATCGTTGTTGTCGAGTCGCCCGCCAAGGCGAAAACCATCAACAAGTATCTCGGGCGCGACTACAAGGTCGTCGCCAGCTACGGCCATGTCCGCGATTTGCCGGCGAAGGACGGCTCGGTCCTCCCCGATGACGATTTCGCGATGTCGTGGGAGGTCGACGGCCGGTCGGAAAAGCACCTGAAGGCGATCGCCGAGGCGGTGCGCGGCGCCGACAAGTTGTTCCTCGCCACCGACCCCGACCGCGAGGGCGAGGCGATCTCCTGG
>JBHEME010000220.1:0-553 GCA_046262755.1 Gemmatimonadaceae bacterium | reverse complement strand
GGAAATAGGCGCTCTCACCCGTTTGATCGAAGGGCGGTCCCCAGCCGCGGGTCGCATCCCCAGATCCGGGACGCTCCACCTTGATGACATCTGCGCCCAAATCAGCGAGAATCATCGAGCAAAACGGGCCTGCCAGCACCCGGCTCAAATCAACCACACGAAGCTTCAATATGGCCTCAAGTCTCGGTATACTGGCGTCAATCTGTCCTTATATAGTTCTTACCAGTGGCGAATTGGGCTGATATCAGGACACCGAAAGCATTGCAACAGCCTACCTTGTTTTAGTGACGAAAAATCATATACTTAGCGCCGTTCAGCCCGGACGGGCATCGAACAAAACATCTGTGATTAGAGGCCGTCATCAGCACCACCCCTTCGCTGGACGGAGCCCATATAATGATTGATAAGGACAAGCCAACTGTGGCCACCACTGCTATCCCCCTTTCCTCCGCGACCCCCGCTACCACGGCAACGGCCGCTGCTGGCACCGCATCGCCTACGGTCCCACCGCCACCAAAGCGGAGCCCAGGCCACCGTGGAGCTGATGTAAAAG
>JBHEME010000219.1:0-556 GCA_046262755.1 Gemmatimonadaceae bacterium | reverse complement strand
CTTCTTCTCGTCGTACAGAATCATTATCGCGGTGGTCGTGCCGACAACTTTCGTCAGCGATGCGATGTCGTAGATGGTGCGTTCGGCGTCGACGGGTGCGCTACTGCTGCTCCAGGAGAGCTTACCAAAGCCCCTTTGATAGACGGCGGCGCCCTTTCTGCCGACGACGACCGTAGCGCCCGGATAACCCCCCGCCCTGATGCCCCGCTCAATCACGCGCTGGATAGCGCCGAGGCGGCTGCTGGACATGCCGACATCCGCCGGAGACCTAACCGGCAGGCCATCTCCCGCCCGGGTCACCGTCAATGCGGTGAGTATGACTCTAAGCAACGCTAACTCCTTGGACTACCTGAATTTATACTGTCCGCTAAGGCTGAAGTTCCGACCCGGCGGGGACTAAATCTGCCGCCTTGCGGTGACGGGACGTGTACGTTTGCAAACGATTCCACATTATGAAAGTCACCGTATTCCGCAAGGAAACTTTTTTCCAGCTCATGGTGACTAAATAATCGTCCGTGATGCCATTCGATCAACTCGACCTCAAGCGTGCGATAGC
>JBHEME010000218.1:0-560 GCA_046262755.1 Gemmatimonadaceae bacterium | reverse complement strand
ACCATGATCATGCCCGTTTGGCAGGATGGGGCGATCGTCGACGACGAGATCCAGACGGCTGAGCCGGTCGATTACAGCGGGCCCGTCTATGACCTCGACGTGGACCAGCTCCGCCCCGACCACGTCCGCCGCCTGATCGCCGATCTCCGGCTCGAGATCTCGTCGGTCGCGTTCATGGACAACCCGCTCGATCCCGATCTCACCGCGCGCGCCGCGATGCACGCCCATCTCCACAAGTGCATCGACGCCGCCGCCGCGATCGGCGCGTGGCGCAGCGCCCAGCGCAGCGGCCGCAGGTAGCGCGCGCGCAGCCAGATGAGGAACTCCGGCTCGACCTCCTTCACCTTCTGGCGGCGCAGCAGCACCGCCGTCAGCGCCGGCACCAGCGTCAGCGTGACATTGCGCGTCGTCGTGGCGCCGTTGGTCACGACCAGGCCCGACGCGGACGCCGGCTGATAATTGGTCGCGGTCACCGACAGGCTGTAGGTGCCGGCGGCGAGCGAGGTGAACGAGAAGGCGCCGGTGGCCGGTGTCACGATCGCGGCTCCGCCGGGCTGCAG
>JBHEME010000217.1:0-561 GCA_046262755.1 Gemmatimonadaceae bacterium | reverse complement strand
GTCGACGACCGCATTCGCTCCGCTCTGGATGTTCGGCCACGCCGCCGGGGGATCGCTCGTGATCTTGCCGTAGAATGGGTATCCCTCGCTCACCGCCCGCACCTGCACGAGCCGCGTGCCCCCTGAGCGCGGCACGAGCGCCATCGAGACGAAATTCGTCGATACGACCGACGGTATGCCGACACTGCGCAACGAATCGACCAGCGAATCCACTGCGGGCGTGCGCGGTTCGTTGCGCACCGCCATGATGTCGGCGCCGAGCAGCGCGCGCGATTGCTCGTGCACCGACTGGATGACGTTCTCGGAGAACGAGTCGATCGCCACGAGCGCCGCGAGGTCCGCGACCTCCGGCGCGCTACGTACCGCCACGGATGCTCCGAACGACCAGCCCAGCAATGAGAGAGGAAGGTCGGCGAAGCGCTCGCGGGCGAAACCGACGGCGCCGAGAGCGTCTGCCGTCTCGGCGGTTCCGTCACCGGGCGATCCCTCCGAGGCGCCGATGCCGCGGAAGTTGAATCGGACGACGACCGAGTTCCCGGCGACCAGTGCATCCCTCAACGC
>JBHEME010000216.1:0-561 GCA_046262755.1 Gemmatimonadaceae bacterium | reverse complement strand
GGCCTGCGGTGCGTGGCCGTGCCCAGCGCGCTCACCAAGGGACTCGACCTCGGCGCCGCCGATCTCATCGTCGAGTCGCTGGCCGACGTGCGGCTGGAAGCGGTGCTCAGCCGGTTGAGCTGACCGGCTTGGCGTCGAGCACGCCCGGCGCCGACCGCAGCCGGGCCAGCACCTCGGGCGGGATCGCCTGCGTGGCCGGGACGCTCCTGATCGCGCTCACCGTGCCCGCGCTGCTGCGCTACGACGCACGCAAGGCGGGCGCGTGATCGGGCGGGAGTTCTTTGCGCGCAGCGTCCACGAGGTGGCCCCGGAGCTGATCGGCGCGACGCTGCTCGTCGGCTTCGGGCTCTACGGCTTATGGCTCTGGTTCCAGGAGGTCCGCGATCCGAAGCTGCAGCTCGTCACCATCGACGGCTCGCACGTCGCGGGGATCCTCGCGCTCACGATCCTGCAGGTGATCTCGATCTCTGTGCACGAGGCCGGTCATGCGCTCGCGATCCGGCACTACAAGCGGCACGTCCGCCGGTTCGGGTTCGCGATGTATTACCTGTTCCCCTGCTT
>JBHEME010000215.1:0-566 GCA_046262755.1 Gemmatimonadaceae bacterium | reverse complement strand
GCCATGGATAGATCACCTGGCTTCGGGTTATAATACACGCGACTTGTCGCCCTGTTCAGACTCGCTTTCGCTGCGGCTCCGCCTCTTCGGCTTAACCTCGCCACGTTCATTAAGTCGCCGATTCATGATGCAAAAGGTACGGAATCAGGCATTCCCTTGCGGGCATAGCCCTCTCCCTGCTTGTAGGCACACGATTTCAGGTTCTTTGGACTCCCCTCACCGGGGTTCTTTTCACCTTTCCCTCGCGGTACTCGTTCACTATCGGTCGACAGGTAGTATTCAGGCTTGCGAGATGGTCCTCGCAGATTCAGGCAGGATTGCACGTGTCCCGCCTTACTTGGGAACTCCGCTCGGCCAGCCCTCCGTTTCGACTACGGGGCTCTCACCCTCTATGGCCCGACTTTCCAGACGGCTCGTCTACAGAGTGCTGGTCCTAAATGCGGTCCCTCAACCCCGACGGAGTTTCCTCCGGCGGTTTAGCCTCCTCCGCTTTCGCTCGCCACTACTCGCGGAATCGCGTTTGCTTTCTTTTCCTCGAGGTACTGAGATGTTTCACTTCCCTCGGT
>JBHEME010000214.1:296-567 GCA_046262755.1 Gemmatimonadaceae bacterium | reverse complement strand
GGTCGAAGCCGACGAGCTCCAGCAGCTCGTGCACGCGCGCGCGGCGCGAGGCGCGATCGCCCACAGCGTGCACGTCGAGCGGATCACGCACGAGCTTCTCGACGGTCAGGCGCGGATCGAGTGACGAGTACGGATCCTGGAAGATGATCTGCATCTCGCGCCGCATTCGCCGAAGCGGCTCGCCCCGCAGCGTCGTCAGCTCCGTGTCGCGGAACTTGACGGAGCCGGACGTCGGCTCGAGCAGCTGCAGAATCGCGTAGCCCGTCGTCGA
>JBHEME010000214.1:0-286 GCA_046262755.1 Gemmatimonadaceae bacterium | reverse complement strand
CCTGCCGCACTGGGAACCACTTCCGCAGGTTCTCGACCCGTAGAAGCGGCTCCGCGCTCAAGCGACCACTCCGGCGCGCTCGCTCGCCGGATGCATCGTGCGGACGAAATGTCCTGGGCGAACCGGACGTAGCGGCGGCATGGTCGTCGCGCAGCCGTCGGCCTGCGACGCGTAGGGGCAGCGGGGCGCGAACCGGCACGTCGACGGCGGCTCGCGGAGGCTCGGCGGCCGCCCCGGAATGGCCGAGAGCCGGCGCCGCGCGCCGCCCTCGGCCTCGATCTGGGGC
>JBHEME010000213.1:0-569 GCA_046262755.1 Gemmatimonadaceae bacterium | reverse complement strand
ACTTTCTGGGAATGATGCCGGGCGCCTTGACGTCGACGCGGCGGCGTTCCTTCGATTTGATCGGACCCTTGCCATCGATCGGGTTGCCGAGCGCATCGACGACGCGGCCCAGCAGCTCACGG
Organism: Gemmatimonadaceae bacterium; assembly: GCA_046262755.1. Lineage (GTDB taxonomy): Bacteria > Gemmatimonadota > Gemmatimonadetes > Gemmatimonadales > Gemmatimonadaceae > UBA4720. Next base: position 447 of record JBHEME010000213.1, on the reverse strand, counting down.
CCGACCGGCACTTCCACGATGGCGCCGGTACGCTTGACCGTGTCGCCTTCCTTGAACTGCACGGACTGCAGCACGCCCGAAACCTGCGCGCGCACCTGCACGCTGTGCTCGGGCTCCACCGTGCCCACCGCCTCGATCAGGACCGGCATCGGCTTCGCCACGGCCTTGGTCGCTTTGACGGTGAGCGGGCCGCCCTTACCCTTACCCTTGCCCTTTCCGCTCTTGGCCTTGCCCTCGGCCGCGGCGGCATCGCCCTCGGACGACATGACGAAGTCGAGCAGCATCGGCAGGTTGGCGCCCGCGACGAGGGTGCCCTCGCCGAGCTGACGCAGCACGCGCCGCGCAGCCATCGTGCAGCTGCCGGCCTGCAGGTCGGTGAAGACGATGCGGACGCCGCTCGCCGTCATGGTGTCGAGCAGCAGCTGCTCGATGTCCGCGCCGCAGAGC
>JBHEME010000212.1:259-569 GCA_046262755.1 Gemmatimonadaceae bacterium | reverse complement strand
AGCTCGGAGAGCGCGCGGTGCATCCTGGCGATCGCGAGCTCGCGCGACGGCGCCCAGACGATCAGCTTCGCCAACATCGGGTCGTAGTGAAGTCCGATGTCAGTACCCGTTTCGATTCCGCCATCCCATCGCACGCCCGGCCCGCTGGGCAGATGCAGATAGCGAATGCGTCCGGTGGAAGGCAGAAAGTTGTTCGACGCGTCCTCGCTGGTGACTCTGCACTCGATCGCCCAGCCTCGCGGCACGATCTCGTCCTGCTTCAACGGGAGCTTCTCGCCGGATGCGATCTTCAGCTGGCAGTGCACCAGGT
>JBHEME010000212.1:0-249 GCA_046262755.1 Gemmatimonadaceae bacterium | reverse complement strand
TCGCAGGTGCCCGCGTTGACGTACCCGGCTGCCTTTGCCATTCGCACAGCACTCTCACCCATTCGTCGGCGCAGATCGGCGTTCACTGCGACGCTCGGCGATTCTTCGATCATCTTCTGATGTCGTCGCTGCACAGAGCACTCTCTCTCTCCGAGCGAAAGAACGTTGCCGTGGGCGTCTGCCAACACCTGGATCTCCACGTGACGTGGACGCTCGATGAATTTCTCGATGTAGACAGGGTCGTCACCG
>JBHEME010000211.1:0-570 GCA_046262755.1 Gemmatimonadaceae bacterium | reverse complement strand
GGTCGCCGGACGCTTCGAAGATCACGTTCGAGTCCGACCTGGGCAATTACCCGGCGGACGAGGGGATCTACACGATGAAGGCCGACGGGTCGAAGGTGGTCCGCCTGACGCACGGCGTGCCCAACGGGTTCGACGAGGGCGCCGACCACGATGTGATCGAGCTGCACCAGAGCGGGCTCGACAACGTGCTCGCCGTGGCGGGCGCCGCGCATGGCTCATTCGCGCTCGTGGCCGCGGGACTGCTCATCAGCATTCCCATCGTCGTGTGGGGATCGACCCTCGTGCTGAAGCTGCTCGAGCGCTTCCATTGGGTGCTGCACGTCGGGGTCGCGGTTCTTCAGCGCCGCCCGCAGGGCCGGCTCGGCGGCCCGGCCGGCCTTCCACAGCCGATCGACCGCCAGCCGCCAGGTGTCGGTGTCCTCGGAGCCGAGGTCCTCGACCCAGCGGGCGACGTCGAGTGCGGCGGGAGGGGCGGCCGCCGGCGCCGTCAGGCCCGCCGCCAGCAGCACGACCAGGGCGGCAACGAGGCGGTTCGCGGACATGGCTTCTTCTCCGCTGCGCGTGCGGGGC
>JBHEME010000210.1:0-572 GCA_046262755.1 Gemmatimonadaceae bacterium | reverse complement strand
GATCTTCGCCGCGCTCGAGATTGATCTGGAGCGCAGCGGTTTGTCGCATCATCCGGACACCCGACGGCCCAATCGATTCGAAATATCGAGTCATGCGCTCATACCGATCGCTGTGCAGCTGCAAAGGAACTCCGTCGATGTCGTTGTGAGGGTCAACCCCGCGGGCGAGCAACTCGATGCTTTCTACTGTCATTGCGCTCTGGAGTACAGAGACGAGAGCCTGGGTCGAATCAATGACAGATGAAGCAGACGAGTGCGGCGCGCTGCTGATCTCGATCTGGCCACCCGGCTCGAACGATATGCGGGTACCATCGTCGAGCGTCCACGACGGCGGATCGTTCCCGGCTGATTCCTCCCGCCAGCCGTGGCGCAGTGCCAGCCGCGAGATTATGTCCGCGGTCGACGATATCCCGCCGCTAGCCGGAAGGGCGGGTCTTCGTGTCGAGGTATGAATGGGGATGAGCTCGATCTCCACGCCAACAGCGCGCGGAGTCTTCGATTTCACCGGTGCGAACAAACGCTGTCGCACGTCGTCCAGCAGCTCCGCCTCTGAAAGGCTCACAGTGCTGGGT
>JBHEME010000209.1:0-573 GCA_046262755.1 Gemmatimonadaceae bacterium | reverse complement strand
CGAGCAGCCCCATAGCCGTTTCCATGTCACCCCTGCCACTGTCGAGTCACACCTGTGCACTCAGCTGACAGCAGCGCCGAACCACGTGGGCAGCTGGCTGTGTAGCTCCTGCTGGTCTTCACCGACCCACGCCACGTGGCCGTCCGGGCGCAGCAGCGCGGCGGGCACCTCCAGCTCCTCGCTGACGTCGACGACGTGGTCGACCCGATCCGCCCAGCCCGCCACCGACAGCCGGCCGGTCTGGTCGAGCAGCAACCCACGGCCGCGGTGCATCAGCCCGTAGAGGTGCCCCTGCTTCAGCCCGACATCCCGCAGTCGGCGGCCGACGAGCAGATGCTCGTCACCGAAGTCGTAGCAGACGCCGATCGCTGTCGATCAGCGATCGGGCACGCCTACGGGAGCTGGAAAAAGAAACCGTGAGCTGAAGATGAAGGCTGAGTTTTTGGGAAAAGCGGCGGCCTTCTTCGCCTCTATGCCATGATCATCTCGTCCGGCGGGTTCGCTCGCTGCCTCGTCGAGCTCGGCAGCGAACGGGGCGACATAACCGTTGACGTCGGCCCGGACGGCCTGGAC
>JBHEME010000208.1:335-574 GCA_046262755.1 Gemmatimonadaceae bacterium | reverse complement strand
GCGACACCCCGCGCCGACACTCGATAAGTCGCCGAATCCCGCTCTCGACGCTTTTCTGGAAGAGCTCCTGCGTTCGCGCGATACCATCGAATTACTGATCGGCATCTATGGAGTGGCACTGCCCGCGCTGCGCGATTCCTACTCGCACCACCTGCACGTGACGAACCCGCTCGTCGATCAGCCGACACGTCGATTCATGCGATTTGCGCTGCTCGAAGTCGCCGAAGCGATCGAGTGGG
>JBHEME010000208.1:0-325 GCA_046262755.1 Gemmatimonadaceae bacterium | reverse complement strand
GTTCGGATACAGGGCACGCGGGACGTGACACGGATTGGAGGAATCACCTCGAGCTTTATCTCGACGCCGCCCGCGGTATCGCCGGTGATCCGCGCATCTCGCTCGCCGAGGGCGATGAGCGCCGCGGCGTGAGAATCCGCACCATGGAGGCTCCGCTTCCTCTCCCACGCGCCAGCGAGCCGTTCAAACCCGATTTCGCCCCCAGGCGTGACACGCGGTTCAAGGAGCTCTACAACTTCGAGTTCCCGCCGCACGTGGTCTACAACGATCCAGGGGTCCCCGCCGAGGAGCGAAACCTCGCTCTCCTCTGCAAGCGCACGCTGGA
>JBHEME010000207.1:0-577 GCA_046262755.1 Gemmatimonadaceae bacterium | reverse complement strand
CACCGGAATATCCTCGCAGATTTCGGAAAGCGACGGCATCCGGAGCTCGAGGACCTGCAACCTATAATAAAGGTCGGATTCGGATCGGGCTGAGGGAGAGGCGGCTCGCCGCCGGTGCAACTTTCGGTGCAAACAGCACCAAGAACGAGCAGAAAACTCAGGAAAGCAGATAGCCCCGGGCAGAGTCGAACTGCCGACCTCCGGTTTAGGAAACCGCTGCTCTATCCAGCTGAGCTACGGGCACAACGGAACGTCAGAACTAATATACGAGCAGGCTCCGGACTTCGCGACCGCCGAGCTTGCTGCGCCCGTCCAAAAACGCAAGCTCCACGAGGAAGCCAAACGCCGCCACCTTCGCGTGCGTCAGACCCATGCCGCGGATGTCTTTGAAGAACGCTTCGTCCTTGGGATTGGAAAGCGGAAAGCCGCCTTCGATGTAATCCACGCCCAGCTCGTCGAGCGCCAGGTCCTTGGCTTCCTCGATCGTGCGACCCGTCACTTCGACCCATTCCATCTAGCTGCCTCCCGACGATCCGTGCCGCCGCATTCAGGCGTCGTCCTTGGGCAGGTCCTCGGA
>JBHEME010000206.1:0-578 GCA_046262755.1 Gemmatimonadaceae bacterium | reverse complement strand
GTTCCTGGAACGGCTCCTGGCCGCCATTCCCGGCGTCACGCTCGAACGCAGTGAGACGTCCCGCCCGGCCCCGGGCATGGACCTCGCCGTCTACGACCAGGTCGCCGTCCCCGCCGATCCGGGCGCGCCGTGGCTGGCCATCGCCCCGCCGGGCGGCGCTCCCGGCATCACCGTCTCGGGCGCCGTCGACCAGCCGGCGGTGGCGCTGTTGATCGCGCGATTGCTGGCACAGCGGCTCAACGTCGCGACCACCTATCTCGCCGATCTCATGCATCAGTATGGCGGCCATGGAAACCATCTGTCGATGGTCGGCGAACTCCTGCAGAGCATGATCAACCTGCCGCCGTCGCAGGTCTCGCCAGGCTCGGATCGGCAATCCGATCCAAGGATGTGAGCCAGTCCGGCGCCGCCTCGATCGGCGCGGCGGGCCGCGTCAGCGGCGCGTTCAGGTCGATCCACTGCGCCTCGCCCGCCGCAAGCCAGAACGCCTTGTCCGCATCGAGGTCCAAGACGATGCAGGTCGGCGGCCGGCCGGGTTGCAGGCCGGTGTTGAAGACCCAGCTCTCGCCCAGCCGGTC
>JBHEME010000205.1:0-579 GCA_046262755.1 Gemmatimonadaceae bacterium | reverse complement strand
TCCCGCGAGAGATGTGTTCCAATCCAACGAGCGTGTCTCCACGAATAGCGACTCTCCATTGCACCGGGCGCCCGACGTCGGCTCTGAGCAAATCTCCGTCGATGCGGACGACGGTGTCCGGAAGCGCTGGAATCGCGAGACGCCCAAGTGCCGCCCACATCATCGGCGTCGGAGGAATGTACCTGCGAGCGAGCTCCGCGTTTGGCGAACGCAATGAATCGCCGATGAGGAGAGCTGCCCCGCCGCCCAAACCACCGCCCAGGAAAAAATCCAGTCGCGCGCTGTCGGGAGCGGCGCTGCGGACCGATCCGTCGCCTCGCGCTGCGATGTCACCTTCCTGGTAGTCCCACTTGAACACGATGTGTCGATGTCCCGACGTCAGCGAGAGCGCGGGCAGAGATCGATCGGGGGCGAGCACTCCTTTGAGTGGGGCCGCGGTCGGAGCACAGGCAAGGGCGAGGACGCCTATGGCAATGATGCGTTTCATTTGGGATCGATGCGTGTGATGAGGTCACCCTGCACGAGCTTGTCCACCACATCGAATCCGCGAATTACTCTGCCGAACACGGTGTAGTGACC
>JBHEME010000204.1:0-580 GCA_046262755.1 Gemmatimonadaceae bacterium | reverse complement strand
GTCCGGTGAGACGGCGGCGGTATTCGCCGCGATCGACAAGCTGGGCCGCGAGCCTCTCGAAGTAACACGCGAAAAAGTCGGCAAATCCGTGGCGGATAAGACCGCAGCGCGCGCGATAGGGCGGGTCGTGGAACATTCGACCGATCTCAACGCGCTCGCGGGAGAGTTCAGAAACTCGAGCTCCGTGATGGAGTCGATCACGCGGCTCCGGGAGTACATGAACTTTGTCGACGCGCTCGGCGTCGGAGAATGGATCGACTTTGACCTCTCGATTGTGCGCGGGCTCGCTTACTATACAGGCATTGTATTCGAGCTCTTCGACGCCAGGGGCGAATTTCGCGCCATTTGCGGAGGCGGTCGTTACGATGATTTGCTGTCAAGCATCGGCGGCGTTGATTTACCCGCGCTTGGATTCGGGATGGGCGATGTGGTGCTCACCGAGCTTCTACGCGCGCGGAATCTGCTCCCGGTGCCTACACTCAGCACCGAGTACTGGGTCGCAGCTGACGACGACTCGATGCTGCCCGATGTGATGCGGGTCGCCGGCCGGCTCCGTGCGAAAGCACGCAGTGTAGAGTAC
>JBHEME010000203.1:0-586 GCA_046262755.1 Gemmatimonadaceae bacterium | reverse complement strand
CTGTGTTTATGAAATAGTCGAGGCCAGCTCGACGATCTTTGCTATAACTTGTTGCCGCACAAGGAGTTCTGTGTCAACCACGAAATCAGCAGTCTCGTACAGATGCCGCCTCTTTTCGTATAGCTCCTGCAATGCCGCCACAGGATCGCGACCTGCCAACAATGGCCTGGTCTCCACTCGCCGCAACCTCCGGCCTACTGCTTCGGGTGACGCTCTAAGGTATATGATACGTCCAGCCGGACGCAAAAGTTCGACTGATCTTTTTTGCGTTATCCAACCGCCGCCGGGAGAGATGACCATTCCACTGGTGATACTGAGCTCTCCGGTCAAATCAAACTCGAGCTGGCGAAAGTGGTCCTCCCCCCTGAGCCGGAAAATGTCACGGACCTCCATTCCACATCTACGCTCGATCTCCCGATCGAAGTCGATAAAAGATCTTCCAAGCCGCCGAGCTACTGCTTTTCCGATGGTAGTCTTCCCGACGCCCGGGAGTCCAACGAAGATGAGATGTGGCGCCATCGCTTTAGCGTCCGCTTCGCTCACTCAGCGACGCAATGTAACCATCGTAGTTGTGACGGGTCTCCTT
>JBHEME010000202.1:0-590 GCA_046262755.1 Gemmatimonadaceae bacterium | reverse complement strand
AGTCGCTTGAGCCGATTATCTGCGGCCCTCCTCAGCACCCACTGTAAAAATAGGTACCGGGAAGGGCATCCCTTCTTCCGAAGTTACGGGATCATTATGCCGAGTTCCTTGACCACGTTTCACTCGTTCACCTTAGGCTACTCGCCTCACCCACCTGTGTCGGTTTACGGTACGGACACCAGCTGAACTCCCTATGGAAGATTTTCTTGCCTGTCGACTATTGAAGAATTGAGTTTGGGTTGCCCCGCACTCTTACATTCCCGTCTCGGCCGAAGCCTACGCGGTTAGACGGCCAATCCACAAAGCCGCTCTCCATTCGTTCCAGGGTCCCTTCATAGGTAATAACGTGCAACTGGCGGGGCCGGAATGTTAACCGGCTATCCATCGACTACGCCTTTGGGGCCTCGCCTTAGGGTCCGCCTCACCCTGCGCTGATTGCCATGGCGCAGGAATCCTTGGGTTTTCGGTGTCAAAGGTTTTCACTTTGATTCGCGCGTACTCATTCCGGCATCCTCACTTCCCAACGCTCCACCACTCGTTTCCACGGTGGCTTCACTGCTGATGGGAACGCTCCCCTACCCCTCATACAT
>JBHEME010000201.1:302-591 GCA_046262755.1 Gemmatimonadaceae bacterium | reverse complement strand
GATGTAGGGAGTTCCCGGCCTTTGGGTTGGTGGCGCTGGTGTCGGGCCGGCCGCGCCGAGCCAGGCCGTGCTCAGCCGGGCAGGGCCCGAAGCCGTTCGAAGGCGCCGGCGAGGTCGGCGGCCCACGGCCACGACTGCTGCACCCGCACGACAACGCGCCGTGCCCGGCGGGCGACGGTGGCGGCGGCGTGGAGCAAGCAGTAGCGGAGGCGCTTCGGCTCGGCCCGGGCGAGCTCGCCGTCGAGGCAGAGCAGCTGCGTCCAGGCCGTGAGGTCCTGGGCCATCAGCA
>JBHEME010000201.1:0-292 GCA_046262755.1 Gemmatimonadaceae bacterium | reverse complement strand
CGCACGAAGTCCTCGAAGGGGAAGTTCTCGAGGCCGCACTGCTTGGCGGCCCGGATCCGGTCCTCGACGCGGGCGTGGGCGCGGTGGCGGGCCTCCAGCACCGGGAGGTCGTCGTCGCCTTGATCGGTGATGAACACCTGGTAGCGGAAGCCGTCGACGTCGGTGAAGCGGAGCTGGGCGCCGGGGTGGGGCCGCTCCCGCCGGCAGATCATCCTCGTGCCCTCGCCCCATCGCCCCAGCTCGACGAGGGGCGTGAGCTCGACCACCCAGGCGCCCGTGCGGGGTTCGCCCT
>JBHEME010000200.1:0-591 GCA_046262755.1 Gemmatimonadaceae bacterium | reverse complement strand
GTACAGCAGTCATTCCCCGTCAGTGGGAAGGAGTTTCTATGCGTAAGAGTTCTCTCTTGCTTGCCGGAGTAGGCGCGGTCCTTCTTGTCGCTTGCAGCGGCGAAAAGAAAGTGGCGATCAATGACGACCTGAAGAACGATCTGGCGCTGGCGTCGTCTGACGATGGCATCACCCTGGCCAACGCGTCCGCCAATCCGGGCCAGCAGGTGATTTCGGCCATCGAGCGTACGACACCTCCGGTACAGAAGACCGCGCCTTCGACTCGGGTCCGAAACCACAAGGCGGCTCCGAAGTCGCCGCCACACGTGGTGAAGACCAAGGCCCCGGCAACGGTCGCCCAGACGGAAGAGCAGTCAGTTGCGCCAGAGCCGGTAGCGAATGACCCGACACCGGTTTCCCCACGCCCGCGACCGGTCGCGGTATCCTACCCGAGCGGTCCGTCGTCTGGTGGAGACAACGGTAGCGTGAGCCGGGGCTCGAGCGCTGGAGCTGTGATCGGGACGATTCTTGGCGCGGTGATTCGCGGCGGGATTGTCATGGGTGACGGCGATAATTGCGATCCACGGACCGACGGTGGACACACTGCTGTGA
>JBHEME010000199.1:0-592 GCA_046262755.1 Gemmatimonadaceae bacterium | reverse complement strand
GAGCAGCACCATGCCGCGCCGCATCAGAATCAGATCGGCGTTGTCGGTGACGAACGCGCTCGTCGCGCCGAGGTGGATGAACTTGTGCGCCGCGGGCGCGATGTCGCCGAACGCGTGGACGTGCGCCATCACGTCGTGGCGCAACTTCTTCTCGTACGCGGCGACGGCGCCAAAGTCGATGTTATCGATCTGCGCCCGCATCTGTGAGATCGCGCTCTCGGGGATCTCGACGCCCAGCTCACGCTCCGATTCGGCCAGAGCCAGCCACAGTTGTCGCCACAACCCGTAACGCTTTCGCGGAGACCAGAGGGCGAGCATCGCTCTGGAAGCGTAGCGCTCCGCGAGAGGTGAGCTGTAAGTGTCGCTCACCGGCTATTGGAGGCCGAACTCGGTGGAATAGATCTGGCCCTGCCTCTCGAAATAGACGCGCACGATTCCGCGGCCCAATGCGTTGAGGATCCGGTCGACGCTCTGCGCATCCGTTACCGGCGTCCGGTTGATTTGCACGATCACATCGCCCGGCTGTAATCCGATTTGCTCCTGAACCCGATCGCTCACCCTTCCGACGAGCGCGCCCTGTACGCTTCGGATC
>JBHEME010000198.1:0-592 GCA_046262755.1 Gemmatimonadaceae bacterium | reverse complement strand
GGCGCGGGCCGAGTGCCGTTCGTCTCTACTGCGACCTCGAAACCGCGCTCATGCAACGCTGTGATCAGCGTGTCGTCGAGTTGCAGCAGAGGCTCGCCGCCAGTGCACACTACGTACTTGCCGGTACCGGTGGACTCGCCTCCCCAGCAGCGATTTACGGCGTCCGCGAGCTCGCCGGCGGTCGAGAATCTGCCGCCCTCCGGCCCAGTTCCGACAAAATCAGTGTCGCAGAATTGGCAAACCGCCCGAGACCGATCCTCTTCGCGTCCTGTCCACAGATTGCACCCCGAGAATCTGCAAAACACCGCTGCGCGCCCCGTCTGCGCTCCCTCACCCTGGAGCGTGTAGAAGATCTCTTTAACCGTGTAGGTCATCAGACGCGGTGCTCCGTGGTGGCATATCGGACGGGGTCACGAAGCCCCGCCTCACTGAAACCCTTGAGCCGCAACTGACACGCGTCGCACCTGCCGCACGCTTCTCCGTTTAGGCCAGGGTCGTAGCAGCTGGTCGTCGCGGAATAATCAACGCCGAGCGAAGTGCCCAGTTGGATGATGGCGGCCTTGCTCAGCGTGATGAGAGGAGTCCGGATGGC
>JBHEME010000197.1:0-594 GCA_046262755.1 Gemmatimonadaceae bacterium | reverse complement strand
CAGCTTCGGTGGCTGCTTCGGTGGCTGCTCGGCTGCCGCCTTCCGCTGGGCTCTGGGGTGGCGCCGCCGCCTGTCCTGTGGGGTGCGTCAGTTTCTGCAACCGGGCCTCCAGCCGGCGCTCGATCGGTCGGACCCCACGCACCCGTTTCTTGAGTTCCTTCTTGGCGTGGCGATCCGCCTCGTAGATCGGGAGGGCCGCGTCCCGAAGGTAGTGGAACTGGCAGAGTTGATGGGGCACACCCGGAAGCGCGGTCTTCACCGCGTTGCGGATCGACGTCTGGCCGTCGGAGACCACCCCGGCGATCGGCACCGGTAACGCCGCCTTCACCTCGCCGATGAGCTCGGCCAGGTCGTCCTGGCAGGACGACAATAGGCTGCGGGCCAGCAGCACCTCGCCGCTGAGCACGTCGCGGAGGACCCACAGGACCTCGTGCCCGACGTCGGGCTGCAGCCCGTCGATGGCCAGGACCACCTTCTTCTGCGATGCCAGGGCCTTCCGCAGGCGGCGGTCGTCGGCCAACGCCACCGACAACAGTTCGTCGTAGCGGTCGGGCAAGTTGGTGACCGTCCGCTCGGACACCGCGACCTGGCGGC
>JBHEME010000196.1:0-594 GCA_046262755.1 Gemmatimonadaceae bacterium | reverse complement strand
GAGTTCAGGTAGCACGAGCAGCGCGCCCCGCATGGCGGACAGCTGACGATCGAGTTGCGCGGAAAGATCGTTGAACACGGTGTAGGATTGGCTTGTCGGCTTCGCTGCGCTGCCCCCCACGGTACCAGCCAGTGCTGCAATCTTGTTGTTCAATCGGATCGGGTAGTTCAACGGATCCTGACTCGATTGGTTCTTCACCTGGTATATCTCGCTTTCGATAGCTGACAGCTTCTCTGACAGCGTTGTCGCCGCGCGAGCGAAAGCGGCGGCGTTCGTCCCGGTCATGCGCTTCGATCGGTCGGCGAGCTGGGCCTTCACGTTGCGGAGCGTCCTCACGGCGTCATTCGCCTGACTGGTTTTGTCGTGGATCCGCATCAGGAAGTCGAACTGCTCGCGCAGGTCGGCGTCGCTCGTGGTCACGCGTGGATCTCTCACGACTGTCAATGGCTGGCTGTAGGATTGCCCGCTGACGGTAAGCCGAACAGCGTAAGTGCCAGGCAACACTACAGGACCCGTGATCCCGCCTGCCCAGAAAATCATGTTCTCGAAAACTGAGGCGTCGGGATACCGGAGATTCCACGCAAAGGTGTTGAG
>JBHEME010000195.1:0-596 GCA_046262755.1 Gemmatimonadaceae bacterium | reverse complement strand
ATGTCCGGCGGTCCCTGTCCCAGTGCACGTAGCCGCCGAGCAGTCCAAGAGCGAGGAACACAAATGCGATGACGAACTGTGCGCCCGGCATTATCTGGTGTGCATCCCGTAGCCACTGCCACTTGAAGTAGAGCCACCACATGCCGACCTGCTCGGGATACGACGCTCCGCGCTCGACCTTCTGGCCGTATTGTTCGCGGTTGATGTTGGCCTTCAGGCGCTCGAGCGTCAGCCCATCGAAGGTGCAGCTCGCCTCGAGATTCGTTTCGCACGCGGTCGGTGCTCCTTCATTGATCGCGGGAAAGTACGCAGCGCGTACGGGCTCGTAGATGAAGGGGGTCAATCCCAGAATGAGGGCGCCAAGGCCGGCAAGCAGAAGTTTCCAGCGAAGGAGGGTTCTCCAGCGAACCGCTAGTATCGCAACACCGGCGGCAGGCAGCGGAAGAAAGCCGGCGGGGTGGTTCGAGTAACCAAGCCCCAACAGGAACGCGACCAGCACGAGAATCCGATCGGCGCCCGGCGCATCGGGGTCCTCCATCCACTGGATCATCAGCCACGAAACGATCGTGAAGAAGAGTAGCGAGACCGTGTACACC
>JBHEME010000194.1:0-600 GCA_046262755.1 Gemmatimonadaceae bacterium | reverse complement strand
TGATCGATCTGCGGACCGTGGCACCCCTCGACATGGAGCCGATCCTGGAGTCGGTGCACAAGACCGGCCGTCTTCTCATCGCGCACGAAGCGGTCGTGCCGTTCGGCATCGGCGCCGCGCTCGATCGCGCGCTGCCGCTCTGGTTCACGGAAGGAATGGGTTACCAGTTCTACTTCGGCGGCACGTCGCTGCTGATCGTCGTCGGTGTGGCGATGGATACGGTGCAGCAGGTCGAGTCGCAGCTGATCATGCGCCACTACGACGGCTTCATGAAGAAGACGCGCATTCGCGGGCGCAGGGCATAGGGCGGAGAGGAGCGCGAGCCTTTCAGGCCAGCGTCGTCAGCGCGCGCACCGTGTCGACGGTGACGCCGAGAATGGCGATGCGCTTCTGCCGGCCGCGCGCGCCGCGGCATTCGCGGCGACGACGCGCGGGTAGTGGCCCCCGCTCGCGATGACGAACGGGCGCGCGACGTCGTCAGGCGCAATGGCGCGCTGGAAGACATCGAGCGGAAGCGACGGCAGCAGTGCGCATGCCCACAGCATCAATGGATCGGCTCAGCGGATGACGCGGATCAAGGTTCTAGGGCCTGTTCACGCT
>JBHEME010000193.1:0-600 GCA_046262755.1 Gemmatimonadaceae bacterium | reverse complement strand
GCCCTTGCCCGGTTCGCCGAGCACGTTCGCCTGCGGCACGCGGCAATCTTCCAGAATGAGCTCACAGGTAGACGACGCGCGAATCCCCAGCTTGTCTTCTTTCTTGCCGACGGTAAATCCGGCGAAATCTTTTTCAACGATGAATGCCGTAATGCCTTTGTACCCGGCGGCGGGATCGAGCGTGGCGAACAGAATAAAAACGCTCGCTTCCTTCGCGTTCGTGATCCAGAGTTTGCGCCCGTTGAGCACGTACTCGCTGCCCTGCAACTGCGCGCGCGTTTGCAGCGCGAATGCGTCCGACCCGGAAGCGGCCTCGCTCAGCGCGTAAGCGCCCACCGCGCCGCCCACCATCTTGGGCAGATAGCGCTGCTTCTGCTCCTCGGTGCCGAACTTCCAGACCGGGGGAGTGGCGATCCCGATGTGCGCTCCGATGCCGGCCGACAGCCCTCCGGATCCGCAGCGACCCATCTCCTCGATGAAGACGGCGTCCGCGAGGTAACCACCGCCCTGCCCGCCGTACTCCTCCTCGTACTTCAGCCCGAGGTAGCCCTGCGCCGCGAGCGTCTTGAACACCTCGTTGGGGAACCACCTCGCGTCCTC
>JBHEME010000192.1:0-601 GCA_046262755.1 Gemmatimonadaceae bacterium | reverse complement strand
GCCTCGACCTGCGGCCAGGCGTCGGCGCTGGAGAGCGAGAAAATCGGCGAGAGGTTGAAGCGGGTGGCCCGGGTGAGGTCGAGGCGGTCCTGCTTGGGTCCGGGCTGGGTGCGCTCGTGGGGCCGCACCCGCCCGGGTCCGTACTCCTCGACCCGTACCCGGGCGAGGATCGCATGACGGGTGGCGGCCGAGCCGTCGGCGTCGGGCGCCCACCACGTGAGCCCGCCGGCGTGGCCCCGGGCCACCAGCGAGAGCTTGGCCGCCCGCTCCCCGCCCAGGGCGGCGGCAGCCACGGCGTGGCCGGCCTCGTGCACGGCGATGTGGCGCTTCTCTTCGGGCGGGATGATGTGGGCGGCCCGACGGGGGCCGGAGACCACCCGCTCCACGGCCTCTTCGAGGTGACGCCGTCCGACGCTCGGCGACCGCCAGCGCACAGCAAGCAGAGCCGCCTCGTTGACCACGTTGGCCAGGTCGGCGCCCGTGAAGCCGGCCGTTCGGCGGGCCACATAGGGCAGATCGGCGGCCGCGTCCTCGAGGTGCTGGCCCTTGGCGTGGAGCTCCAGGATGGCCAGGCGCTGCTGGAGGGCGGGCAGCTCCACGG
>JBHEME010000191.1:0-603 GCA_046262755.1 Gemmatimonadaceae bacterium | reverse complement strand
GCGGAAACCCTCCGGCACCGAATCGGCCCAGCGCTCGTAGGTCGATCGACGATGTGGTCGATAAAAGCACGAGTTGATCTCGACGGCATTGAAAAGCGTGGCATATCGCTGGAGATGACTGCCAACGTCGGCGAAGCGGTGTGAATGCTCCTTTCTGATGGCCCACCCGGCTATGCCGAGGTGAACGCCGGGTGGGAGCGAATCGTGTGGAATATCCGTGTGCAGCATCCTAGCTTTGCGTAAGGCCGGAATGGCGGGCGCCGGCACAGTACGCACTCGCCGCGCCAGCACGCTGGAGCCGGCCATTAGGAGTTCCACTTTGCGAAGGCTCTCACCAGACACCTTCCACCGACTGCCGCGCCTGTTGATCGGCGCGGGCTTCGTCGCGCAATGCCTCATGCCTCTTGGGTGCGTGCACCATCAGGCCATTGCGAGACCAACTGGTCACATGTCGTACTGGGAAGCGCTGGCCGAGCTGCATCCCGCCGATGCCGTCATCGCCGCGCGGACAGCATCCGAAAAGGAATTCGCCGAAGCATTGGGGAACCTGATGTCGGGCGACATCGAAACGGCAGAGCACCAACTCGCGACACTGCGAACGAC
>JBHEME010000190.1:0-604 GCA_046262755.1 Gemmatimonadaceae bacterium | reverse complement strand
GATCTGTCGGTTCACCGGCACTCGCAGGTGAAGCCTGGACTCGAAGATCTTGCCGGTGCCTCGCTGTTGTTCGCGCAACCTGTAACGGCCGACGCGCTGGCTTTGCCGTTCACCGTCTGACCACCAGCGCCCGCGATGCGGGGAAAAGCTGCCTCCGGGTTTCCGCCTCTCGCGCGCTTCGCGCGCGTTCAGTTACGGAACTATGCAGGAGAGGCGAGGTGTCCTCGTAGGCGGCGTGTCGCGTAGCAAGAGACTCGTGCGCGCCGTTGTAGTTTGCGCGCGAGGCTCGCAGCGTGTAAGCGACCTAGCCGCCGAAGAGGATACCTCGCCTCGACCCAAGCAGCGATGCTTCAGTAACGCTAAACGATGCCTAGGAAGTCGCGCGGAGAAGCAGAAAAGCCGGGGAAGATCTTGTCGAGCGCGCGAGCGCCGAGATGGTCCGAGACGACTTCGGCAAAGACAGAGCGGAAGTCCGTAGTCAGAGCGAGGTCGCGACCCTCGTAGAGCTGCTCCTGCTCGAGACCCGGCCACTTGCCATGAACGCGACCGCCTTTGACGCGACCACCGATGACGAACAGCGCGCCGGCGTGGCCGTGGTCGGTGC
>JBHEME010000189.1:352-606 GCA_046262755.1 Gemmatimonadaceae bacterium | reverse complement strand
TCTATGGCAAGGGTGAAAAGGTGAGGTAAGAGCTCACCGCATTCATGGTAACGTGGATGGCATGGCAAACCCCGGCTGGAGCAAGGCCAAGCAGCGGCGAGAGCGCTCACCTCGATAAAGACGCCGCGGGTAGGCTGCTAGAAGGTATGGGCGACCATACCCTTAGAGAAATGATCGTCCGAATCACTTTTGTGGTCCGACAGAACCCGGCTTATAGACCGATTGTCCCAGTAGTAAACAACCTCCGACAGTAT
>JBHEME010000189.1:0-342 GCA_046262755.1 Gemmatimonadaceae bacterium | reverse complement strand
ACCCGGCTTATAGGCTGATTACAATGAAATGACCTCTTGCAATCCATCGCGAGGGGTCATTTTTCACAGCATGACGATTATCCGATTTATAACTGCCTCAATTCTCTGTCTCGAAACTTCCGCCGCATGTCGATCGGGATCTGTACCAGGGCCCGAGTCCAGCCCAACACCAGTAGCAGGTCCCTCCGCCCAACCAATAGAACCTCGAACATCTCGCAGCTGGTCAATCCCAATTGATCAATCCACGCATTCATATCACTCGATCACGAGGACGATAATCCAGGAAGCAGAAAGCCAAAATCCACGTCGTGATACAGTTGAAGCGAGCACATGGTTTACCAT
>JBHEME010000188.1:0-606 GCA_046262755.1 Gemmatimonadaceae bacterium | reverse complement strand
GACAAGTTGTTTCAGTACCACCATCAACCCTTAGCGTACTATGCGAAGTACGCCGACGGTACGCCGGGAAGAAAGGAGCACCTTAAGGACGAGAGTGAGTTCATTGCCGCGGCACGAGGCGGCACTCTTCCCGCAGTCTCTTTCGTCAAACCGCTCGGCGAGCAGAATGAGCATCCGGGGTACAGCAACGTGTTGAGCGGCGAGCAGCACGTCGTCGAATTGCTGAAGGCGCTGCGCGCATCTCCCGAATGGAGCCAGACCGCCGTAATCGTCACCTACGACGAGAACGGCGGGTTCTGGGATCACGTTCCTCCGCCCACGGTCGATCGCTGGGGACCGGGCAGCCGAGTGCCGACGCTGGTGATTTCACCGTTCGCCAGGCACGGCTACGTGGATCACACCCGGTACGACACGGCCTCGATACTGGCGCTGATCGAGCACCGCTTTGGATTGACGCCGCTCGGCACGCGCGACGCGGGTGCCAACGACATGAGCGCGGCGTTCGATTTCAGCCAGAGCCCAGCCCGCTAACGCTTCTCCACCGCGCGGCCGACGAGGATCGTGATGTTGTCGGTTCCCCCGGCGTCGAGCGCGTCCTGAAGGAGC
>JBHEME010000187.1:0-608 GCA_046262755.1 Gemmatimonadaceae bacterium | reverse complement strand
CGTCTAACCAATGCTCCCCGGCATCCCTGGAATCGGCAGCGCCCGATGTCACGGGGTACTGCGCCGTGCGGCCGCGAGGAATGGCGCGGCCGATCGCGGTTACCGGGAGTAGTTTCTGATTTTGCTCTTCAGCAGCTCTCCATTCGCGAAGATGATCTGCTCGCCCGACTCGCTGCGCACCCGCGTGGTCTTCAAGCCAATGTGCTCGACCTTTCCGCGGTAATTCTCGACCGAAATTGCGTCGCCGACGACAAAAGGCTTGTCGACGACAATCGCGATTGCAGCGAATAAATCTCCGAGAATGTTCTGGACTGCGAGCGCAACCGCCAAGCCGCCGATACCGAGTCCCGTGAGCAGCGGCTTGATCTCGATCTTGAGCGCGGACAATGCGACAATCCCGAGCACGATCCAGATCGTAAGACGCGCAACTGCGCCAATGGCCTTGAGAGTCGTGATGCTGCTTCCATCACTGGCATGGAGACGGATCTGCCGCTGCAGGTAGTAGCCAATGATGATGTTGGCCCAGATCACTCCCTGCGTGAACAACGCAATGATCGTCGCGACGTCAGCCGCCTTCTGACTCGTGCTATCCTCGGCAAGCCCAAACA
>JBHEME010000186.1:0-610 GCA_046262755.1 Gemmatimonadaceae bacterium | reverse complement strand
GTGCAGGGCTGGGGCTTCGGATTGTTCACCGAGTCGCTTCAGGGCGCGGTGGCCACGCCAGGCTTCGGATTCAAGCTGCAGATGGCGTTCTTCCTGACGGTGGGCGCGATCTTCGTGATGTGGCTCGGCGAGCAGATCACGGAGCGTGGTCTCGGCAACGGGGCATCGCTGATCATCTTCTTCTCGATCGTCGAGCGCATCTGGCCGAGCATCCTGCAGACGTTCCGCTTCGTGAGCACCGGCGCCCTGGGTGCGTTCTCACTGCTCGTGCTCATCGCGATCATGATCGGCGTCGTGGCCGGGGTGGTCGCCGTGACGATGGCGGCGCGCAAGGTCCTGATCCAGATCCCGCAGCGCACGATGGCGCGCGGGCGCATGCGCGAGGCGTCGCGCAGCTTCATCCCGTTGCGCATCAACTCCTCGGGCGTGATGCCGATCGTGTTCGCGCAGTCGATCATCGTGGTGCCTGGCGCGATCGCGCAGTTCTGGGGCAACGGGCGCCTGCGCGAGTTCGCCGACTATTTCCAGCCGGGCACGACGCTCTACTACATCCTCTCGGCGATCATGATCCTGTTCTTCACGTACTTCTACACGTCGATCATCTTCAACC
>JBHEME010000185.1:0-612 GCA_046262755.1 Gemmatimonadaceae bacterium | reverse complement strand
GCACATGCATGACTAGGGTGCGCATCCCGCCGACGCTTCGCCCTGCGACCGGAGGCGACCGCGAAGTGGAGGCCTCAGGCGAGACGGTGCGCGAGGTGCTCGACGACCTCGTCGCGCGGTATCCGTCGCTGCGCGAACAGCTCCTCGACGGCGACGAGGAGCTCGCGCCGTTCGTGAACGTCTACGTCGGCCAGGAGGACGTCCGGACGCTCGACGGTCTCGACACGCCCGTCGAGGCGGCGGCGACGGTGCTCGCCGTCCGGGACGACGTGGTGCCGCCGACGATCAACTACGAGACGGCCGACCCGTCGTGCGATCTCGACTACGTCCCGAACCAGGCGCGCCGCCTGCCGGTGCGCGTCGCGCTCAGCAACAGCTTCGGCTTCGGCGGCCACAACGCCGTGCTGTGCCTGGAGGCCCCATGACGATCCAGCTCGAGACCACCGACAAGCTGAGTCCCATCGAGCGCCTCGAGGCGCTCTGCGACCCCGGATCGCTCACGCTGCTGCGCTCCGACGTGCGCTCGCGCCGGATGGGCGACAAGACGCGTGCCGGCGACGGCGTGATCGCCGGCGCCGGGCGCGTCGACGGGCGGACCGTGTTCTGCTACGC
>JBHEME010000184.1:0-615 GCA_046262755.1 Gemmatimonadaceae bacterium | reverse complement strand
GTTGCGGTCGGTCGCGTCCTTCGCGATGACCGGCAGCTTCGAGATGCCGAGGTCGAGGATCTTGCGCTCGCTCGCGTCGGACACCTCGCCGCGCGAGATCGCGTCGAGGATCCGGTTGAGCTGCTCGCCGAGAAACACCGACATGATCGCCGGCGGCGCCTCGTTCGCGCCGAGGCGCAGGTTGTTCGACGCCGACGCGATCGCCGCGCGCATTCGCGATCTTGTCGATCTCGTCGAGGAAGATGATGCCGAGCTGCTCGACGCGCAGCAGCGCGCGCTCCAATCCGCCGAGGAATCGCTGCGGTTGACGCGCACCACCTTCCGCTACGGCAATGTCGGCATCCTGCAGGTGCTCGACGCGCAGCGCCAGGCCGAGCCCGAACACGACGTCGCGTGCCCCGTCGGCGGTCAGCCCGATCAGCGCCGGCATCGTCGGCGGGACCGCTGTGCCGTCCGAGACGGTGAGCACGACGAGGGTCGCCAGCTCGGCGTGCGGATCGGGCGGAGGGTTCTGCGCGATGACGCTGTCGACCGCCTGCCAGCTGGGCACCGTCTCGGTTTGCACCTTGAAGCCGGCCGCCTGGGCGATCGCGGTCGCCTCCGCCACGTCGCGAC
>JBHEME010000183.1:0-616 GCA_046262755.1 Gemmatimonadaceae bacterium | reverse complement strand
CGCTGCAACTGTCAAGCGCGAGAGCTAAGGAAGCCATTGCGGTTTCCGCCAGTCGAGATGCTAGTGCATCCGCGCTGCTGAGCCGCATATTGGGTTGACCGCTTGCAGCTGAGCTTTGGCGTTGATATGACTGGGCTGGTGTCAAGGGATCGGTAAAACTGTGGTAGTCGTGGTGCGACGTGGGCGCGAGGCAGCATCGACGGTTGATCCTGCTGATATACGCCGATTACCGACTCGCATCGGCAGCGCGGCAAGAATTGGATTCGTCGGGAGCTGGCTCATTCTAGACTCGCGGATCTCAGTGCTGCGTCAGACCCGAGCCGCATAACGCCGTCGAGCGTGCTCGCACATCGAGCCTCGCCACCACACGCCGGACCACGATCGAGGTCATGCCACGACGGGAACAGCAACGTCGCGCATCACCGCCCACAGAAAGCCGACGAGCTCGCGCGCCACGGCGACGACGGCGATCTGCGGGCGCTTGCGGTAGGAGAGATGCGTGAAACGCTGGTGCAGTCGCTGCTGCGCTTTCCATGCGTGCGTGATCACTGCCGGCGGCTGCCCCTGTTGGCGTCGTCCGAGATCGACGCTCGTCTGCGGGCGATGGCGATAGCTC
>JBHEME010000182.1:0-619 GCA_046262755.1 Gemmatimonadaceae bacterium | reverse complement strand
TGCCGACGCGGCGGATCCTGCGTTCGCCCGGCGGCGCGAGCGGCGAATGGGTCTGCAGATACCGCACGATCGCTTCGCGTCCGCCGATGACGCTTTTTCTTCCATCAGGTCGGCGACTTCCGCCGCCTTGAGCAGAGAATGTAACTCTTCGCCTGTGGCCGAAGTCGCGATGATGGTTTGAAGTCCGTCGTTGCGGACGCGCTGCACGAGTGCCCGGGCTCCGTCGAGCGGCTTGAGATTCGGCAGATATTTCTCCTTGAAGAGCTTCCAGCGCATCTCGGAGAGGCGTTTGCCTTCCGCGCTCTCGCTTTCGACGCCGATCGTCTCGGGGAGCAGCTTGTCGCCGCCCTTCCCTATGAGCGGACGCACGACGTCAAACGGCACGTCATAGCCAGCGTTGGAAAAAATCTCCGCCCACGAATCCGCGTGGGCATCGTTGCTGTCTACGAGCGTGCCGTCAACGTCGAATATTATTCCGCGAAGCAACTACTTCATGCTCGACTGAATCTTCTCCGCGGTGTTCAGGTGACCCTGGATCATCGGCGCCGCCTTCTGAATCAACGCCTTCAGCTCCGCATTCTGCGCCGCGTTCATCGCCTGCGTCGCCACGTCGAGAACG
>JBHEME010000181.1:0-619 GCA_046262755.1 Gemmatimonadaceae bacterium | reverse complement strand
AAAGCGTAATAGCTCACTGGTCAAGCTGTCCTGCGCCGAAAATGTAACGGGGCTAAAGCCACGCACCGAAGCTGTGGGTGCTCGAGCGATCGAGCGCGGTAGCGGAGCGTTCCGTAAGACTGCGAAGGCGGACCCGTGAGGGCTGCTGGAGTCATCGGAAGTGCGAATGCTGGCACGAGTAACGAAAAGGAGTGTGAAAGACACTCCCGCCGAAAGTCCAAGGGTTCCTGCGCAATGCTAATCAGCGCAGGGTTAGCCGGCCCCTAAGGCGAGGGCGAAAGCCGTAGCCGATGGGAATGGGGTTAATATTCCCCAGCCTGCCGGGGCGCGACGAAGGCCCAAGTTTGTCATCCCTTATCGGATTGGGGTGGCGGGTGCGGGGCTTCCAGGAAACAGCGCCGGCGACATAGACCGTACCCGAAACCGACACTGGTGGACTGGTAGAGCATACCAAGGCGTTTGAGAGAACGGTGTTGAAGGAACTCGGCAAAATGCCCCCGTAACTTCGGGAGAAGGGGGCCCTGCTTGGGCAACCAGGGGTGGGGGGCACAGACCAGGGGGTGGCGACTGTTTACTAAAAACACAGGGCTCTGCGAAGTCGCAAGACGACGTATAGGGT
>JBHEME010000180.1:0-623 GCA_046262755.1 Gemmatimonadaceae bacterium | reverse complement strand
CGGTAACCCGATGACACCCACAGCCCGCAAGTGCGATAAAAACCACCGCCGCCTTCACTCGTTGGAACTTCGCGAATCTGGTCGGGTTCCTGACCGCCGGAATTGAAAAGCATCCACAATCGTTCCGCATGCTGAAGATCTCCTGATCGTCTTCGTCGTTTCTCGTTAAACGACACCAGACTCGCGATCAGAAATGCATGATGCCGGCCACGAAAACCTGCAGTACCCGGGACGAGACTCGAACTCGTAAGGCCAAAGGCCGGGGGATTTTGAGTCCCCTGCGTCTACCGATTCCGCCACCCGGGCGCGACTCACAATCTAGCAGCTTGACGCCGCTTTTTGCCTCGCGTGTAAAGAATAAAGAGTACCACCGCGATTGCGCCAACTATCATGCTCGCCATGCTGAAGCGCGATATGTATCGCTCGAGCAGCGGCAGATCCCGGCCGAAATAGTAGCCAAGGAAGCCGAAGACGATTGCCCAGGCGACGCTGCCCGCGGTGTTGTACACCACGAATTTCGTGAACGACATGCACGCGGCGCCGGCAATGACCGCGGCCCACGTCCGTAACAGGGCGATGAACCGTCCGAAAA
The DNA here is from genome assembly GCA_046262755.1 of Gemmatimonadaceae bacterium. Lineage (GTDB taxonomy): Bacteria > Gemmatimonadota > Gemmatimonadetes > Gemmatimonadales > Gemmatimonadaceae > UBA4720. Next base: position 31 of record JBHEME010000180.1, on the reverse strand, counting down.
GAATCGTCTTCGAGCCGTTCCGCTCAAAGAA
>JBHEME010000179.1:0-626 GCA_046262755.1 Gemmatimonadaceae bacterium | reverse complement strand
GTTACACGCTGTCGGAGCTCATCAGCGAGTCTTCGAGCCGGCAGATGGCGCCGCGCGTGGCGATGGGCATCTCACGTCAGATCTGCCGCGGCCTGCAGGCGGCCCACGAGCAGGGAATCATTCACCGCGACATCAAGCCACAGAACGTGCTCATCGACGCGAAGGGCGAAGTGAAGCTGATGGACTTCGGCATCGCGCGCATGACCGAGACGAGCGAGGCGATGACACAGGCCGGTTTGATCGTGGGGACGCCGCATTACATGAGCCCGGAGCAGGTCGAAGGCAAACAGCTCGATCCGCGAAGCGACGTCTACTCGATCGGAGTGCTGATGTACGAGATGCTCGCCGGCAAGCGGCCGTTCGAGTCATCATCGCTCACGGGCGTGCTGACGGCGCACATCATCGAGGCGCCGAAGCCGCTGATCGAAGCACGTGCCGACATCGGCGAGCGGATCAACGCGATCGTGATGCGATGCCTGGAGAAGAATCCCGCGCACCGCTTCGAGCGCTTGCGCCACATCGTGCGCTGGTTCGACACCTACCTGAAGGCGTGAAGAACGAGCGATGAGCAACGAGCAATGAGCAATGAGGGGTCGGTCCCTCACTCATTGCTCGTTGCTCATCGC
>JBHEME010000178.1:0-627 GCA_046262755.1 Gemmatimonadaceae bacterium | reverse complement strand
CGCCATCGGCTACTCCGGGCATCCCTCACCGACTCATGCAGTTAAAACACAAGCTTAGGGGTCTGGTATGAAAATAGGGTCGCCGCCGGAAGGAGCCTGCTGATACAGAATCTGGTATTCGTGCTCTATAGGTAACAGTTCGGGGTGCCTCGAGGCTCCTGCGTCATACTTCTCGGCAGGCTTTGTGGCGGCACCAGTCCTTAAGCCGACGTTGGTGGCAGCGACCCGCCCCTATTTTCATGGCTTCGGGGTGGCCCTGCAAGAAGGGCCATGAGTCACTTCTCGGAACCTCAAAGAACCAGAGAGCACAAGAAGAGCCGGGGGTGTTAGACCCGCCTCTTCTTGTGCTCGGAGGCTATACACCTTGAGGAAGTTGCCCTAGTCCCTAGCGGATAGTAAACGTTTGGGTGGACGTGCCGCTCTCGACCTGCTGCCCCGAATTCTGATCTATGCCGTCCCACCAGCAGTAGTCCCAAGAGCCAGATGAGTAGTTCCAGCACCAATACCAGTAGCCCTGGGCTTGAGCCGCTGGGGCCATCAGCGCTGCTATGAGTGCAACCACCGCTACAGCCAGCAGTAAGCGCTTCAAGCGCTACCTCCTTTAATAGATGAGGCAAAGTATGACCC
>JBHEME010000177.1:387-634 GCA_046262755.1 Gemmatimonadaceae bacterium | reverse complement strand
TCAGCGCCACCACCTCCGTTGACGGCCCCATCAATTGCGGTGAGCAGAAAAGCGTAATCGCCGGAGCCGTTAATTGTGCCTGATCCCTTGTACTGTGCTCTGGCACCGGCGATTACGAGCCAGTCGTAGCTCGTGCTGTGGAATTTGAAGCTCGCCGTCTGGAACTCGAACTCGGTGTTACCGCTCGGAACACTCGCGCCTTTCTGGTATCGCGACACGAATCCAAACGTCGTTTTGCCGGTTAGGT
>JBHEME010000177.1:0-377 GCA_046262755.1 Gemmatimonadaceae bacterium | reverse complement strand
TCCCGCAGGAGAGATGATCCAGCCGCCACCGGTCACGAACCCCGCTGCCGGATCATAGACGACGACGTAATCGAAGACCGATTGCCCGCTCGCGCCGGATTGGCCAGTCACCGTGAGCGTAATTTCATAAACTCCGGCGGTGGTATAAGTGTGGTTGCCTGTCACGCTCCCGGATCCGTTCGACTCAGTCACAGCCCCGGATGAGGACACGCCATCACCCCAAGTGAATACCGCAGTATGCGTATCCGCGGTGTTGTCATAGGTGAAATTGGCACTCGCGGTGATGGACGTACCGACGGCGACCGGAGTTATCGGTGCGGTGATCGGCCCGATCACAGGCGGCGAAATAGGATGAGAGGTGATGGCCACGCCATAGG
>JBHEME010000176.1:0-637 GCA_046262755.1 Gemmatimonadaceae bacterium | reverse complement strand
CGATGCGACCGGCCCGGACGCCGGGCCGGTCAACACCTGAAGTCCTTCACTCCGCTCCGCTACCTGTTGCCACGAGACCCGCGGGCGTCCGCGGGTTTTCTTTCCATCTCCTTTCTTCCAGGTCGACAGCTCACCAACCCGTGATCTGGTGACCAGGGACGCGATGTTGTTGAACCCTGCCTTGCTGCGCGCCAGAAAACCGACTGGACATCCATCGACGTTGAGCTCGGCGCCGACGATCGGTTTTACATTGAGACGTCTCGCCTCGAGCCCGAATCGAACGATCCCGCCCAAGTCGGCCGTATCGGTGATGCCGATGGCGCTGTAGCCGAGCGAAGCAGCCCGGCCGACCAGCGCTTCCGGCGAGGCGCTGCCGTCGCCGAAGGAAAACGCAGTATGAGCCCTCAACTCGACAAATCCCATAGCTGAGATTTATACCCGAATAAATCCCGAAAGCAAGAGGGAAAACCGCAAAGACCGAAACGAACGCATCGGGACGCCCGAGTGACTAAAATTCAGCCACCCACCACTGCAAATTCTTTCTAATGGCCACTACAGTCGCAACGAACAGGGTCAACCAGAACGCCTCCTCGAGGATCAGTGCATCGATCCGCGACGAGTCACTGCCCTATAGTCC
>JBHEME010000175.1:0-638 GCA_046262755.1 Gemmatimonadaceae bacterium | reverse complement strand
CCACGCTGGCGATGGCCTTGGCGATTTTTCCTGGGTCGACGGGGCTGCCTGTAGGAAAAGCCAGCTTCTCCTTCACATCCTTCGGTGACACGCGGTCGGCCCCGATCACCCTGTAATCGGAGAGGATCGGACGCTCTTTGACTTGAATAAACAGAGTCGCCTTGCTGTCCGTCGGAGATACGCGACAGACGATTTGGACGTCGTCGAACTGCCCCGTCGCGTACAACGCTTTGATGGCAGTCTGGATGTCGTGCACGTTGAGCTGCGTTCCGGCTGACAATCCCGCTGTCGCGCGAGCGGCCGCGCTATCGACCCGGGAATTACCGGTCACGGTTATGGATTCAGGCTTCGCGCAAGCACCTGGCGCGGTCTCCTGTGCGTACGCGGAAGCCGCGCTGACGGCTGCTAACGCCAGCACGTATGTAGCGATTTTTCGCATCACACAAATATACACTAATCAGTTTGCCGGAGGTCCTCGCTCAGAGCGAGCATTCTGATTAGACAAAGGGGCCGCCGGAGAGTTGCTTCGCTCTCCGGCGGCCCCTTTGATTTTGTGCTTCGAGAGCTGTCTAGGCTTTCGGCGTACCGCTCAAGACGCGGAACTCCAGCTTCAGGCCATCGGCCGCAAGATCGACTTC
>JBHEME010000174.1:0-641 GCA_046262755.1 Gemmatimonadaceae bacterium | reverse complement strand
AGTAATATAGGGCGCCAGCCGCGCGGGTCGTCAGATTCGCGCGGCTTGCAATTTGTAAGTAGTATTTTCAGCGGATCGCGGCCCCGGCTGCGGTTCGCCGGCTCTTTCGCATCGGTAGGGAAATGGAAACGCAGAACATCCGGATTCGCCTGAAGGCGTTCGATCATCGAGTGCTCGATCAGGCGACTGGCGACATCGCCGATACGGCGCGCCGCACGGGTGCTCTCATCCGCGGTCCAATTCCCTTTCCGACGCGCATCGAGAAGTTCACCGTCAACCGTTCGCCGCACGTCGACAAGAAGTCGCGCGAGCAGTTCGAGGTGAGGACCTACAAGAGGCTGCTCGACATCGTGCAGCCGACGCCGCAGACGGTCGACGCGCTGATGAAGCTCGACCTGGCCGCCGGCGTCGACGTCGAGATCAAACTGGCCTAACCGGCCAGCGCCCCGAGAGGGGCGACCAACGGTGGATACCGCCGGAGACTAGCTCCGGGCTGCGTCCCCGCCGCTCCTTTCGGGAGCACTAGCCCAGGCGGGGCACGCAAACATTTGAATGGGCTGCACGCACCCGAAATCGGTCGGGTGCCTCTGTTTGAGGAGTTTGATCATGCGTACCGGCGTGATCGCCAAGAAGGTCGGAAT
>JBHEME010000173.1:0-641 GCA_046262755.1 Gemmatimonadaceae bacterium | reverse complement strand
CACCATCCAATACACGAAATCAGAGTGCTCTCGCCGAGCTGTCGGCGCAACTCGCGGCTGCGGTCGAGACGGCGGCGAGCTCGGTTGTCGCGATCCACGCGCGACGTCGCATACCATCGAGCGGAATCATCTGGCGGGACGGAATCATCGTCAGCGCCAGCCACACCGTGAAACGCGATGACGAGGTCCCTGTCGCGCTGCCAAATGGTGATTCCGCCACCGCAAGCGTCGTCGGTCGAGACGCGGGAACCGATTTCATCGCGCTCCGCCTCAACGGCGGGCAAGTGAAGGCTACGGCAGCGAAAGCCGATGACGCGAGAGTTGGATCGCTGGTCCTGGCGGTGGGGCGTCCGGGTCGCGACGTCGCGGCGAGCTTCGGTATCATCAGCGCCATCGGAGAGTCGTGGCGCAGCTGGCAGGGCACGCGCATCGATCGGGTTCTGCGCCTCGACCTCGGCGTCTACGATGGTTTTTCCGGCAGCCCACTCGTCGATGCTTCGGGCGCCATCGTCGGCATGAACAATTCGGCGCTGGCGCGCGGAAATCCTTTAGCGCTACCTGTTGTGGCCGTCGATCGCATCCTCGACGAGCTGCTCGAGAGCGGACATGTGCGTCGTCCCTTCATCGGCGTAGCGCTACAG
>JBHEME010000172.1:0-644 GCA_046262755.1 Gemmatimonadaceae bacterium | reverse complement strand
AGCAACCGGCGGCGCTCGATGAGCGGCACGTCACGGAGATCGTAGTCGTCGAACGCCACGAGGTCGAAGGCGAAGAAGGTGGCCGGCAGCTCCACCGCCGCTTGGCCGATGTCGAGCGTATTCGTGAGACGGCCGCGTCGTTGGAGCCGAGCGAAGCTGGGCTTGCCCGCGTCATCCATCACGACGACCTCACCATCGAGAATGCAGGCGTCGTGTGGCAGCGCCTTCACCGCGCGGACGATCTCGGGAAAGACATCGGTGTAATCAAGGCCGTTGCGCGTCAGGAGCAGCACATCGGTGCCGCGCTTTGCCGCGAGGAGGCGATAGCCGTCGAGCTTGAGCTCGAACACCCAGTCGTCGCTGGTGAACCCTCCGTCACGTGACTCGGCGAGCATCAGCTTCACTTTACGGGGATCGACGCGCGACTTCGCCGCACCGGCTGCCTCCACCGCCGCACGCAGCTTGGAGCCCGGGCGTTCGCCCGCTTTGACTTGCTCCACGGTGAGGCCGGAGAGCACCGAGGTCTCGTCGAACTCGTCGCCCGGCGACTTCACGTACGCGTCGCGCTCCTTGAGCAGCAGCCACTCCTTTTCACTGCGCCTCGTCTTCACGAGCGCCCACTTGCCGCGAAGCTTGTAGCCCTT
>JBHEME010000171.1:0-646 GCA_046262755.1 Gemmatimonadaceae bacterium | reverse complement strand
CATCTATGTCAATCGTGGACTGATCGAAAGCGCGGACAAGCTCGACGAACTAACGGGCACACTCGGCCACGAGATCGGACACGTGATCGAGCGTCACTCGGTAAAAGACATGCAGACACAGCAGAAGGCCAACTTCGGACTGGCTGTTGTTTGTACCCTCACCAGCATCTGCCACAGCGGGCTGACGCAGGCTGCCGTCCGGGTTGGTGGAAGCGCATTACTCGCGCGCCATAGCAGACTCGACGAGCTGCAGGCGGACTCGGAAGGTGTCGTGAATGTGATGCGAGCCGGATATGACCCTCAGGGAATTCCCGATCTTTTCCAGGTGCTTCTCAAGCAGCGCGCGTATGAGCCAACGATCGTGGAAGGTTGGTTTGCCTCGCATCCCCTGGAGGAGGCACGCATCGCGAAGGCAAAGCAACTGATCGGCTCAGCGAGAGCGGAGTCTGCGCAGCGGCTGGTGGTCGACACGCCGGAGTTTCACGCATTCAAAGACCACGTGTCCCAGCTCCCCCCGCCTACCGAGCCGGTGCCGGTGCCATCCGACAGGCCGTGACTATCTCAGTGACGGTATCGTATCTCTCAACGAATCCTGTAACGGTGGCCGCGTAGAGGGTACCGTATCGAGGCCCCCCGCACTCTGCTC
>JBHEME010000170.1:0-648 GCA_046262755.1 Gemmatimonadaceae bacterium | reverse complement strand
GTATGGGCGGCAATCTTCGGACCAGCGCGGCGAACACCGCACGATCCGCCCAATCCAGACGGGGCTTTGGATTGGCTCTGCGCAGCACGGCGACTTCATGCCGCAGCACCAGAAGTTCGATGTCCTTAGACGCCGACGAGCGACCGAGCAACATCAACAGATTCAGAAGGCGTAGGAAGATCAGGTAGAGCAGACGCAACGCCACAACGCACGATCATCCCCTGCGAGCTGAACACACAGATCACCAGGTCAAGTGGCGTAGGCCGACTTTTGGAACCCCACAGGTGTGCAGGGTGACTTTGTCCTCGGCGGCGCTTGTTTGGCCAACGAGGCCACGGGCGCTCGACCGGCAGTACCCGGTCGGCTCCCTTGATCACGGTGACTTCGGTGTCGAAGCGGGCGAAGGCCTGGGCCAACTCCAGCCCGATCACGCCGCCGCCGAGTACGATCGTTTTCATGGCGTGGGCGTCGGTCAGGGTGTGGGGGCGGTGGTGGTTTCCGTGAGCGACTTGCCGCGCGTCTCCGGCAGACAGAGCGCCGACACGATGACCAGCAGATAGCCCGACCCCGCGACGATCCCCATCGCCTTCACGAGCGTCGTGGTCTGCGACAGCGTACCGACGAGAATCGGAAAGAACGAGCCGAGTC
>JBHEME010000169.1:0-650 GCA_046262755.1 Gemmatimonadaceae bacterium | reverse complement strand
ATCAAGGAGTGCGCCCATGACCAATGGCGCGTGATCGAGATCATCAAGGGTCTCGAACAGAGGAACGACGTCGAGGCGGGAGCGCGACTTCTTCCCACTCAGCTCCACAAGGCCCGTCTGGCGAGCCAGCAGCAGAATGCGCAGCAGGTCTTCGGGCGAGCGCGTCATCGAGACTATGTAGGTCGAGGCGGCGGGCTCGCCTGCTTCGTCCTGTATCGTCTTGATCGCGCGAAAGGTGTCGAGCACTCGTCGCGTCTCGGCGGAGGTGCCGCGCTCAGCATCCTTCAGCGAGCGACCGCCGAGGATCAGCGATCGCAGGGTGTCTCCATCATTGCTCTGTATTCCGGCGCCGGCGAGAAGGTCGTCGACGGCCGCCGTGTGAACGTCAGCGTGATCACGCACGTCCATCATGAAACCGTGAAAACCCTGCGCTCGCACGCTCGCGATGAACGGATCGAGCGTCGTGCGACATGCCTCGAGTGCTCCGGCCCCCGCGACGTACTCACGCACTAACATCAGATCGCGGTCGAATGCCTCGACGTCGGGATACGCGGCCGGCTCCGCGCGCTCGGCGCTCCCGGCGTGCAGGCGCGCACGTTCCACTCCGCCGCGCTGCGCCAGCTCCGCTGGTTCTGGCCGAAGGTCTACGG
>JBHEME010000168.1:0-652 GCA_046262755.1 Gemmatimonadaceae bacterium | reverse complement strand
CTCCGCGGCCACCAACACCATGACTGATCATCGATCCATGGGACTTGTCGCGCGGGGTCGCGTGCTCTTCCGGGTAACTCCTATTGTTTTGGCCGGCGCATGCGCGAGCGCGCATGTGTCGAACTCGCCGAACAGACCGGAGACAGCGGCCTCCGGTAGCGCGAACGTCGGTGCGGCTGCGGGTACGACTACCAACAACAGTACGTCTCCCGGCACGCTAGGTGGCACCGACCAGTGGCAGTCAAGCCTGCCTGGGTGTCCCGGAGGGAATGGTATTCGCATCTCGGTGAGCTCGGGAACGGGCGGGGACAGCAGCTCGATTCTCAAGACCGACACCAGCTCGCGTCTCAAGATGGACACCACCTCGATTCTCAACGCGGTAGTGGATCAGAGGCGGTCAATAGATACGACCATTGTCTTTGACGTTGCACAAAAAAACTGGACGCGCACCAATCTTGCGGCTGCGATCTCCGCGGGGCTCTCCGATCAGGCTCGCGGAGGCTACATGGTCTGCGCCGGTGTGAGTGCTCTGATTCCCAGTGCGACGCTGACGATAAGGGGTGCAAAGGGTCGAGTGCACTTTGCTGCAACGCTTCAGGATTTGCTGAATTCGATTCGGTCAGGCTCGGGGGGAACGTCCCCGCAACTCAGG
>JBHEME010000167.1:361-654 GCA_046262755.1 Gemmatimonadaceae bacterium | reverse complement strand
GGTATTCCTTGATCTCCGCGGGCGCGTCATTGAGGACTGCCCCGAGATAATAGACGGCGTTCGTCATGACGCCGAGCGGGTTTCTGAGCTCGTGCCCGACACCCCCCGCCAGCAGCCCGAGCATCGCCAGCTTTTCCTTCCGAACGAGCGTCTCCTGGGTTTCTCTGAGCTCAGCGAGCGCCGACTGAAGCTCACTCGTTCGGGTAGCCACGCGCCCCTCCAACTCTCGGTGGGAATCATCAATCTCGTGGGCCATCCCGTTGAACGCGTCGGCCAGCACCCCCAGCTCGTCC
>JBHEME010000167.1:0-351 GCA_046262755.1 Gemmatimonadaceae bacterium | reverse complement strand
GTGATATGGTCACTCGGCGAGAATAATCACCCGCGGAGATGTCGTTCGCGGCGAGCGCCATGTCGTGCAGCGGCGCCGAAATCTGCCGGCTGATCAACCAAGCTGCGAAGGCGCCGACCAGCAAGATCAGAATTCCTGTCAGGGCCATACTGCTCAGGAACCGCCGTGCGGGAGCGAGTATCGCGCCCTTTCGAATGTCGACCCACACCAGCCACGGCGTCGATTTTATCGGCGACCACGCGCCGAGTCGCGCGCTCCCATCCTGCGCTTTGTAGGAAATAACCGACGGTCCCTTCAAGGAAACCGGAGGACCTGCGACAATCTTTGAAAGGTCGTTCCACAGCCCGTTGG
>JBHEME010000166.1:0-654 GCA_046262755.1 Gemmatimonadaceae bacterium | reverse complement strand
GGCGTGGGTCGCGCGGACGACGTTGCCGTGGATCTCGCGCGCTCTAATGCCGAAGTAGATGGCGTCGGGCGCGTACCAAACGAGCACTTCGGTCGGTTCGTCGGCGGGCCGCCCGTCGACGGGCTGGTACTGCGAGAATCCGGTCAGCCGCGCGGCGCGATTCCAGACCGGCTCGTCGAGATTGCCATCGATTACCGCGGTGCTGTCGATGCGCGGGATGTCGACATTGATGCGCTTCGCGCGCCCGTCATAGATGAGTGACGAGTCCGAGGCCAGCGCGAGCGCAAGGATGAAGGGCAGCAACGGCTAAGCCGACCGCTTGCGACCGGCGAAAGCGAGCATTCCGCCGACCACGATTGCCGCCACGCCCACGTACGGCGGCACCGTGCCGCGTTCCTGCGAAGTGACCTTGAGCGGCCCTACCTCTACTTCATTCTTGCTCTTGGTGTACGGTATTCCCCGCATCGCAACGACGATGACGCCGCCGATGACGAGGGCGCCTCGCAGACCGGCGAGGCGCACGAGCACCGGCGCGAGCACCGAGCCGAGCAGGATCGCGCCCACGACGAGCGAGTCGATGGCGCCGAGCGCCCGACCAAGCAGGTCGTTGCCGAGCATGCGCTGAAGCGACGTGACGACGAGGACGTCGAGCTG
>JBHEME010000165.1:261-660 GCA_046262755.1 Gemmatimonadaceae bacterium | reverse complement strand
TCGCTGCGCTGACCTCGCTTGGCGGCGGGGGCTCGCTCTGGGTTTCTCGGGCGGTCGCGGCGGGGCAGGCGGACGCTGACGACGTCAGGATCCGGGCGCTGCTGCAAACCGTCGAGCAGATCGCTCGCCGGGCCGATGTGCCCGCCTTTCTGGATCTGCTCGCCGGCTCCGCCGACCGCAGCACCGCGGCCGATTTTGCGACGCGCGAATTCCGCCCGGGCGCCGCCCGCGTACCGCTGGAGCATGAAATCAGTGGTATTGTGCTCGAGGATGTCGAGCATCGCAGAATCAGCGGCGGGATTGACTGCTTTCCCCAGCGCCATCAGCTCGAAGAGGTGCGCCATCTCGTTTGGTGTAGTAACCCCGAATCCGTACTTGACCGAGCTGTCCATCGCGACG
>JBHEME010000165.1:0-251 GCA_046262755.1 Gemmatimonadaceae bacterium | reverse complement strand
AAAAGTCTTCGAGTGAACCCGAGTGTGTTGCAGGCCCAGTGAATCCATCTTCGCCCAAACCCGGCGGATGATGATCCGATCCAGGAGAAGGTTCGTCGCTGTATTGTCGCTGATAGTGGACATCAGCCAAGCGGCGTCGTGCACGGTCAGAATGGTACCGTTGTGCAAAAACTGAATAATGCCTGATCCAGGCACCTGGTCGATTTTGAGAACGGTGAGCGGATCGTCGAGCGACAACTGCCCTTTTGCGA
>JBHEME010000164.1:0-664 GCA_046262755.1 Gemmatimonadaceae bacterium | reverse complement strand
GCCCGGCACGCCGCTGTACGCCGTGCGGGTCTTCTCCTCCTTCGGCGCCGGCAGCATGTCCAACGTGATCTGCGGCCTCAACTGGGTGGCGGAGAACGCCGTCGCCAACAACATCAAGGTCGTGAACATGAGCCTCGGCGGTGAGGGCACCGACGACGGCCACTGCGGCACCACCGACGACGACGCCTTCCACGCCGCGGTGTGCAAGGTGACCGCCGCCGGTGTGACCGTGGTGGCGGCCGCCGGCAACCAGCCGAAGGACACCCCGAGTTACCCCGCCGCCTACGACGGCGTGCTGTCGGTCACCGCCGTCGACACGTCGGCGATTGCGCGCACCTGCGTCGTCAGCGACGTCGCGAGCTGGTTGAAGTTGTCGGTCAGCTCCTTCCAGACGCCCGAGACGTCCTCGACCTGCGCCTGGCCGCCGAGCATGCCCTCGGTGCCCACCTCGCGCGCGACGCGCGTGACCTCGTCGGCGAACGACGACAGCTGGTCGACCATCGTGTTGATCGTCTCCGCGAGGGCCGCCACCTCGCCCTTCGCCTCGAGGACGAACTTCTGGTCGAGGTCGCCGTTCGCGACGGCCGTGACGACGCGGGCGATGCCGCGCACCTGCGTCGTCAGGTTCGAGGCCATGAAGTTCACGTTGTCGGTGAGGTCCTTC
>JBHEME010000163.1:0-670 GCA_046262755.1 Gemmatimonadaceae bacterium | reverse complement strand
CGCGTCGCGAGCGCGGCGGCGAGGCCCAGCGCGTCGTTCGCCTCGTCGATCGCGCCGACCAGCGCGACGCGCGCGCTCGTCTTGGGCACGCGCGCGCCGCCCGCGGCGAGTCCCGTCGTGCCGTCATCGCCGGTGCCGGTGCTGATGCGCGACTTCTTGCCGTTGTCGTAGTGCTTGATGTAGTAGACGCGGCCGCGCTTGATGAGATACGCCATGTGACGCTCTCCCTTCGGGAGGAGATGACGCTCTGGCGGGTCCAAGCTTCGCTGTCGTGCCGGAATTGGGGGGCCAAATGGGGGGCCATTTGGAGCGACACGCGCAAAAAAACAAGGACTCGCGTCGCCGCAAGTCCTTGTCGAATCGAAAGTAGCGGGGGGAGGATTCGAACCTCCGACCTCCGGGTTATGAGCCCGACGAGCTACCAGGCTGCTCTACCCCGCGATCGTTGTCTGTCTAATCGTATGTACGTCCGCACGCCTGTCAAGGTTTCGCCAAAAGAACCCCGGCAGAATTCGCTTTGGCGCCGTCGGCGGAGGTTTCGCGAACGCGGGCGGGGGCGCTGGGGGCGAGGTTCGGGATCAGGCGTGCTATTGTATATGGTCATGGATCGCGTTTTAGAAGAGCTCGTTCGGCGGACCGCCGCGGGAGAAGCGGTGGCGCTGTGCACGGT
>JBHEME010000162.1:0-677 GCA_046262755.1 Gemmatimonadaceae bacterium | reverse complement strand
AGCTCACCCCCAAGGCGATCGTCGCGGCGCTCGACGCGCATATCGTCGGCCAGGACGACGCCAAGAAGGCGGTCGCGGTCGCGCTCCGCAATCGCTGGCGCCGCCAGCAGCTCAGTCCAGAACTGCGCGACGAGGTCACGCCCAAGAACATATTGATGATCGGGCCCACGGGCTGCGGCAAGACCGAGATCAGCCGAAGGCTGGCGCGGCTCGCGGACGCGCCGTTCGTCAAGGTCGAGGCAACCAAGTTCACCGAAGTGGGCTACGTCGGCCGCGACGTCGAGCAGATCGCCCGCGACCTGGTCGAGGAAGCGGTCCGGCTCGAGCGCGAGCGGCGTCGCAACGCGGTCAAGGCGGCGGCCGAGCAGGCGGCGATGGAGCGGCTGCTCGACGCGCTCACCGGCAAGGGCTCGAGCGAGGCGACCCGGGCGAGCTTCCGCCAGCGGTTCGCCGACCGCAGCCTCACTGACGCCGAGGTCGAGATCGAGGTCGACGAAGCGCCGGCGATGCCGTTCGAGATCCCCGGCATGGGCGCCCAGGTGTTCGACCTGCGCTCGATGATGGGCAAGGCGCTCGGCCAGGCGCCGCGCGCCCGCCGCAAGCTCAAGGTGCCCGACGCCTTTGCTCGGCTGACCGAGGAGGAGGCCGACAAGCGGCTCGACCCCGACGACGTCAAC
>JBHEME010000161.1:0-678 GCA_046262755.1 Gemmatimonadaceae bacterium | reverse complement strand
GGCCCCGGGTGCACGCTGAGTTGACGCTGGGCCTGGGGTTGCCGGCGAACCACAAGCGGGTCGCCCGGCTGATGCGCCAGGCCGGTCTGCAGGGCCTCTACCGGCGTCGATACCGCCGCGGCCCGACCGGACCGGCGACCGAGGACGACCTGGTCCAACGCCGCTTCACCGTCGAGGCACCCAACCGGTTGTGGTTGACAGATATCACAGAACATCCAACAAGAGAAGGAAAGCTGTACTGCGCAGCCGTGATGGACGCCTATTCGCGACTCATCATCGGATGGTCAATCGCCGACCACATGCGCACCGAGCTCGTCGTCGATGCGCTCGGCATGGCCACACTTCGCCGGCGCCCCGAAATCGATTCGACGATCCTGCACTCCGACCACGGTTCGCAATATACTTCTTGGAGCTTCGGTCAACGCTTGCGCGCGACCGGGCTCCTCGCTTCCATGGGAAGTGTCGGTGACTGTTACGACAACGCCATGATGGAATCCTTCTGGGGCACGATGCAACTCGAACTACTCGACACTAAAGAATGGCAAACCCGCGACGAACTTGCCAACGCCATCTTCGAATGGATAGAATGCTGGTACAATCCGAAACGACGCCATTCCAGCATTGGAATGCACAGCCCCGCCACCTTCGAGACCCTCCACACCGGGTCAGACCAAGATC
>JBHEME010000160.1:0-692 GCA_046262755.1 Gemmatimonadaceae bacterium | reverse complement strand
GAGCGGGCGTTTGCGCGACGGCGCTAGAGCTCGCAGCAACGCCTTCATTTTTGCGAGGGCAAATGTCATTTCTGTGCCCGTGATCCGGGTCGTAGTAGAGACGACCTTTGCTACCGTTGGGAGACACTCGTGCGTCCAAAATCTTCCGGGAGGAGCCAAAAACAGGCGTTAACGCATCTTTGTGAGGTTTTCAAGCGTGGCCCGGCGCTGTACTGGTTCCACCAAACATCGTGTGTATCTTGCAGTTGCTTTTCGACCCGGTAGCTCAGTTGGTAGAGCAACGGACTTTTAATCCGTAGGTCGTGGGTTCGAAACCCACCCGGGTCATTCATCCTGTTGAACGAGGAGGAGTAAGCTGGCGAAACAGACAATAGGTATTCTGACGGGCGGCGGTGACGTGCCCGGTCTGAATCCGGCAATAAGAGCGATCACCATTCGCGCGCTGCGCGATGGACATCAAGTCGTCGGCATTCGGCGCGGGTGGGGCGGACTGGTCGACTACGTGCCAGACGACAAAGCCGACAACAGCGAGAATGTGCAAGTGCTCACTGAAGCGATCGTCAATCGCGCTGGCCGCACGGGCGGGACCTTCCTCCACACATCACGCGTCAGGCCCAGTCATTTGCCGCGCGGCCGGGTGCCGGCCCACATGACCGGTTACGACCAACCTATCAACGACACCACCAAGAGCC
>JBHEME010000159.1:288-701 GCA_046262755.1 Gemmatimonadaceae bacterium | reverse complement strand
GCCAGATGGACTGGCCAACGTCATGAAGTTGTTGTAATGGATTCTTTGGCATGTCCGTCCCCCTCTTCAATTCTAACCCTCCAGCGCCGCTGGCGCTTCTCTCTGACGGCGGAAAATTTGCTGGACAGCTCGCCGTGAAGCCACGTCGAATCTTTCTTCTTTCGCCCGCCAGCAGCGGCGGCAAGCGCGCCGCGCTCTTGTTCAACGAGCGGGCCGAATTCGATATCGCCAAGCGCGTCCGCGGCGACCATGGCGCGCCGCTCGGGGATGTCTTCAGCTTTCTGAGCGGCCTCTACTTCCGCGGCAAGCTCACCTACTCCAGGGTTTTCCAGAATCCCCCGCCCCGCCGGGCGTGGGGGGTGCACATCATCACGCCAACGGACGGGCTGGCATCTCCCGAGACGCGCGTCACC
>JBHEME010000159.1:0-278 GCA_046262755.1 Gemmatimonadaceae bacterium | reverse complement strand
GATGCTGCTCCAGCGCGCGGCGTCGGGCGAGGAACTCACTTACATCCCTGTTTCGCACCCAGCCAGACTCGGGACCAGGGCCACAAAAAAGGCGCGCGCCGAATTCGACGCGCGCTCTGGCCCCAATTCCTAGCGTCCGACGCGCCAGTCCGTCGAGAGCTCGGTATTTCCCCAGGCAAACTTGAGCACGCCATGAGGAAAAGTCGTCGAAGGTGGGTTCTCGATTGCCGGTATGAGCCAAAAGGTCAGGCTCTCGAGGGGATCGGTCAGGGTCCGCT
>JBHEME010000158.1:0-702 GCA_046262755.1 Gemmatimonadaceae bacterium | reverse complement strand
CTATTCGGTGAGCGTCGGCGGACCCGTCTTCGGCTGGATCCCGCTCGGCTGGCGCGATCCGCTCGTGCCGTGGTGGGGCCGGTGCTCTTCGCGCTGCTACGAGCGCTACAACCGGCCGTATGCCGTCGATCTCGCGGAGCGCCAGCATCGGCCCGCGACGTGGTACGCCAACGCGTCGGTGCCGGGCGCGATCATCGGCGGGCTGCTGATAGGCGCGGGCGAGAAGATCGCCGAGGCGTACCTTGGGCCGCACATCGGCGGCGGCATCGAATACTGGTTTGCCTACGTGCTGGCGCTGGCCGTGCTGCTGGTGCGGCCGCAGGGACTGCTGGGCAACGCCTTCGCGCCGTCGCGATGACCCAGCCCGTGCGCATCGCCCTGATCGTCGCCGCCGCCGCCATCCTGCTGGCGCGGGCCGGGACCAAGGTGGTGGTGGCCGACCTCGACGAGGCGGGCATGGCCGAGACGGTGGCCGGCGTGGCCCAGGCCGGGCGGCGCGGCCTGGCGGTGAAGACCGACGTGAGCCGCCTCGCCGACGTGCAGGCCCTCGCGGACCGCGCGTTCGCGGAGCTCGGCGCGGTCCACGTGGTGTGCAACAACGCGGGCGTGGCACTCTGGGGCGGCCTCGAGTCGGTCTCCCACCACGACTGGGAGTGGGCGATGGGCGTCAACCTCTGGGGCGTGATCCACGGGGTGGAGGCG
>JBHEME010000157.1:0-703 GCA_046262755.1 Gemmatimonadaceae bacterium | reverse complement strand
GGATCGCTCTGATTGCGAGTCGTTTTGGTTTCCGACCTTTCTACATACTGGTTGCATCAGTGCTCGGAGAAGGGGTCGGCCTTTTTCTATATGCCGCGTACAACCATTGGAAAGTCACCGCAGTTCTCTCAGGTCTGGCGTCAGGGTCTCTCGCGTATCGCGGCACTCAAGGTCCCAGAAGTCTCCTGGCGGGCGTCGTCATGTTTTCTGGAATTGGGGTGACCATCGCGGCGTTCGTGCTGATCGGTCATTGGATATTTCAGCGCGCGAAATCTGCCTAACGGTAGTTGCAGCAGACGAGCGCTTGTTAGTCGTTTGGTTGATCGTCCTTCGAACATCGCGACTGCGGCACGGAAATCCTAATGCGCCTTGATAGTCGATCGCTCACAGCTGAACTTGGACGTAGGCAGACCTCAAAGGTCGAGAGAACGCAATCCGAATTCTTCCATTAGTCGGTCTTAGCATTACAGCAGCCTGCAATCACGAGGTTCGCCCAGCCCGTTCGTCGACCGACTCGCAAGCGACAGTTGTTACCGCTGCTGCGAGTCCCGATTCACAAGCATTGAGGGTCACTGCGACTTCGACCCCCTCGGCCGGGACTGGCGCCATTGCTCATACTGATACCGCGCCTTCAGTCCACTTTTCTTCTGCCAGCGATTCGCTTTGCGGCGAATTCGCAGAGAATGGGCTGCTCATCCCCGAC
>JBHEME010000156.1:0-709 GCA_046262755.1 Gemmatimonadaceae bacterium | reverse complement strand
CAGGGAGGGCATCGACTTCTTGGGCTTCCACCATCGCAAGGTGGAGTCGTGGAAGTGGCGGGGTCACTGGTATCTGCAGCGATGGCCGTCGCAGCGGGCGATGGCGACGGTGCGGGCTCGGATACGGGCTCTCACCGACCGTCGCCTCGTGGGCTTCTCGGTCGAGTCGGTGGTCGCCAACCTCAACCGCAGCCTGCGGTCGTGGGCGGCCTACTTCCGCTACGGCAACTCGGGGCGGAAGTTCACCCTCATCGATAGCTACGTCCACGAGCGGCTGGCCATCTTCGCCAGCACCAAGCACGGGCTCTCCGGGCGGAACTGGAAGCGCCGCTTCACCACGGCGTGGCTCGGCTCCCTCGGGGTCTATCGCCTTCACGGAACAGTGCGATGGGGTCATGCGCATGCCTGGCGGTGAACGATGTCGGGAAGCCGTGTGCGGGAGAACCGCATGCACGGTTTGAAAGGGGGCCGCTGGCGAAGCGGTGGCTATGGCGAGTCGGATCGACGCACCCGACGGGAAACCGGCAGGACTGAGCCCGACCACCTACCGCTCGCCGATCAACCAGCGGCCTACCTCACAAATAAGGGACGATGGCGCGCACGAATAGGGTCAACTCGCTGCAACCCCGCCTTCAATGCCAACCGTCGCCGTTCCCCTTCTGGTCCACTCGACCCAGCCGCCTCAAATTGTACACCGGTGGTGCATGAG
>JBHEME010000155.1:0-709 GCA_046262755.1 Gemmatimonadaceae bacterium | reverse complement strand
GTTGGGTCGCGGTCCGCCGAGGTGACGGTCAATGCAGTTGGCTGCGACATTCAGCTTTCCGCCGATGAACCATTTCGCGTGCGGCGGCTTCCACTCGAGCACTTTCGTCCATGGCTTTATCCAATCGAGCTTGCGCGCTTCGTTTGCCCAGAATTTCTCGGGATCGCGAGCAGCCTGCTCGTAGATGGCCGTACTCGAGACATTTGCGGCTCGAGCGAATTCGGGTGGCGGCTCGAATTTCCGATTTTCCTGGAGCAGAACGTCGATGTCTGTCATTGTAGCGGAGTCAGTGGACGTGCGGAAACGAAATGATTTTCAAGGATACTGTGTTTTGCGCCCGGCTCGCCAGAGTGGCAAGTTCTAGGCGAATGTCGTCCAACACTTCTGCCGCTTTCGCACCCGTCGTGGATGTCCACGAGCTCACGCGGTTCTTCGGCAGGCGCAAGGCGCTCGCCGGAGTGTCCTTCTCACTCTCGAGCGGCGACTGTCTCGCCGTGTTCGGGCCGAACGGCGCCGGGAAAACGACACTCCTCAGGGTTCTTGCTGGTCTTCTGAGGCCCACATCGGGCCGCGCCGCCGTTTCCGGCTTCGACCTTCCAGCCGGAGCAGAAGTGCGGGCCAGCGTCGGATTGATTTCTCACCAGACGATGCTGTACGAAGCGCTGTCGCCGCGCGAAAATGTTTCGTTCGCTGCGCGACTCTATCACAC
>JBHEME010000154.1:0-717 GCA_046262755.1 Gemmatimonadaceae bacterium | reverse complement strand
ACGTGTTCTCCACCAAGGTCGAGAAGGTTACCGTCGACTCGAAGCAGGTTTTCAACGAGATCATCGAGTATCTGAAGCCGCTAGCGCCGGAGCTGGTCGACCGCGTTCACCTGTACGAAGACAAGGTGCCGCTGTTCGACAAGGCGAACATCGAGCACGAGATCCGCGATTTATTCAAGCGCCGGTGTGACTTACCTTCTGGTGGCTACCTGATCATCGAGCCGACCGAGGCCCTGGTTTCCATCGACGTGAACTCGGGTCGATACACGGGCAAGCGCGATCCGGAAAAAACGATCCTGAAGACGAACCTCGAGGCCGCGCGCGAAGTCGCACGTCAGTTGAGACTCCGCGACGTCGGCGGGATCATCGTCTGCGACTTCATCGACATGGAGACCAAAGCGAACCGCGACCGGGTGCTCCAGGAGCTGAGGCAACATCTCTCGCGCGATCGGGCGCGGACCAAGGCCTTCGCGGTGAGCGATCTGGGCTTGATCGAGATGACCCGGCAGAGGGTTCGCCAGAGTCACTACCAATCCTCGACCGAGGCGTGCCCAACGTGCGACGGCACGGGCCGCGTACTGACACCGGAGACCATCGTGCGGCGGATGGAGCGGTCGGTGAAGCGTATGGCAGTCGAAGGCCGGCGTGATAATCTGCTCGTGAAGCTGCACCCCGATGTCGTGATGTACGTTCTCGAGGAGGAGCGTGACCTCGCGC
>JBHEME010000153.1:0-737 GCA_046262755.1 Gemmatimonadaceae bacterium | reverse complement strand
CACCTCACACCCGCTCACGCGCTCCGGCGCCATCGTCGGCCACCGCGTCTACGTTACCGGACGCCTTGGCGGTCCCGCTGCGGCGGTCAGGGCCTGGCGCGGTGGGGGCCAGCCGAGCGACCGGGATCGTGCGCGATTTGCGTGTCCCGTGCCGAGAATCGATGCGGCGATCGGACTTTCGCACCGTCGCGCTTCAGCGGGCATCGATATCTCGGATGGTCTCGCCGCCGACCTCCAGCACATCGCGGCGGCGAGCCGCGTCTGCATCGAGATCGACTCGGAGCGAATTCCACGGCTCGACGGAGTTACGGCGATCGAGGCGGCCTCTTCGGGCGAGGAATACGAGATCGTTGTCACGGCGCCGGCGATCGACACGCGGCAGTTTGCCGAAGAGTTCGGTCTCGACCTCACCGAGATCGGCCGGGTTGTTGCCGGTCCTCCTGGTGTTGAGCTTCTTTCGGGTGGCAAGCGCATTTCCGTTCCTTCCGGATTCGACCACTTTCGCGACAAATGATTTCTTTTCTTCGAACGATTCTTGTATGGGTGATCGGGACCGCTGCGACTGTGGTCCTCGGCATTTCCACCATTATTGCGGCGTTGCTCGGTGTGAAGGACAAGCCCGGCGGGATCTATGACACTGTTCCCAGGTGGTGGGCGTCGACGTTGCTGTGGGCCTCCGGGGTCAAGGTGCGACTTCATGGAGTAGAGAACGCCACTGGATCCGAGCATCATATCTT
>JBHEME010000152.1:325-741 GCA_046262755.1 Gemmatimonadaceae bacterium | reverse complement strand
GGGCAACCCGGTCAAGGCCGGCGACGAGGGTCACATCGCCGTGCGGGTGGCCCCTGAGCGGCCGATCGGGATGTTCGGCGGCTACTACCAGGACGACGACGCCACCGCCGCCGCCTTCCACGGCGGCTGGTACTTCACCGGCGACAAGGGCCGCGTCGACGAGGACGGCTACTTCTGGTTCGAGGGCCGCTCCGACGACGTCATCACCTCGTCGGCCTACCGCATCGGCCCCTTCGAGGTGGAGAGCGCCCTCATCGAGCATCCGGCGGTGGCCGAGGCGGCGGTGGTCGGCAAGGACGACCCCGAGCGCACCCAGCTGGTGACCGCCTTCGTGATCTGCGCCGCCGGCTACGAGGGCTCCGACGCCCTGGCCAAGGAACTCCAGGACCACGTCAAGCAGACCACGGCGCCCTACA
>JBHEME010000152.1:0-315 GCA_046262755.1 Gemmatimonadaceae bacterium | reverse complement strand
CATCTAGAAATCAGCTGCCGCGGTTCAATTTTCGAGAACGATCGCTAACCTGTACCGGACCTGACAACCGTCTCCCGGCTGGTTGTTCGCGCTCTCCGTTCTACTTGCATCACTGGGGGTCGACTTGAGCCTACGGCGCCTGCTGCTGGCGCTGCCCGTCGTCTTCGGCCTGGCCGCCGTCGTGGCCGCCGCGCCGTCGGCCGCGCCCCTCCCCGACGCGCTCAACCCCGTCTTCAAAGACGTCAAGGGCCCGTTCCGGGCCGACCTCCCCGGGCCCGACCACACCAAGGACCCGACGCCGGCCTACAGCGAGGC
>JBHEME010000151.1:0-743 GCA_046262755.1 Gemmatimonadaceae bacterium | reverse complement strand
GCACCCAGGCGCAGCGGTACGCCGAAACCCCGGGACGCTACGACCCCTGCGCGCCATATAAGCCCGGCGAGAAGGCGTGGGCGGGGCACGCCTAGGGACGCCAGACGAACGTCGCGCGATATCGAGCCGCCATCATGTAACCACGCCGAGGCGCAAGGCCGTCTAGGGCGTAGCCGCCTTGGGTTTGTCCGAAAGCGTGACCGGATGACCGAACTGCCACTGACTGTGCTCCCGCTCCTTCATGGGAATCTGAAGCATACTCCTGAACATTGGCATCAGCTCACGCTGCGACGGGGTCACTACAGCACCCGCTATCTCGGGCTGCTGCCAGAACACTTTCCAGTACAGTTTCTCAGTGGCTTTGGCGCTATCGAGCTCCGCCTTCCCAGCAGCCCCGCTCCCTCGCGCCAGAAATTCGCCGAGTGGAACGTAGAGGCCGCGGACCTGCGCCGAGAAAATTGAATCCGCTGAGTTGAGCGCGGCAATCTGCGCTTTGCTCAGGAACAATGAATCCGTCTGCTCAACCAGAACCTTGTAGATGTCCGACGTGTTCGAAAGGTAGAACGCGGTTAGCGAATCGGCCGAGCGCCGCTCCCAGCCTGTTGGAGTCTTCACGGGTTCGACGGCCCGACGCAGCTGCTGCAGACCGAAATCAGTCGACAGATCGAAGGAGAAATCGATCACTATTCGGAACGGGTTCCTGAACAACGTTCGCGCAGGGCGAGTGTCGGCAAACCGTGGAT
>JBHEME010000150.1:0-746 GCA_046262755.1 Gemmatimonadaceae bacterium | reverse complement strand
CGTTTATTCGTAACGCAGCGCTTCCACCGGATCGAGTCTCGACGCCTTGCTCGCGGGATAGATGCCGAACACCAGGCCGGTCACGGCCGCGGCGGTCAGCGCCACGACGATCGAGCCCAGCGGCACATACGCGGGCACCGGCGTGAATGCATGCAGCAGAATCGCGATGCCCCAGCCGAGCACCATCCCCACCACTCCGCCGACGAGGGTCAAGGTCGACGCCTCGACCAGGAATTGCCACATGACCTCGCGCTTGGTCGCGCCCAGCGCTTTGCGCACGCCGATTTCACGCGTGCGCTCGGTGACCGAGATCATCATGATCGCGACGACCCCGATGCCGCCGACCATCAATCCCACCATCGACAGCGCGATCATCAGCACGCGGGCCACGAGCGTGAAGCTGTTGATGGCCTGCACGTACACTTCCTGCGTGATCGCGTCGAAGTTGTTCTTCTGGCCGGGCCGCAGCCCGCGCATCGTGCGCATCGCCATCGTGACATCGTCAATCGCGGTTTCGAGCGACACCGAATCCTGCGGCACGACGAACATATCCATCCAGCCGGGCCAGAACTGCAGGTCCTTGAGGAAGGTGCCGTGCGGGATCATGACTTCCGGTTCATCGCTCCCACCGAATAGCCTCGGCGGCGGCTCGTAGATACCGACGACATCGTAGGGAAGCCCGCTGATCTTGACCCGGCGATTCATGGGGTCGCGCTGCCCGAACAGATTCTCGGCCAGCTTCGTGT
>JBHEME010000149.1:0-751 GCA_046262755.1 Gemmatimonadaceae bacterium | reverse complement strand
GTTTTAAACTTCAGCCCCACCGCCTTCTCGATCATTGGAATCGCGTCTCTGACTTCGCTCGCGTACGGTCCTTCGTAAGCGGACTTCTGGCTTTCGCAGGCCGACACGAAGACCACGGAGAGAATCACCGCCAGAGATCCAGCGCGCTTCACGCGAAGCTCCTGCCCGCGCGGAAAATCGGTGCGGACGGCGTAGCGTCAACGATCATTTGTTGCCGATTTAGGGTTTGCCGATCAAAGTCCCGAGATACGAAGATACCACGCAATCAGCGCATCTCCATGCAGCAGCGCGATCAACGCCGCGGGCGCAAGAAAGACGCCGAATGGAAGCTCGCGTTTGCGCCACGCTCCGCCCTTCTCGAGCGCCAGCTCTGTCTGACCCTTGTCGTCGGCGAGTCCACGCGCGGAGAGTGGATAGACGATTGCCAGCAACACGATCGGAGCGAGAACGGATGCAATGAATATTGTCAGCAGGGAGCGCACCGGCCCCACCGCCGCGCCGACCACCGCCATCAGCGTCACGTCACCGAAGCCCATTGCCGGACGCTTCAGCCACACTTCACCAAGCCAGCCAACGATTGAGATCGCGCCCGCGCCGACACACATGCCAAGTATGGCATCCCACGGCCGCGCAAAGGGCTCCGACTCTCCAACGTAAAGTGCGGCAAGTGCGCTAAGGATTACGAAGAAAAGCCCGAAGACTGTGAATCCGTCGGGAATCAAAAAATGCTTGGCATCGGTGACCGCTATAC
>JBHEME010000148.1:0-774 GCA_046262755.1 Gemmatimonadaceae bacterium | reverse complement strand
CCACCAGGGCCCAGCCCTGATGGGTCTTCCTGTGGTGGTGGGCGGGGCAGAGACGGTCGAGGTGGGCCAGGTCGGTGACGTGGGTCTGGGCCCAGTCGCGGCGGTGGTCGACCTCGAGGTGGGCCAGGGAGTTGCAGCCCTCCACGCTGCACATCGGTTGTAGCCATTGCAGGGCCGTCTTCTGAAAGGCGCTGGGGCGCCGGCCCAGGTGGGCCACGTTGACCACGTCGACGCCTCTGGTCACCACCGCGGCCAAAAAGGCGTCGCCGGAGCCAGCCATGGCCCGCACCACCGACACCGGCACCGAGCCCACCCCGCAGATCTCGCACACCTCGCCGCCGGTGGGCCATCCCCGCACCAGGGCGGCCCAGTCGATGCGCACCACCACCTTGGTGGGCACCGGCGAGCGGGGCCGCTGCGGGTCGGGCGCCGGCGTGGGAACTGGGGCGGGGTCCGGCTCGTCGTCGAACAGGGCTCCTGTCGCCGGTTCGGCCGCCGCAGGAGTGGTCGCAGGGGTGGCCGGCTCGGGCCGGGGCCCGTCAGGCGCCGTGTCTGGCCGATGGTCGTCCGCTGCGGCCGCTGGGTGCCGGTCGGGCGCCGGCGTGGGGGCCGGTTCGGGGGCGGTGGTCGGCTCCTCGCCGGACAGGGCTCCTGTCTCCGGCCCGGCCGCCGCCGGCGTGGCCGGCTCGGGCCCGGGCTCCTGATCCGCCATGGGCTGGTGGTCGTTCGTGGCTGCGGCGGGGCTTGGGTCAGGCGCCGGCGCGGGGGCCGGTT
>JBHEME010000147.1:0-778 GCA_046262755.1 Gemmatimonadaceae bacterium | reverse complement strand
CTGCTGGCGATGCGTTGAGTCAGCGTCAAATGCGGCTCGGTCAGCTCTCCCGTCTCGAGCATGAACTCTGACGACATCATCACCGCGCCAATTGGGGTGCGGAGGTCATGGCCGAGTATGGCGAGAAACATCTCCTTGGAGTGTTCGAGATCCTGCGTGTAGCGAACTACTGATTCAGCCAGCGCCTGGTCGATTGCCTCGTTAAAGCGCGTGAGCTCGTCGACGTCCGGTCGCGTCATCTCGTCCTTCGTCTTCATCCACAGCCTGATCACACTCGCTCGGAGCGCGCGGTACTCGGACACCATCTGCTCGGTGGTAAAGCCACTTTCCGCCCGGTCGGCGCCGTGCCGCTCGGCCGCCGTCTTTCCACCCTCGACTGGAGCGTTGCCCTTTGATTTCTCCGATTGCTCGAGCTGGCTCTGCGGTGTGTCGAGATCCTTGGCGATGACGGTGAGCATTTCGCTGGCGTGATCGCGGAGGGCAGTGATGTCCATGGAGCCGCTGGCCGGCGCGCAAGTTCGGGCGAAAGCCTCCCACTCTGCCATTATCGGCTCTCGGTTCGCGAGGATGAAATCAGAGAGCGCCACGCGGGTCTCAAGTAACTGCAAGTGTCTCCTCGATCGCTGTCAGAAAGTCCTTGTATCGGATTGGCTTGGCGATATAGCCATCGCACCCGGCGGCGCGAATACGTTCTTCGTCGCCCTTCATCGCGAGGGCGGTAAGCGCAATTACCGGAATAGCGGAGGTCGACGCGTTTGCCTTGAGCAGACCCGTCGCC
>JBHEME010000146.1:0-787 GCA_046262755.1 Gemmatimonadaceae bacterium | reverse complement strand
AGCCTGGAACCAGCCACAGGGTTTCGTCGAGGGAGAGGTGCCGCTGTCCCGGACGGGTCGAATCAGGAGTCTGAATTGTGACAGCAAAGGGGAGATCCAGCGTGGATCCGTGTGTGCCGCGTCCAACTTCCACCGTCACCGTCGGGAGTCGAGTGGCGGTCGTGTCCTGCGCGCCTATTGGGCCGTGGGACGTCGCGATCCCGGCGCACCCGGCGAAGCAAATCAACGCCTTCGAAATCATCCTTCTATATAGTGGAGCGCCATCCGCTCCTCAACACAGCGCTAGCCTTCGTCGAGCACCTTGCGCACGGTTTGGAGAAGCGCTTCGGAGGTAAACGGCTTTTGCAGGAAGCTCTTTGACGGCTCGATAAAGCCGCGCCGGATGATATCGTCGTCGGTATAGCCCGACATATACAGGGATTTGATGCGCGGTCTGATGCCGACGAGCCGCTCCACCAGGCCCCTGCCGTTCATTCCTGGCATAACGACGTCGGTAAGAACGAGGTCTATTCGACCTTCTTCCTTGCTCGCGATTTCCATTGCATCCCGCCCGTGCTGCGCGGGAATCACGCGGTAGCCCTGTCTCTCCAGAATGCGGCAAGTGAGGCCTCGCACCGCTTCCTCGTCCTCGACCAGCAAAATCGTCTCGGAGCCGTTCTTCCGCTTGTCGATAACGCCCTGCTTCTCGGCCGTCGGTCCGAACGCCGCGGCGGCGCTCACTTCGGGGAAATAGAGCTTGAGGGTGGTTCCAACTCCTGCCTCGCTGTAAACCCACACGTATCCGCCC
>JBHEME010000145.1:0-799 GCA_046262755.1 Gemmatimonadaceae bacterium | reverse complement strand
GTGCCGTACGGATTCCCGAAGCCGCTCGCGAGCAGCAGGTCCGACAGCTTCGCGACCAGATCCTCGAGATCCAGATCGTCGAGCTCGTCGCCGGTGAATTTCGTGTATCGGTATTTCACTAGTTGTAGTACTTCTTCTTTCCGCCGGGGAACCGGATCTCTTCCTCGAGGTTCGGCTCTTCACGACGGTTGCGGCGCGGCGCGTTGCCGGTTTCGGTGCCCGCCGAGTAGCCGCGCTCATCGCTCCGGCTGATCTTCCGCTGCGCGTACAGGCCTTCGAGCACGAAGTCGATCGCGGACGCGATGACCGCAGCGGCGGCATTGGATTTCAGTCCGACGTGGTTCGCCAGTTCACGCAGGCCCTGGACGCCGGTGGCCTGCGACACGACGTCGGCGGCGGACGTGCCGTCGCTGAGCGGCAGCGATCCGCCAAGATCGAACCACTCGACGACCGTGCGCGAGTCCTGGCCCTCGAACATGCCCGTGAAGACGTTGCCGACCGACGAACGGATCAGATCGCGCGCCACCTGCTCGGCGCCTTTGAGTTCGCCTTCGTATTCGAGCTCGAACTTCCCGGTAATCGACGGCAGCGCCGCGTACACGTCGGTGACGCGCGGCACGACGATCGATTCGTTGTTCGACAGCGCGCGGCGCTCCGCGTTCGAGACGACGAGCTCGAGCGCCGTGATCGGCAAACGCTGGCTGACGCCGGATCGCTTGTCGATTCGCTTGTCGGTCCGCGCCTCGAATGCAACCCGCTCGATGACCTCGGCGATGAAATCAGGCACCCGCACTTTTCC
>JBHEME010000144.1:0-799 GCA_046262755.1 Gemmatimonadaceae bacterium | reverse complement strand
GCTCATGGCATACGAGGCGACCAGCGAGCTGCCGCTGGAGTCCAGAGATGTCGACACCCCGCTTGAAAAAGCATCTGGATGGCACATCAGTGGAAAAAAATTGACGCTCGTACCAATTCTTCGGGCCGGCCTCGGCATGGTGGAGGGCATCCTCCGTCTCGTTCCATCGGCAAGAGTGGGTCACATTGGTCTCTACCGCGATCACGGCACACTCCAGCCCGTCGATTACTACTTCAAGGTTCCTGGCGACACTGCCGAAAGAGATTTCTTTCTGCTTGATCCCATGCTTGCAACAGGAGGTAGTGCTGCAGCTGCAGTAAGTTCTCTAAAAAAGGCCGGTGCAAACAGGATTCGCTTTCTCTGCATTGTCGCAGCACCGGAGGGAGTACGACACCTTAGCAGGGAGCACCCCGATGTTCAGATCTACTGCGCTGCACTTGATCGCAAGCTCAACCAACAGGGTTACATTCTGCCGGGTCTCGGGGACGCTGGCGACAGGCTTTTCGGGACGAGGTGATTCCCTACCCAAACCACTCGCGTGGATTCAGTCTTTGCTGTTCAGCTGCGTCAATTACCCACTGCTGATTTTCGGGATCCACTACCTCACCGGCAACTGCCTCAAACCAGTGAGTGGCGTGGGTCAGATCGCCGATCCGCCGCCAGAGTTCGCCAACAAGATAGGTAAGGATCGCCCGCTCCTCCCTGGGCACAGCATCGTAGGCGCCTAAGGCTTCCTCGAACATCCAAGCCGCCTGCCGGCGGAAGAATCTTTCAGCCTCGATGTCACCCTCATCAACAC
>JBHEME010000143.1:0-805 GCA_046262755.1 Gemmatimonadaceae bacterium | reverse complement strand
AGTGTCTGCCGCACCGTTTCGTGCGAAATGCCGTCGACGATCTCGAGTTCCACAAGCTTGTCGGCCAGTAGGCGCAGGGTCCAGCGGCCACGCCCATTTGGTGCCGGGCTGCACGCGAGAGTGACCAGGTGTGCCTCCTGGACGCCGTCCAGCTTGCGCGGATGCACCTGGCGTGATGGACGCGGCCGCAGCGCTGCCTCAAAGCCCTCCTCCACACATCGGATGCGCACGCGCTCCACCGTCGAGCGATTGACGTCCAGGATCTCAGCGATTGCCTCATCACTCAAGCGCGGACCCGCAACACCCTCATCCGCCTTCAGCAGAATGCGGGCATGCGTCAGCGTCCGTGCTGCAGCCTTCCCCTTCGACAGCAACTCCAACAGATGCGCCCGCTCCTCGGGCGTCAGCTTCACCCGGTACAGCTTCATGACTGAGCACTTTACCGGAACCCATCCCCCTCTCTGCAATTCTGCATGGACGGCCCTCTAGCCGATTGTGATCGCGCCGGCGTTGCTCGATGAGTGCCCGATCAGCGTCGTTGAAGAAGAAGAAGCGTTCAAGCTGTGCCCGTGATGGCACCCCGACGAACTGCCCGTACTTCCCTGCCTGCTCGTCTGTCAGGAATTCGATCGGCATAGACGGGCAACGATACCCATTGCCTCACCCCGCCAGCGACCTTAGCGCCAATCTCTGCTCAGATATTCCTCGACCCCCGGACAGCAGTTTTTGCGTTATGCTCCGCGCGCCTAGCCTTTGGAAGTTCGGCACGCGTCGCTCCCGCAGTCGGCTCTCGACTTGAGCCTTC
>JBHEME010000142.1:249-811 GCA_046262755.1 Gemmatimonadaceae bacterium | reverse complement strand
GCCGAACACATACCTCGCAATCTCGTACGAGAGCTGCCGGTCGACGAGCGCCTGCGCTTCGTCGAACACACTCCGCTGGATATCAATGCCCCGCGCACGCATCCTGTTCCAGATCTCCTCGCGCATCGCGGGGACCACTACGAAATCAGGTTTCGTGATCGC
The DNA here is from genome assembly GCA_046262755.1 of Gemmatimonadaceae bacterium. Classification (GTDB taxonomy): domain Bacteria; phylum Gemmatimonadota; class Gemmatimonadetes; order Gemmatimonadales; family Gemmatimonadaceae; genus UBA4720. The sequence goes on along the minus strand of JBHEME010000142.1, from coordinate 649 downwards.
GTGAGTCGCCTTGAGGTTGAGCGCATAGTCGGTGATCGCGTCGCGGAAGCGCGAAGTCTGCGCGCCAAGTGCGCGCAGGAAATCCGTCTCCGCTGCTGGAGCAATCGTGTCGCCGGCAAATATGTCAGGAGTGATTCCGCCGCCGCCAAAAACCACGCGGCCGGCATCGGTGCGGAAGCGCTCCTTCTTTACCGGCGCCGGCTCCTCATCATCGTCACTCGGGCGCACTTTCGTAATCGAGCGGCCGACCGGGGTGAACCAGCGCGCCGTCGTGATCTTGAGTCCACCTTGATCGCCGAACGGGATCACGCTTTGCGCGCTTCCCTTCCCGTACGTCGGCTGGCCGATGATCACGGCGCGATCATGATCCTGGAGCGCGCCAGCAACGATCTCGGCCGCG
>JBHEME010000142.1:0-239 GCA_046262755.1 Gemmatimonadaceae bacterium | reverse complement strand
CGCTGCGACTGTCCACCAACACCATCAGCGGCAGCTGAGGCCAGGTCTGCTTCGCCGTGTCGGCGTACTCTCGATTGGCGTCAGGAACCCTGCCCCGCATGCTCACGATCTTCTGTCCCTGATTCAGAAAGAGATCGGTGACCCGCACTCCCTGGGTCAGCAATCCGCCGGGATTGGTGCGCAGATCGAGGACGAGGGTCTTCATCCCGCGCCCGAGCAGTGTGCCGATCGCGTTATTC
>JBHEME010000141.1:0-823 GCA_046262755.1 Gemmatimonadaceae bacterium | reverse complement strand
ACTTTCCACTGACTCAACACCGGAATAGTCTCCCCGCGTCCAACGCGGCTGCCTGCGCAGACGAACAAGGCAAATTCTGGCCAATGCACGACCGCCTCTTCCAGGCTCAGACCGAGTGGAACGGAGAAGCGACCGATGTTCCGAAACCGTTCTTCAAGCGCTACGCCCAGGAGCTTGGGCTCGACGTTTCGAAGTGGGAGAGCTGCTTCGATGCGCGGAGATATCAAAAGCGTATCAGCGCCAACCTTGCCGATGGCTTGCGACAGGGAGTTAACTCCACACCGAGCTTCGTCATTGGCCACAAGCTGTACCGGGGAATGCGCTCGTACGACGACCTGAAAGCTATTGTGGATTCGGTTGCCAAAACAGCGGGTGCGTCGCCAGCCGCGGGAGCGTCAGCCTCCTCTACTGGGAAGTGACTAGGAGAATGATCGTGGCCGCGCTCGCGCTGGCCGGGATCTTCATCAGTCTTTATCTCACCCTCTACAAGCTCGGCGTAATCGCCGAGCTAAGCTGCAGCGTCGGCTCGTGTGAGACCGTCAACCTGAGCAAGTGGTCCCGTTTCCTGGGCGTGCCTGTCGCAGCATGGGGGCTGCTGTTTTACCTGGACGTGTTCGTAATCGCACTGCTCGGCACGCTGCCGAGGTTTGAGTACGCGCGGGCGATATCGCTGGTGCTCGTGGTGGAGGCTGCAGTCGGGGTTCTATTCTCCGCCTGGCTCACGTATCTGGAGCTTGCCGTCATCCACGCGATATGCGTGTGGTGCGTAACGTCGGCTGCAGTGGTAACGCTCATCCTCTTGGTCAGCGTCGCTGATCTGCGT
>JBHEME010000140.1:0-844 GCA_046262755.1 Gemmatimonadaceae bacterium | reverse complement strand
CGACGGCGTTGCCCATGAGCTCGCGCTGGCCGTCGAGGAGGTCGACGGCCCGCAGGACGTGGTCGTAGACGTCCTGGAGGTGGGTGGCGGTGGCGGGTCGATAACTCGATGGCTTTGCCGCCAAGTCGGGGCAACCGGTCACGTTATGGCCACCGACCTCGACACCCGCTTTCTGCAGGAGATCGACGAACCGATGCTCGAGGTCCAGCGTCACGACGTCACGGCCGAAGAGTTACCGCGGGCGCGCTTCGATCTCGTGTACACCCGCTGGCTGCTGCACCACCTGCCCCAACAAGAGCGGGTCATCGCCTCCATGGTGGCTGCGCTTCGACCTGGGGGATGGTTGCTCATAGAGGAGGTGGACTTTTTCCCCGTTTACACCTCCACGTCAGAGCTCTACGTCGATTTCATGGTGGCGCTCACCGAGACGGTCGTAGCGGGATTGGGTGACGCCTTCTGGGCCCGCGCCCTCCCCGCACTGGTAGCCGGCCAGGGGCTTGCCGAGGTAGGTGCCGAGGGAGACATCGGGGTCCTCCAGGGCGGTTCTCCGATAGCCGAGTTCTTTCAGCTGACCGGCGAGCAGATGCGCGACGAGGTCGTTTCCTCCGGCGCTTTAAGTGCCGAGCGCTTCGATGCGGCCATGGCGTTGCTCGAGGATCCGACGTTGTGGGCTTTTGCTGGGGCAGGGGTCGCGGTATGGGGGCGACGCCCCCACAACGGGGAGGGCCAGGGACACTAAAGAGGGTAGCTCTCTAGGGTAAGCTCTTCTCTAAGGTGTACCGAAAACGTTCCTTTCTAGGCGGGCACTGGTTAGCGTATCGGCAGGATGGGATCAGCTATGTAC
>JBHEME010000139.1:0-848 GCA_046262755.1 Gemmatimonadaceae bacterium | reverse complement strand
TGTCCCGTACGACGATTTCGGAATCGCGACGCGGATGTTCCTCGCGAATACGCAAGGTCGCCAGCGACGACAATTTCACCCGGATCGAGCTCGAATAATTCGAGTGAGTCTGCATTTTCGCGCGATGTCCACCAAGCGCGCAGCGCGGCTTTACCGACAACTTCAGGTATTCCAGGCGGCGTGTACACGGCATCATCAGTGACGAAACTCAATTCCCTTTCAACGTCCCGCGCAAGCTTGGCCGCGACGAAACCGGGATATATCTGCCGGATGGCATCCGCATCTGTCGCCGAACTCATCGGATTCGCCGCGGATTCACGCTGCATCTGCTGGGAGCAGCCAAGGCAAACAAGGAATAGCATCACGTGGATTCGACGACTCACTCTCCGGACCCTCATGCGGTTACCAGGTAGTGCTGCCTAACGCTATTGGGTTGCAAGAGAAACGCAAATGCTGCGAAGCTCGCAGCCCAATGCAAATTGCTGCGAGCTAAATGAGCATGGCAACTGCCATTAAGACTATGGTTTGCGCTGAGGAGCGGCGCGAAAATGGTGGGTGTTAGGCTGCGAAAACTCGCAATATTGCAGCGGTTGGCAGTATTACGGGGAAAGTGCATCCATCGGGCTCCTTCCCGCGCCCGCCCCGGTGGGCCGCGCCCGCAAAAACAATCGTGGATTCGGTCAACCGCATGCACCTCACCCGTTTGACCGATTGTGACTCTTCGCTGAACGCGCGAGACTGAGCTAGTAAGTCTCTACAAGGCGTTCATGTCACCATCCAATACACGAAATCAGAGTGCTCTCGCCGAGCTGTCGGCGCAACTCGCGGCTGCGGTCGAGACGGCGGCG
>JBHEME010000138.1:0-860 GCA_046262755.1 Gemmatimonadaceae bacterium | reverse complement strand
GCGCAGCCGCGGTGCTGATTAAAGGTGGCCACTTTGGATCCGGCGATCGCGTCGTCGACACACTGTTCGACGGTGACGTCCGCACTTTCCGGGGAAAGCGGCTCGAAACGACAAACACCCATGGCACTGGCTGCACATTGTCAGCCGCGATTGTGGCATTCCTCGCGAATGGCGAATCTCTGCACGCAGCGGTCCGCCGCTCCATCGAGTACGTGCAGAAGGCGATCGCGATGGCGCCGGGGCTTGGCTCCGGCAATGGCCCGCTAAATCATCTCGCGGACGAGAGCTGAGGTGCGGCGGTCTTCTCGAGGAACTCAGTCACCAGCGCCTCGAAACGACCGCTCACCCGGTTCGTTGTCTCGAGCACCTCGGCATGACTTAGCGCGCCGGCAGTAATGCCAGCTGCGGCGTTGGTGATGCAGCTGACTCCGGCAACACGCATTCGTAGCGCGCGCGCCATTATCACCTCCGGCACCGTCGACATTCCAACCGCGTCAGCCCCCAGCATTCTCAGCATCTTCACTTCGCTGGGCGTCTCGTACGACGGTCCGAGGAGACCGGCGTATACTCCTTCGCGCAGCGTCATGCCGAGCTGCTCGGCACTGTTACGCAGTACGCGCCGGAAACCCGAATCATATGCGTCGGTCATGTCAGGGAATCGGATGTCGCCTTCCTGCAAAGCGCCGATGAGTGGATTGGTGCCCATCAGGTTGAGGTGATCGCAGATCATCATCAGGTCGCCGACCGAGAGCTTGGAAGAAATCCCACCCGCAGCGTTCGATACGAATAGCTCGCGCGCGCCCAAAGCGTGGAAAACACGCACGGGAAAGGCGGCCAAGGAAGCAGGATGTCCTTCATAC
>JBHEME010000137.1:495-865 GCA_046262755.1 Gemmatimonadaceae bacterium | reverse complement strand
GGCGGGAAGACCGTGCTCCTCAAGGCGCTCGGGCTTTTCTCTGCGCTCGTTCAGTCGGGAATCCCCGCGCCTGTCGCGCTCGGTTCCAGGATAGCGATATTCGACAACATCTACGCCGACGTCGGCGACGAGCAGTCGATCCTCGCCAGTCTCTCGACCTTCAGCGCCCATCTCAAGAACCTCGTCGAAGTACTTAGCTCTGCCACCGCGCAGTCGCTCGTGCTGATCGACGAGCTAGGCTCGGGCACCGATCCCATCGAAGGCGCCGCGCTTGGCGGGGCAATCCTCGAAGCGCTGACCGCACGCGAGACTCTTACGGTCGCCACAACGCACCTTGGCGCGTTGAAGGAGCTTGCGACGCAAGTGGAGG
>JBHEME010000137.1:0-485 GCA_046262755.1 Gemmatimonadaceae bacterium | reverse complement strand
GGAGTGGTCAACGCCTCACTTCAGTTCGATCCAGTGGCGCTCGCGCCGACCTACCGGCTCATCAAGGGAATTCCGGGACGCTCGTACGGAATCAGCATCGCGCGTCGCCTGAACCTTCCCGCTGACGTGCTCGAGCGAGCGGAACAGCGGATTCCGTCGGGTGAGCGTAGGGTAACGGCGCTCCTCTCCGAGCTCGAAGCACGCGAGAAGGAGCTTCGCACGAATCAAGGAGAATCCGAGGAAGTTCTAGAAGATGTTAAGGAGCGCTCCAGGAGAGTTGCCGAGCGGGAGAGAAACGTCACCGAACGGGAGCGGCAGGCGGAGCGCGCGTCACGACAGGAAGCGAGGCGATATCTTCTCGAAGCGCGCGCTGACGTCGAGCGGACGATTCGCGACCTCAAGGCCGCGGGCAAGGTCGTCCGCCACGAGACCTACGAGCACAATTATCCGCATAGCTGGCGCACCGACGAGCCGCTGATCTACAA
>JBHEME010000136.1:0-868 GCA_046262755.1 Gemmatimonadaceae bacterium | reverse complement strand
GTACTCGGCGCGCCGGCGCGGCGGATCGAGCAGTCACGCAGCGGCGTGAGCGTGTTCTCCGACGCCGGCCTCGTGGCGCGCGGCAAGCGCGTGATCGTGGCGATGGCGCCCTCGCTCGCCGGGCGGCTCGACTACCGCCCCGCGCTTCCCGCCCTGCGCGACCAGCTCACCCTCCGCCGGAATCTCGAAGCACGGTCGAATGCTGGGGACCGTTGCCCGATCCGATCGTGATGCTGTCTCCACGAAAACCCCGAGGCGGCTGAGTCCGGACTGGAGAATTCGGTTGATGCGTTTGTATGTCGCCCGCAGCGGCAGGTTGTCCTCAACTGGCGCGGTGACGCTGTAGGTGACCTCGCGGTCGTGGAGGATGGCGCGTCCACCCGTAGGACGTCGCACGACATCGATTCCTGATCGACGGAGCCTGGCGAGATCGTAGACGCCCGACGCGGGCTGATTGCGTCCGAGCGACAACGTCGGCGCGCTCCACGAGTAAAGGCTGAAGACCGTCTCGCCGGTGCGCTCCGCGCGCGCCTTTAACGCTGAATCTCGCGCCATGTTCTCGGCGCCTGAACGAGGCGGTACGATGAGCAGGCGCCAGCGGCCGTAACTTCGCCGGGGGTGCATAGAGTGTTAAATTGTCACTCCTATGAGCACCACAATCAAGCACGTCGAAGCTGCGATTCCTGCCGCTGAATCCTTCGTTCCCCGACATGTAGGACCCGACGACCGAGATGTAGCCGAGATGCTGAAGCTTCTCGGATTTTCGTCGCTCGATGCCCTTATAGACGCGACTGTCCCGCAGAAGATCCGACTTCGCGACGGATTGAGCCTTCCCAAGGGCATGACCGAGCTCGAAGTGCTCACATAC
>JBHEME010000135.1:0-875 GCA_046262755.1 Gemmatimonadaceae bacterium | reverse complement strand
GTGCAGGCTGAGACTGGATTGCGTGTACGAATCCTGCGCGGCGAGGATGAAGCGCGACTCAGCTTCCGCAGCGCCCTCGCGCACTTCGACCTGGGATCTGGGCGAGCGGTGGTGATGGATATGGGTGGTGGATCACTGGAGCTTGCGCTCAGCGAAGACGGCCTTGTGGAGCGCCTGATCTCGCTTCCCCTTGGAGCGATCCACATGTCGGAGCGGTACCTGACCGGTGTCGGCAAGAAAAAGGGCATGCGCAAGCTGAGAAAGAACGTCCGCCTCGAGCTGCGGAGAAATCTTGCGGCGCGTCACTGGCAGACGGCGCGGATCTTCTGCTCGGGCGGGACGTTCACCAGCCTTGCATCGATTTATCTCGCCCGCAGCGGAATGGAGAAGGCGAAGACCGTTCACGGAACGGTGGTACCACGGGTAGAGCTGGAACGCATCGTCGACATGCTTCAGGCGATGTCGCCCGCGGAGCGCCTGAGCGTGCCGGGACTCAATGCCGCGCGCAGTGACATTATCGTGGGTGGATTGGCCGTCGCCGCCGAAGTCGCAGCACGTGTCGAAGCGAAGGAGCTGGTTGTCTCGGCGTATGGAATCAGGGAAGGCGTTTTGTTGGAGAGTGCGCACGTGGCGCCGGTGTCGGCGGATTCAGGCGAGGCGCGCGACCGATCTGTTTTGCAGCTGGCGGAGCGCTCGCACTACGAGGCCCCGCACTCACAACACGTTCAGAAACTCGCGCTGCAATTGTTCGACGCCATCGGTCAAAGGCTGGGCGCGAAACCGGAAGACCGAAAACTGCTGGCCGACGCCGCACTGCTGCACGACATCGGCTACCACATCAGCTACGACAAGCACAACAAGCATTCCTACCATCT
>JBHEME010000134.1:368-894 GCA_046262755.1 Gemmatimonadaceae bacterium | reverse complement strand
AGCACGAGTTCTACGTCCAGAGCAGGAAGCGCTTCCCCAAGGAAGGCAAGATCGTCGCGACTAAGCTCGGCGAGGAGAAAGTCGTCAGCGTCGATATTTTCCGCGAGCGCATCACGCTGCGCGGCGTCGAGGGAGAAATGCGCTCTGTCACGCTTCCTGAATTCAAGGAGGAGACAGAACAGCTCACCGGCGTGGCGGCTGCGCTCACGAACGGCGAGGAGGAAGAGAATGGGGCGGAAGGAATTCAACCGGACGAGATCTCGCCGGAGCTTCTCTACACAGCGGAGCATCCCGTCTTCGTCCCCCGCGCGAACGCCGTCTCGGAGCCAAAGCCAAATGGAGAACGGCAACCACATGAGGGCAGCCGCGAGGCGGAAGGCCCGGGCAAACGTCGTCGCGGGCGCCGCGGCGGCCGCCGGGGTCGCGGTGGAGACGAGCCCAATTCAGCCGGCAATCATTAGTTGGCCAAGTACTTCATCACGACGGCAATCGACTACGCCACGGCTGATCCGCATCAGGGTCACGC
>JBHEME010000134.1:0-358 GCA_046262755.1 Gemmatimonadaceae bacterium | reverse complement strand
GCGCCGATGTCATAGCACGCTACCACCGCCTCAAAGGCGACGACGTCCACTTCCTGGTTGGAATGGACGAGCATGGCCAGAAAGTCGCACAGACGGCGGCCGAGCGAAAAGTCTCGCCCCAGGAGCTGGTCGATGCCGTAGCAGAAAGCACGGAGGAGATCTGGGGACTCCTTGGAATCTCCTATGATCAGTTCATCCGTACGACCGATCCGGCTCACAAGGCGGGTGTGAAGCAACTGATCGAACAGATCTTCGAGAAGTCGCCGGACGATTTCTATGAGAAATCGTACGCGGGCCGGTACTGCATCGGCTGCGAATCGTTCAAGCAGGACAACGAGATCCTCGATGGAAAGTGCAT
>JBHEME010000133.1:441-920 GCA_046262755.1 Gemmatimonadaceae bacterium | reverse complement strand
GACCATGCCCGCCCGTTCGGGTTCTCCCTCGGACGACAACTCCCCTCCCCGGCCCAGCAGTGCGTTCACCAGCGTCCCAGTCCAGTTTCCAGGAGCAGGATGCACCACCATCCCGGCAGGCTTGTCGACCACCAGAAGCGCCTCGTCCTCGTAGACGACGCTGACGGGAATGTCCTCGCCGGCAATGGCCCGCTTCTCCACCTCGGGAATCTCGACTCTCACCGTCTCACCCGCTTCGGTGCGGTGGCTGGCACGCTCGCGCCTGCCATTGACCAGCACGCGGCCTTGCGCGATGAGGGTAGCAGCCTGGGTCCGGGAAAGTCCAGCGCGCTGGGCGACAAACAAATCGAGGCGGACATTGCTGTCCGCCTCGACGGAAAAATCACGGATCTCGCTCAGGGCTAGATCTCCGCTTGCGTATCCGATACCGAAGCTGGTGCAACTACCGCCGCCGGTGCGCGCTCCTCGCCCCACAAAAC
>JBHEME010000133.1:0-431 GCA_046262755.1 Gemmatimonadaceae bacterium | reverse complement strand
TCAGCGACGTTGAAGGTGGGCCATCTGAGATCCCCCACTCCAACGTCGATGAAGTCGACGACGCCAGTAGCCGAGCGAATGCGGTCAAAGAGATTTCCGACTGCACCGCCGCAAACGAGTCCGAGCGCCAGGACGCGCAGGAAGTCTGTCTGTCGCGTCGCGCGGTACAAGCGGCCAAGAATTACGAGCGCACCCGCCGTCAGAGCCATAAAAATCCACCGTGAGTACGCGCCGAGATTGAGTCCAAACGCTGCGCCGGGATTGTAGACAAGCGTCAGGCGAAGATGGCTGCCAAGAATTTCATGCGGGATGTGCTGCGGCGACAATGTCGCCGCGGCAATGAGCTTCGTCGTGAGGTCGAGCGCTACTACCACGATGAGTGTGCCCCAGAAGAGGGGCGGATTAGGCTTGGCGCTTTCCATCTTCTTCGC
>JBHEME010000132.1:0-987 GCA_046262755.1 Gemmatimonadaceae bacterium | reverse complement strand
ATGCACCGCTTCGGGCGATTCGTCGGTCCAGGTGTCCGTGGTGCCGATGATAGTCTGCGGTCCGGCGGGCAGGCAGAACATCACTCGTCCATCGATTGGGGATATGAGCGTGAGAGCGTCCCTGTTGCCGACGCGCTCGCGCATCACGCCAATGTGAACGCCCTTGCTGCCGCGCAGTCTCCGCGTCTTGTTGTCGTCGAACGTGTTCTGCCACACGCCCGTCGCGTTGACGATCACCCGCGCCTTGAGCTCCATTTCGTCACCGGAGAGCTGCGGGCGCGCGACGACTCCTGCCGCTTTCCCGCCATCGCGCACGATGCGCGTCACGGCGGTGTGGCTCAGAATGGTCGCACCGAGCTCGCGTGCGGCAATCGCGTTCGCCACTGTAAGGCGCGCGTCGTCGGTGCAGGCATCGTAGTAAACTGCTCCGCTCGTCAGGCCGGTGCTCTTTAGACAAGGCTCACGGTCCAGAGTGTCCGCCGCATTGAGGGACGAATGCCAGCGTGAGCGACCGACCGCCATCAGCTGATACACGAGCAGCCCTGCGCTCAGCTTCACTCTTCCGACGCGCGCGCCCCGGTAGATGGGCCACGTGAAGGCGAGCGGCTTGACGAGGTGGGGCGCAATCCGGAGCAGGATCTGGCGCTCGCGGATCGATTCGTGGACGAGGTGGAGCTGACCCTGCTCCAGGTAGCGGATGCCACCGTGTATCAGTCGCGACGAGCGTCCCGAGGTACCGCTGCCGAAATCGTCGCGCTCGAGAAGCGCGACGCCGAGTCCGCGCATGGCGGCGTCACGCGCGACGCCGCATCCGTTGATCCCGCCGCCGATGACGAGAAGATCGAACTCCTTGCCGGAAGCGCCTGTCATCCTGCGAATTATAAGGAATTCGACCGCAAGATTCGGATATCGCGCTCCCGGCATCGCTGGCATCCTTCGGCACATATCGCAACCAGCCGGTTTCAGGAGAAGAAAACCATGCAAGAG
>JBHEME010000131.1:0-1039 GCA_046262755.1 Gemmatimonadaceae bacterium | reverse complement strand
GGGATCGTGCGCGCTCTGGCGTCAGCATTCCACCATGCGTTAAGAGCGAGACGTACTTCAGCCGCACCGCGCCGTTGACGGCTGAGACGATTTCTTCGAGGTCCCGGCGCAGTGTCGGCTCGCCACCGGTAAAGGTGATCAGCATTGGATTGAAGAAGCGCGCAGCGTCGGCAAAGCTCGTGAGCTCGTTTGCTTTCGCGGATGGGTCTGTCTTCCAGTAGTCGCAGAATCCGCATCGCGCGTTGCAGCGCATGGTCACTTCGAAGTGCACGAGCACTGGCCTTTTTGTCAGCGTCAGCCACGCATACTTGGCGAGAAACACCGGCACGTGCCAGGGCTTGAACTCATTCGTGAGCATTGAACTCGTGGGCTTTAAGCTGACATCGTTGCGGGTGCGTCGGAGGGGGTGCTCTTCGGCTCCGGGCTCTCGCGCCTTTGCATCAGCAGAGTGGTTGTGACCCACGCGGTAACTCGATCCACCAGCGGACGCGAGAACCTCGGGAGCGAGAGCCCGGAGCCGAAGCGGACACCCGCGCCGACCCAGAACGAGATGCGTCCGCAGCGCAAGCAATCACTCGCCGCTCATCGGCAGACGAACGCCGTGCTTCCTTGCCGTCAGCTTGGCCTCTTCGTAACCAGCGTCTGCGTGACGCGCCACTCCGGTAGCCGGATCGTTCGTCAACACGCGCTCGAGACGCACGCGCATTTCCGGCGTCCCATCGGCGACTATGACCTGACCGGCGTGCAGAGAATTGCCGATCCCCACCCCTCCGCCATGGTGGAACGACACCCATGACGCGCCGCTGGCGACATTGAGCATGGCGTTCAAAATCGGCCAGTCGGCAACGGCGTCGGTGCCGTCGCGCATTCCTTCTGTCTCGCGGAACGGCGACGCAACACTGCCGGTATCCAGGTGATCACGCCCGATCGCAATCGGTGCGGAGATCTCACCCGATGCGACGAGATCGTTGATGGCAACCCCGAACTTCGCTCGATCGGATTGACCCAACCAGCAGATTCTCGCGGGCAATCCCTGAAA
>JBHEME010000130.1:0-1052 GCA_046262755.1 Gemmatimonadaceae bacterium | reverse complement strand
CTCCTGTCGTTTTGTTTCGTTGTCGACCAGACAGTGAAATCAATCCGGAGGAGCCGTTGCGGTATGAGGCTATGACAGGACTCAGCGGTGAGCAACTCACCGAGTTGGTGGCCCGAGTGCACGCCGCCCGCGGCGGTGGATTCACCTCCCGTGGCCGTCCTTTTGCCCTGGGCTTGTTCGGGTCGATAGCGCTGGTCGTGTGTTTGATGCGCACGAACGTGACCCAGGCCTTCGCTGGTGCGATCTTCGGTGTCAGTCAGGCCACCGTCAGTCGGCGGTGGGACCTGCTGCGCCCGGTGATCGCCCGGGTGCTCGTGGAGTTCATTCCCCACCCCAGCCAGGTCGTCGGTGCGGGAACCGTGCTGGTGGATGGCACGATCTGCCCCACCTGGGACTGGCGGCACATCCCCGATTTGTTCTCGGCCAAGGCCGGATATGCCGGGATGAACATCCAGATCGCCGCCACACTGGGAGGACGTCTGGCCGCCGTGGGCCCAATCCCGGTCCACGGAGCCCGCCACGACGCCCACGCCTTCGCCGCCTCCGGCCTGACCGCTGTGCTCACCGATATGCCAACTGCGGCCGACTTGGGTTACGTCGGTGTCCAGGGCATCGAGATCGTCCCGTTCAAACGACCCCCGGGTGGCGACCTCACCACTACTCAAGCCCAGTTCAACACCTCGCTGAGCAAAATCCGCGCCGCCGTCGAACACGCCATCGCGCACCTCAAGACATGGCGAATGCTCAGCGAGGAAGGTGGCCGGTACAGAGCACCCATACAGAAATACCACAGCATGCTTCAAGCCGTCATCGGACTTTTCTTCTTCGCGGCCTATGAATAAGCCTCCCGGAGGCTAATTCGCAAGCCCCTAATACGATAGAGTTCAGATGAAGCCTGGCAGCTCTCTGTTGCCATTACACTCACAATTACTTCACAATCTGTGAATGGCGCGTGTCACGCTTGAAGGGCGACGGCTCCTGTCGTTTTGTTTCGTTGTCGACCAGACAGTGAAATCAATCCGGAGGAGCCGTTGCGGTATGAGGCTATGACA
>JBHEME010000129.1:436-1072 GCA_046262755.1 Gemmatimonadaceae bacterium | reverse complement strand
AAGCATCTCAACTACACGCTCACCAGAGCGAAGTTCGAGCAGCTCGTGGACGATCTGATCCAGCGCACGATCCCACCAATGGAGCAGGCGCTGAAGGATGCGGGCATCAAGCCCAACGAGATCGACGAAGTTCTTCTCGTCGGCGGCTCGACGCGCATCCCGAAGATCCAGGACATCGTCAAGAAGTTCTTCGGCAAGGATCCGAACAAGGGTGTGAACCCGGACGAAGTGGTGGCGATCGGTGCCGCCGTTCAGGGCGCGGTTCTTACGGGCGAGCAGAAGGATGTTCTGCTGCTCGACGTCACTCCGCTCTCGCTCGGCATCGAGACGCTCGGTGGAGTCACCACGGTGCTCATCCCGCGTAACACGACTATCCCAACCAAGAAGAGTGAAACGTTCTCTACGGCGGACGACAACCAGACCACCGTAGAGATCCACGTCCTGCAGGGCGAGCGCGAGCTCGCGACGTACAACAAGACCATCGGCAAATTCCAGCTCACCGGAATTCCCCCCGCACCCCGCGGCATGCCCCAGGTCGAAGTGACGTTCGACATCGATGCCAACGGAATTCTGCACGTGACCGCCAAGGACAAGGCCACGGGCAAGGAGCAGAAGATCCGCATCGAGGCCTCCAGC
>JBHEME010000129.1:0-426 GCA_046262755.1 Gemmatimonadaceae bacterium | reverse complement strand
GGTCAAGGACGCGGAGAAGAACGCCGCCGAGGACAAGAAAGCCCGCGAAGCCATCGATGCGCGAAACCGTCTTGACTCGATGACCTATGAAGTCGAGAAGAACGTGAAGGAGTGGGGCGACAAAGTTTCACCCGACACGAAGACCAAGATCGATGCCGCGATCGAGCGCGCACGCAAGGCGCTGCGTGGCGACGACATGAACGAGATCCGCTCGGCGCAGGAAGAGCTGACAAAGGTGTTCAGCGAGGCCGGCCAGGCGTTCTACCAGCAACAGGGTCAGAGCGCGGGCGCGCCAGGCGAACCCGCTCAGCCGGCGGGATCCACTGCTGGCGAAGCGGGGGCCAAGCCAGACGACGTGGTCGAAGCTGACTACGAAATCGTGGACGAAAAGAAATAGTTTTCGGTCGCGCATAAGAGGAAGCCCGC
>JBHEME010000128.1:0-1080 GCA_046262755.1 Gemmatimonadaceae bacterium | reverse complement strand
ACAAAAAGGGGAGACCCTTTCAGGATCTACGGACGAGGTGCCGGATCGTGTCGTACGTGCGAGGCGTCGACTACGTCGTACCGTTCGAAATCGAAAACGATCAAACCGTCTGCCAGGCGCTCGCGCTCTTGAAGCCACACGTGTTCGCCAAGGGCGGCGACCGCTCGGCCCCGCACCTGGTACCTGAGTGGGGTTTTTGCCAGGCGCTAGGGATCGAAGTCGTCTTTCAGGTCGGCGCGACGAAGGAATGGTCGAGCTCGGATTTTCTGAAGCAATGGGGAGAATACTGGGCCACGACCCACCCGAAAGCATCGCTTACTTAGGCAGCGTCCGACAACAACTGAATGTCTAGGAGGGATGAACCGCCAAGACGCCAAAGCCGCCAAGATTTTGTGGGGTATGGATGACCCGTTGGATGCCGCGGCGGAGCGTGGTGACATTGAAATTGATGAGTAGCCCGATGCGAAGTCTGGTGGTTTTCAGATAAGACAGCGTCTGCGCGACGTGGATCGGCGCGATCTGTTCTACTGCTTTGAGTTCCACCACAAGGCAATCTCCAACGAGAAGATCGAGCCGAGCCTCGCCAATCGTTCTTCCCTTGTATTGCAGGCCAATCGGAACTTGTCGAACCAACGGGACGCCCCGCAGTGTGAGCTCGGCGCAGAGCGCTTCTTCGTACACGGTTTCAAGAAAACCGGGACCAAGAAGCCGGTGTACCTCGATGGCAGCCCCGATTACCCGGTGAGCAAGCTCATCCAATGCCTCTCCCGGCTCTTCCAATCCCAACTTCTTGGCGACCTCGGCGTCTTGGCGGTTCATTCTCTCTCATCGACACCCACTCGCGGAGAGTTGCTTGCACCCGTTCCATTATTTTCGCACGCTGCCTTAGGACCACGTCAACGTCAACGGGGGGCTGAAAAGGTCATCAGGTCGATGTAAACGGAGCACTAGCCCCACCAGTACGAAAGCTTCAAGAGAAGCACGTCGACGCTCGGCCCGTGGGTGACCGGCGACAGCTGCAACCTCGCGCGCTCGTTCGGGCCGAGGGTGAAGTCCGGCGATTGAGAACGTGTGTAGACG
>JBHEME010000127.1:0-1256 GCA_046262755.1 Gemmatimonadaceae bacterium | reverse complement strand
GTCCTATCCAGCGGTTTGCCATGCCGATATGTATATGTATATGTATATATCTTTCCTTAGCAATCTTCGGTCTCTGGGGGCTTATTCACAAGCCGCGAAGAAGTAGAGTCCTGTGACTGCTTGTAGCATGCTTTGGTATTTTTCTATCGGTGCGCGGTACCGGCCGCCTTCTTCGCTGAGCATGCGCCATGTCTTGAGGTGTGCGATGGCGTGTTCGACGGCGGCGCGGATTTTACTCAATGCGGTGTTGAATTCGATTTGGCTGGTGGTGAGGTCGTCGCCGGGGAGTCGTTTGACGGGGACGAGTTCGATACCTGGGACACCGACGTAGCCCAAGTCGGCCACGGTGGACAAGTCGGTGAGCGTGGCGGCCAAGCCGGAGGCGTCAAAGGCGTAGGCGTCGTGCCGGGCACCGTGCACTGGGATCGGGCCCACCGCGGCCAGACGCCCGGACAGGGTAGCGGCGATCTGGAGGTTCATCCCGGGGTAGCCGGCTTTGGCCGAATACAGATCGGGAACGTGGCGCCAGTCCCAGGTGGGACAGATCGTGCCATCGACCAGCACGGTTCCCGCTCCCACCACCTCGGCCGGGTCGGGCACAAACTCAGCGAGAACCGGCCCGATCAGAGGGCGCGACAGATCCCAGCGCCGGCTCACAGTGGACTGGCTGACACCGAAAATCGCCCCGGCAAAGGCCTGAGTGATATTGGTGCGCAGCAAACAGACCACCAGCGCCACCGAGCCGAACAGGCCCAGCGCATACGGGCGGCCGCGGGAGACCAACCCCCCACCGCAGGCAGCATGCACCCGCACCACCAATTCGGTGAGTTGCTCGTTGCTCAGCCCTGTCATAGCCTCATACCGCAACGGCTCCTCCGTGGAGATTTCGTTGTCTGCCCGACACCGAAACAAAACGGAAGGAGCCGTTGTCTTTCAAACATGACACGCACCAGTCACAGATTGTGCAGAAATTGTGAGCCGGTCCCCGGCCGAAGAACTACCGAACCTGAGCGCGCTATTCTCAGACGACTTGTGAATTAGCCTCCGGATCGGCAACCTCACCGATGTTGTCGTCACGGCGGACGCTCTACACACCCAGAAAGGCCACGCCGACTATCTCGTGCTCACCCGCGGTGCGCACTACGTGCTGACCGTCAAGGGCAACCAGCCCGCACTACGCCGCCAGCTCAAGGCCCTGCCCTGGAATGAGATCCCCACCGGGCACACCAGCACCAGCAGAGGTCATGGCCGCGTGG
>JBHEME010000126.1:0-1279 GCA_046262755.1 Gemmatimonadaceae bacterium | reverse complement strand
TCCCACACATAATGTCTACGTCTCTTCGCTGCAGCATCATCGCTATTCTGATCGCGGGGCTTGTTCCGAGTAGGGCCTCCGCGACGTGGTCGATAGTCATACTCGATCCGAGGACACACCGAATTGGCGTCGCCGGGGCATCGTGCACCGGTTACGTGTATGGCATCATGGGTCTGCGGCCGGGCAAAGGAGTGCTCGTGGCGCAAGCAATCAGCAATGACTCGGCGATCCAACAAGGTATGAAGCTGCTCGATGAGGGCGTCAGCGCGGACTCGATATGGCGAGTCATCGGCAGTCTCGAATTCGACGCTCAGCTTTCGATTCGGCAGTACGCGCTGGCAACATTGCGCGGAGAGATCGTTCAGTACACAGGAGCCGGAACTCCGGATTATCACGGAGATCGCAGAGCCCCAAACGTTTTAGTTCAGGGGAATACGCTGCCGGGACCGGAAGTGCTCGACCGGGTCATGGCCGCGATCCGAAACGCACAGACCGCGCAGCGCAATCTCGAAGATGTATTGATGGCGGGTTTGCAGGCCGGAGCGGATGCAGGCGGCGACAGGCGGTGTGGCGCACAGCGAGCGATGAGCGCCTTTCTCGTCGTAGCAGGTCCCGACGAACCGGTCGGCCGTCCTTACCTAAGCATCATCGTATTCGGGGCGGATAGCGCTGGCGTGAACGCTGTGGATTTCCTTCACAGGAAATTTTCAGCGTGGAAAGCGAGTGGCGGCCCGAAGAACCGACGCTCGCGAATGGATTATCAGCCGCCACAACGGCGTGTACCCGTGACCCGTTACTTTTTGTCCCCTCACTAGAGGAGCGCGGGGTCGTTGATTGTTCTCGCGGCCAGGACGCGCGCATTCCATTTCTCAACGTCGACTCCTTTCGTCAGGAACCACACCGTCAGCACCAGTATGGTGAGCGGTGCCGGAAGCAGCAGCAGGTCCGACGAGTACGCGGGCGCCAACACCAACGTGAAGTTCTTAACGATGAACCCGACACCGACGATGCCAGACAGCACTCCAAGGAAACGCGGCAGGTAGGTCGAGCGATATATCAGGTACCCGCGGATCATGGACGCCGAGCCGTAGAACACCATGAACAGAGCCGCTCCCACCGCATAAATCCGTACGCAGAAGTACAGTAGTGCGCTCAGCTCCTCGCGCGAGAAGCTCTGCGCGAAGACCGGATTCCTGAGAAGAAAGGGAGCGCAAAAGAAGAACATCTCGCAAACGGCGAAGAGCGCGGTAGAGACCAGTCCGAAGAACGCCGACAAGAG
>JBHEME010000125.1:0-1354 GCA_046262755.1 Gemmatimonadaceae bacterium | reverse complement strand
GTTGCATTTGAGGCGAAGGGTGTCCTCTCCATGGCCCAAAGCAGCAAACCATGCTCCCCGGGCCCCGCGGAGAACTATGACAAACCGGGCATCCGAGGTCTGCTGCACGGCTTCTAGGCGGGCGTGTGGGACCAGCTCGGGCGGACCGATCGCTCAATGCAACAGTGCCGTTGTGGACACGTTGCAATCCGTCCTACATGAGCCACCCCGGGTTTGGTACCGCCCTTAGTTTGTGTGTGATGCCGCCGGGGTGGCGGCCTTGGTTGCAGCGTGGTAGGCGGCTTCGGCTTCGGCCGGGGGAATGCGCCCGAGGCGATGCATGAGCCGCCGGGTGTTGTACCAGTGGACCCAGGCTGAGGTGATTTCCTCCAGGTCGGCCAGTGTGTGGATCGGGCCGCGTCGGAACGGGGAGCCGGCGCGGATGCATTCGGTTTTGTACAGGCCGATCGTGGTTTCGGCGAGGGCGTTATCGTAGGCGTCGCCCACGCTGCCAATCGACGGTGTCAGGCCCTCCAGGAACAACGTCTGGCCGAAGTGGACAGCGGTGTACTGGGAGCCTGCGTCGCTATGGTGGATCGCCCCTGCACCCAGCGGGTGGCCCTGGTGGCGCCGGTAGGCGATGGCGTGGCGGGTCGCCGCCTCGACGAAGCTGGTGTGCTTGCTCGTCGAGCACGCCCAGCCGGGGATCAGTCCGGCGTAGGCGTCGATGACGAATGCGGTGTAGCCGAACCCGCCACCGGCCAGTGGCACGTAGGTGAAGTCGGCCACGTGCAGCAGACCGGGTGCTGCGGCATGAAACTGCCGGTTGACCAGATCCGGCGCCCGGGTCGCCGCGGGGTCGGCCACCGTGGTGCGCACCTTCTGAGTCCGGGTGGCGCCGCGCCAGCGGTTGGCCCGCATCACCCCGCTCCACCGTGCACCGGGCCACCTCGATGCCCTCCCGGTGCAGGTACGCCCACATCTTCGTCGCCCCATACAGGCACTCCGGCGGCCGGTGACCCTGCGCGTCCGGCTCGTAGTGGCCGCCCAGCACCTCGGTGATCACCGCGTCCCACAGCGCCCGCTTCGACGGCGGCCGGGCCAGGTGCGCCCGGTAGGTGCGCGGGGCGATCTGCACATCCAGCACACCCAGTGCCCGGCAGATCGGTGCGACCCCGTACTCCTGCCGTCGCGAAGCAATGAACTCGCAGATCAGCGGCATTGCGGGGCGCACTCCCGCACAAAGAAAGCCGTCGCCTCTTTCAAAATCTCGATCGTGCGCTCCAACTCGGCGTTCTTCCGCTTGAGCTCCCGGATCTGGCGAGCCGACTCCGTCGTCACGCCCGCCGCCTCCCCGGCTTCCACGCCAGACTGA
>JBHEME010000124.1:0-1357 GCA_046262755.1 Gemmatimonadaceae bacterium | reverse complement strand
GGAAGGCGTATGGGGCATGCCGCCGGAAATGGTGCAGACGCTGTTCGGCTATGGCCCTGATGTCGCGAAGAACCGCGCCGAGGCGCGCGAGATCATGCAAAAGCTCGGAGGCTCTTATTGGGTTCCGGGGTGGTGGGAGGAGGTCTGGGTAGCGTGCCCGCAGGGCCTCTGTGATAGTCGGCGAGGACGGCGCGAGCCGGCCATCGGGCGTGAGGACCTTCGAATATGGCGGCACCGGATCTGGTCAACCTCTTGGCACTGATCGAGGATGCCAAGTGCTTCGCCCTGGTACGCCAGCATCGCTGGCCGGATGGCGTCCACTGCCCCGCATGCGGCAGCGGTATCGTGGTCCGAGACGGCTTTGATGAGACCCAAGCTCACCGGCAGCGGTATCGGTGCAAGGCATGCACGGGACGCTTCGACGACCTCACCGGCACGGTGCTGGCCGGACATCACCAGCCGCTGCGGGTTTGGGTGCTGTGCCTGTACTTCATGGGCCTGAACCTCTCGAACCGGCAGATCGCCCAGGAGCTGGGCCTCGACGGATCAGATGTACAGGCCATGACGGAGCAACTGCGCCGCGGCTTGGTTGCCAAGATCGCGCCCGTGCGGCTGGAGGACGAGGTGGAGATCGACGAGGTCTACATCGTGGCCGGGCACAAGGGCCAACCCGCGGCGGTGGCCAAAGGGGGCGGCTCGGACGCCGCCGCAGGCTGGCGGGAGCGCCGGGACGCGGCACGCTGGCGAAGGACAAGCCGCCGATCCTCGGCCTGATACAGCGCGGCGGGCAGGTGGTGCTGCGCATGCTGGCGAACGTGCAGCAGAAGACGATCCAGCCGATCATCGAGGCCGCCGTGGCCAAGGGCACCCGTATCCACACCGACGAGTACGACATCTACGCACGTCTGCCGGCCTGGGGCTATCAGCACAAGACGGTCTGCCACGCTCGCGGGGAGTACGCGCGCGATGAGGATGGCGACGGTTTCTGCGAAATCCACGTCAACACGATGGAGGGGACGTGGTCCTTGCTACGCTCCTGGCTGCGGCCACACCGGGGCATCTCGCAGGAGAAGCTGCCGCTGTATCTCGGCTTCTTCGAGTTCGTGCACAATGCCCGACGCCGAGGCAAAGCTCTCCTTGGCGCCCTCGTCGCGGCTTTGGTCATGTGACCTGCCGCCATCACCCCGGAATCCAACAAGAGCCATGGCTTTTTACGTACTGGCGCGATGAAGCGAGCTTCAAGGCATGGCACCGTAGCCATCTCTATCATGACGCGCATCGGGGCATTCCGAAAGGGCTGAAGCTCGTGCCGAAAAGCGCGAACCTGCGTTGCTTTGAGCTCCTCTGCACATAGGCC
>JBHEME010000123.1:0-1363 GCA_046262755.1 Gemmatimonadaceae bacterium | reverse complement strand
CGCATCATCTGCGGGCTCGAGCAGCAGACGAGCGGCGATCTTTTGATCGGCGGCCATGTCGTCAACGACATCCCGCCGCGCGCCCGCGGCGTGGCGATGATGTTCCAGAGCTACGGCCTCTACCCGCATTACACCGTGCGCAACAACATCGCATTTCCGCTTCGCACCCAGCGCGTGCCCCGGGATGAAATCGAAAAGAAGGTTCAGTGGGCATCCCAATTGCTCGGTATCGGCCACCTTCTTCGCTGAGCATTCGCCAGGTCTTGAGAGCATTATTCAGAAGTCCACGATTGTGTGGCATGTCGCTGATATGCGCGACGGCCACCTTGCGATATTCACGTGATTTGTGAGGATCAACGAGAATACGTGGCGGCCATCGCAGGTTCAGACTATGACAGGGCTGGAGTATGAGCAAGTCCTTGAGCTGGTTGACCGGATCGAGGACTACCTTGGTGGCTGGCATCCCCGGTGCGGGCGGCGTCGTGAGATGGAATTGTTCGACGCGGTGCTTGCCACGTTATTCTACTATCGGCACGATTGCAGTCAGGACGTTACCGGTGTCGTGTTCGGGGTCAGCCAGCCCACCATTTCCCGCATGGTGAACACTCTGGAGGAACCGATTGCGGCGGTGCTGGACTGTGAGGTGCCCGAGCTGGTGGAGGTCATCACTGGCCGGGTGATCATTCCAGATGGGACTCTGATACCGACCCGCAACAGGGCTGCTCACCCCGAGTTGTACTCCGGTAAGCGACACCGCAGCGGAGCCGCGGTCCAGATTCTGTCCGGCACCGACGGTCGGTTGCGCCACGTCGGTGAACCGATCGCTGGATCCATCCATGATGTGAGGGCCTTTCGTGAGACTGGCCTGGCTGCCATGTTGGCCGAGCACATGGATAACAATCTGGTCATCGCCGATCTGGGCTATCGTGGCGAACCCGTCCTCACGCCGGTGAAGAAACCACCGAAAGGAGAACTTTCACCCGCCCAGATTAAGGAGAACAAGCACCTCTCCGGTATCCGCTCCGCAGTCGAACGCGCCATCGCCCACCTCAAGAACTGGAAGATCCTGGCCATCGGATATCGTCGCCCTCTGCGAAAACTCGCCCTCTGCCTCGCCGCGGTTGCCGCACTCGAATTCTACCGACTCAATTGGGGCAGTTCTGAATAATGCCCTTAGGCCTTGTGACGGCGGACTTCCTCGATTGGTTGGGGAAAACCGCGTTGATCAAGTGATCGGGGGTGGTGGTAGCGCTGGGCGTCAGCGGCATGGCGCGGGCCAAGACACCGTCGAAGATCATGTGGGCAGGGTCGGCTTCCAGCCGTAGGGTGACCCGTCGGCCGGCCAAGCGCTGGACGACTGAGT
>JBHEME010000122.1:0-1403 GCA_046262755.1 Gemmatimonadaceae bacterium | reverse complement strand
GTTTGCTCGCTGCCATTTCTCCAACCCGCGCCTTCGCCTTCGTATGGGCCGCCGCGCACATGCTCCTGATCCTCCCAGAGCATGGCGTCTTCGGCGAGCACGCTCTCGTCTTACCGCCCGACGGCCACCCCACTCAAACGGCGTCGGATCTCGGTTCCATCCTCGCGCCGCCTCCTCCAGCCACTCGATGATCTCCTCGGGCTTCTCCGGATAATGCCCCTCCAACGCTCGCCGCTTGAGTATCCGTTGCATCGACTCGGTCATGTTCAGCCAGGAGGCTCCCAACGGCGTGTAGAGCACCATAACTCCTCTGGCGAACATCCACAAAAGAAGTTCGGGAGTCTTGTGCCCAGTGAGGTTGTCCAAAATCACCAACATCCTCAAAGGCGGCAGCTCTTCGGGCAGCGTCATGCGCACTGTCAAACCCTCCTGCCAGCTTTTCCACACAAGGCGGTTCTCCTCAGGGCTGGGCAATTCCTGCGGTGGAGCCAAGGCGTGCAGGATCGCTTTAAGTTCTTGCTTCAGCCAGGGATGGAGCACCGCGTTGGTACAATTCCTTACCCCCTTCACCCGAACTCTTCCCGTGGCCGGATGGAATAGGGTCATGAGTTTGGCCGTGCCGTTCCTCAGATGCTGATGAGGCTGGCAGACGGGTTTGCCTTGCGGCTGCCAGCTACTTCCGGGGTAGGGCATCGTCTGGAACGGACCGGCTTGATCGACTCCCCACACCGAGATGCCCATCTTCTCACCCTCTCGGTAAGCGCGTTCGATCAAATTTTTTAGCCTCGGTATCGGGATCGGTTACCTCAACCACCTCACCACTTTTGCGCTTGCGTTTGACTCTGCCGGTCTCACACCAACTGCGTGTTCTCTGCCAGTCAAAGCCAGCCTCCTTGAGAATCTGCCAGATGGTGTAGGTGCTCACCTCGGGCAGCCCATCAGGAGCCCGGCGCAAAGCTCTCTGTAGCGTACAAAGCGACCAGGTTGCGGTCCCATCCTTCTCCCGGTCGGGCTTTTTGCGCACCTCAGCCAGGATACGCTCGCGCTCTCGGGCGGTGTAGAGAGTCCGCCGACCGCCCCCTTGTCCTGGTCGTAGAGCGGCGATCCCCTCCCGGTTGAAACGCGACACCAGCCTGGAGACGGCATCTCCCGAACGACGCCCGGCGGCTTTGGCTGCCTCGGTGTAGCTATTTCCCTCGGCTACGGCCAAAAGCGCCTTGGCTCGGGCGACATGCGCAGCGGGTTCAGCGTGGAAGCGGCTGACGCGAACAAGCAGCTTGCGTTCCTCTTCGGTAAGCGGTCGTAGTGGGTCTTTCTGGCGACGCGTCATGGAAGCTCTCCTGGTGAAGGTGTCGAGGGGATGCAGCATACTCCTTATGCGCCTAAAATGGCTACGCCCATGG
>JBHEME010000121.1:0-1452 GCA_046262755.1 Gemmatimonadaceae bacterium | reverse complement strand
GCCCGAAGACCTCGCGACTACCTATGAGAAGTTGAGAAGGAAGTTTCGTGAGTAACTCATAAAACGATTTTGTTCATCATCTGACATCGATCATTCATTTGGACCGCAAGCAGCCACCGTTTTCTGATTTCCGTCGAGCGCTGACAACGCTTTATCCGAATGGCGAAGTCTTTTCCGACTGAAATGACAAATGGTGGATTCAACTTGAAGTGCAACTTTTGAAATTAGTGGTTAAGAGCAAGCTGCGATAGCGTGATCGTGCTTTTCTAACCGCCAAGTCAAAAGAAGCACACCATGAACTATAGACAGCTTGCTCGTGAACAAAGATACCAGATAAACATCTTGAAGAAAGCCGGACATAACCAAACTTACATCGCCCTGATGATCGGTTGCCATAAGAGCACGATCTCCCGAGAACTGCGGCGCAACCGCGGGCGAAAGGGCTATCGCCATTACCAGGCAGATGAACTGGCTTACGACCGGCAATGCGAAGCCTATCGTTCGCGCATTCCCTGGCAGACTTGGCAACAGGTCGAGCGACTCTTGCGCCAGGACTGGAGTCCGGAACAAATCTCCGGGCGTTTGAAGCTAGCGCAACAGCCCAGCGTGAGCCATGAATGGATCTACCAGTACGTTTATGCTGACAAGCGACGCGGCGGCACGTTGCATCGCCATCTACGCAGCCAAAAGAAGCAGCGCAAGCGGTATAGCGGGTACATCCGCCGCGGTCAGATTCCTAATCGCATCAGCATTGAACAGCGGCCAGCGATTGTCGCCAGCAAACGACGCTTTGGTGATTGGGAGGCCGACACCATCATCGGCGCCCGTCATAAAGGCGGCATTCTCAGCGTCGTTGAGCGCAAATCCAAGCTCACTCGCTTGCGCAAGCTGGCCACTAAAGCAGCTGCAGAAATGCGGCAGACAACTGTCGCCCTGTTAAAGCCACTCGCAGCTCGGGTCCATACCATCACGGTCGACAACGGCAAAGAGTTCTGTGAGCACGAGCTGATCGCAGCCGGGCTCCAAGCACGCATTTACTTCGCGCATCCCTATGCCAGCTGGGAACGCGGCCTGAACGAAAACACCAACGGTCTGGTACGGCAGTACTTTCCCAAGAAGCATGAGTTTGCCAGGATCACAGACCAAGATCTGCAACAGGTGGAAGACCGACTAAATAATCGACCTCGTAAGACGCTAGGTTATCGAACCCCAAACGAGGTATTTTTCAAACAGCAATTCGTTGCACTTCCAAGTTGAATTCGCGAATGACAAATGAGAAATGGTAAATGAGAAATGGTAAATTTTTTTCTTCCGACCGAGCCCTCACTCAACACCCTAGAACCGCACATTCTCAACCGCTGCGCCCTTCACACAATCGGAGCAACTATCGCCACTGTCGTGCATGTGCGCATCAAATGTAACCAGCGACTTGATGGGCACGCCCTGCACGGT
>JBHEME010000120.1:0-1471 GCA_046262755.1 Gemmatimonadaceae bacterium | reverse complement strand
CGAGCGGCCTCTGATCATCCATGATTTTTGCGCCCTTTCAGATCATCGAGGGCTTTTTCCGCGTGTTCGTCGAGATGGCCGCTGATTTGAAGCCGCAACTCTGCCATCTTTGGATCGCGCGCCCGTGTTGGGTCTCTCAAGAATGCCTTGGCTGCATCAATAACATCGGGCGTGACCTCTCGTAGCTCGGCCAGAACGGCCTCCATTGCCCGAATTCGGCCTGCTAGAGTCTTTCCGATTCAGACAGAAGCATATCCTGCGTTGCGCAGATAGTTTGCGCATTCTTGCGGTGTGAAGTGTTGGAGAAGGCTGCCGATGCGGCGCCACACGCCGTCGACGGTGCGTTCTTCGGCCTTGCGAAGCAGGATTTTGAGCTTTGCGAAGACCTGCTCGATCGGATTGAGGTCGGGGCTATAGGGCGGCAGGAAGACGAGCCGGGCGCCCGCGGCGCGGATGGCGCTTCGGATAGCGTGGCCCTTGTGGGAGCCGAGATTGTCCATGACGACAATGTCGCCGGGTTGGAGTGTTGGCACCAGCAACTGCTCGACATAGGCACGGAAGCTCTCGCCGTTGATTGGCCCGTCGATGACGCAGGGCGCCGCGATACGGTCGTGCCGGAGTGCCGCGAGGAAGGTCATCGTCTGCCAATGGCCGTGTGGGACCTGAGCCCTGAGAGGGGCGCCCCGTCGCCACCAGCCATGGCTCCGGGCCATGTTGGTCTTTGCCCAGGTCTCATCGATGAAGACGAGACGGGCAGGATCGATTTTCGATTGGTGTCGTCTCCACCAGGCGCGGCGGCGTGCGATGTCAGGACGATCCTGCTCGGTCGCGAACACGGTTTTTTTTGAAGCTGATGCCTTGGCGCTTGAGGAACCGCCAGAGTGTGTCGCAGGACACCACAACGCCGCGTTCGCCAAGCTCGGCCAACAGCGCGTGCAGGGTCAGATCAGGCTTCGCGGCCAGCCGAGCCAGCAGCCAGTCGCGCTCGCCCTCCAGCAGGTAAGGTCGCCTGCCACCCATCGGCTTGGCCGCCGCGCTGCCCGTCGCGCGCGCCCGCTGCGACCACTTCACGACGCTTGCAACGCTGACGTCATACAGTTCCGCCACCGCCCGGCAAGTCTCGCCACTCGCAACCAACCCGACAACACGCTCACGCAGGTCCAGTGAGTATGCTCGCGCCATCCATGCTGGCCTCCATCCCAGCATGAAGCTTGAATCAGAGCCCAACTGATTTGGGAATCCCAGATTCACACAAAGTCGGAAAGACTCTAGTGTCTGATTCTAACATTCGCATCCCGTTTCAGCGAGCGTCTTTGCGAATGTTAGAATCAAGGACCACTAGCAAATATAGGTTTCTAGTGGAGTTTCGGATTTGACATTCGCTTCGTGAGCCCGCGGCCAGATGGGTAGCGAATGTCAAATCCACTCCACTCGCGTGCTGCGCGGTTGATCGATATCGTCCGACCAAGAG
>JBHEME010000119.1:0-1475 GCA_046262755.1 Gemmatimonadaceae bacterium | reverse complement strand
ATTTACTGCGGCCCCTTGCGGGGCACCCCTTCTACCGAAGATACGGGGCTAATTTGCCGAGTTCCTTAGAGAGATTTAACCTGCGCGCCTTAGAATACTCATCTATCCCACCTGTGTCGGTTTACGGTACGGGCGACTTGCGTAGTTCCTCATCAACTTTTCTTGGAACCGAGTTCACCAACACCCGCTCAGCCGTGGCTTTGCGGTGCCTTGTCAAATAGGTCTGTTGGCTAGATCAATCCGTCATCGATGAGATAATCGCAAACCGGTGCTGGAATATTAAACCAGCTGTCCATCGTCTACGCCCTTCGGCCTCGACTTAGGTCCCGACTAACCCTGGGAGGACGAACCTTCCCCAGGAAACCTTGGGTTTACGGCGGACAGGAATTTAACCTGTCTTGTCGCTACTCATGTCTGCATTCTCACTTGTAGAAACTCCACGGTCGCTTCCGCTTCCGCTTCAATGTCGCTACAACGCTCCCCTACCAATCCGTCCCGCCGAGGCGGGACGTCTTCCAGAGCTTCGGTATACCGCTTATCGCCAATCATTATCGGCGCGAAATCACTCGATGAGTCAGCTATTACGCACTGTTTAAATGATGGCTGCCTCTAAGCCAACATCCTCACTGTCTAAGCAACCTCACATCCTTTCCACTGAACGGTATTTGGGCACCTTAGCTGCTGGTCTGGCATGTTTGCCTCTCGCGCGTGAAGCTTATCCCTCACGCACTGACTCCCGTGTTCTATTGCGCGGCATTCGGAGTTTGATTGAATTCGGTACCCTGGTATGGGCCCTAGTTCAGCCAGTGCTCTACCTCCACGCATCAACACACGAGGCTAGCCCTCAAGCTATTTCGGGGAGAACCAGCTATCACCGGGTTTGATTAGTCTTTCGCTCCTACCCACAAGTCATCCCAGAAGTTTTCAACCTTCACGGGTTCGGCCCTTCAGTTGCGGTTAAGCAACCTTCAGCCTGCTCATGGGTAGATCACCTCGGCTTCGGGTCTACTGCCAGCGACTAGGAGCGCCCATTTCGGACTCGCTTTCGCTTCGCCTCCACCGCAGAACGGCTTAGGCTCGCCACTGACAATAACTCGCAGACTCATTAAGCAAAAGGCACGCCATCACCCTTGCGGGCTTTGACACCTTGTAAGCACATAATTTCAGGTACTATTTCACTCCGCTCACAGCGGTTCTTTTCACCTTTCCCTCGCGGTACTTGTTCACTATCGGTCGCCAATTAGTATTTAGACTTACGCCGTGGTCGGCGTGGATTCATACGAAGTTTCACGTGCATCGTATTACTCAGGAAATCCCTAGGCGTGCGCGGGTTTTCGATTACGGGCCTGTCACCCTCTATGGAGCGATTTTCCATTCGCTTCATCTAACCGTTGCACTACCACATCGGGCTCCTACAACCCCAGCAGTAAACTGCTGGTTTGGTCTCTTCCGCTTTCGCTCGCCACTACTGACGG
>JBHEME010000118.1:0-1503 GCA_046262755.1 Gemmatimonadaceae bacterium | reverse complement strand
ATTCAGGTTCCACCCCGAGGCATTTATCACTGAGATTGGTATCTCCAAGCTTGCTTCATCTCCTCGAACCCCTACCGTTCGCCGCCATCGAAGATTCCACGACCGCATAGCGATCTCCGGAACTCCGCCAATCGAAACGGGACTGCCACCAGTTCAGTTGACTCGTAGCTTGTGAACCTCTTCATGCTGCAGCCGCCAAACTGTAGACGGTCTCGAACTCTATCGGCGTGAGACGACCGAGGCGTCGCTGGCGGCGACGTCGGTGGTAGCTGCGTTCGATCCAGAGCACGATCGCAAGCCGCAACTGCTCACGCGTCTGCCAGCGTTGACGATCGAGCACGTTCTTCTGCAGTAATGCGAAGAACGACTCCATGGCGGCGTTGTCCTGGCAGGCACCGACGCGCCCCATCGAGCCGACCAGCCCGTTGTTGCGTATCACGCGGACGAATTTCTTGGATCGAAATTGGCTGCCGCGGTCGCTGTGAACGATCGTCGAAACTGGCGAGCGGAGCACGATCGCGTTACGCAGTGCCGCGACCGCAAGCGATGCCTTCATCCGATGATCGATCGAATAGCCGACGATGCGTCCCGAGAACGCATCTTTGACGGCGCACAGATACAGCTTCCCTTCGGCGGTGGGGTGTTCGGTGATGTCGGCGAACCACAGTTTGTTCGGCTGATCAGCGCCGAAATCGCGGCAGACCAGATCATCATGCACCGCCGGCGGCGGCGTGCGGGCGCCGCGCTTCTTGCGCGCGAGGACCGATCGGATGCCGTGCGCAGAACACAGCCGTTGCACGCGATTCTCGCTGGCTGTGATGCCGTGTTCGGCTCGGAGCTCGTCAGCGATGAACCGGTAGCCGAACGTCGGATCGTCACGGTGAACGTCGTGCGCCGCATTGACCAGATGCGCGTTGTGCCAGTCGCGGTCGCTGATCGGGTTCCGGCGCCACTTGTGGAACGCTTGCGGGCTGAAGCCCAGCACCCGGCAGGTCACCACGACCGGGATCCCGTCGGTGGCGAGCTCGTGGACCAGCGGGTACATCATTTTGGGTTGACGCCTCGACCCAGATAGATCGCCGCGCGGCGAAGGACTTCGTTTTCCATCTCCAGCAAACGGTTGCGCTTGCGCAGCTCACGGATCTCTGCCTCTTCGGCGAGGGTGTGTCCCTCACGAACGCCGTCTTCGATCTCAGCGCGGCGCACCCAGCGGTGCACGCACCCCTCGGAGATCCCGAAGTCTTTCGCTATCTGAGAGATCGGTGCTTCCTTGCGGCGAGCCACCGCCACGACGTCGCGGCGGAACTCTTCAGGAAAGGCTTTCGGCACGTCGACCACCTCCGGCGAGGACCGTAATCCTCACACATCAGGAGTCAACCAATCCGGGGGCAGTCCCCGGGCCGCAGTTTCGCATTGAGAATGTTCTTGACAGTCCTACCGCCACACACTTGCGCTATGTTCGTCACTGAGGGCGGCCTAACAACCGGTTGCAGCAGACGGTCC
>JBHEME010000117.1:0-1518 GCA_046262755.1 Gemmatimonadaceae bacterium | reverse complement strand
TCCTAGGAATCCCCGCACTCCCTGCTAGGTTTCGCAGCCAGAAGACTCCGGGGGCAAAGCTCGGGAAGATTCACATTCGGCCGTTCGGCAACCGGCGGATTCGCGCCCACGAACCGCGGAAGGCGCGGAGAACGCGGAGCGACGGCTTCCGCGGGTTCCGCGGCCTCCGCGGTATGGTCCCTCTTTGGTGGGTTCGACCCCCGATACCGACCAAGGAGCAACGAACGCAATGAACGACGAAGCAACCGAAGAGAAGCTTGCAGAAGGAGCAAAGGGACAGCGCCAGCCGGAGACGAAGGCGGCAGCCTTCGACCGGCGCACGAACAAGGCGCTGCGCCACCTGGGCGAGGCGAACCTGGAGTTCGCCGTCGCCATCCTGGAGCGCCGCAGGCGGGGCATCAAGGGCCAGCGCTGCCGGGCATCCAGCAACTACGGTTTCACCTACACGATGGTTCACCTGGACGCGTTCCTGAAGGGCAAGCCCTTCCGGGAGGCGACACCGGACGAGTTGCGGGACTACTTGGCTCCCTACGTGGCACGGGAGACGGGTCGCACCCAAAGCATCCGGTTGGGACTCATCATGCGGGAGGCTTTGGGATTGGATGAAGTCAAGGAGCTGCCGAAGGAGATTCGGCGTTCCATCTACGTTGCAAAGAAGAAGACGACGCCCCGCGGCCAAGTCATCCCCGAGCCCGCCTTCCTCGCAGCGCTCGAAGCCGTGCCCAGGCTCACCTACACGGCCCCCCACGCCGCGGCCCTCATCCGGGCGGTGCTGTGGACGCTGTGGGACGCGGGCTTTCGCATGAGTGAACTGTTGTCGCTGCGCATCAACGATTGCACCTTCGATGATGCCACCCGGACCGCCAAGCTCTCCCTGCGCGAGGAACTAACGGAGAGCCACGGACTGAAGACAGGAGCGCGCTACGTCATCATCCGGGACGCCGTGCCAGCCCTGAAGGAGTGGCTGCAAGCCCACCCCTGGATACACAACGGGGAGGCGCCCCTGTTCACGGCGCTGGGCTATTTCCGCCACGCGCGGACGCTGAATGACGACGTGGTGAACGACGTTATCCGCGAAGCCTTCGCCCTGGTGGGCGCCAAGCCCGTGGGCAAGCGGCCGCACTTCAGCGCTCACGACTTCAGACACACGTCCGCGACACACTACGCCGAGAACGGGGCGACGGACAGCGATTTGCGGTTCAAGTATGGGTGGAGCGGGACGTCGCCGATGCCGGCGTGGTATGTGCACCAGTCGGAGCGCAAGTCGCGGGAGCGGGCCATGGCTGCCCCCGCAACGGGCAGCGCGCGAATCGTGGCGCCGCCGGTCGTGGCGGGCGTGGCGAAGACGACGCAGCGCATCGTCTCAGCCGGCGAACTGGAGGGGCTCATCGTGGGCGGCTGGCGGTTCCTGGGCGCCCTGGGCGATGGCCGGTTCGTGGTGGAGGGCACCGCCTAAGCGACGCGCAACTGACCCTTCTTCCCCCTTTTTTCCGGGCCCCGCCTTGGGCGGGGCACGGT
>JBHEME010000116.1:0-1518 GCA_046262755.1 Gemmatimonadaceae bacterium | reverse complement strand
GACGCAGTCAGCACAGCCCGCGGTCAGGCGCGGGCGTGATGACGCAAGGGGCCGACCCCGCGTTGCGTCATCACACGTGGCCCAGAGTCAGGCGTGTGATGTGTCGTCACATCGTTGACGGGGTGTGTCAGGACATCATTGACAGGTTCCGATGGTCTTGATCCTGACACGCTTGCGTCGTCGGCTGGTGGTGTTGATCTGGCCGGTGCTCTGGTAGCGGCGGCTGGGGTCGATGGTGAGGTCGAGCAGGTGCTCGTCGCCGTAGAAGAGGCTGACCTCCAGGCCGGTCCGCATGACGGTGATCTGGCAGCCTTCCCATTGCCGGCCGACGTGCCCCTGGTAGGGCCCGAGGAGGCTCACGACGCCGCGGGAGTTGACCTTGTTGAGCGCGGTCCGCAGCGGCTCGGGGCCGATCTCTGCACCGGGTCCCAGCTTGGGGCTGGCGGCGTACTGCTCGGCGGGGGTCCGCAACCCAATGCCCTGGTGCGGGCGCCAGCTGTTGTAGGCGACCTCGAACTCGTCGATCAGGGTCTGGAGCTCAGCAAGTGACGATGCGGATGGGCGCGCCCGCAGCCACTTCTGCAGTGGCTTGTGGGCGGCTTCGTTCTTGCCGTTGCACTGTGGATGGTCGCCCCTGGTGGTCACGCACTGGACGCCGAGTGCCTCCAGGTTCTTGCGGATCTGGGTCCGGATCGCGGGCCATCCGAGCATCGCGGCGCCCCTGTCGGTGAGCACCTTCATCGGCAGACCATGTCGGTCGATCGCGACCTGGAGTGCCTGCCAGACAGCCGATGTCGTCTCCCCGGCCGCGGCGAGCTGCGACAGCAGCAGGCGGGAGTGGTCGTCCAGAACCTGGAGGATCACCACCTTGGTCCCGTCAGCCAGCGACCAGTCGAAGGCGTCCGTGGCCCACAGCGCGTTGGGGTTGGGGTAAACGAACCTCTGCAGACCGGCACTCTTGGGCCGCTTCTCCGGTTGGTCGACGACCAGCCCGTTACGTCGGAGCACCCGATGCACCGTGGACACCGCCGGAACCCTCACCCCGGCCCAATGAGGATCGCTCTCGAACATCCGACGCAGGTGCTCGCGGATCGTGATTGCCCCCGCGTCCCAGCCCTTGTCGATGAGCTCCTTGCGCAACCGGACGATCTCGTCCTCGACCGCGGCCGGAATCTGGCTCGGACTCGACAGGGGCCGCCGGTCCGGCGGCGCGAGCAGCCTCGCCAAGCCACCCTCACGAAACCGCTGCTCGTACTTGTAGAACGTCGGACGACTGAACCCGAGCTCCGCGCACAAGGCCGTGACATTGACCGGTACCCCGGCCTCACGATCCTTCGCGCAACGCGCAAGCGCCGCCGCGATCTTCTGCTCCACGCTGACTTCCTCACTCGCCATGCCCCGAAGGATCAGGCGGCTCAGGTGTCAACGATGTCCCGAGACATGCTGTAAACGATGTGACGCAGTCAGCACAGCCCAGAGTCAGGCGCGCGCGTGATGACGCAGCGGCTTGCGTCATGG
>JBHEME010000115.1:0-1572 GCA_046262755.1 Gemmatimonadaceae bacterium | reverse complement strand
GGCGCGTAGCGGTCGAACGCCTCCTCGAGTGCGTTATCGAACAGGTCCATCATCAGATGGTCGCACGCCACCGGGCCTCTCGGATGGTCTGCTTTTCCACCCGGAAAGGCTTCTTTGGTCCTGTACCGTCGCTCAGCGACGGCGGTCTCAAGGAATCCACGCAACACCTCATTGACCGGTGGATGTTTTTGTCCATCGAGGAGAGGAGGGAGCGTGGCTCGCCGTTGGAGACGCATAACCCCAGAAAAGCGCCGACAGATCATTGGATTGGCGGCCAAGGGCTGGACTCAGCGCCAGATTGCAGATGCTGTCGACCTGTCACGCGGTGCCGTCGGCATCGTCGTCACTCCGCTCGGTGGCGTCATCAGAAAAGAGATGTGGAACCACGGCAGCCGACGGTTGTCGATCGAAGACCGGGTCGAGATCAAGCTCGGCCTCGAGGCCGAGCTGTCACTGCGCGCGATCGCTCGTCGCATCGACCGTGATCCCGCCACTGTGTGCCGCGAGGTCAACGCCAACGGGGGGCGGGCCCGCTACGCCCCGGTGACAGCACACCGGCGTGCGTTCGAAAATACCCGCCGGCCCAAGGCCACCAAGCTCGCCGCACATCCCGAGTTGTGTGCGCGTGTAATCGCCGATCTCGAGCTGCTGTGGTCTCCTCAACAGATCGCAGACCGGCTGAGAGACGAGTTCGGAGACGACCACACCATGCGCATCTCCCACGAGACCATCTACAAGACGCTCTATGTGCAGGGCCGCGGCGAGCTACGCCGTGAGCTCGCCCGTTGTCTGCGCACCGGGCGCGCCAAGCGCGTCCCCCACGGTCGCATCGAGAAGCGGGGGCGCATCCCCGACATGGTCATGATCAGCGAACGTCCCGCCGAGGTCGAAGACCGTGCCGTCCCCGGTCACTGGGAGGGCGACCTGCTGATGGGCAAGAACGGCAAGAGCGCGATCGGCACCCTGGTCGAGCGTCACACGCGTTTCGTGATGTTGTTCCCGCTGCGCAAAGGAAAGACTGCGGAACACGTGCGCGACGAGATGACCGCGACGATCCAAAGCCTGCCGGCGGCGCTTAGAAGAACCTTGACGTGGGATCAGGGACGCGAGATGTCCCAGCACGTCCAGTTCAGCATCGACACCGGCGTCGACGTCTACTTCTGCGATCCTCGCTCGCCATGGCAACGGGGATCGAACGAGAACACCAACGGTTTGCTGCGGCAGTTCTTTCCACACGGACGGGGGCTAATGAGGGTGACCGATGCCGAGCTTCAAAGAGCGGCGGATCTCCTCAACGGCCGACCCCGTAGGACACTGGGAGGACGAACACCATCAGAGAAGTTTGCCGAGGTTGTTGCGTCGATCGGTTGAGGCCGCCGACGCTATTTGTCCAAAGAAACTCACCTCAGTGCTTCTTTTGCCCACCACCGTCGCTCAGCGAGGGCATCGGGCAAAAGAATCTCACCGCGCCGTTTCTTTTCGCCCAGTCACGCGCTCAGCGAGGGCGGGTTCAAGGGATCCACGCACCGAAAAACACGTTGGGCCGATGCCGCGAGGGCCGTTGCTACACTC
>JBHEME010000114.1:0-1586 GCA_046262755.1 Gemmatimonadaceae bacterium | reverse complement strand
CTTTCTCGGGCGGGACGTTACCGAGAAGCTCGAGGCCCTTGAGGAGCGGGGCCGGGTGGGGCTTGTGCTCCGTGGTGTCCTCCATGGTAACGAAGACATCGACTACTTTCCTGGTGTCCTAAGTTCGTTGAATAGTTGGGTAGGATAGCCACTCCATGAGGGACCAGACGTGATTGCTCAACCCCGCCGCCATCGCCGGGGTCCTCGCTCGCCAGCGGCCTTTGCCGTCCGACTCGCGCAGCGTCCTCACCTCCCAACAGAAGTTGTAGCTGTACATGCCAAAGTACGTCACCGCTTCGTGCACTTGCCAATCCTTAGAGAAGCAGTACGTCTTGCGCGCCTTGCGGGCGTTGAAATTGCGGTCCGTCCCGTTGTGCCGCTCGATGAAGGCCGTGTTGATCGCCCGACTTACCCGAGAGCGCTTCAAGGCCGCCTTGACCGCCTTAAGGGTGCCGAAAACCGCTCCGACGACGATCTCCTCCACGCGGCCCTTCTGGCGCGTCTTGCGCACGGTGGCGTAGCACAGGTCCTTGGGCGCCACCTTGTAGGGTGCCTTGGGGCGACCGGGTCGCCCCGTGCGCTCCGGCACCACCGTTCGGCCGTAGGCCTCCAGGATCGCCGTCTCGTAGGCGGGGTATTCATCGGTGGTGATAAGCCTCATCGTC
Source organism: Gemmatimonadaceae bacterium (assembly GCA_046262755.1). Taxonomy (GTDB): domain Bacteria; phylum Gemmatimonadota; class Gemmatimonadetes; order Gemmatimonadales; family Gemmatimonadaceae; genus UBA4720. The sequence goes on along the minus strand of JBHEME010000114.1, from coordinate 921 downwards.
CGACCCCGGGTACGACGGTGGAAGTCCTTAACTACCGCCTCCACGTTCTCGGCCGTGCGTTTGCCGGCAACGACGCTCAAGATCAAACGGTGCTCAGGGTCGAAGGCTACGTGGTCCCAGCACTCCCCCTTGTAGTCATCGGCCGGATCGGAGCGGTCGCAGTGTTTCTCCTTCTTGGCGACGAACGACCACTTCTCATCGAACTGGACCTCTTCGGTCTTCGGGGGAAAAAGCCACGACGAGTTCGTCGTGGGCTTTTGAGGCGTGCTCGCCCGCTAGCCGACTCAGGCGGGTTACGGTGTCGCGGTGGACGCCCACGAGTCGCTCGGTCTTGCGTACGCCGCAACCCTCGGCTAGATGCTCCAAGACCGAAACCACCTTCTCCGGGGGCAGATGCGCTCGGAAGAAGGGGGTGCCCTTGCGTTCGGAAAATCGGTCCTTGCAGACGTTGCAGTAAAGGAGGCGGTGTTGCTTTTGTTTGCCGTAGCGGTCGCAGACTGAGAGGTTTCCGAGATCACGGACACCGTATTTGGGACAGGCGGGATTCTGGCAGCAGAAGCGGGATAGATCATCCATATTGTGGGGCCTCCTCAAATCGCTACGGCAGTTCGGAGTATCGAGAGGGAAGATTATGACTCATCGGTCTCTGATCTGCAATAAACTTAGGACACTAGGCTACTTTCTTCAAGCCAGGGAATGAGCTCAGTGCCATCTCGACGGAGGAGCGGCGTTTGGAGGTGACGACGGCGATAGCAAGGCCGGCGTCACGCAGGCGGGTGAGGGAGGTTTCGACGTTGGGGAACTGCCGGATCAAGCCCTCGTGCAAATTTTGCTCCCGGAGGTCCCAGCAAAGTGCTTCTCGACCGACTCCACTTCAGCTACGAGCGGCAAATCCAAGATCTTCATCACCATCTCTACGGC
>JBHEME010000113.1:0-1613 GCA_046262755.1 Gemmatimonadaceae bacterium | reverse complement strand
CAAGCGGGTCGCCCGGCTGATGCGCCAGGCCGGCATCCAGGACCTCCACCGGCGCCGCCGTCGCGGCTGCACGGTTCGGGACCCGGACGCGGCACCCCGCTCGGATCTGGTCAACCGGAACTTCACCGTCACCGAGCCGAACCGGCTATGGGTCACCGACATCACCGAACACCCCACCACAGAAGGCACCGTCTATTGCGCGGCGGTGATGGACGCCTATTCCCGGCTGATTGTCGGCTGGTCCATTGCCGGGCACATGCGCACCGAACTCGTCACCGACGCATTAGGCATGGCCATTATCCGCCGCCAACCCGATAAACAACCCGGTGACACGCAAACGATACTACACTCCGACCACGGTTCACAATATACTTCTTGGGCCTTCGGTCAACGACTGCGCGCCACCGGTCTCCTCGCCTCCATGGGCACCGTCGGCGATTGTTATGACAACGCCATGATGGAATCCTTCTGGGGCACCATGCAACTCGAGCTGCTCGACACGAAAGAATGGCAAACCCGCGACGAACTTGCCAACGCCATCTTCGAGTGGATAGAATGCTGGAGGCTTATCGGAAACTCAGCTTGAAGAAGTGAAGTGAGCGAATCGCACTGAAGGCGGTCGGGTAGGTTCGAAGTGGGCGGCGGTAGTCGGTGTGCATGCAGCGCCACGTCTTGAAGTTGGCGATTGCTCGCTCGATGACATATCGATACTGGTTGACCACCTTGTTGAACTCCTTATGCCATTCGAGCAGCTCGCCGTCGGCTGGCTTCTTGAACGGTGTGGTGACGCCGCACCCGACATATCCCTTGTCTGCGAAGGCGTTCGACTCGTTGAAGTGATGGTCCAGTTGGAGATCTCGAAAGGCCTTGGCGTCGTGGGTCTTTCCGGGAAGCGGATCGGAGATGTATCGCAGGTTCCCGGCGAGGTCGCACACGTATTGGTGCTGGTGCCCGGTCTCCTTGTGCTTGCCCGACCACAGGTCCTTCTTGTCCTTCCATGACCAGCAGGGATGCAGCGAGCCGTCGATCACAGCCACGCGCCCGGCGAGGCCTTCGGCCGCCTCGGCCAGGTCCGGCTCGAAGTCCTTGAGCGCCTCCACGATCACACCTTCGAGAGTGGAGATGGTCTCGGAGATGACCGACTGGCTCACGAACAACAGCTCGGCGATCACCTCCTCAGTAATATTGTTCTTGAAGTACATCAGGGTCGCCTTCAGGCCCTGCGCCAATGTCAAACCGCGAGGGCGTCCGGCCCCTTTGTCCCAGGTGACGAGTTCCTCGACACGCCGAAGAAGCTCCCCGAATTGAACCTGGCTCATCCCGATAGTACGATTGGTTCGCACCGGCCCCTCCGGGGAATGAAAGATCCGTGAGAAAGACCTTTCAATTCTCTCGAGGGGTCGGGCCTTATTGTGGGACCGACACGCCGGTCAGCAAACTAACGGAGAATGGTTTCCGATAACCCTCCATGTGTGAAGAACAGGGCCGGGCACGTGTGAACGGCATCTGAACCCTGACCGCCCGTCGGCATCTGGATCCCGGCTGCAAGCTCCTCGACGTCCCGCAGACGGTGTCAAGCGCACGGAGCACGACCAGAGCTAACGGTCCAAACC
>JBHEME010000112.1:0-1639 GCA_046262755.1 Gemmatimonadaceae bacterium | reverse complement strand
CTCTGGCTATCTGGGCGACGCTCCTGTTTGGCGAGGAGCGGACGAGGTGGACGGCTTCACGTTTGAACTCTGGCGGGGAGGTATTGTCAAATGTTGTGGATCGAGCTCCGATCACGCAGCGTCCTTCTGCTCCTCGATTCTTTCTACCAACTTTCCGTTCACAAACTTGGCTCCGGCTCTCACCAGAGGGACCAGCCGGTAGCCGTTTAGCCTGTGCCACCTCCCCTGGGCTGCTTCCAAAAGCTTGAAAATCATTGCCACCCCAGCCTCCCGACTCCCAGGTCCTTTCGTGATCTCCGTCCTGGCCCTCACACTCGCAAACGGCGACTCTATCGGATTGGTAGTCCTAAGATGCCGCCAGTGCTCGGCCGGATAGTCGTAGTAGCAAAGCAACGCTTGCTCATCGCCGACGATCTTCTTAGCCGCCTTGGGCCACTTGGTCCCAAACTCCTTTGCAAACTCCTTTATGGCCTTCTTGGCTTGGGCCTTGTTCTCGGCCTGAGTTATCTCCTTTATAGCCTTCTTGGCCCGCCGATGCGCACTCTTTGGCAAAGCGTCGAGCACGTTGGCAGTTTTGTGCACCCAGTCGCGCTGATGGCGGGTCTTGGGGAAGGCGTCCCTGCAAGCCACCCAGAACCCCAACGCTCCGTCGCCAATGGCCAACACCGGTGCCCGCATCCCTCGCTTTTTGAGATCTCCAAGCAACTCTGTCCATGATTCTTTGGACTCCCGGTAGCCGTCCTGGAGCGCGATCAGTTCCTTGGTGCCATCGATCTTCGCTCCTACCATCACCAGGCAGCAAAGCCTATCGTCCGCTCCCAACCTCACCTTCGTATGTATGCCGTCCACCCATACGTAGACGTAATCCCTCTCCGAGAGATCGCGCTCCATGAACTCCTCGCGTTCTTTTCGCCACTGCTCGGTGAGACGTACGATGCTGGCCGGCGACAACCCCGCCTGGGTGCCGAAGAACTCCTCCAAGGCCGGCACGAAGTCGCCGCTTGAGAGCCCGTGCAGGTATAGTAGCGGCAGGACCTCTGAGACCTTGGGCGAGCGGCGCATGTAAGGCGGTAAGATCGCGCTCCTGAATCTCTTTCGCTCTCCGCTTTGCTCGTCCACCCGCTTGTCATTGACCCTCGGAGCCCTAACCTCGATGGCCCCGGCCCCGCATAGGACCTCCCGGCTCTGGGCGTGTCCGTTCTTGACCACGAGTGCTCGCCCGTGCTCGTCGCGCTCTCCTTTGGCCGCCTCCATGTAAGCCTCGACCTCGGCCTGGAGGGCTTGGGCGAGCATCTTCCTGGCCCCCTGGCGAGCGATCTGGTCGAGGTTGAGCATGAACTGCTCACACGTGGCCTCATCCTGGTGTACGCTTTGCATTGGTGTATCCTTCCTAAGCTGACGGGTAGCAGCGTCAGCTTTTCCGTTCGATTGCTCGAAGGGAAGGTACACCACGTCTCTCAGGAAATCTCCGATCCACAACTTCTGAGCATAACTCTCTCTTCCTAGCCCTTCTGTGTTGTCTTGGCGTTTCTGTGGGCCGACTTGCTAGTTCACTTGTGGTTTGCTGGGCAGCCTGTTTACTCTCGTTGCTCTCACTGCTTGACGGGCTAGAAGTGGTATGTCCAACCAAGCTTGAGAC
>JBHEME010000111.1:0-1641 GCA_046262755.1 Gemmatimonadaceae bacterium | reverse complement strand
CACTCAGAGCAAAAAGCGAAGTCGGAGCTGATGGAAACCGAGCAGGACCTCGCTGGCTGGCACGAAGTCCTGAAACTCGCTATCAAGCTCGCCGGCAGTTGCCACGACGCTTGCTCAAGGCGCGACCCAAAGTGTGGCGTCGCTTCAATCAGGCTGTTCTCAAGGCCATCTACATCAAGGATGGCAAGGCCAAGCCGGAGTTCAAAGAAGGATTCGATGAACCGCACCGGGTTGCGTAGAGGGAATCTGAATTGGATTCACACTAACTCCACAACCTCGGTCAATGCATCGTAATAGCTCCTCTCGAGTTCCACGGGTGGGATGTCTCCGATCTCACCATGAAGCCTTCTGTGATTGAACCAATCGATCCACTCTAGGGTGGCGAACTCAACATGCTCCCTGGTTCTCCATGGTCCTTTGTTCTTGATGAGCTCCGTCTTGTAAAGGCCGATTGCGCTCTCGGCCAGGGCGTTGTCATAGGAGTCACCCACAGAACCCACTGAAGGCTCGATCCCGAAATCCTTCAATCGCTCGGTGTACCGGATGGATACAAATTGCACTCCACGATCGCTGTGATGAACGAGTCCTTTGAGATCTGCTTTTCGTCGCCAGGTCGCCATCTCCAATGCTTCCAGCGCCAGATCGGTGCGAAGGTGAGTCTCAAGAGCCCAGCCGACGATCATGCGGCTGAACGCGTCGATCACAAACGCGACATAGACGAAGCCCTGTCTGGTTTTGACGTAGGTGATATCTGCCAGCCAAAGTTCGTTCGGTCGGGAGGCGTTGAAGTTGCGCTCTACCAGGTCCGGCGGCCTCAAAGCACTCTCGTCGGCGATCGTCGTTCTTTTGAAGCTGCCTCTGCGGATTCCTTGTATGCCAAGGCTCCTCATCAACCTCTGCACGGTGCACCTGGCGACAACCATCCCTTCACGTCCGAGCTGCTTCCAGATCTTGCGATGTCCATAGACCTGGTAGTTCTGATCCCATACATCGAAAATCAACCCCATCAACGACTGATCACGCAGCCGTCGAAGGGACAGTGGACGTTTCTTGGCAGCGTAGTAGGTAGAAACGCTGCATCCGAGGACCCGGCATATCGGCTCGACCCCGAAATGATCCTTCTCCTCGTCGAGGAACCGGTTCATCTCGTGCGGGGTTGGTCGAGCTCCCGCGCAAAAAAAGCTGAGGCTGACTTGAGGATCTCATTGGCTCGTCTGAGCTCGAAGTTCTCCTTCCTTAATTGCTTAAGCTCCTCCATTTGTTCGGACGTGAGGCCTGGCCGTTCACCGTTTTCCACCTGGGACTTGCGCACCCAGTTCCTTAGGGTCTCCGGATGGATCCCTAATTGATCCGCAACACGTCTTATCGCTCCCGGCTCCCCGATCTCGCGAACCATCCGGACGGCACGCTCACGGATCTCAGCTGGGTGTCTGGGTCTGTTCATGGGTCCTACCTTTCCAAAAGACGTACCCTCTATCAAACTCGGTGCGCTTCATAGATATCGGCGTCCAAGATGCCTACCTTCAAGCCCAAGACCTTCATCGCCAATGCGAGATTCAGGCTGATCGTCGACTTGCCAACCCCGCCCTTTCCACTGCCGATCGCGATGACATGGCGCGCGGGAGGGGGCCCCGATAATGG
>JBHEME010000110.1:0-1642 GCA_046262755.1 Gemmatimonadaceae bacterium | reverse complement strand
GGGCCGCGTCGGAACGGGGAGCCGGCGCGGATGCATTCGGTTTTGTACAGGCCGATCGTGGTTTCGGCGAGGGCGTTGGTGTGTCCTGAAGGGAGCTGGAGGTTTCTGACGTAGAAGGCAGAACGATAACAGCGACCATGCTGTTGCAGAGATGAAGGTAGGTCCTTCGGCATCGGCATGCAGGTGCTGGTGTCAAACCGCCACGAGCTGCTGTGGTGAATGAGCCATGGTGGTGAACGTCCGTGGAGAAGCCGTCGTGAGAGGCGGCAGGTATGAGCCAAGAAGGCGAACGAAAGTGAACCATCGACGACGTGTCGTTAAGCCAGGTGGCATCAAAACCGGGGCCTTAATGCTGTCCTGGGACGAGTCAGAGGGGAACCTGTTTACTGCTCTGGCGGTGCCCGGCATGAAGATGGCGCGAGCTTGGCTTGGGCTCTGCAACGGAACAGGAGAACTCCTCAGCGCGACATGGGTTCCAGAGGATTGGAACAGGAACTCACCGGGAGACCGACAAGTGGCTAATCCGCGAGTCGCAGAGTACCGGAAGCGCGCTAGTACGGCAGCCGCAGAGTGTGATCTCGTCCGGCGTGTCATGATCACGAATGCGGCCACCGCATGATCGACTTCAAGGTGTGTTGGATCTCGAAGCTGACGCGGTGGCCGCGTCCTGGAGGGTAGTTGATGATCGGCTCGCGCGGTGGCGGGCCGGGTTCGAGGATGCGTTCGGGCTGGTGGCGGGCCGGTTCGCGCAGGTGGAGTCGCGGCGCCGAGCGCGGCTGTACCTGCTCGGGCTGCTCTCGGGCGCGGAGCGGAAGAACTCCTGGACGATCGCCGAGCAGGCCGGGGACCTGAGCCCGGACGGGATGCAGCGGTTGCTGAACTTCTACCGCTGGGACGCCGATCCGGTACGCGATGACCTGCGCGGCTACGTCCTAGATCAGCTCGGCGATCCGGGCGGAGTGGTGGTCGCGGATGAGACCGGATTCCTGAAAAAGGGCGTCCACTCGGCCGGGGTACAACGGCAGTATTCGGGCACCGCCGGGCGGATCGAGAACTGCCAGCTCGGGGTGTTCTTGACCTACACGTCACCCCGAGGCAGGGCGCTGATCGACCGCGAGCTGTACCTGCCCAAGACCTGGACCGAGGACCCTGAGCGGTGCACCGGGGCGGGGATCGGCCCGGACGTGGAGTTCGCCACCAAACCTCAGCTGGCCAAAAAGATGCTGCAACGGCTGCTGACCGCACACGGCCGGGCCGCAATGCCGTGGTTCACCGCTGATGAGGCCTATGGCGACAACCCCGGACTGCGGGACTGGCTGAACGAGCAGGACATCAACTACGTCATGGCAGTGTCCTGCGATGCCCGATTTGCCACCCCACCGACCCCTGCCGGGCCGATGAGCTGGCCGCCTCGGCACCCAATCGGGGCTGGCAACGCCTCTCGTGCGGCGAGGGCAGCAAAGGTCACCGGCTCTATGACTGGCTGCTGATCGACCCCGGCGCCGATCAGCACCTACTGCTGGTACGCCGCTCGATCAGCAAGCCCAACGAGCTGGCCTACTACATCTGCCACAGCCACACGCCGGTTCCTCTCGCCGAACTGGTCCGGGTCGCCGGATCCCGCTGGGGGGTGGAGGAAACC
>JBHEME010000109.1:0-1653 GCA_046262755.1 Gemmatimonadaceae bacterium | reverse complement strand
TCTACTATCAGTTCACCAGCCACGCGAACGGTGGCACCTACGGGCCGGCCGTCGGTCAAATTTGGTTGAGCAAGCTCGGCCAATCCAGCATCACCCATCCGTACGGAAAGATTTACCGTAACGGCATCCTGGTCGGCGCAGGCGACGTCTCCCTGCGTTTCTGGGAATACAGTGCGGCTGGCTCATCGACGGGTGGTCAGGCGTTGCAGTCGTTCGCCGTCCCGGGCACGAACGCCAACGGCGTCTACAACGCCGGTGCTCTCTACGCGGACGGCTACCGGGTGTATGTCATCGACAACGAGGCTCATGCAAAACTCGTTTGAAAGAAGTGGAGTGCGGTGACGGCGCGGAGTGCTTTGGGGAAGGTGTGAGCGGGTCGGCGGTAGTCGGTGTGGAGTATTCGCCAGGTTTTGAAGTTCGCGATGGCTCGTTCGACGGGAGCGCGAAGTTTGCCGAGGTTGGCGTTGAGTGCCCGGTCGGCCTCGGTGAGGTCGCGGCCACGTCGGCGTTTGATCGGGGTGGCCAGGCCGGTGCCGACGTAGCCCTTGTCGCCGATCCCGGTGTTACCGACGAGGTCGGCGAAGCCGACGTCGGTATATGCGCGGGTGTCGTGCCAGGAGCCGGGCCGTGGTTCGGACACGGCGAGCAGGTTCCCGTCGAGGTCGGCGAGGATCTGCACGCTGAACCCGGTCCGCTTGTGTTTGCCGGAGTAGAGCTCGGGCTGGTTCCGCCAGGACCAGCAGGGGCACAACGTCCCATCGACCAGCGGTACCCGGCCGCGGACCATCTCCGCCGGCGGGGGCACGAACTCGGCGAGGACTTCGGCGATCACCTCTTCCAGGGCGGCGATCACGCGGGAGATCGTGGACTGGTCCGCGCCGTGCACCTCGGCGATGAGGTCCTCGGTCACGTTCGCCCGCAAGTACAGGCACGTCGCGCGGACCGCCGCCTCCAGGCTCAGCGCCCGCGGCCGGCCCGTCGCCGCATGCCAGTCCGGCAACCGTTCCCTCACCCGCGCCACCAGCTCCTCGTATTGCTCCGTCGTCAATCCCGTCGTACGATAAACCCGCAACGGCCCCTCCGGTCTGTGACATTTCTTAGCCGAAACATCACATTATCCGGCCGGGGCCGTTGCCTATTGCGGAGGCACGCCGATCAACCCATCCACAACTTCGAGTTCTGCATAAGCCTCAGTGCCCATGAGGTGATCAAGTCGTTCTTTTGCTCCGCGAATATCCTCAATATTTGAGGGGCACGATGCGTCTGCAGAGATACCGCATGAGCCCCTAAGGGATTCGATGCCAGCCAAGAACCATGATTCATATTCTCGGTTAGCGATTATTGCCACAGAGCTCGTCTGCCCTGCGACCGTTTGCATTCGCTTCTGAAGTTCGGGTCCAAGCTTAGCCGGACAGTCGTCATCAGCGTCTACCAGCAGTAGGACCACGTCGGCAGAGATGGCTGCGAATCTAACTGCCCGCTCAAGATCATTAAAGTTCTCAGTCAGCCTGCTTCTTCTCAAGCGAATTGGCTTCTCAATGGTGACATCGAAACGCTGGAGGTCTTCCAAAACGCGCCGAACGAGCACGCGAGCACGAGGTCGAGCAGCATCTGCAGCGCCCACGGCTCGCGCGCGGCGAGCGCGAGGAAACC
>JBHEME010000108.1:0-1693 GCA_046262755.1 Gemmatimonadaceae bacterium | reverse complement strand
GTTCCAGACGAGCACCAGCGCCTCTCGGGGCGAATCGCCGCACACCTGGCTTCCCGTGGTCCCGGTTCCAACCAACCCAGGGGGGATGAGCATGACCCGACCGTGGAGGCGCTCCACGGGTGACGAGCGTGGACAAGCCACCTTCACGCTCATCATCGTGATCGCAGTGGTAGCGGTGGCCGTCATCCTCCTGCAGCGAACGGCGTCGCTGGCCGACCACATCAACAACAAGGCCGGCAACATCGCCCGAGTGGGCGGGGGGATCAACACCTCCACCAAGGCGGTGCTGGAGCTGGGCCGGACCAACGAGCTGGGCGGCTCGATCCTGGAGACGGCCAAGCCCCTCCAGGGCAAGCTCGACACCATCGTGGGCCTGGCCAAAGACATCGACGGCCTGGCCACCTCCATCAACGGCTCGGCGTCGGCCATCAACGGCACGGCCAAGGGCATCAACGGGACGGCCTCCACCATCTTGAACACCGCCCGTTCCATCAACGCCGGGGTGGCCCAGATCAACAAGAACCTGGACAGCACCATCGCCGTGGCCAACCAGATCCACTCCGACACCGGCGGCATCCTGGGCCAGGCCAACACCGCCAACCGTGAGGCCGGCTGCATCAACAGCAACCTGTTGGCCAACCCCTCCGGCTCCTCGCTGGGCTGCTGAGGGAAGGGAGAGAACGAACAATGGTCCAGACCATGTCCTCGAGGGCCGACTACGCCCCCACTCCGGGGCGGGCGGTCCGGGGTGATGACCAGGCCACCTTCTTGTCCCGCTGGCTCAAGGTGTGGGTGATCCTGCTCACGGTGGTGGTCCTGGTGGTCGTCGGCTACCTCATCGTGATCACCAACTCCCTGGCCAACATCAACGGCAACCTGGCCACCGCCAACGCCGCGGTGTCGGGAGCGGGCCAGAACGTGACGTCCCTGCCCGACCAGGTCAACCGCATCAACGGCTCCCTGTCGGGCATCGACCCCGCCCTCAAGCCCATCCCCGGCCAGGCCGACGACATCATCGCCTCGCTGACCTCCATCCGGGACAAGCTGGGCGTGGTGGACGGCTCGCTCAAGAACACCGAGAGCGTGCTGACCACCATCTTGGGCACCGCCAACTCCATCTCCGGGGTGCTCATCACCGCCAACGCCAACGGCACCTGCGGTGGGGGGGCGCCCTGCGGCCCCAACCAGCTGGGCGTCCAGAACATCCACGAGCGGGTGGACAACGCCAACCGCATCCTGGTGCCGGCCGAGGGTGACGCCTCCAACATCTTGGCCACCCTGGGCTCGATCAACGGCCACCTGCGGGGCATCTGCACCTCGACGGTGGGCCAGATCGTGGAGGGCAACCCGCCGTGCTGAACCTGTGCCTGCGCCTCACCTCCCCCCGCCGGGGCCAGCGGGGGGAGTCGGGCATCGTGGCCGTCAACCTGGCCCTGACCATCGCCTTCGCCCTGTTCGCGGTGATCGAGCTGTCCCGGGTCACCCTGGCGGCCAAGGAGATCAAGCAGCGGGTCAAGACCATCACCACCGAGGTGGGGCCGGGGTCCAACATCAGCCGCCTGGACGAGACCGCCATCCTCAACACGGTGGCCGACCGGGCCGACCAGATCCTGGCCGCTGCCAAGCCCCTGTCGGGCCAGGCCAACGACATCCTGACCGCCGCCAACGCAGCGATCACCCAGAATGTTGGACG
>JBHEME010000107.1:0-1766 GCA_046262755.1 Gemmatimonadaceae bacterium | reverse complement strand
GTCGGGGGCGGGGTCCGCCTCGTCGCCGAAGAGGGCTCCTGTCGCCGGTTCGGTGGCCGCAGGGGTGGCCGCAGGGCTGGCCTGCTCGGGCCGGCGCTCTTCAGGCGTCGTGGGCCGCTGGTGGTCTGTGGCTGCCGTGGGGTTCGGGTCGGGCGCCGGCGTGGGGGCCGGTTCGGGGCTGGGCGCCGCCTCGTCGCCGAAGTGGGCCTCTGTCGCCGGTGTTGCGGTGCCCGCAGGAGTGCTCGCCGTGCTGGCCGGCTTGGGCCGGGGCGCCTCCGGGCAGGGCTCGGCCTGGCTCGCCCCGGGCTGGTGGCCGTCTGCGGCTGCGCCGGGCCGGGCGCCGGCGGCCCGCGCTCCTGCGGTGCGGGCCATGTCGAGCATGCCGTCGGCGGCGTAGGCGTCGAGTGACTCGCGCCTGCCCTGGCTGCGGGCCAGGCGAAAGACCCGGTCGGCGAAGCCGCTGAGCACCGACCACACCTCGGCCACGTCCTGGCGGGTGGAGCGGTAGGTGATCTCGCCCGACCCGTCGGCGCAGCTGCGCCGGCGGGCCAGGCGCCCGGCGTGGATGCGCCGCTGGCGGGCGCCGGCATCGGCGTCGCCCGCCGCCTTGGCCCGGTCGCATTCGTCTCTCAGGTTGGAAAGCGACTCCCGCCCCGCAGTTTGGACCAGCTTGTCCAAAGCGGCGGGGTTGGCGTGGGCGGCGTCGGAGATGGCCGCCGCCGCCTCGGGCGACACCGCCCCCTTGCGGAGCGCGGCGTCGAGGGCGGGCTGGTGGGCCAGTCGCTTGGCGGTGGCGATGGCGTCTTTGGCTTTGCCCACCGTGGTGCCGCAGCGGCGGGCCAGGGCGTGGGCCGCGCTGGCGTCGCCGTCGCCGGCGAAGCCCCCGGTGTCGGCCGCCCTGGCCCCGGCCAGGGCCTTGACGGTGGCGGCCATGTTCTCGATGGCCGCCGCCCCCCCCACCACGTCGCGGGCCTGGGTGCCGCTCAGGCGGGCGGCGTCGAAGTGCTCGGCGTAGGCCGCCATGGCCGCCTGCACCTGGCCCAGCTCGGCCGGGCCGAAGGCGCAGTCGCCGCCCTCGACCTCCTCGCCGGCCCGGGCCCCGGCAGAGCGGCCCGCCTCCACGCACAGCTTGGCCGTGATGGCCATGTCGGCGGCCACCACCCGGGCCCGCCAATGTGTCACCCGGGCGGCATCGAAGCGGACCAGCTCGCCCCGCAGGGCACGGGCCAGGCTCAGCAGCTCCGACGACATGGCGACACCTCCCCCGACACTCAGGCGCGTTGGCTCTCAGGAAGTAGGAAGGCCGTCGCGCCCGGCCTCCGAGGCGTTGACCACATGGTAGCAGAACACGCGTTCGGTTGTCAAGCACTTTCGGAGGTTTTTCTCGCTCCTTTTGCGTGCGCGCCGCCGCGCCGCGACAAGCGGGCCGCACTGGTTCCAGGCGGCCGGGCACCATACCGGCATGGCCACCCGCACCACCAGGATCCCGAGCTGATCCAGCGCCGGGTGGCGGCGGCGGCCAGCGGCGTCCAGGAACGCGGGCCCACCAGTTCCTCAAGGGTCCCCGGTCCATGGGGCCGGTGGGCTTGAGGTCCGACCGCGGCGCCGTCGCCCCCGTCGGCGTCTGCTCCTTCGCCCTGCTGGACCACGGCTTGATCGAGACCGTCGAGACATCCGGGTGGCCGACCCTTCAGTCCTGCACAGCGGGCGGTCCGCGACGCCTTCGGAATGCGGTTGATCCTGCCCTCACTGGCGGAGGCACGGGC
>JBHEME010000106.1:0-1770 GCA_046262755.1 Gemmatimonadaceae bacterium | reverse complement strand
ATCCGAGATCGACCACACCATTTCGTGGCCGCACGGCGCCACCCGCTACGACAACAACGAATGCCTCTGCAAGAGGCACCACCAAGCCAAAACCAACGGCCGCTGGAAGCTCGAACTGAGGGGCTGTTGATCTTCCGGATAGCGAACCCACTAGGGTTTGTGTCCGAAAGAGAGGGTGGCAGTGTCTCAGAAGCGTCGGTCGTTTACTCCCGAGTTTAAGGAGGAAGCGGCGAAGATGGTGGTGGAGTTGTCTCGTTCGGTGGCGTCGGTTGCCCGGGAGTTGGGCCTGAATGCGCAGACTCTGCGTAACTGGGTGAACGACTATCGCGTTGCTCATGCCGACAACGAGCCGGCGTTGGCGGTGTCGGAGCGGGCACGGTTGCGCGAGTTGGAGAAGGAAGTCCGCGAGCTGCGTCTGGAGAAGGAATTCCTGGGAAAAGCCGCGGCCTTCTTCGCCAGCGAGTATCGGTGAGCGACAAGTACACGTTCATTGATGCGGAGAAGGACACGATGACCGACACGGGCGACAAGAAGTACGCCATCACGAAGATGTGCGAATGGCTGGATGTGTCGACCTCGGGATACTACGAATGGTGTGACCGGCCCGAGTCGGCCACGGCGGCCCGGCGCGCCGATCTCGCTGTGCTGGTGCGTCAGGCGTTCGAGGACTCCGACGAGACCTACGGCCACCGGCGCGTCCACGCCCAACTCCTCCGCTGGGGAGCGTCGTGCACGCCGGAGCTCGTCCGCAGCATCATGCGTGAGCTGGGGTTGGTGCCGTGTCAGCCGCGGCCGTGGCGGCACAGCCTGACCGAGGCTGACGCTGCGGCCGGTCCGATCCCCGACCTGGTGACACGCGACTTCACCGCCGAGCGACCGGGCGAGAAAATGGTCGGCGATATCACTTATATCCCTACTTGGCAGGGTTGGGTGTATCTCGCCACGGTCATTGACTGTCACACCAAGGCCATCATCGGGTGGGCCATGGATGACAATTACAAGACCCCGCTCATCGACACGGCGATCCGCATGGCCGCACGAAACTACGAGCTTCCGCCCGACGCGATATTCCACTCCGACCGCGGCAGCAACTACACCTCGAAACAGTTCGGCCAGACACTGGCATCCCTCAACATTCGGCAATCTGTCGGTCGTACCGGAATTTGCTACGACAATAGCATGGCCGAGTCGTTCTTCGGTACACTCAAGAACGAGCGTGTCCATCGCACCGTGTATCCCACCCGTCAGCGCGCCATGGCGGATATTGCGAGCTACATCGAATTGCGCTACAATACTCAACGTCTCCACTCGGGACTCGGATACAAGACCCCACGCGAGGCATACACCGAGTACCTGAACCGGCAGCAAGCGGCCTAAAAATGACCACTAAACAGCTGTCCGGAAAGATCGGGGCCGCTCACTCGACGCGGGTGCGAGCACTTGTTTTGGTGATCACCGCGGAGAGGTAGTTGCGTACCGTGCCGGGTGTTAGGTGCAGGTGTTCGGCGATCTGCGGTCCGGTTGCGCCGTCGGCGACCAGCGTGAGCACTTGCAGTTCTCGATTGGTGAGGGGGTTTGGTTTGACGGTGAGCGCGGTGACCGCGGCCTTGCACGGCACCGTCGTGGTGGACGGGACGCCGCAGTCGGTCAACGAGGTCCTCGGCAAGGACGTGACGATCAACACCCTGGGCGAGACGATCACCCTCGGTGCGTGCACCGACACGAACGGCAACACCAGCATTTCCTAGGCGTCGCCCCCCGTACGTCACC
>JBHEME010000105.1:0-1844 GCA_046262755.1 Gemmatimonadaceae bacterium | reverse complement strand
CTGCGCCTACTGGCCGACAAGCTTGTGGAACTCGAGATCGTCGACGGCATTTCGCACGAAACGGTGCGGCAGACACTCAAAAAAACCGGGCTAGCAAACTTTGCAGGGGTGTGGCCCGGTTTGTGCGGGACCAGGAGCACTCCACTGCTTGGAGGGGCCGACCCGTGGCTCGCACACATTCACAGCCCACACCCAACCGTTCGCGGTCATTGTTCGCGCAAAGACGGACGTGCATCAACTGCGGTGGCCCGCTCTGGTCTGGCTATTGGCAGAAGCGCTCGGTTCTGACTCTCGCTGGCTGGCTGCGGCTACGCCTGCAGATCCGTCGGTGCACTAGCTACGGCTGCGCGCTGTTCGGTCGGCCGTACCGTCCCGAAGAAGAGGGCGGCTATGCCTTGCCCCACGGCGAGATTGGCCTGGACGTCATCGCCTCGGTGGGTGCCCAGCGCTTTGGTGAGCATCGCAGCGTGCCCGAGATCCATGCTGCCTTGCGGGCACGTCAGCTCGCGGTCTGCGAGCGGAGCGTGACCAACCTGATCCAGCGCTACGAAGAGTTGGTCAGCTTGCACCTGTTGGACCGCCCACGGGTCATGGAACAACTCCGTGCCCAGGGGCGCGCGGTGCTGGCCATCGACGGGCTGCAACCAGATGTGGGGAATGAAGTGCTGTGGGTCATCCGCGAGTGCCTCTCCGGCGAGGTGCTGCTGGCGCGGCCGTTGCTGAGTGCCACCGAAGCCGACCTGGCCGCACTGTTCCGCGAGGTCTTGCAGATGTTGCCGGTCCCCGTTGTGGGTGTCATCTCCGATGGCCAGCGGTCCTTGCGCAAAGCCGTAGCCAGTGGTCTGCCCGGTGTGCCCCACCAGTTATGCCAGTTCCACTACTTGCGCGAGGCGGGGCACTTCATCTTCGAAGCGGATCGGCATGCCAAGAAGGAGCTCAAGAAACAGGTCCGCGGCGTGCGCCCTGTCGAACGCCAACTGGACGGACGCACGGATGCCGTGGCGGTGGCCACGCGTGCCTATTGCCTGGCCGTGCGGAGCGCGCTCACCGACGACGGACGCGCACCACTGGATGCGGCGGGGCTGCGTCTGGTCGATCGGCTGGCAGCCATTCAGGCCTCCCTCGACCGGGTGGCTGAAAAAGGGGGCTCCCGCGTGACCTCCGGCGCGTCCGCGAGCTGATCGCGCACGGTCGCGCCAGTACCGCCGACCAGTGGCCGGTGATCCGCACCGCCTTCGGCTGGCTGCATCAGGCAGCACACCTGTTGAACAACGCATCCGAGCGGAATGTGCCGGCGCTGCGGCGAGCCTACCGCCGCCTGTTGGCAAACATGCGCCAGGACGCCCAGCGCGCGGGCCCGCTCGAACCAGCCGTGCAGCACTTCCTTAAAGTGACTGCCAGCTATTGGCCAGGGCTGTTCGTGTGCTACACGCGACCTGATATCCCACGCACCAACAACGACCTGGAGCACCTGTTCGGATCAGCGCGGTATCACGAGCGGCGCGCGAGCGGTCGCAAGGTGACTGCGCCTATGTTCCTGACGCGTGGCCGCGTCCGCCTCATCGCGGCCACCTGCCAACAGCGTACCTTCAACTCCACTGAGTTACAGCCGAAGCGTCTGACGGAGTGGCGTACCTTGCGCCAGGAACTTGCTCAACGCCAAGCAACACGCGCTCTTCAGCGCCGCTTCCGGCACGACCCAGCCGCCTACCTGGCCGCTGCTGAACACCTCCTCCACCCGGAAAGTTTGCCGGCCTAGGTTTTTTCAGTGTCTGCCGCACCGTTTCGTGCGAAATGCCGTCGACGATCTCGAGTTCCACAAGCTTGTCGGCCAGTAGGCGCAG
>JBHEME010000104.1:0-1882 GCA_046262755.1 Gemmatimonadaceae bacterium | reverse complement strand
GTGCATGAGCGCGAGGTCCTCGTGGAGGCCCGCACGACGCGCGAGCGGGAACTGGACGTGCGCCGCTGCATGGCCAAGGGACACCCCTACGAGATGCCCCTCATCGAGTCGCTCCCCGTCGAGGTCAACCCCGATTACGCCCGCTGGGCGGCAGGGGCGGCAGGGCCGCACAGCCACTAGTGCCGCGTCCATTGAGCTTGTTCGGGATTTGGGGCGCGGCGGTTGACCGGCATCGTTTCGGCACGCCTTCATAGTTGAAGGCAACCGTTTCGCGAGTCGGGTTTTTCCGGTAACCTTCCAGAAGGGAATTGCGTCTGATCGGCGCGCTTTGTCACCACGGCTGCTTAAGCGGTGGCGAAGAATCGTAGGGTCGTGGTCCTTCGTGTTCGGGACATCTCGAACCTGGAGGGCCAGCGGCTCAGCAAAGTCATTCGACGCTCAAGAGACCCAGTCGAGGTCCGTCGGGCGCAAGTCATCCTGGCCAGTGCCCAGGGCTTCGCATCACCGAAAATCAGCCTCATCGTCGGCATGACGCAGGATTACTGCCGCACGTTGATTCACGAATTCAACGAGAGCGGATTGGAGATGCTCAAGCCGCGCTGGCGACCCGGCGTGAAGGCCAAGTTCACCGAGGAACAGAAGCAACGGCTCGTCGAGTTGGCCACGACGCGCCCGCGAGACATCGATTTGCCGTTTCAACAGTGGAGTTTGTCGCGGTTGCAGGCCGAGGCGATGCGGCAGCGCATCGTGGAGTACATCAGCGTCGAGTGGCTTCGCGTCATCCTCGACGAAGCGGACGTGAGCCACCAGAGCATCAAGACGTGGAAGCAGAGCACAGACCCACTTTTCCAGGAGAAAAAGCGCCGAATCGACCGCTTGACGAGCAAGAAGCACAATCCGCCCGTCGTGTTGAGCATTGATGAAATTGGCCCGATTTCACTCAAGCCGCACGGTGGTGACGGCTGGTTTCGGGAAGCGAAACCGGACCGAGTCCGAGCCACGTACAACCGAAAGGGCGGCACGCGATACGAGTACCTCTGTCTGAATGTGTTCCACCAACAATTGAGCGTTCAACAGGAGGAACACAAGGGCGGCGCCATCTGGTTGGCGTTCCTGCAGGCGGAGCGCGCCAAGTACCCGTCCGACGAGCGAATCTACGTCATCCAGGACGGTTTGAGCGCGCACTGGACGCCCGACGTGCGCGCATGGGCCCGGGCCAATCGCGTGACCTTGGTTCCAACGGCCACGAACGCGAGTTGGATGAATCCCGTCGAGTGCCACGCGGGCGACATCCAGAAACTCGCCCTCGACGGTAGCGACCACGCAAACTGGGACATCGTCAACCAAGCATTCCAACGCGCCGTCACGTACCGCAACGAAGAACGAAAACTACGAGGCAAGACATTCCAGGACACGCGGCGAAAACACCGACGACCCCTCTGGACGCGGCACTAGGCCGATGGCGCAGGCGCGTATCGCACGACCGCCATCCGCCCTCGCGCCGCCACATCGCCGATGATGCGGCCCGCCCACGCGAGCTTGGCGGGCTTGGTGCGGGGGTCCCAACGGTGCGAGTAGGCCGACGGCGGCGCGTCGAGGTCGAAACCGACGAGGAGGACTGCCTTGGCGCCCGGCACCGACCCCTTCGAGGTCGTCGTGCTTACCTGCAAGGCCCACCAGACCGCCGCCTTGGCCAGGGCGGTGGTGCCCCACCTGCGCCCGGAAGGCATCCTGGTGAGCCTGCAGAACGGACTGGGCAATGGGGAGAAGCTGCGGGGCCTCGTGCCGGCATCCAAGCTCGCCCTCGCGCTCACGAGCAACGGCCTGACCCTTGAGGCCCCAGGCCAGGTGCGCCACGCCGGGGTCGGCCCCACCGTGGTGG
>JBHEME010000103.1:0-1890 GCA_046262755.1 Gemmatimonadaceae bacterium | reverse complement strand
CTCTAGCTGCCTCTGCTCCGATTTCAGCCGCTTCCTTTTGAGCCAATCAGCGCCACCTATGGCGAATGTGCAGAATTGCATACTCAGCTGTTTACTGACAAGGCCTGAGACGAGCCTTCCGCCCAAGCTGTCGCCACATACGAGTCGAACGGCGCGTGTTCCGGGCCGGGTGCGGCTCATCCACATTGCGATTGCTGTTCGCAAAAGTCGTTTCAGCTTGGCAACCCCTCACCGGGGTTACCAAGGGAGAGAGAGACGTGCCGTTCCGGTTGGACGTGCTGTAGGCAGCGAGGCACGGCCAACAGCGTGCTCTAACCGCCCGAAACGTCAGCGGGACGGCCTGTAAGCCCTGGGCGGCCCCGCGTTTTCCGGATAGTAGCGGGTGGTTATTTCATACTGCGATCTGCTGGTCGAGGTATTCGTTGTAGGCTTCGTTGGGGGTGCGGTAGCCGAGCGCGGAGTGGATACGTCGGGAATTGTAGCGGAGTTCGATGTAGCGGGCAACGTCGGCTCGGGCGTGTTCGCGGGTCGGGTAGGTGGTGCGGTTCACTCGTTCGACTTTCACGGCGGCGTTGAACGATTCGGCGAGTGCGTTGTCGAAGCAGACGCCGGTGCGTCCGACGGAGCGGCGTAGGTCGAGGTCGGCGGTGGCGCGCGCGAACGTTTCTGAGGTGTATTGGGAGCCGCGGTCGGAGTGGAATATCGCGCTGGGGGCCAGCGGGTAGTTCCGGGCGGCCATCGTCAGCGCGTCGACGACCAGGTCGGCGCGCATGTGGTCGGCCATCGCATATCCGATGCACGCCTTGGTGTAGCAGTCGATCACGGTGGCGAGGTAGAGCCAGCCCTGCCAGGTCGGGATGTAGGTGATGTCACCGACGAGCTTGGTCCCTGGCGCGGCGGCGGTGAAGTCGCGGCAGACCAGGTCCGGGACCCGCGCCGCGTCGCCGGCGAGGGTCGTGACCGGCCGCCACGGGGCTGGCTGGCAGGCCACCAGCCCTGCCTCGCGCATCAGCGCGCGGACCAGCTCCGGGCCCACCTGCACGCCGAGACGGCCCAGCTCGGCATGCACCCGCCGGTAGCCGTAGGTCCCGTCGGAGTCGTCGAAGACGTAGCGGACCAGCACCGTGAGCTCCGCGCGGCGGATCGCGGTCGCCGAGCTGAGCCGGCCACGCCACTCGTAGAACCCGGACGCCGACACCCCGATCCACGCGCACATCCGCACCACCGGATAGTTCGCCTTCTCCACGTCGATGAGCTCATACCGGGCGCTCACCGATACTCCTGGGCGAAGAAGGCCGCCGCTTTTCCCAAGAACTCAGCCTTCATGCGCAGCTCACGCACTTCTCTTTCCAGCTCGCGCAGTCGGGCGCGTTCCGGGACCGACAACGGAGGCTCCTCACCAGCATGCTCCACCCGGTACTTGTTCACCCAATTCCCGAGCGTGCCCTCGTTCACATGAATATCCCGCGCCACATCGGCGACAGCACGAGACGAGTCGATCACCATCCTGACAGCCTCAGCCTTGAACTCACGCGTGAACTTCCTGCGCCTTTCCGGCATCTACCATCCTCCATTCCAGACCGGACCTTATTAGGTCCGCTATCCGGAATCTGGGAGGCGCGCCACGCCGTCAGGGTCGACCTTGGTCGGCAGGCAGGTCGTGCGCCGGTAGTCGTGAGTGTAGCCGGCGAAGTGCTGTCCGATGTTGGGCCGTCCCTTCGTCCCACAGTCATTGCGGTTGCGGGTCACGTTGTCGGCCGCTCGGTTGATCGCAGCTTGGGTGGCGGTTGACGGGTAGTACGTGATGCCGGTGTCCGGGTTGTAGACCCAGCCCGGCGCCGTGCCCGGGCGCCAGCGCGCGGCGTCGGGGTTGTTGGCTCGGTCCACGCA
>JBHEME010000102.1:0-1895 GCA_046262755.1 Gemmatimonadaceae bacterium | reverse complement strand
TCCCCGGCCCACCTTGGACGTTGTCGGGCCCGAAGTTCCCGAACAGTGCGTCGTTCCCGTCGTCGCCGAGGACCAGGTCGCGGTCGGGCCCGCCGTAGGCGATGTCGTCGCCGCTTCCGGCGTCGATCACGTCGTTGCCGCCGAAGCCGATGATCTGATCGTTGCCGTCGCCTCCCAGCAGGAGGTCGGGGCCGCCGAGGCCGGCGACGAGGTCGTCGCCCGCTTCTCCGAGCAGCACGTCACGCCCGCCGCCGGACACGAACGGCGGTTGGTCGACCGGCCCGCCGATGACGACGTCGTTGCCGTCGCCGCCCTCGTACCGGTCACCTGGCCGGAGAGGATTGCCGGAAGCGTGTACGTAGTCGTTCCCTGGGCCGCCCAGGAACAGGTTGGTGCCGGTGCTGTCCTCGTCATGGAAGAAGAAGTCGTTACCGGCACCGCCCAAAAGCTGGTTGTTGCCCGGGCCGCCGTCGATGACGTCGTCGCCGTCATCGCCGGACAGCTGGTCGTTGCCGTTGCCACCGATGATCGTGTCGTCGCCGAGCCCGCCGGAGATCTGGTCGTTCCCGTCGCCGCCGTCGATGTAGTCGGCTCCGTCGCCTCCCGCGATGCGGTCGTTGCCGGCCTCCCCGAAGATCTGGTCGTCGCCCGGCCCTGTGACGATCCGGTCGTCCCCCTCGCCGCCGCAGATCACGTCGTTGCCGCCGGCCCCATTGATGAAGTCATTGCCGCCCAGGCCGACGATCACGTCGTCGCCGGGCGTGCCGGTGATGACGTCGCTCTGGTTGGTGCCCACGATCGTGGCGGGAAGCCCGTCACAGGTGGGCCGTCCGCCCGGGAGCGTGGTCGTCGTGGTGGACGTCGACGTGGACGTCGACGTGGTGGACGTCGACGTGGTGGACGTCGACGTGGTGGATGTCGACGTGGTGGATGTCGACGTGGTGGACGTCGACGTGGTCGAGGACGTGGTCGTCGGCGCGGCGCTGGACGCACCGCACTCCACCTTGCCGACGAACAGATCGCCCACGGCGGTGGGGCCCAAGAGGTAGAGGTGGTAGGCGTACACCGTCAGCGACCCGTCGGGGTTGACGATCTGCTCGTTGAAGACCGCCCGGAAGTGGTCTCCCACGCTGGCGAGTGTGCCCGCGTAGGTGGTGTTGGGGGCCGGGTTGGTCGGGACTTGCTGGATGTCCTCGCCTGGCTCGCCGCTCGTGTCCGGGTCGGGGTCCGCCAGGACGATGGTCCCGTTGGTCACCGTGGTGGAGCCGCTGACGCTTGTCTCCGACGCGCTACACCTGCTGGAGAGGGCGTCGGCGGTGAAGACCTCGGAGTGAGAGGTGTTGACGTTCTGGACGGAGGCGGTCGTGGTCACCGAGCCGGTCGCTCCGGTCGTGCCCTGGGTGCTGACCGTGATCGGGCCAGAGGTGAAGATGGTGGCGGGGCCGTACACCACGCTGCCCGTTGGCGAGGAGGCGGTGATGGGCACCGCCGAGCCGCCCGCTGGCAGATCGACGGTGGGGGCCGGCCCTCTCGGGTTGTAGGCCCCCGCGAAGAGGCTCACGTTGCCGAAGTAGCCGTAGGCGCTGCCGGAGACGGTGGTGGTGATCCCCGTATTCGCGATGGAAAATTGCAGGGCGAGCTTGGCGATATCGACGCCGCGGCTTTGGCACAATGCGGCGGCGGCGCGCGCGGCGGCTCGATCGGCCGCGGCGGCGGACGCATCGGCGGGCGCAACCCTTCGGGCTCGACGCGCGGCTCGACGCGATCGTAGGTCTGGTTGGCGCTCGGCGGCGTCGCGGCGAACACGTCGCGCGCGGCCTTCGCGCCTTGCGCGGTCGCATCGCCGAGCGCCTCGGTCTCGGCGATCACATCGCGAAAGCCGCGCAGGCCCTCGT
>JBHEME010000101.1:0-1900 GCA_046262755.1 Gemmatimonadaceae bacterium | reverse complement strand
CGGTCTACCCGGCAGGAACGGCCTACGCCGACGGTCAACGGCTGGCGCTTGCGGCGACCTCCGTGCAGATCGTAGACGCCGTCACGATCAAGCTGTTCCTCGCAAGCGACCCTGGCTTGGGAGCCGCCATCGACGTCTATCACGCCATGGACTTCGGCAATCCCTCGAACGGGGTCGTCATCTCAAGACTCCCCTCATTCTCAGACGGCCCCGAAAGTATCGGCGAAGACCGGTTGGTCGGCGAGCATCGCGGCGAAGCGTTCGACGAGTGGGACCAGTTGCTGTTCGGGCATGTTCGGCATGAGGTCGTAGAGCATGGTGCCCTGGCGGAACAGCGAATGGGTGCGGCGCTTGGTGGTGTTTGACTTGAGATGGCGATCATATCCGAGCGCCTCACCGGCGGCCCCGAGCAATGTCAGCAAGGCGACCGCCAATGCATTCAACAGCCACAGACGATCGCGCCGGGCAGGCGTGCTGACACGGATCGATGCCATGCCCATGCCAAAGCGCAAATCCTTTGTGTCGCGGAATCCGCACTCGATTCCCCAGCGTTTGCCGTACAGACCCTTGAGGTCGTTGGCGGTCGCCTCGGCGCGGCTGGTGGCCAGGCACCAAGCCTGCTTCATGTCCTTGTCGCGCACGCACAGCACGGTGCCGACCTGATAACGGTCAGCCGTCACCTCGGCGCCGCGCAGCACCTTGGCGCGTCCACCGGGTCCGACCCAGGCGGCGGCGGTGCGCGTCTCGCCGTCCCGCGCGGTGACGATGATGTTTCCGCGGAAGCGGATGACGTAATCGAATTTCAGTTGCTCGCTCAGCACACGGTAGAGCTTCTGGTCACCGAAGCCTCGGTCGGCCACGATGCACACCTTGAGATCGCTCGGCAGGGCGTCGGCGAGGCGGACCAGCACCTGATATTCGTATTCGTTGCGATGGTTCTTGAGCGTGGCGGTGTCCACCGTCAGCCACAACAGAGGGGTGGCGCGGCCATGCCGGGTCAGCAGCGACAGCATGATGGTGGCTTGTCCATCTGCGTCGAAGTCGGTCCAGTCCATCGCGACGTTGATGTTGGTGCGGGGTCCGGCCACGTACGGCACCCAGTGGCGCCGCGCCGCGTCGATATCGATCCCCTCGTTGGACAGCAGCCGGTCTACCTGCTTGACGGCATGTTTCGTCTTCAAGCCGCGCGCCTGGGCCAGTCCCAGGCCGATGGCATGGACTGCAAGCGACCCCGACCTGATAACGCCGAGGCTGGCGTTAGCCAGTGACAGCACACGCTTGGCGTGCAGGTCGCCGTCGAACAGGCCACTCAGGAAGGCATGGACGCCCTTGAAACCAAGGGTCGGGTTGGGCTGCATCGGTGGCCCCGCGAATCGTGTTGCACGCGGGGAGATTCGCGGTTCGCAAGCTCAACGCAACTGGTTTGCGACAAAAGCAAGCATGGGAATCCGATGACGCTGATCCTGATTCGATTCCTAAACCAGCCGCCAGCGGCAAGATTCTTTTGTTACGCATCGCGTCCAGGCGGAAATGAGGGGAGGCGTAAGCGTACAACCAGCACATCTACGGCGCGCTGATCGACTTCGACGAGCACGGCCACATGCTGCCGGATCTCGCAACTTCCTGGACCTCGGACGGCAAGAACACGTGGCGCTTCAACCTGCGGCGCGGGGTCACCTTCCATGACGGCACGCCGTTCACGGCCGACGACGTGGTGTTCAGCTTCAAGCGCGTGCCGAACGTGCCCAACAACCCGGCGCCGTACAGCGGCCAGCTCCTCGGCGTCGAGGACATCCGCAAGGTCGACGACTACACGGTCGACATCATCACCAAACAACCCGATCCGTTGCTCATCCCGACCGGTTTGACCGACACCTCGTTCTCGATCCCACCGAAATAC
>JBHEME010000100.1:0-1912 GCA_046262755.1 Gemmatimonadaceae bacterium | reverse complement strand
CGTCTTTTGAGAGGCTTGTCGCCGAGCAGCTAGACGCCCTGCGCCGCTTCTGAGATAGACCCAAGAAGAAGGGGCACGGCTCGCTCAGCCTAGTGTCGCGAGGGGAGGTGGATACCTACACGTGCAAATTCCCTTTTCTATACCTTGAGTTTACGAGAGTTTATGAAGCGACTACCTGGTTTCCAAGAGTGCATCTTCTCTCCAGTTCAGTGAATAGAGGCTAACCCGCCTCCTAGTAAGCGCAAGATTCTTTATTAGAGACAAAAAAGTGATCATGGCCTTGCCAGGCCGCCCCGAAGCCATGAAAATGGGACCGTCGCCTCGCTGACGTCGGCTTAGCCTGGTGCCGCCAAAGCCCGTAAAAAAGTGTGACGCGGGAGCCTCAGGCACCCCGAACTGTTGCCTTAGAGCACGAACACCAGATTCTCCACGAAAGAGGCTCCTCCCGGCGGCAGAAGATGTTCCCGGCCGAAGGGAGATAAATGGATAGAGTCGTCGAACGGTGCTGCGGTCTCGACGTGCACAAGGCGTCGGTCACCGCTTGCGTTAGAGCCACCGCTGGCGGCGAGGTCCGCCAGGAGATCAGGGAGTTCGCCACCACCACCCGGGGCCTTTTGTTGCTCAGGGATTGGCTGGCCTCTTTCGGGGTGACTCTCGTCGGCATGGAGGCAACGGGCGTATACTGGAAGCCTATCTACTACATGCTGGAGGACGACTTCGAGTGCTGGCTGCTAAACGCCCGGCACCTAAAAAACGTCCCCGGCAGGAAGACCGACGTTAAAGATGCGGCGTGGATCTGCCAGCTTTTAGAGCACGGGCTGGTACGCCCCAGCTTCGTGCCCCCCAAAGAGATAAGGGAATTAAGGAACCTCACCCGTTACCGCAAGACGCAGATCGAGGAGCGCACAAGAGAGGTTCAGCGCCTGGAGAAGGTGCTCCAAGATGCGGGCATCAAGCTCTCTTCGGTGGCCACCCGTGTGCTTGGTGCCTCCGGAAGGGCGATGCTCGATGCACTGGTTGACGGCACCACCGATCCCGAGATACTGGCGGAGTTGGCTCGGGGGAGGTTGCGCTCGAAGATACCGGCTCTGAGGGAAGCATTGGAGGGACGATTCTCCTCCCATCATGCCCTCATGGTCGGAAGGATTCTCTCCCACATCGACTACCTGGATGAGTCCATCGGTGAACTGAGTGCCGAGATAGAGCGGGTGATCGCCCCTTTCTCCGAGGAGGTTGAGCTCTTGGAGACCATACCGGGCGTGAACCGCAGGACGGCAGAAGTTCTGATCGCGGAGATAGGGGCGGACATGAGCCGCTTTCCCACCCATTCTCACCTGGCCTCATGGGCAGGCATGTGTCCCGGCAACGACGAGTCGGCGGGTAAGCGCCGCTCGGGCAAGACCCGCAAGGGCTCCAAGTGGCTACGCAGTGCGCTGAGCGAAGCGGCACACGCGGCCTCGCGTTCGAAGGGAACTTACCTCTCGGCTCAGTACGCGCGCCTCAGAGGACGGCGTGGCCCCAAGAAAGCCGCGGTGGCAGTCGGGCACTCGATCCTGGTGATCGCCTACCACGTGCTGGAGCGCAAAGTGCCCTACGAGGATCTCGGCGAAGACCACTTCCAGCGTCGTCGGTACGACCAGGCGCAGGCCAAGCGACTGGTCCGTCAGCTGGAGAAACTCGGGCACAGAGTCGTGCTCGAATCGCTACCTCAACCCGCATAGGAGGCCGCCACTCGACCGGATTTTCACACCAGAGCTGGAGCCTGAAGACCCCGGCTTGCCTATAGAGATCTTAAAGAATCTGCTAATCGTTGTCGCGCTCCTCACGCTGCTTTTGGGGTGTAACAACATACAAGTACGAGCCTACCAATATCGCTGCGAATACAACCATCATTATCACGAACTTTATGTAC
>JBHEME010000099.1:0-1919 GCA_046262755.1 Gemmatimonadaceae bacterium | reverse complement strand
GCTTTGAAGCGGTGCGTCACGTACGGCGGGGCGGGACGCCTGGTGCCGGCCACCTGGTGCGTGGCCCAGCACGACACGTGCGCATTCGAGAAGTCGTCGCGCTGATCCACACCCTTGGGAATGGTCTGCGTCGACAGTCCTGAATGGCTTTCCCGACTCACGACCTTGCGCCCCGGCACCCCGCTGGTACCCCGTTTCCACCAGCACTCAACGACTTTCCGAACTCACTGGGACGAATTGGAGGCATTGCTAGCACTACTTTGGCGCGATTTCTGCAGGCTCGGTGCCCGGAGTGGCAGGCATGCAGCTGGTCATTGGTGAGATCGCGAGCGAGGCGCTCGAGTCGTTCGTGGAGCAGTTCCGCAGTGTGTTTCCGCGGCAGCGCGGGGTGCTGAACTGCACCCACTACTTGCTCGGGCTGGTCTCAGAACTACCCCGCAAGAACGCTGAGCGCATGGCCGAGGTGCTGCCCGAGACGACCCTGGAGCAGCTCCAGCAGTTCCTGGTGGATTGCCCGTGGGACGCTGGCGAGTTGGATGCCCGGCGACTGGCGCTGATGGTTGAGCGTGGCTACGCGGACGGGCAGACGGGCGTGCTGTGTGTGGATGACACCGAGTTGCCGAAGCAAGGCAAGCACTCGGTGGGCGTGCAACATCAGTACTGTGGCGAGTTGGGCAAGCTGGCCAACTGCCAGGCGGTGGTGACCGCCCACTACACCGACCCACGGTGCCACTGGCCGATCGGCACCCGCCTGTTCCTGCCCGAGCGCTGGGCGGCCGATGAGGACCGACGGGAAGCCACGCGGGTACCAGCCGAGGTCACCTTCCGGACCAAACCGCAGCTGGCGCTGCAGTTGCTGGATCGGGCGCGGGCCGCCGACGTGGCGCATGCCGTGGTGACCGCCGATGCGGGCTATGGGGACATCCCCGATTTCCTGGCCGGGTTGGAGGCGCGCCAGGAACCCTACGTGGTTCAGGTCAGCAAGGTCTTCGGCGTCCGTCTCCCGGCCGAGGTCCGCACCGCCGCTCGCCAGCCAGTGCCGCCCACCCGTCGGCCGGGGGGCCGCCCACGCAGCCACCCGCACCCGGTGCAGGTCGCCCCGTTGCATACCAGTCGGGAGCTGACCACCGCGGTGCCAGCCAGACGCTGGACCAGGCTGACGGTGCTCGACCCACAGCAACGGGGGACCCAGCGCTTGGCCTGCCGAGTGCGCGTCCATCGCGCCAGTGGCGATCAGACCGGCCCGCTCGGCTGGTTGATCGGCGAGCGGCCCCTGCCTGACCAAGACGGCGAGCCCAAGTGGTACTTCGCTTGGGGCCTGGACGACCGCGCGCTGGCTGAGCAGCTCCGCCTGGCTCACCAGCGCTGGGCGGTCGAGCGCTTCCATCAAGACGGCAAGCAGGAGTTGGGCATGGGTGACTACCAGGGCCGCACCTGGCCCGGGCTCCACCGCCACCTGGCGCTGGTCTGCCTGATGTGGTGCTATGCCCTCCTGCGCCAGCCTGGGCTGCCCACGACCACGAACGTTGCCACGGACCTTTCCCCCCGGACGCAATCTGCCCGCCGCACGTCGCCAGTTGCTGGCGGATCTGGTCATCACGATCGTCTGTCCGGTCTGCCACGCCCGCGTGCCGCTCCTCACGCGCGCCGCCGCCCGCTGCGGTCTTCCACCTCATCCGACATGACGCCAAAGTAGTGCTACCTACCACTACTTTGGCGCCTTCGCTCTCGCGAGATTGGCAATGGTCGTTTCCGAGCCCTTGGCGGCGAGACAAATGGCTCGCCCTGAACTCGAACTGCGTCCTCCGCGACGACTCGCGGCAGCATGTCGCCAAAGTAGTGATAGGCGCAGTCACCTTGCGACCGCTCGCGCGCCGCTCGTGATACCGCGCTGATCCGAACAGGTGCTCCAGGTCGTT
>JBHEME010000098.1:0-1921 GCA_046262755.1 Gemmatimonadaceae bacterium | reverse complement strand
TCGTGTGATTGATCGCGAGCCTCGGTCTTCGCTGTGGTCACCAATAAGCCGATGCTTCACAAGCCCCTGGGGGTGTAGTTGCCACTGATCCTGCGGAGAAATTTATCGTGCTCACGCGATTGCGAAGACCGGCCTAGCCTGGATTTCTCACGCTGTGGAGTACTGGCGGTTTGGCCGGTGACGGATTCTCCGCATATAGACGTTTGTGGCTTGATCGTAGCTGATGGGGTCGAACAGCAGCCGAGCGACACCATCGCGACGGTGCTCGTCGCGCTGTCGGGAGGCCGGGTGGCTGTGCGCTGTCTGGTTCGTGTCAGGCCTCGACGTTTCTGAGGCGGGTGGCTGCGAGGGCAAATTCGTTCTGATAGGGGCAGGCGGAGGCCATGGCGACCTTGATCCGCCGGATGCTCACGCGGACCAGGGCGCCAACCTTCAGCAGTTTGAGCCGGATCGTGCCGCATGTTGCCTGGGCGAACTGCGTGTGTGCCAGCCCGATGCGCCGCACGGCACAGAGCAGCACATAGGCCATGGAAGCGAACCACAGCCGGAGTTGGTTAGCCCGCATGGTCGCCGTTGATGTGCGATCGGCGAACAGATCGAGCTGACACTCCTTGATGCGGTTCTCCATCTCGCCGCGGGCGCAGTAAACTTTCTCATAGAGGTATCGCCCGCCGATCTCGGCTGCCTTCAGCGAGGTGACGACAAACCGTGGATTGGCAGTACCACCGGTGACCTCGGCCTTGCCGACGACGCGGCGGCTGTGGCTCCAACTATCCAGGGTCGACCAGGTGAAGTCCTTGAAGCACCGAGCCGGCCTGCCGGTCCGGATGCTCTGCAGCGCCGCCGTCATCAGCTCGGCTTTGATCGCCTCTTCCAAACGCTCATTCCGCGCCAGGCCGAACAGGAAGTCGACACGGTTCGCCTCGCACCACGCCATCAGTGCCTCGCGGGTGAAGCCAGAATCACCCCGCAGTAGAATGCGCACCCGCGGCCAGCGCCAGCGGATTTGCGCAACGATGCGCGCAACCTCCTCTGTGGCACCGGCAGCACCGTCGATGTTCGATCGGCGCAACTTGGCCGCCAGTAGGTGCCGACCGCAGAAGATGTACAGCGGCAGGTAACAATAGCAGTCATAATAGCCGTGGAAGAACCGACCTTCCTGGTGCCCGTGCAGAGGATCGTCGGTGGCATCCAGATCGAGAATGATCTGCTCCGGCGCGCGCTGGTGTGCCTCCAGGAACAGATCGACGAACAGCCGCTCGATCGCAGCCGCGTCATGGCTGATCTTGTGATACCGCGTCGGCTCCGCACGGCCCAGTTCCAGCCGATTCAGCGTCGATTTCCCAGCCAGCGGCGCGCAGTCCGCCCGACCCGCCTCAAGCTTGCCGACCAGCACTGCAAGCACTGGATCGTGCCGCAGTTCGTCGTGGTCGATCAGGTCCTCATAACCGAGCGCAACGCCGAACACCCGCTGCGTCACCATCGTGCCGACGCTGTGCTCCACTAGTTCTGCCATCCGCGTGTCGATGAAGCACGACGCAAAACGCTTGCTCAGACGGATCGCCCGATCCGCACCGCCCAGCAGCAACCCACCGGCGTCCGACGTGATCCTCCCACCATCGAAGGACGCCACAACTTGGCGTCCTTCAACAGGTGCAAATTCAAACAACCCAGGGCTACACTCTGTCGGCATCGGGGAACTCCTCCGCTTCGCCGCAACGCTTTGTTGCAGAAGAACTTTCGCCGATTCAGAGCCCCGATGCACCTACATGGTGTGAGAAATGCAGGTTAGCCGCAACAGGGCGTTTGGAGTCGTGCGCGGCAGCCGATCTGCGGGCTCACCGCCAAGCTATCAATCGGAGATTCCGATATCAGCAGTCAATTCTTCTCGTTTGTCGAATGGCAAAGACCTCCTTACATG
>JBHEME010000097.1:0-1969 GCA_046262755.1 Gemmatimonadaceae bacterium | reverse complement strand
AGCACTGAAGACGGCCGTTACCAGCGCCCCCACAACGCTTGTTGAAAAGCCTTGTCGTCCGCCTTCTATGAGGGCGAAGGTCAGGGCGAAGAGGGTAAGGACCCCCGTCGCCTGCCCCACGAGGTCTAACCCACGATCGCTCGCCCGCGCTGTCTCGGGCACGAACCAGGCAATGACTGCCGCGACCAGGAGCGCCAGAGGCAGGTTGACGAAGAACAGTGCGCGCCAGCGCAAGGTCCTGGCCAGCACTCCACCTACTGATCTCAGCGCAGACATCTAAACCTCAAAGCCCGGCTGCCTGATGCAGCCGAGGATGACATCGCGCTTGTGCCTCAATCGCTCCTTGGCCTTACGCAACTCGACCCTCAACTCCGAGAGGCTCTGGCAACACAGGTTCTTCAGTTCCACGCACTTCAGATGCTTCCAGATCCCCTCGTCAGGGTTGAGATCCGGAGCGTAGCCGGGCAACTGCTCCAGTCGCACCCGACGAGTCGCGCCACTCACCAGGAAGTCCTTGACTGCCTCAGAGCGATGGATCGGCGCGCCGTCCCAGATCACCAACAACTTACCCCCTATCTGGCGCATGAGATGCTTTAGAAAGCGCACCACGTCCTCGCCCTTGAAGGCGCGTTCCTGCTCGATCATGTAGAGCTTGCCCTCCAAGGTGATGCCACTCATCGCCGACAAGTGATCGCGCGTAAGATGCTCATGCAGCACGGGCGTCTGGCCCACCGGAGCGTAGGTGCGAACCAACATCGGCAACAGATAAAAGCCCGACTGGTCCGCGAACACGATGGTCCTGCCCTCCTTCAGAGCCCCCTTTTTAGCTTCGGCCACCTCTCCGCCTTCCACCGTTCGATGGCCTCCTCGTCTCGCTGGTCGGCCCGACGGGCGGGCTTTTGCAGGGAAAGCCCCAAAGCCCGAAGCAGACGACTGACGTGAGCCGGATGGTAGCTCACCCCGAACTCCCGCCTGATCACCTGGGCCACCCTCTCGCACGTCCACGCTTCTCCTCGAAAGCCCTGCGCCTCGGCTCCTCGCGCCAAAAGCTCGGGCAATTCGGCGCGCTCTTGCTCGCTGAGGCGGGGCGTCGCCCCGGGCGGAGGCTTGTGCCTCAAGCCTTCCACGCCCTCTTCCCTGGCGCGCTTCATCCACTGGCTTACGGCCCCTTGCGTGACCCCCAGGGCGTCGGCTATGTGCGTTTGTTTCCAGCCCCGCTCCTTTAACTCCAAGGCGCGCAAACGTCTGCCTTCGCGCCAGTTGCTGGCCTGGCTCGATAACGTCTTCTCCATAGTGGAGTACATCGTTCCCGTATCTTTAGACTCTTACGCTGAGATCAGTAACTGCAGAGCGAAACCGAGGGTGTGGGGCCGAGAGCAGAAGCCCCGGAGGCACCGGCGGCGTTCCTTTGTTTACCGTCTTTGAGGAACGGAGCACTAGCGTTCTCTGTACGCAAGCTCTTCTGCAAAAGCAGAATACCTTTGCTAAACCCAACACTTATTTATACTTTTTAACTACTCACTAATTTGGTACTGGGCCACCAATATTATCGACAGACACATGCTTCGATCCTGCTCGCGGCCTTGCCCCTGGTAATGCCCAACCACTTGTCCCGGCATGGAGTATCGCTACTAGATGTAGGAGATATAGGGCTCTCCGGCTTTATTCCAAATGGCAGCTAATCCTTCATCTCAACTGGAGTACTGGGACTAAATCATTTAACAAAAAGTAAGAAACCGCGTTAGCTCGATCGATAGCACGCTTTACTACTGCTTTGCAATATCCGATCCTTGGAGGAGCAAGGTGCCCATCTACACTTGGAGGGTGTCCGTGACCGAAGATATGCTCGGCTTCTGCGCATTGGTTCTTACGATGCTGATGTCACTTGGAATCGTTCTCTGGTTCTCTTGCTGCATCATCAATAGTATCTTAAAGATGAAGCAACGGCACAGGAGACTTAGATACAAAG
>JBHEME010000096.1:0-1982 GCA_046262755.1 Gemmatimonadaceae bacterium | reverse complement strand
CTCATATACTCATCGTATTCTGCTTCTGTTTCAACTTTGCTTGTGAAGTATTGAGGTTGTGAACTCCTCTCAGAGTTTGAAAACACTGTTCTTTTGACTGATGTTTGTAACTCGACCACCTTTTGTGTGTGTTCGATATAACCCTTCAGAAAGGTGGCTGCCATTTCATCTCCTGCAGCTGCACCTGTTAAAGCTTTTGCTCCTTCAGCATATGCTGCACTCAACCGTTGATGTGTGCGTAGTGCACTTATCCTAGTGCACGATCAAGCGACATTTCCGGCAAGGGACAGATGCTCGTAGTGCGGACATCCAAAGGCCGAGCAGACCCGCTCGGCCAACTCGTGGGCGCCAAGCACACCATCGGCCTCCACCACCCTCCGTTTGCCGTGAATCCACTTGGGCTCTATGGCGTTCAGCCACGGGCTCCTCTTGGGCAAAAAACAACTGACTATCCTCACCCCAGAGCCGCTCTTTTTGACCTGCCGGTTGTGAGATCCGATCCAGCGCCTAACTTCACGGCTTATGTGCCAGCTGGCATTGTCCCAGATCAAAACCAACACCTTCTTGCTGACTGTTTCTAGCTTCTGGCAGCACCACTCCAAGAAGGATGTGGTTATGGCGCTTACCGGACGGCCATCTACGAACCTAAGCCAGCTCTGTTGGAGTTCAGCCATATACAGCCCATAGCAGGAGATGGCCTTGGGGTCGGGATCGTCTTTGGTAAGCGAGTGCTCGACGAGGCGCAAGGGCTCGCCAGCTTCGCTAAAGCTGTGCAAATTCGGCTGGGCCACCCTGCTCCACCAGCACTCGTCTTCAAAGCCCGCCACCCAATCGGGCTCGTCGTTCGCCATCCTCATCAGTTCGTCTCGGCGCCTTTTTTCTCGCATATAAGGGGTCGGGAGAGGTCATCCAATGTTTAGCTCTTTGCCAGCGCACTCCTATACGCGTCAAAGTAGCCCTAATGGTCTCCCCACTCACCCGCTCCTTGGTGAGTCCCTTCTCGAAACTCACCTGGGCAGCCATCTCTAATGTCCACAAGCTGCTCTGTTTGCCAAACTCCCTGGGAGAGTGATGGAGTATCTCGCGCAAAGCCTCCGAGTCTTCCTCATTGAAGGACCGATGAACGGTGTGCGGACGCTTGGAGCCTTGCTTGAGCGCCTCCTTGAGACCCTTCTCGTTGAGCTTGTGGATGGCGTCGCGCGCGGTTTGGGAGTTACAGCCAAGCTCTGTGGCTATCTGATAGGCGTTTTTGCCATCGCCACTGGCAAGCAGGATTTGACAACGGCGCAAGGTGAAGGCATCGGGCGAGCGTAGACCCGCCTTCAAGGTCTTACGCTCGGCGTCGCTCAAGGGACGCACGAAGATTGCTCGTTTCATGCCCCAGAGGATAAACCATTGCCTGTCATCTCCTCTGGACATGCACTAGGGCTCATAGCGCCTATGCTCACGGTGGAAGGGAGCATTGCCCGCGTGGACGCCATGATGGACATGGAGGACGCCAAGAACCCAGAGTTCCTAGGAAGGCTTGAAGACTTCATCGTGAAAGGCCTGGGGCCGGTAAATACAGCCGACTTGAGCCAGATGCAAAAGGGAGAGATGCGGGTGCCTGACCTGCGCGGATGGTCTGTCGAACTACGGGTATGAGTGCGCTACCGTTGCACGTCGAAAATGGGGACCACTTGGGGAGCCCGCTGGTCCGAACGCGCCGAGTCTTAGGCGGGCTGAGTGTCCGGGAGCAGGCGGATCAGGCGCGCCGTGGCCCGTAGCAGCTTGCGCACAAGCTCTTCAAGCTCAGCCCCTTCTTCTGGCTTGAAGCCATGCGCAACAGCATTCCGGGCCCGGAATGACCGCATCAGGACTTCGTAGTCTTCCCTGGGGACCTCGCCTTCGAGCGCGAGCTCGCGCCCTGCGCGCCGGTGCTCGAGCTTCACGATCCGGACGGTGTCGTCCCAGCTGCCGTAGCACCGGGTGTAACACTCAGC
>JBHEME010000095.1:0-1987 GCA_046262755.1 Gemmatimonadaceae bacterium | reverse complement strand
GTCCATTGCCCGAGAGAGGGCGATGTCGAGGATGGCTAGGTCATAGCCTCTGGTCAGCGCCATACTGGCGTCGCTGCGGCTGGCTGCGATGTCGATCAAGCCAGCGCCCGATGATTCGATGATGGCTGCGAGCCCCTCGGCCATGAGGGGTTCGCTCATGATGAGCAAGACGGTCGTCTCGTCTAGGCCGGAAGACAAGGAGCCTTCCCTGCCGCGAGGTTGTCGAGCTAGGTCGAGAGACATCTACGGCTGTCCTAGGTGAAGCGTTGCCTAATGGTTCGCATTACGATCACAAATTCCTGCTTCGCATCGGCCAATTCTCAGATTTGTGATCGCCCCCGATTGATCGAGTTAGCGTCCCAGCTCGTGGTTGACATTCGAGGTGGACTTTCGGGGTGGAAATCCCCGTGACGTAGATGGCCACCGCCATCCTCAACGGTGAGAAGCCAATGAGGAGGGACGATGGCCACTCAGAGGATGGACGTCACGTCGTTCGTCGGCAAGCTGCTCGAGCAAGACGATGTCGACGCGCTGCGTGAAGGGGTGCAGGTGCTGGCCCAGCTGGTGATGGAGGCGGAGGTCTCCGGCCAGATCGGCGCCGGCCACTACGAGCGGAGCTCCGAGCGCACGGCCTACCGCAACGGCTACCGGACGCGGCGGTGGGACACCAGGGTCGGCACCATCGAGCTCAAGATCCCCAAGGTCACCGCGGGTGCGTACTTCCCCTCGCTCCTGGAGCCCCGCCGGCGCGCGGAGAAGGCCCTGCACGCCGTGGTCGTGGAGGCCTACGTGAAGGGGGTCTCCACCCGCAAGGTCGACGATCTGGTCCGGGCCCTCGGCATCGACGGGATCTCCCGCTCGGAGGTCTCCAGGATCTGCAAGTCACTCGACGAGGAGGTCAAGGCGTTCCTGCACCGTCCCATCGAGCCCGAGTGCCCTTACGTGTGGCTGGATGCCACGTTCCACAAGGTCAGAGAGCAGGGCCGGGTGGTCTCGGTGGCAACGGTCGTGGCCGTGGGAGTCACCTCCACCGGAGAGCGCACCATCCTCGGCGCCGCCACCGGGCCGAGCGAGGACCACCAGTTCTGGGTCTCGTTCCTGCGGAGCCTCGTGAAGCGGGGGCTGAAGGGCGTGCGCCTGGTGATCTCCGATGCCCACGAGGGGCTGCGCCAGGCCATCGCCAAGGTCCTGCACGAGGCGAGCTGGCAACGGTGCCGGGTCCATTTCATGCGCAACCTGCTCTCGGTGGTTCCCAGGGCCGCCCAGGAGACGGTGGCCGCAATCGTGCGAACGATCTTCATCTCCCCCGATCACGCCTCCGCCATGGCTCAACTTCGTGAGGTCTGCTCAATGCTCCAGGCGAAGTTCCCCGACGCCGTCGCCCTCCTCGAGGGCGCCGCCGAGGACGTCCTCGCCCACATGCACTTTCCTCGTGAGCACCGCCGGCGTCTGCACTCCACGAACCCCCTGGAGCGGCTGCACAAGGAGATCAAGCGGCGAACGCGGGTGGTCGGGATCTTTCCGACGCGCGACTCGTTGATGCGAATGGTCGGGACCCTCCTCGCCGAACAAGACGACGAGTGGCAGGTCTCCGATCGCCGGTACTTCAGTCTCGGATCGATGACCAAGATCGATGTGCTGGAAGGAGGTGAGGAGGCAAAGCAGTTGCTCGCTCAGATCGCATGAGGATGGCGATGTCGGCTCGACTCGACGGAAACATGGCTCTCAGAAGCTCCACGAACTCCGTTCAGAACGACTCGAGGGTCAGGGGCCCGGGAGACTCGCCGATCAAAGTCCACCACTTGACGGGACGTGACCGGAGGTCGAGGTTGACGCGCTCAAGAGACCCAGACGTGCCGCGCGAGATTGGAGGAAGGATGTCGTGTCGCTCAAGAAGCGACACCCCCCTCTCGACTGTCTGGTTGGCCTCCTCGTCGCCAAGCCAAGATGTAGATCGAGGAGTAGAGGCCGACGCCCCCAGTGACAC
>JBHEME010000094.1:0-2010 GCA_046262755.1 Gemmatimonadaceae bacterium | reverse complement strand
CCCCGCACCTGCTGCACGCCTGCCGACCGTCATCAACGCGGCCGGCTTGGTGAACGATGAAGGTGGTCAAGACCTCACCCCTCGCCAGACCTCGACCCAGCGCCCATGCTGCTCGGGCCTGGTCCCCCGTCGACGTCCTACCGATTGGATGAGTCCGCATGTCGCCCAGTGCGCCATCCGGCTCCCGACGAGGTTGGGGTGGCCGAACCAGTCGGCAGGAAGCTGCTCTCGAACGTCATCGACTGTGAAGAGGCCGCCGTCCATCGCGCAGGTCTTGATCGCAACATCAAGTTGCTCCTTCGACTCAGATGAAGCCTTGGCCGCGACGAGGGCTTGACCAATACGCTTGCGGAGCTCGCCCTCGGAGCGCACTCGATAGACGTCGCGTCCGGTTGCCGCCGAGCGATGGGTCGGGTCTGCCCCCACTTCAGTTGACTCGCGGGGTTGACACTCTTCAGGCCGCATGAGCGACCTCGTGCACTGCTTCGAACTCTACTGGGGTGAGCTTCCCGAGGGCCCGCTGCCGGCGCCGGCGATGGTAGGTCCTTTCGATCCACGTGACGATGGCGAGGCGCAGCTCCTGTCTCGTCTGCCAGCGTTGCCGATTGAGCACGTTGTTCTGCAGCAGGGCGAAGAACGATTCCATGGCGGCGTTGTCGGCGCAGGTTCCTGTCCGCCCCATCGACCCGACGAGGGCGTTGTTGCGGAGCAGCCGGACGAATTTCTTGGAGCGGAATTGACTGCCGCGGTCGGAGTGGACGACCGTCGCCGATGGACGTCGGAGCTCGATGGCGCTTCGCACGGCGGCCACGGCGAGGGAGGCCTTCATCCTGGCGTCCATGGAGTAGCCCACGATGCGACCCGAGAAAGCGTCCTTCACCGCGCACAGGTACAGCTTGCCTTCTGCGGTGGGGTGCTCGGAGATGTCGGTGAACCACAGCTCGTTCGAGGCGTTCGCCCCGAACTCCCGGCGGACCAGGTCGTCGTGCACCGGCGCTCCCGGGCGCGGCCGGCGTCCCTTTCTTCGAGACAGCACTGAGAAGATGCCGTGGGAGCTGCAGAGACGGTGGACCCGGTTCTCGCTGGCTTTGATGCCGTGCTCCGCTTCGAGCTCGTCGGTGATGAACCGGTAGCCGAAGGTCGGATCGTCGGCGTGGATGTCTCTCGCGGCGTCGACGAGGTGAGCATCCGACCACTCCCGGTCGCTGACCGGGTTGGCTCTCCACTTGTAGTAGGCCTGCGTGCTGAAGTGCAGCACCCGGCAGGTCACCGTGACGGGGATCCCGTCTTCGGCAAGCTCGCGGACCAGCGGGTACATCATTTTGGGTTGACGCCCTGGCCCAGGTAGATGGCGGCACGGCGAAGGACCTCGTTCTCCTGCTCGAGCAACCGGTTGCGCTTCTTCAGCTCGCGGATCTCGGCCTCCTCCGCGAGAGTGAGGCCCTCGCGGACGCCGTCTTCGATCTCCGCCCGTTTCAGCCAGCGGTGCAAACAGGTGGCAGAGATGCCGAAGTCCTCGGCGATCTGGGTGAGCGGAGCCTCCTTGCGACGAGCGACGGCGACGACGTCACGGCGGAACTCTGGAGGGTACGCGTGGGGCATGTGGTGCCTCCTTCCCGAGAGGGTGATCCTCTCAGTTCAGGAGTCAACCAAGTCTGGGGCAGACCCAACTTGTGATGAGGCCAGCAAGCCAACGTAGTGGCGAATATTCCCACTCCTATTCCCCAGGTAATGGTCGTAGCCAGAGGCGGCAGAAGCTCCGAGAGAGCAGCAAGGCCAGCTCCCACCCAACCCCACGCCCGCGCATTGCGACTCTTGGCAACGCGCAACTTTCCATTCCATGTCAGGAGGAATGCTGAGAGAGTGACGATGCCTGCAGCGAGTGTCGCCACAAGGAACCACATCATCGAGCTCTTCGCGCTGCGGTTTGACGTCAAAGCCGATCCAATTCCGAAGCCAAGGCAAATCAGGGCCATCAGCGCCATGAACGCGATCTGCAGCGGATATTTC
>JBHEME010000093.1:0-2021 GCA_046262755.1 Gemmatimonadaceae bacterium | reverse complement strand
TCCAAGACCATCACCTCGGCACTCCGGGGCGCATTCAGGGACGACGCCAAGACCAGAGATGAATTCCTGCGGCTGGCCCACTCGAGCCAGGGAATCCCACAGTATTGATGCTCGAACGCTCGCGAAGTTGCCGAAATCAGACTTCGCTGATTCTGAACATGCGCTCGGCGTCCGCACGATACTCACGGACTCGAGAGCTTTTCATTTCGCCACTCCAGTCCAGGTGAGGAGCGACGATGTCTGCGGCACGAGCCGCAACACTCGTGGCGTGATCGGATGTCTCGAAGGCGAGGTGGGTGCGCCGAATCAGCAAGTCGGACAGCGTTTGCGCCATTTCCTCTTTCACGCCATAAACGAGGTGCGCCGGAGTGTAGGGGAGTCCCGGAACCAGCTCCTGTCCGAGGGAAACGTCGTCGCTTTTCATCCTGTTGATAGTCGCGATGCGATCGGAGCCGGGTAGCTCCACTGAGTCAGTCGGCGCGCGCTCAGGCCGATGACCAAGAGATTTCTGAACACAATCCACGACTTCAGCGGCCATCGAGCGATAGGTTGTCAACTTGCCACCCGTCACGTTGATGACTCCCGACTGATCGGTAATGATGCTGTGCTCCCTGGACACCGCGCTGGGGTTGGCACCCTTATCATAGGCGAGAGGTCGGATGCCAGCCCACGCACTCACCACGTCCGGGCCGCTCAACTGTGCTTCAGGGAAGTACGCATTCGCAGATCGCAGCAAGTACTCGATATCGATGCTGTTGGCGTGAACGGTTTCCGGGGATTCGCTCGTCCATGTGTCGGTAGTTCCGATTATCGTCTGAGAACCTGCCGGCAGGCAGAACATCACTCTGCCATCAACCGGGGAAATCAACGTCAGCGCATCACGATTCCCGACCTTTCTTCGATCGACGGAGATGTGCACACCCTTGCTGCCACGGTGGCGATGAGCGCGCGGGTCGGTGCTGAAGTTCGTTTCCCAGACGCCGGTTGCATTAACGATGACGCGCGCAGCAATCTCCTGCGTTTCCGAGGAGCCCTGACGTAGTACCTCCACTCCGGCTGCTTTACGTCCAGTGTGAATGATGTTGGTCACCGACGTATGACTCATTAACCTCGCGCCGTTCTGCTTCGCCGCGATGGCGTTGGCAATCGTCAGGCGCGCGTCGTCGGTGCAGGCATCGTAGTAGACAGCGCTCCCGGTGAGTCCGGTTCGCCTGAGACACGGCTCGCGCTCGGCCGTCTCCGCCGCGTTCAGCGTTACGTGCCTTCGCGATCGGCCTGCGGCCATCAGCTGATAGGCGAGAAGGCCCGCGCTCAACTTTACTTTCCCAATTCGGGCGCCTCTATAAATCGGCCATGTAAAGGCGAGCGGCTTGACCAAATGCGGCGCGATACGGAGCAGTGTCTGACGCTCGCGAATGGATTCGTGCACAAGGTTAAACTGGCCTTGCTCGAGGTATCGAATTCCACCGTGCACGAGGCGTGACGATCGTCCGGACGTTCCGCTCGCGAAATCGTCGCGCTCGACGAGTGCCACGCGCAGACCCCGCATGGCTGCGTCCCGAGCCACGCCGCACCCGGTGATACCACCACCAATGACAAGAACGTCGAAGACTTCGTCAGAGCTGCCGCTCATTCTCCCTTGCGTGATAGTCGCGCCCAAGGGTCAAAGTATAAGGAATTTGACCGCAAGATTCGGATATCGCGGTCCTCGAGGCACGGACATCATACGGCGTAGCGACAACGACTTCATACAGGGAGCAAAAAATGCAGGCCTATCGAGTAGTTGCGGCTTCCGACCGTATCGCCGATGCAGTGAGGAAGACGCTGAGATCCCCGGGCTACGGCCATCCCGCTCACACCGAAGTGGCGACCGGCTACGGACCGTGCCGCCAATGTCTGAAAACTTTCGCCGTGGGCTCGGATCGGCGGATTCTTTTCACCTACGATCCGTTCCATGGCAAAGAGTTGCTTCCGCTGCCGGGTCCGGTATTCATTCACGAGCACGATTGCGAACGCTATCC
>JBHEME010000092.1:0-2080 GCA_046262755.1 Gemmatimonadaceae bacterium | reverse complement strand
GACTTCGTCTGAGCTTCGCTGGGGGAGACCCGATCGAGGCTCGAGCCGCACACCGGTCGAGTGGATACCGTCGCGGCCGGCGGAGACTCGGGGTGGCCCACCCTTCTCGCCATGACGAAAATGTAGCCGCCGAGCATTCCAGCCGAAGAGGCTTGCGCGCCGCGGACATCAACCAATGGATGGCGACTCGAGGGGAGGTGAACGGACCCCGTGAGCGATGGATGGCTCGGTGGTCCGGCGCCTCGGCATCGCCGAGAGCACTTGGACCGGTGGCGGTCCCTGTACGGCGGCATGAAGGCCGACCAGGCCAAGCGCCTCCGGCAACTCAAGACCCCGCTGGCCCGTCGCCTTCACGGTTCCAGGCCCGATGCCGACAATTAGCCCGGCCCTTTCAGTAAGCGGCCGGGCTGAACGACCGTAGGTCCGCCAAAAGGCCCTTCTGGCAAGGGAAACTGCTGGTGTCGAAGCCCGCAGGAACCTCACCAGAAGGGCACTTCCATGGTGAAGCGTAGTAGCGACCGGCCGAGCCTCGTGGTGACCGCCGACGGGACCGGGGTTGCCGCCCACACCGGCAGTCGGCTGCTGGCCGACATGGCCGACGCCCTCGGGCTGACCGCCGGCCTGTCGGCGGCCATGGCCCCCACCCGTCAGCGCCGATCGGCGCACGACCCGGGACGGGTGCTGGTCGACCTCGCCGTCAGCGTGGCCGACGGAGGGACGTCCATGTCGGACCTCAAGGTGCTGCGCAACCAGCCGGAGGTCTTCGGGACGGTGGCGTCGGATCCCACCGCGTGGCGGGTCCTGGCCTCCGTCGATGACGACGTGCTCGTCGCCGTCAACGCCGCTCGGGCCGCGGCCAGGGCAACGGCGTGGGCGGCCGGGGCCCGTCCACCGAAGGATTTCATCGTGCTCGACCTCGACGCCACCCTCGTCACCTCGCACTCCGAGAAGGAAAAGGCCGACTCCACGTACAAGAAGGGCTTCGGTTTTCACCCTCTGCTGTGCTTCGTCGACGCAACCAACGACGCGGTGGCCGGCGTGCTGCGCCCCGGCAACGCCGGGTCCAACACCGCGGCCGACCACATCGCCGTCCTCGACGCCGCCCTGGCCCAGCTGCCGGTGAAGACCAAGGTCGCCGATCCCGAGAACGGCGAGTGGATGCTGGCCCGGGCCGACTCGGCCGGCTGCACCCACGGCTTCATCGACGCCCTCAGGGAAAGAGGGATTGAGTTCTCCGTCGGCTTTCCTATGGACGAACCGGTGCGCGAAGCGGTGCTGGGGTTGGCCGAGAGGGCGTGGAGGCCCGCTATCCGCCAGGACATGGAGGTACGCGAGGAGGCCGAGGTGGCCGAGATCACCGATCGTCTCGACCTCTCCACCTGGCCGACGGGCACCCGGGCCATCGTCCGCCGTGAGGTTCCCCACCCGGGGGCGCAGCTGACCTTCACCGACATCGACGGCCGCCGGTTCCAGGTCTTCATCTGCGATTCCGCCGACGGTGACCTCGCTTACCTGGAGGCCCGCCACCGGGGACATGCCCGGGTCGAGGACCGCATCCGCAACGCAAAGCAGACCGGCCTGGGCAACTTCCCGTGCCACGCGTTCGTCAACAACGCCGCCTGGCTGGCCGTGGTACTCACGGCGTGTGACCTGCTGGCCTTCACCCAGTCGCTGTGCCTGGAGGGCGAGTTGGCCGTCGCCGAGCCCAAGCGACTTCGCTACTGCCTTCTCCACGCCGCCGCCCGCCTGATCCGCACCGGGCGCCGGGCCTACCTGCGCATCCAGGCCAACTGGCCGTGGGCCAAGGACCTCGCTCTTGCTTTCGGCCGCTTGGACTCCCTGGTCCTGCGCACCTGAGACCGGGAAGGACGGGAACGGCCCCGCCCCATCATGCGCCGCTCCAACGCACAGCCGCTCCGACGCACAGGGACTCGCTTGTTCAGCCGCGTCCCGAACCCATCGATCGTGCAGTCTGGACCGCCGCGAGGCCCTCGCCGGTGGGCGCGATCGCCTCTGGTGCTCCAGGCCCCCTATGGGAAGGTCCCTGCTGAAAGGTCCGGGTTAGCAGATCTCGCCGTGC
>JBHEME010000091.1:0-2150 GCA_046262755.1 Gemmatimonadaceae bacterium | reverse complement strand
CAACATCCCGCAGCACAGCACAAGATCATCCCGATCGGTGGCACTCCACAGCGGACGACACGCCGAACAAGATCACATCAGGCTAAGTGGCATTGGGCTATGACAGGACTGCGCACTGAGCAACTCACCGATTTGGTGACCCGGGTGCACGCCGTCGTCGATGGTGAGTTCGTCTCCCGGGGTCGCCCGTATGCGCTGGGCCTGTTCGGTTCGGTGGCACTGGTCGTGTGTTTACTGCGCACGAACATCACCCAGGCGTTCGCCGGCGCGATCTTCGGTGTCAGTCAGTCCACGGTCAGCCGACGATGGGACCTGCTGCGCCCGGTGATCGCCGAGGTCCTCGCGCCCTCTGTGCCCTGCCCCGACCAGGTCGTTGGTCAGGGAAGCGTGCTGGTCGACGGCACCGTCTGCCCCACCTGGGACTGGAAGCACCTTCCCGATCTCTACTCAGCCAAGGCCGGTTATCCGGGGATGAATATCCAGGTTGCTGCCACGCTGGACGGGAGACTGGCCGCTGTCGGCCCGACTCCGGTCCACGGCGCCCGCCACCACGCCCATGCCTTCGGCGCCTCTGGCCTGGAAGTCCTGCTCACCGATCTCTCCGCAGTGGCCGATTTAGGCTATGTCGGTGTCCGGGGCATCGAGCTCGTCCCGGTCAAACGACTGCCCGGTGTCGATCTCACCACCGCTCAAGCCGAATTCAACACTGCGTTGAGCAAAATCCGCGCCGCCGTCGAACACGCCATCGCGCACCTCAAGACATGGCGCATGCTCAGCGAAGAAGGCGGCCGGTACCGAGCGCCGATAGAAAAGTACCAAAGCATGCTCAAAGCCATTATCGGACTCTACTTCTTCGCGGTCTATGAATAAGCCCCCCGGTGTAACGCGACGCGTTATGAACGCGCCACGTTATGGACAGTTCCATGGTTCGTGGCCGAACCGGGCCTCGCGTGTCCCGACTCGGACCACCTGGCAGCTAGCCTGCGCGGCAGCCGGTGGCATACCGTCGAAGCCAAAAGACGTAGTATTTCCGATCTGCGAACCGCCGCGACGCGGTAAGACGTGCAAAAGCGCCAAGTATCTCGCAACCACGGACCGGCAAAGATGTACGAATTCGAACGCTGCAAGGGACTCAACAACCGGACATACCGTTGCCTGCCAGTTATCATCAATGAGTTTGCTTCAGCAATTAAGCGATGAGGATAAACAGGGCCTCCCCGTGGCGCTTCTACTCACTAACGAGCTGAAGAGCATCAGAACACGAACAAGCCTACCGCCTTGGATTGTCTAAACAGAGAAGGTGTGAAGTTTCCTCCAAAGCGTACGTTAGATCGTGACCTAGACGACGACAGGCCGGACTTCATATACCCATCCTTTAGGGCTGACGTCGGGGGCGGAAATCTGCCGCCAGCGTGCACCAGCATGAAAAGGCAGAACCGTAATCGAGCATGTAGGAACTGCCACTCCACAGGTCGCTCTAGAAGAGAACCGGCCGGTTCCAGAAACCATGGAGCGATTGGCCGAGTACGTACGTCTAGTGCTTGATGCTTTCTAAAGATCCGATACCGGGGTGGTGCAGAGCGTGCGCTGACTGTGGCGAGGTCCTGAGTGATTGGCGACACCATGCCTCAGCCCGGCGGCGCCCGGCTCTGCGGCCATCGCTCGTGGTCGCCACCGCGTGGTAGCCGCCTACGAGGTCACGCGCTACATCGCGACTGCTGCCATGGAATTGTGCTGCGTCGGCCTCATGCTCCGATGCAATTTTCTCAGCGTTTTGCCACGTTGTGGCGCTGTTGCGTCCAGACCTTGAGCATCCGCGCCCGGGGGCGACCATGCTTTCGGGGCAGCGAAGATCGACGACATTCACCGGACCGGCGAGTTTACGCTCGATCGTGACAGGTCTATCTTTTTCTTATCTAGCGCAACGTGGCGCCAGACTGGGAAGGAGCGCGATGCCGGACACAACGGGCAGCGGAAATACAGCACCTGATCCAGCGACAGCTGACAATCCTCCACAGGATATCGGGGCCGGAGACCAGGCACGGGATCCTGAGGGAAGCGCAGCGCATCAATCGGATCAGAGGGATGCCGGCATTTCTGGTGATCAAATGCCGGCGGGGGACCAGGGCGGCTGATCCGCACTCACGCAG
>JBHEME010000090.1:0-2160 GCA_046262755.1 Gemmatimonadaceae bacterium | reverse complement strand
CTCGTGGGCCACTCCACTTGCCGAGTCCCACAGCAGAGCGGGCTTATCGATGCGATGGTTCCAGACTGGAGCATCCGCGGATCTCCACAGCGCAATAACCGGGTTCTTAGTGAGACGGGTAGCGCTCCCCCAATGCTCCGCCCCCGGGGGTTCACTTAGCCATGGCACGTCATCGACGGGCAGATCGACGGCCAAGGCCACCGTGACGGTCTCGAGATCACGTACGGCGCCGAGGATATCTCCTACAGCCCACAACTGGACAACACGCAACGAGAACATCGAGCGCGGTTGGGTGCCCATCTCTGCGCATGCCTGCGCCAGCGCTGAGCAATAGTCAATACCTGTGGATGAAGATCTTTTAGGCGGCTTCGGGTTGGGGCTGTTCTTTGGGTCGTTCTACGAGCTTGCCGGCCTCGAACCCGGCTCCGGCGCGGACGAGGGCGACCAGGTGGGGTGCGTTGACCGCTCGCCAGCGGGCCTGAGCGGCCTCGATGAGCTTGAACGCCATCGCCAGCCCAGCCGCTCGCGAGCCCGGCCCCTTGGTGATCTTGCTTCGGTTCCTGACGGTGGCGAAAGTAGACTCGATGGGATTCGTCGTGCGCAGATGAATCCAGTGCTCGGCGGGGTAGTCATAGAAG
The DNA here is from genome assembly GCA_046262755.1 of Gemmatimonadaceae bacterium. Taxonomy (GTDB): domain Bacteria; phylum Gemmatimonadota; class Gemmatimonadetes; order Gemmatimonadales; family Gemmatimonadaceae; genus UBA4720. The sequence continues at coordinate 1,522 of JBHEME010000090.1, read as the reverse complement.
GCGAGCAGCTCGTCGAGATCGTCGGTGATTTTCGCGACCGCTTTGGGAAACTTGGCCCCATAGGCCGCCGTGAACCTGCTCACGGCGTCGAGGGCATGTCTTTTGTCCTCGGCATCCCAGATCTCCGCGAGCGCCTTTTTCGCCCCCGGATGCGCGCTGTGGGGCAGCGCGCCGAGCACATTCGCGATCTTGTGAAACCAGCAACGCTGCGCTTTGGTCTGCGGGAACACCTCGCGCAGCGCGCCCCAAAACCCGAGCGCGCCGTCACCGACCGCGAGCACCGGGGCGCGCATCCCGCGCCGCGCGCAGTCGCGCAGCAGATCCGCCCAGGACTCGACCGACTCCCGGTACCCGTCGGCCAGGGCGACGAGCTCCTTGCGGCCATCAGCGCGTACGCCGATCATCACCAGCAGGCACAATTTGTGCTCCTCGAGGCGAATATTGACATGGATGCCGTCGGCCCACAGGTAGACGTAGTCCACCCCGGACAGGTCCCGCTGCGAGAAGGCACGCGCCTCGACCTTCCAGGTCTCGGTCAGCTTCGTGATCACCGACGCCGACAGCCCAGCCGTGGAGCCCAGGAACTGACCCAACGCCGGCACAAAGTCCCCCGAGGACAGGCCATGCAGGTACAACAGTGGCAGCACCTCATTGATCTTCGGGGTCTTGCGAACCCAGGGCGGCAGGATCGCCGAAGAAAACCGCGCCCGTTCGCCGGTGCCGGGATCAACACGTCGGTCGTTGACCCGCGGCGCGACCACCTCCACCGCCCCCGCGCTAGTCAGGACCTGGCGGGGCTGGTGGCTACCGTTGCGCACCACCAGCCGCCGGCCTTGCTCGTCGCGCTCGCCAACAAACCGGTCAATGTAGGCATCCACCTCCGACTGCAGCGCCTCGGCGAGCATCCGCCGAGCGCCCTGCCGGATGATCTCGTCGATCAACGACGAGCTGCCAGCACCGCCAGGACTGGCACAGTCGTCACAGCCGTCGAACTCTCCGGAGACTACGGTGAGCACAGGTCGTACCTTCCCGACCGGCGTTGGCGCGCCGGCCTTGCTTGAGGACCTACAAGATGATCGGGAGGGTACGACCCTCCTCGTCATCCACAGGTTTCAAGCATTGCTCGGGCACTACGAAATTGTAGTGGCACTACCACCTGGCCCCGGCCGGGTGACCTTGTGGCTGCCTTGCCGCCACTTTGGTGTGACCGGCGCTGCGCCTGAAGGACCGTCTGACACCGCGGTCGTTTGAATCGGTAGCCCTACCGGTACCGGATCGGGGGTGCGGTACCGGTAGGGCCGTTGGCTTAACGACCGCGGTCGCGACTGGCTATGCCGGCGTCAACGAAATCGGCGCGCGCCGAAGGTAGCTGTCCCTAATTAGTTCTTGCATTGGTACGTGACGTCTCAGAAGAAGATGACACTTTCGTGCATTGGCGCTTGCCTCGGCGTCCAGGGACTGGGACGGTGATCATCGATTTGGTCCGATGACCACACCGAGGTTGCATCGTGGGGCCGCTAGT
>JBHEME010000089.1:0-2204 GCA_046262755.1 Gemmatimonadaceae bacterium | reverse complement strand
CGTTCAAGGCTCTCCGCCACGGCCTCGGCGTGCATCTCCTCGTCATCGATGACCAGCACACGCAGGCGTTCACCATCGGCAGCCACTGATTTCGTCAACGCGAAACCCCCTAACTTTTGGGCCGTTTCCATCGCTCTGAATCATTCTAAGTAGCGCCGACACTTAGGAAAAGCCTGCTCGGCCAGTCATCGCCGGGCGCCGCCCGGCAGCGGCGCGGCTGGTTCATGAAGAATAGCATCAGTGACGCAGCGCGGAGAATCGTGGAGCACGCGAAGTTTGTTGCCGGTTCGTTGACGATTTACTATGTCGAGACGGGTGCGATCTCCCTGCTGCGCTCGAAACCGCGGGTTTTCGCGGGAGCGCGTGGGGAAAGCTGCGTGAGTGCCAAGAGGTCTTGATTTAGATGGCGTCTTTCCTGCACCTTAAGGGAATTACCAAAACCCAAAGGCAGGAAAGGACGCCATATGCCGTACTCTACTCAGTTGTTGCTGTTGATTGCAAGCCTTCCTGTGCTGCAGAGCGACAAGGAGTCGCAAGCGCGCGGCGCCGCCGACGCGGATTTGCGGAAGGTGATCGAGCCGGCCCTCGAAAAAGTGTATCAACTCGTGTCACAGTTTTGTCAGCAACGGGTGACGCCGACGCAGGCCTGCTGCTTTGAGCAGCAGCTTCGCGAGGAACTTCGAGAACTCGGCCGCAACGTGGCACAGTGGACCTACAACCAGGTCGAGCCCGCGGTGGCAACGCTGCCCAAGCACGTCTGGTTCGAGGCCAGTGAATATACGCGGCTAAACGAAAAGACGCCGCAGAATGTGTGGACGCTGTTTGGTCAGATACGGCTGTGGCGCGTCGGTTATCGGCCGACCACGAAGACCGGCGATGCCACGATCTTCCCGTTGGCGATGAGCCTGGGGCTGGTGCAGGGAGCAACGCCGGCTGTGGCGGAGCGCGCCAGTTGGTTTCTGGGTAGCAGCGGTATGACGCAGAGTCAAACCTTGGAGCGCTTGCGGCAAGATCACGGCGTGGGTTGGGGAGTGAAAAAGCTGCGGCAAGTGACGGCGGCCGTGTCCCAAGCGCTCGTGGAAGAGCAGCACGATGTCCAAGTGGACAAGCTGCTGGAATGGCTGAAGCAAGCCTCGGCCTCGACGGGCAAGCACAAGCCGGTGTTGAGTGTGGGGCGGGACGGCATCACGCTGGGGACGCGTTGCCAGGGAGGCAGCGTGTTCGAGGTGGCGACGACCGGCACGGTGACGGTGTTGGACCGCCACGGTCGGCGTTTGGGTACGGTGTACCTGGCGTACACGCCGGAGTTTGGTCAGAAGACGATGAGCACCGCGCTGACGCGCCTATTGCAGGACGTAGTCCGTCGTTGGCAAGGTCCGTTGCCTCGTCTAGCCTATGTCACGGATGCGGGCGACAATGAGACGACGTACTATGACAAAGTCCTCAAGCGCATGAAACATCCAGTCACGGGTACGAAACTGGAGTGGATACGTGTAGTCGACTATTACCATGCCAGCGAGCGCGTTTGGAAAATGGCGGAGTTGTTGTTCAGCAAAGGGCAACAGGCCACGAGTTGGGCGCGGAAGATGCAGAAGTGGCTGCTGAAACCGGGAGGCGTGAATCGGGTGCTGCACTCGGCGGCCGCGCTGCGGGACCTGTACCATCTGCGCGGCGCCAAGCTACAGGACTTTGGCAAGGCGTATCGTTATCTGCGGGATCGGATGCCGTACATGCGTTACGCGGAATATCGAACGCTAGGCATACCGCGCGGCAGCGGCGTCACGGAAGCGGCCTGCAAGACGGTGTACACCCAACGCTTGAAACTGAGCGGCATGCGCTGGACACGCCCCGGAGCACAAACGATCTTGAACCTGCGCGTGCTGCAACTAAGCGGCGTATGGCAGGCGGCCTACCAGGCCACCCTGGAACGATTCAACGAGCCTCAAGTCCGGGGTCAGACCGCTGCAAACACCCGCCCCCCCCGAAAAGCCGCATAAGTGGGCGCAGCTGGGAGACGGCACCCTCGCGAGAGGAGAGGGGTGAGGTGCGAGATCCGCTTCGGAGGAGATCATAGAATGCAATGAGCCCCAACCACGAAAGTAAAATGGTTGAGACCCGCAAGGCCGCATGCGACTCGCCGAACATCCACACGAACGGTAAGGCCCAGCTCCACTGCCCTAGCAGCGGCATGCTGGGCTGGCGAT
>JBHEME010000088.1:0-2208 GCA_046262755.1 Gemmatimonadaceae bacterium | reverse complement strand
AAACCAATCTCGAGGTCTATAGAGCACTTATCGGTCGGTTGTGCATCTCGGAAGTACGCCCCCCTATATCAATTTGAGGTGTCGGTACTTTGCGCATCTGTGCTCATTTGTTCTTTCAACCCGCATTCCGCAGGTTACTCCGAAAAGCTGTGGAGTATTCTGTGGAGCATGAATGAGCACGTAAAGATACCACCTATCGAGAGCTATGATATCGACCACCTGGGAATAGTCGCCGGCATTATGGATGAGACCGGCTTGATCGAACAGATCGACCACCTCCTGGGCACCCATGAGCAGGAACACTTGAGCTCCGGCCAGCTCATAAAGGCCATGATCCTCAACGGCCTGGGCTTCGTCTCGGCTCCCCTCTACCTCTTCCAGGAGTTTTTCGAAGGCAAGGCTACCGAACATCTGATAGCTCCAGGCGTCAAACCCGAGCATCTGAATGACGACAAGCTTGGACGGGTCCTCGACAAGCTTTTCTATGCCGATCTCACCAAGGTGTTTGTCAGTTGCGCGATGAAAGCCGCCTCCCGCTACGGCGTCCTAGAGCGAAGCTCCTCGCTGCACCTGGACTCCACTTCCTTCCATCTCCACGGTGACTACGAAACCGAGCGCGAAGAGGAAGAGCCTGAAGCCGCCATCAGCATAACGCACGGCTACTCGCGCGATCAGCGCCCCGACCTCAAGCAGTTCATCGTGGACTTGATGGTCAGCGGCGAGGGTGACATACCTTTGTTCTTCCGAATCGCCGATGGCAACGAGGCCGACAAGGCGGTGTTCGCCCAGCTTCTACAAGATTTCCGCTCGCAGGTGGATCTAGACGCGCTCTTCGTCGCCGACAGCGCTCTCTACAGCGCTGATTCCCTAAAGCAGATGAGCGATCTCAAATGGCTGACCCGAGTGCCGCTGACGCTCGCGGAGGCCAAAAGGGTCCTCTCGGAGATAGAAGAGGACGCCTTTGAGGAGAGCGCCTTGAGCGGCTACCGCCTCGCCGAGGTGAGCAGCACTTACGCCGGCATCCCTCAACGCTGGCTGATCGTCGAGAGCGAGGCGCGCCGACAGGCGGCGAGCGAGCAGATGGATCGGCGGCTGCTGAAGTTGGAGAAGCAACTCCAAAAGCGACTTAAGAAGCTCGAAAAAGAGGACTTCGAGTGCGAGGCGGATGCCTTGAGAGCCGCTTCGACCTTCGCCAAGGAGCTGTACCACCACAAGCTGACGGAGCTTCGCCTGAAGAGCGGCCTCCGCCACGACAAGCCCGGCAGGCCGGCCGCGGACGCCTCGCCCCGAAAGGTGTACAGCGTCGAAGCCAGCCTGGAGCGTGACGAGGCGGCCTTGACAAAAGCGCACCAACGCTCGGGACGCTTCATCCTGGCTACGAATCTCGTCGTCGTGCTTGGGGAAGAGGAGAAGCGGTACACCAATGATGAACTATTGAAGGAATACAAAGCCCAGCAATCGGCTGAGCGAGGATTTCGCTTCCTCAAAGACCCGTTGTTCTTCACCTCAAGCATCTTCGTGAAAACACCCGAGCGAGTAGCGGCCTTGGCGATGGTGATGGGGCTGTGCCTGCTGGTGTACACATTGGGTCAGCGAGCATTAAGAGAAGCACTCCAAGCGGCTGGAGCGAAGATCAGGCACCAGACAGGCAAACAGACGGCTCGCCCGACCTTGAGGTGGGTCTTTCAGCTCTTCCAGGCGGTGCATCTGCTAAGGATAGGAGAAGTTAAGCAGATCTCGAACCTGAGCGAGGAGCGGGCGACTATCCTTAGCTTTCTGGGACAGAGTGTTCAACGATATTATCTGCTCTTATAAGCGAGGGTGCGGAATGTGGGTTAAAAACTTCGAAAATCTGCAAAATGAGCAAAAAGTGAGCACTTTTTGGTCTGGTAGGTGAGCATTGGATCGGGGTCAAATTATGATTGTAAAGAGACAGCCATAATTTGCTTGAGGAGGAGATCCAAAGTGCAACCCGACGAAAACAAGGTAGTTATCCACCGGTTTCTTGAGGAGATTTTCACCGCGGGGAATTTGGAACTGGCGGACGAGCTCTTCGCCCCCGATTACGTCCTCCACGACCCTAGCGTGCAAGAGGAGGTGCGCGGTCCCGAAGGCATGAAGCAGTACGTTGCCATGTACCGTAGCGCCTACCCCGATACTCACTTCACCATCGAGGATCAGATAGCCGAAGGCGACGAGGTAGTGACC
>JBHEME010000087.1:0-2247 GCA_046262755.1 Gemmatimonadaceae bacterium | reverse complement strand
CGTTACTACATCTACATCAGCAACATCCGGTACCGTGGTGGCATCAAGCAATGATACTAATGGCAACAAACCCATCATTGGAAGTGCTAGAACGTTCACAGCAGATACGGTGAATGGTGGTCTTTCTAAGGCTGCCACCACGTCTCTGGACTTTTACATTGGAGCTATTATTCAACCTGGTGGTGGCGCAGCCCAATCGGGGGATGCAGCAGCGGATCTACAGGCCCAATACATTGGGACTCTTCCGGAGTCAACATACATTGTTAGGCGGTGACAGATGACAGTCTCACAGGTCAAAGAGGCCTTAGGCACATTCAGCATCAAATTGAAGCCTAGCGTACCTCGCGAATTCTTAGACACAATTGACTACTTCGGTCACCTCGCTGTCGTGCCAGGTCGTGTTGACTGCCGTCTCTACGGGGATGCAACTCTTGACTCTGCACGTTACGTCGGTGTGGTCCGTAAGAAAAGGATCGCCGACAACGGCATAATCCAGTCAGATACCGCCTCAACAGCCATCACTCTTGAGGGTGTCGGCATGAACTTCTGGCTGGGCGACGATGATGACAAGGGCTCTGTCATCGAAACTGAGACAACCTTCACCGGGGTCAACTTCTCTACAGCCATCAGTGGACTTTTACCCCCCGCCGTAACCTTGGGAACAGTGAGCGGTGTCTCTGGTACCTATAGTGGTGTACACCAGTGGCAGACACCTCGTAAGGCTATTAAGTATGTCTGTGACACTATGTCGCAGCCAGCCCTTCCTAACAACCTGATCTCTACCAATAACTCATCATTTGAGTCCACTGGTGGAGTTTCCGGCTGGACTGCTGTCAGCAACTGTACTATTGCCCAGACCGGTGCATACTCATACCTGGGCACAAAATCGATGCAGGTCACCCCGTCATCTATCGGGACCATGACTGCAAAGACAAACGGTACTGCAAACGCAGCAAACGTGACAGCCGGTAATACTTACGTAGCTTATTACTGGGTCCTGGCCACAGGTGTGTCCTGTTATGGCCGCGTAGGTATCGACTACCGAGATGCCACCTACACTCAGCAGGGTTCAGCGTCAGCCGATACATGGCTTGCGCTTCCTCAGAATGCCTGGACTCAGGTCTCTCGTACGATCACCGTGCCCACAGGCACAGGTATTACCCAGGCCGACTTCCTGGTCAACTTGCAGAGCAATGCATCCGGTGACAAGTTCTACGTCGACAACGTCTGGATCTATCAGTCACAGACACCTACACCTGTCTCTTTCCGTGTAAACAACCGTGGTGCTCTTGATGCAGGCCCTGAGAGTAACCTATATGTTACTAACCCTCAGTGCATCTTAGTACGCCAAGGAAGCACGTACGGTGAAGATCTACAGATAAAGGCCGTTCCTGGCTCTCTGGGACTTGATCAGGACATGGAAGACTTCTCTACACGTGTTGTGATTCTAGCGGGTTCAGATGGCCTACAGTTCAGTGTAGGGTCGTCCGACGTGGGATCCATCTCCCCCGGCACAAATATTTACAAGGACATTCACGGCAACCCCCTGAAGCTCACAAAGATGCTCAGTGAGTCAGAGACATCCGATGACAATGCTGACACCAGGGCCGAGCTTGCCCTGCGTGACATTATTAAACCGCACCGTGAAATCAACCTCGACACAAATGACTATGATATCTTTGGTTCATTTGATATCGGAGACTATGTCTATGTCTACGATCCGGACTCTAATCTTGTAGACACAGCCAATGAGGCCATCGTCCGAGGAATGCGTTTAAACCCTATCAAGCTACAGGTGACGGAGCTTGAATGGAACGTCACCAATGAATACTCTGTGGCATATCGAGCCAGTGATGGCACCTGGTATGACCTGACAAACTACTTTGAGCCTGAGGACAGAGGTTCAAGTAGGGTAACCATCGGTGACTTCAAGCGCACCCTGGACGACAACCTACAGAGTGTAGAGAACCGTCTCGGTACAAACCAGGCCCCCGACAACCTGACACCAGATCAGATGACCTGGGTTACAGGTTCATTCCAGGCTGTCTGCTATTTAGATAGTAAAGGGTATGCGAAAGCACAGCAGAAAGTTGTGTGGGTAACACCTAACAACACAGACGGCAGTGCAATTACTGACGGCGACCACTATGAGATTCAGTACAAGTTGAACTCAGGTCACCTGTACGGTCAGACATGGGGTGCTGCATCTACGAAACAATGGGGACAGCTTTACACATGGGCTCAGCC
>JBHEME010000086.1:0-2305 GCA_046262755.1 Gemmatimonadaceae bacterium | reverse complement strand
GCTCTCGGCTTCGATGAGGGCGTGGGCCACGGCGTCGAGGGTGGCCTTGTGGGCCACCAGGGAGTCCTTGGCCCGCTCGTAGGCCCGGTTCAAGATGGCCTGGACCTCGGCGTCGATGGCGGAGGCCACCCGCTCGGAGTAGCCCACCCCCACGTCGCCCCCGTAGCCGTGGCTGAAGGGCTTGACGATGTAGGGGCCCAGGGCGTCGCTCATGCCGAACTCGGCCACCATGCGCCGGGCCAGGGTGCAGGCCGCCTCCAAGTCGGCCTGGGCCCCCGAGGAGACCTCGTCGCAGGCCAGCTCCTCGGCCGCCCGCCCTCCCAGCATGGCGGCGATGCGGTCCAGCAGCTGGGAGCGGGTGACGGAGGTGGCGTCGCCCTCGGGCACCCACCAGGTGAAGCCCCCGGCGTGGCCCCGGGCCACGATGGACAGCTTGCCCACCCGGTCGGTGCCGGGCAGGGCGGTGGAGGCCACCGCGTGGCCGGCCTCGTGGTAGGCGATGCGGAAGCGGTCCTGGGGGCTCAGGATGCGGGTGTGGCGCTCGGGGCCGGCCACCACCCGCTCGATGGCCTCGAACACGTGGCGGGCCTCGATGACGGTGGAGGCCCGGCGGGCGGCCAGCAGGGCGGCCTCGTTGACCACGTTGGCCAGGTCGGCCCCGCTGAAGCCCACCGTGCGGCGGGCCACCGCCCCGAGGTCCACGTCGGGGGCCATGGGCTTGCCCCGGGCGTGGATCTTGAGGACGCCCTCGCGGCCCCGCACGTCGGGGCGGTCGATGCCCACCCGGCGGTCGAAGCGCCCGGGGCGCAGCAGGGCGGTGTCCAAGATGTCGGGGCGGTTGGTGGCGGCCAGCACCACCACCCCCGAGCCCGACTCGAAGCCGTCCATCTCCACCAACAGCTGGTTGAGGGTGGCCTCCCGCTCGTCCTGGCCCCCCACCGCCGCCGCGCTGCGGCCCCGGCCCACGGCGTCGAGCTCGTCGATGAACACGATGCAGGGGGCGGCGGCCTTGGCGGTGGTGAAGAAGTCACGGATGCGGGCCGCCCCCACCCCCACGAAGATCTCCACGAAGTCGCTGCCGGAGATGGAGAAGAAGGGCACGTGGCTCTCCCCGGCCAGGGCCCGGGCCAGCAGCGTCTTGCCACAGCCGGGGGGGCCGGTGAGCAGGATCCCCTTGGGCACCGCGGCGCCCATGGCCAGGAACTTCTCGGGGGCCCCCAGGTAGTCCCGCACCTCGGCCAGCTCCTCGATGGCCTCGTCCACCCCGGCCACATCGGCGAAGGTGATCTTGGACTCCCCCTGAGCCAGGCGCTTGGCCCGGGAGCGGGAGAACTGGGCCATGCCCTGGCCCCCCCGGCCGAAGAGCAGGAACAGGATGAACAGGCCGTCCACCACGATGAGGGCGGGCAGGATCATGGTGGCCGGGGCCACCAGGTTCTTGAGGGGCTGCTGCTTGACCTTGTAGGCCACCCCGGCGTCTTCGAGGGCCGAGGTCAGGCGGCTGAAGATGGTCTCCCGCCCGGCCGCCACCGCCACCCAGTAGCGGCCCCGGTCGTAGGCGCCGGTGATGCGGTTGTCGGACTCCAAGATCTCCGCCGACTGCACCCGGCCCTGGCGCAGCAGGGTGATGTACTGGTCGATGCGCAGCTCCTTGCCCCCGGTGTGGGGCTCGGACAGGTAGAGCAGGGCCCCGAACAGCCCGCACAGCACGGGCAGGGCCAGGATGCAGAAGACCATGGCCATCTTGCGGTTCTTGTCCCGCTGCTCCTCCCCCGTGGGGTCGGGGGCCTTGGCGTCGTCGGGCTTGCGGCGGTTCATCAGGGCCATGGGAAGTGCTCCTCGGTGTGTGGTGTCGGTCGGGGGGTGGCGGTGTCGACATGGCGAAGGACCGGCGAAGAGGCCTCGCCGGTCCTCGTGCCGTCAGGGTGACGCGATGTTCAGCGAACCGATGTGGAGCCGGCGCCGGTCACCGACTCGGCCGGCGGGGAGTCGGCCCCCCGGCGGCGCCGTCCGCCCAACCCGACCAGCAGGAGGATCAGGCCCACGACGAACAGGCCGACGACGCCCGCCAGGACCAGCTTGGCCGTCTTGGACGTGCCCCCGCCCACCGCCGCGAACTGGGCATCGGCCACGAAGATGTCCTGGACGCCGCCGCCGATCCCCTGGGTCGGGATCGGGTTGTCGGCGAGGAGCGGGCCACCCTCGCCCCGGGAGAGGCGGGTGTCGTCCCAGGCGAAGAGTGCGTACTGGTTGGTGGACGCCAGGCTGGGGGGCGAGTTCTGGTCGAAGTTGTTGCCCCACACCC
>JBHEME010000085.1:0-2401 GCA_046262755.1 Gemmatimonadaceae bacterium | reverse complement strand
ATTCCAGCGTATGGATCGACTATTTCAATGGCCACAGCTCGCCAGAGACTGACAGGCTCGATGCTTTACTTGATACGCAGCTCCTCGCTACAGGCGACCTGATGCTCACGGAGGTATTGCAGGGCTTTCGCACAGACAAGGGATTTGAGGAAGCCAAGCGCCTTCTGACGTCGCTGGAGATCATCGAGCTAGGTGGACGTGAGGTGGCGCTGCAGGCGGCGACCAACTATAGACAGCTTCGCACGCTCGGCGTGACCGTGGGCAAGACGATAGACACGATCATTGCAACGCGCTGCATCATAGATGGGCATTCGTTGCTCTTCGCTGATCGGGATTTTCACCCCTTTGTGAAGCACCTCGGCATGCAATCTGCCTTGCGGAGCTAACGCTTAGGTTCAGGTGCGGCCCCGCGAAGCGGGGACGTCACCTGGAACCGATTGTTAGGTGCCAGTTGGCCCACCTTGAACATATGCTTCTGGAAACTGCGGCAAGCCGTCATTGATGGGCCACCAGTTGCACTTTGAGGCAGTATAGAAGTGAGCGATGGGCTTTGATGAGAGTGCTCCGTTCAGGGTACCCGCCCTGATGCGAACGACCTCTGGCGCCGAATCCTTCTGGCTGAAGACGGGCGAGCCGCAACGGCTGCAGAACATGCGCCGCTTTCCAGGCGATGATTCGAAGCCCGATAAGAGTTCCTCGCCACTCACGATGCTGAACTGCGCCGCCTTGACCGGGATATTTGGGTCGTGTCCCCTGACGTGGTGTAGCTTCTGAGTCACCGATGGCCCCTTGGTTTAGGTTTGGTTTGCGAGGACCAATCCGACCAAGGAACCACCGATGACCGACGAGATGATGAGCCTGAGGGCGCTTCTGGAGAAGAGCCCGGACGCCGACGTGCTGCGGGAGATGATCGGCTTTGCCGCGCAGCGACTGATGGAGCTGGAGGTTGGTGCCCAAGCGGGCGCTGCCTACGGTGAGAAGAACGTGGAGCGCCTGGCGCAGCGCAACGGCTACCGCGATCGCGACTGGCAGACGCGGGCGGGCACCGTCGAGCTGCGCATTCCCAAGCTGCGTCGCGGCAGCTACTTTCCGACGTTTCTGGAGCCACGCCGGATGGCCGAGAAGGCGCTCACGGCGGTGATTCAGGAGGCGTACATCCAGGGCATCTCGACGCGCTCCGTGGACGACCTGGTGCAGGCAATGGGCGGCAGCGGCATCTCCAGCAGCCAGGTCTCGCGGCTGTGCGCGGAGATCGACGAGCGGGTCCACGCATTTCTGGATCGGCCCATCGAAGGCGACTGGCCCTACCTGTGGATCGACGCGACCTATGTGAAGGCGCGGCAAGCGGGGCGCATCGTCTCGATGGCCGTGATCGTCGCCGTGGGTGTCAACGCCGATGGTCGCCGCGAGGTGCTCGGCATGGACATCGGCCCGTCGGAGGCCGAGACCTTCTGGAAGGACTTTCTGCGCAAGCTCACTCGCCGCGGCCTGCGTGGCGTCCGGCTCGTGATCTCCGACAGTCACGAGGGCATCAAGGCCGCTGTCTCCAAGGTGTTGACCGCCACCTGGCAGCGGTGCCGCGTGCATTTCATGCGCAATGCCCTGGCTCACGCCGGCAAGAGCGGGCGGCGGGTCGTGTCGGCTTTCATCGCCACGGCCTTCGCCCAGAACGATGCGCAGGCCGCACGCCGGCAGTGGCGAAACGTTTCGGATCAGCTCCGCGCCAACGTGCCTAAGCTCGCGGCTCTGATGGATGATGCGGAACCTGACGTGCTGGCGTACATGGGCTTTCCCGCTGCGCATCGCGTGAAACTGCACAGTACCAATCCACTCGAGCGGCTCAACGGCGAGATCAAACGCAGGACCGACGTCGTCGGAATCTTTCCGAACGAAGCCGCGATCACCCGGCTCGTGGGCGCGATCCTGCTCGAGCAGAACGACGAGTGGGCCGTCCAACGGGCCCGCTACATGACGCGAGAGACAATCACCGAAATGATCGATGCCCCTGTCATCAGCTTGCCGGCTATGGCAGCCTGATCACGGCATCCAGACCAGCCAAGGCGCTCACCGTCAGACCGATGAGCTACACCACGGCTTGGGACACGACCGATATTTGTGGCGAAGGGCGTTCCCTGAGCCTTACGACATTGTTGGCAATGACAGATCTGGATGGGATCGAGCTCGCCATGGACGGTGTAGCTGACGCCTCCGCACAAGCAACTGCCTGTATACACGACGCCTCCTGGCTGTTGCCTTTTCGTTCCTGGCACCTAACACTAGGTTAAGGGGCGGCCCGGCGAAGCCGGGACGTCCCCTTGAACCGTTTGTTAGGTCCGCCTTCCTTACCTATCCATGGCCTATTCTATGAATAATGTTCTGCGATGCGGCATCTCTGCAGCGT
>JBHEME010000084.1:0-2406 GCA_046262755.1 Gemmatimonadaceae bacterium | reverse complement strand
ATGCGGACCGGCTGAGCCATCCGATTTTTGGAAAGTTTCACAAAAATTCAGCCGCCTCTTAAGGACTTTCAGGATGGTTTTTGGGAAAAGTCGTCATGCAGAAAGGCAAGAAGAATTCTACGACAAGTAAACCTGAAAAACCAACACCGGAATCGAATAAAATTATCCCTGGAATTTCCAAATCATCTAACGCCAGCGGAATCAAACGGAGTTTAGCGCTTTGTCTGGTGCTGCTCGTCGCGAGCGGCGCTCCGCTTCTCGCGAACACACTCACAGTGAAAAGCACGGCCGATGCGGGCGGAACGTGCCCCGGGGCGGATTGCACCCTTCGTCAAGCGATCGCCAGCGCCGCGTCGGGTGATACGATCATCTTCTCATTGCCCGCGAACAGTGCGATCACGTTGACGAGCGCTGAGTTGACCATTAGCAAAAACCTGACGATCAACGGCCCCGGCGCGAACCTGTTGACCGTTCAGCGCAGCGCCGCAGGTGGCACACCGAATTTCCGCATCTTCAATATCGCTGGCAGCAGTACCGTCACCATCTCCGGCCTGACGATTGCTAACGGGAATGCTTTCGGCAACAGCGGGGGCGGCATATATAACATAAGCACTGGCACTTTGACGGTTACCGGCTGTGCTATCTCGGGCAACTTTGCAAACGGCGGCGGCGGCATTTTCAACAATGGCGGCACGCTGACGATCACCAACAGCACCATCTCCGGCAACTCGGCGAGTAATGGCAGCGGCGGCGGCATTCTCAACCTTCAGGGCGCGCTGACGATCACCAACAGCACCATCTCTGGTAACTCGGCAGGTTCCGATTTTGGTGGAGGTATATTCAATAACTTCACTGGAAAGGTGACCCTCACTAGCAGCACCATTTTCGGCAACTCGGCAGCCAGTGGCGGCGGCGGTGTCTGCTTTGCCTTCCAGCCGGGCTTCTTTGGCAGCGTAATGGCGAAGAACACGATTATCGCGCTAAATACTTCGTCGGTCGACCCTGATGTTTCCGGGCCGCTTACTTCGCTGGGCTTCAACCTGGTCGGCAATGAAGGAGACACCATGATCACTCCGACCACCGGCGACCAGATTGGCACTAAGAATTCGCCGATAAATCCTCTGCTTGGTCCGCTGCAAGACAACGGTGGTCCGACCTTCACCCACGCCTTGCTCTCCGGCAGCCCGGCGATAGAAAAAGGCAACTCCAGTGGCTCTAATACCGATCAACGCGGCTTTGCCCGCCCGGTTGACACCCCCTTTATCGCTAATGCCAGCAGCGGCGACGGCGCGGACATCGGCGCCTATGAAGTGCAGGCCGACCAACTGCCCGGCTGCAACAACATTAACACGGTGGTTAACAACAACAATAATAGCGGCGCTGGCTCGCTGCGTGACGTAATCGCTAATGTTTGTGCGGGCGTGACGATTACTTTTGCGCCAAACGTGCGGGGTGCAATCAACCTAACGAGTGCTGAGCTTGCGATCAGCAAATCCCTCACGATTAATGGGCCCGGCGCGAATCTGTTGACCGTCCAGCGCAGCGCCGCCGGTGGCACGCCGGCTTTTCGCATCTTTAATATCGCTGGTAACATCAAGGTAGCTATCTCTGGGCTGACGATTTCCAATGGAAGCGCCCCGGGCAATTACGGCGGCGGCATTTACAATAATGGCGCCGCGGAGACGATCATCAGCAACAGTACCATCTCCGGCAACGCCGCAGGCAGTGCCGGCGGCCTTTACAACACTGGCGACGGCTTCCTCACCATTGCCGATAGCACCATTTCCGGCAACTCGGGAAATGGCGGTGGCATTCTCAACGACAATGGGACCGTGAACATCACCAACAGCACTATCTCCGGCAATTCGGCCCAATTCTTCGGCGGAGGCATTTATAACTTCAGCACAATAACGATCACCAATAGCACCATCGCGGGCAACACCGCCGGCAGCAGTGGCGGCGGCGGCATTTCAAACGGCAGCGGCACGGTCACGATTAAGAACACGATCATTGCCTTGAACACATCCGCGAGCGGCCCCGATGTGAAAGGCGCGCTCTTCTCGGAAGGCTTCAACCTCATCGGCAATAGCAAGGATGGAACTATCGCCCCCGCGCAGTTATCAGATCAGATCGGTACCGCCGGCTCGCCGATTAATCCGCTCCTTGGTCCTTTGCAGGACAATGGCGGACCGACTTTCACGCAGGCATTGCTGACGGGTAGCCCGGCGATAGACAAAGGCAACGCCAGCGGCTCGACCACCGATCAACGTGGCTTCACGCGCCCAGTTGGTAATCCACCTAGTCCCAACCCCAACGGCGGCGATGGTAGCGACATCGGCGCATTTGAATTCGGCAGCTCGTTGCCCACGCCTACTCCGTCACCAACGCCAACCGCTACCCCTACCG
>JBHEME010000083.1:0-2426 GCA_046262755.1 Gemmatimonadaceae bacterium | reverse complement strand
TGGTGGTAGTGTTCCTGCGCAGCGCACCTCAGGCGGCGGCTGTCGAGGCGCTCCAGGAAGGCATTGTCGGCCGAGAGCGCGTTCACGCCAGTGGTCGACAGGCATACATAGTCTATCCCGACGGGATGGGACGGTCGCGGCTGTCGACAGCGATACTGGAGAAGACACTCGGCCGCGGAACCGCGAGAAACTGGAAAACGGTGGTCAAGCTTCGGGATTTATCAAGTTCCTGAGGCGGCCTCATGCCGGCGACAGCGGGGGGTGCGTCGCTACGACGCTTTCAACTCCGCGACCGGGCTGAGTGCGTGGGCATCTAAACCGAGCGCGTGATACACGAAGCTTGCTGGAAGCTGTCCATCGAGGATGCGGCAAAGATATAGTCGCTTATCGCAGCTCCGGGCTAGACACCCGCGACTCGTCCGAACCCCACACACGTCCCGGCGAGGTATCAGTGGGTCCACGGACGGTCGCGGTGGTCACCGCACCCCTCCGGCCCGAGCGTGCGGATCAGGATGACGCGTGGCGTTGCTGTGTGGCTAGGGACGCTGTCCCAGACTATTAGCGCGGTGGAAATACCGGCTGATTGAGTCGTAATCCATCGGACTTCCCGTGCCGTCCACTGATGCGCATAGTGGCACTCAAGGGGAGGTCCCAACCTGCCGGCGAGTTCGCTTTCCATTGAACGCCCGACCCGCAAGGCGGTGACGCCATCTGGCTGAATCCGTTCGCGCGCGACCGTTGTCACGTGACCCGCCCCTGTCCAGTTCACCCAACCCTGGGTATCGCCATCGCGCACGCAGCCCTGCGGGGTCGTTCCGAAATCCAGATGCCGTACCGGAGCGCAGTACGCGGGTAATGACAAGGCGATGAGAGAGTCCGCACTCGCACTGAGGGGGCCTTCGAACGTTTCCGGCAGGATTGGCGTGCGTGGGAAGTAAAGCGCGCATCCGGTTACGCACAACGCCGCAGGAATAAGGAATACCCGAGGGTGGAGCTTCCGCATATTTCTCTTCACCTCGTGGTCCACACTAACTGAAGTTCTGGTCTCATCGTGCCTAGCGAGCACGTGGATCTACCTAACGCCTTAGTTCAGCTGCGAGCGATTCTGCTTGTAATTGCAATCATAATTAATTGCTTAAAGCGAGCGCTCGCCTGCTGCAACGTTCGTTAGGCAGGCCGCGCGTAAAACTCGATATAACCGCAGCTGGGACATCGAAAAGCGCGGACCCATATTCCCTGATCTTTTTTCCACTGCACGCCGAAAAAGAAACGTCGCGGTTCTGGCACCCCCGGGAACCAAGAGCTCTGAAGCATTCCGTCTCGAGTGGCGTCGGGGATCCACCCAGCTTCCATTGGGCTTTGACATTTGGCACATCGAATTGCCGCGGCATCACTCATCTAAAATTCCAGACGGCCTGCTCTGCCTAACGCCTAGTAGCTGCGAGCACTCTATCACATTGCGGCGAATCCGCATCCCAATGTGCTTGTCAGCTGCAACGTTCGTTAGGCAGCATGTGTGGGCGTGCGAACCGGGTTTGACCCTCTCTGTGCAACGAGCCCTCCGCCACGCACTGTCGCGCCCAACACGATTGCGGCGCTGATTAGCACAGCATTCTTGATGATATACTGTCCCTCCAGCGTCGGCGCGTAGGGTATCCGAGTGAACACCTCAGCTGGGAACAGTACGAGCGGTGTAAGTGTGCCAGCCATCTGAACTGCTAGGAGAAGCAAGGTCGTTCGCATGAAGATCCCGAGCAGGAGACCGAGCCCGATCAGGGACTCCCACAAGGCGAGAACCGGCACGGAGACGGTGGGATGCACGGTGCCAAAGCTAAGTTTCTCAATTGTCCGGGCCGCCAAATCGTGCGCGGGACTCAGTCCAGGGAAGAATTTGAGTGCGCCAAACCAGAGAAAGACAACGCCGAGACTTATGCGTAGAAGAGGCATGCCGTATCTGGCCATCCAGTTGGTAATCCGCGCGTCCACAGCGTCGAACCGAATCGCGATATCTGTCATTTCTGAACCGATGGCTCCGATTAATCCACGTATATAACCGCACGACGCGATTTAGCGTTCCCGGCGCGGAAGGTCTGCCGAACGCCCCAAGTTCAGCTGCGAGCGATTGCTTTCAAGGAGCATTAAGACCTCCGCGCCGCAGGGCAACGCTCGAAGAGCGAGAAACCCAACGACTAACAAGCGCTCGTCTGCTGCAACTACTGTTAGGCTGCGCGGTACGGACGAATTTACTCTGGAGGCCTACTTGAGTTGCGAATGTGGCGCGAGATCAGCCAGCGACCGTCGGGCTGACGGCGAAGGATGTCGAGATGTCGCACAACTTGGTTGCTAATCTGTCCCGTACGACGATTTCGGAATCGCGACGCGGATGTTCCTCGCGAATACGCAAGGTCGCCAGCGACGACAATTTC
>JBHEME010000082.1:0-2526 GCA_046262755.1 Gemmatimonadaceae bacterium | reverse complement strand
GTATCGATCACGTCTTCCTCGCGAATCGACGCGACTATTTCCTCGGCCTTCAGCTGCGATTCACGGACGAAGATTTGAAGACGGTGCTCCCCTTCACCGGCGGCGCATCGGCGGGACGATAGCCGTGTGGTCTCACCACACGCACGCCGCTCGTTTTATGGGTGAAAGCTAGTAGACCGAATCCATCAAGACGACGGGTTTCGCTTTCCATTGGGCTCGGGACGTGTTCCATAGGGCTGCATGCAGAAACGTTACATCGTGAACTTGACCGTGGAAGAAGGCGATGCGCTGACGCAGCTGGTGAGGCGTGAACGGGTGTCCGGCCTGAAGAGGCAGCGGGCAAGCATCCTGTTGAAGGCCAACGAAGGGATGACGGACCAAGAGATCGCTGACGAGCTCGAGGTGGGACTGGTTACAGTGGAGCGAGTGCGCAAACGGTGTTGCGAACGTGGAATCGAAGCGTGCCTGGAGCGAAAGCATCAAGACAACCCCACCCGACCCCGAAAGCTTGATGGGGCATCGGAGGCGCATTTGGTTCGCATTGCATGTAGTCCGCCGCCTCCGGGGCGGGCGAGGTGGACGATTTCCCTCCTGACCGACAAGCTTGTGGAGCTGAAGGTGTTCGAGTCGGTGAGTCCCAGCACGGTTCAGCGCGGTCTAAAAAAAATGCGATCAAGCCCTGGCTTGTAGAGCGCTTTTGCATCCCGCCCGAGGAGAACGCGGCGTTCGTCCAGGCGATGGAGGATGTGCTCGAGGTCTACCACCGACCCTACGATCCGGCGCGACCACAAGTGTGCATCGACGAAAGCAGCAAGCAGCTGCTTGAGCACACACGCATCCCGATCGCCGTGAGACGCGGGACTCCCCCACGCGTAGATGACGAATACAAGCGATGTGGCACCGCCAACATCTTCGCCGCGGTGGAGCCCTTGACTGGCAACTGCGTCGTCGAAGTGACGGAGCGCCGTACGGCCATCGACATGGCTCATTTTCTTCGCCGTATCTCCGATGACGAGTACCCGACTGTGACGGCCATCGTGCTGGTCATGGACAACCTCAACATCCACGCTCTCTCATGTCTCTACGAAGCCTTCCAACCGAGCGAGGCGCGCCGCCTCGTGGAGCGATTCGAGATCCACTACACCCCCAAGCACGGAAGCTGGCTCGACGTCGCCGAGATCTTCCTTTCGACCATGTCGCGTCAGTGCCTCGACCAGCGCATCGGCAGCATCGCCGACCTCCGGTCGCTCATCGCTGCGTGGCAAGCCTCAAAGTCCAGCGGCAAGGTTAACTGGCGTTTCACCACCGCCGACGCTCGGATCAAACTTCACAGGCTCTACCCTTCCATTCCGTAGTCTTCGTCTTCGTTCTCGTCCTCGTCCTCGTGAGACGTGCTCGTCCTCGTGCGCGTGCGCGTGCGCGGCGTTCTTTAACGACACATCCTGCTCAGCATCGCGACGACTCGCACGATGAGCTCCTTGCCGTGTCGAGAATCGGCAAGAGTGATGTAGCCAGCGATTGTGCACACGTCGATCAACGCGCCGCATTCCATGGCCGATCCACGTGCGATGGCATGGTATCGAGCGCGGTCAGCGCCGCTCGGCTTTCCGCAGGCCTCCGCAATGTTGAGCGGGATCGACATCGCAGCCCTCTTGAGTTGGCTTCGTAGCTCGCTTTCTCCGCGTGGCAGTGCGCCTGTCACTCGTATGGCAAGGCGAAGAAACTCGATCGCCCGTTGATATACATCGAGATTCTCGTAGTCGAGCCGTGGCTCGCGCGGTTCGGTCTTTGGATCAATCATTCCTCGTTATCGGCCACTATCTCCATTTGTTGCGTCCGACACCGTCTTCGCGCACGCGCACGCGCAGGAGGACGAGGACGAGGACGTCTCACGAGGACGAACACGAGCGCGCGGCTTACGCACGTGGCTTGCGCTCACGCTTCACCCTTCCATTCCGCAGATTCGAGGTACTAGGGCCGTCGATCAAGGCGCCTCGGCGTACGGAGACAAACTGGAACCGAGCCCCAGCGCGTCTTCGTACGTCGTGGTGTCTTGATCGGCGGTGGTCTCTCTAAAATCTAGAGCGACGTCTCGTAGAGCTTCAGCATGTCGTCGCGCGTGCACGGCCGTGGATTCAGGCGATGGCAGGCGTCTTCCATCGCTTTGTCGGCGAGCTTCGGGAGGTCGGCCTTCGTCACGCCCTCGGCGCCGAGGCCGTTTGGCAGGCCGATTTTTTCGCGGAGCGATCGCAGCGCATTCGACAGGCTCGTCGCGGTGAGGTCGGTCAGGCGTCGAATGCGCTCGATGCGTTCGGGGACGACCGCGTTGTTGAAGTCGACGACCGCGGGCAGGCAGAGCGCGTTGGCGAGGCCATGGTGCAGGTTCTTTTCGCTCGAGAGCGGATGCGCGAGCGAATGGACGACGCCGAGGTCCTTCTGGAACGCGACGGCGCCCATCGCGGCGGCAACGAGCATTTTGCCGCGCGCGTCGAGGTCGTTGCCGTTTTGATAAGCGCGCGGCAAAGC
>JBHEME010000081.1:0-2536 GCA_046262755.1 Gemmatimonadaceae bacterium | reverse complement strand
CGTTGTGAACGTCTGTACCCAGCGGGATTTCCATCAGGGGCAGCGCGTTCCCGACGCGGCTGTCCGAGCCCGGGCCCGACACGATTTTGTCGCCGACGGAGAGCCCTTTCGGGTGCAGGATGTAGCGCTTCTCACCATCCTCGTACTCGACGAGCGCGATGCGCGCGGTTCGGTTGGGGTCATACTCAATCTCGCGAACTGTTGCCACCACGTTGAACTTGTTGCGCTTGAAGTCGATAACGCGGTACATGCGCTTGTGCCCGCCGCCGATGCGGCGCATGGCGATGTGACCGTGATTGTCGCGGCCACCACTCTTTGTGAGCGGTTCCATCAACGACTTCTCGCCGTACGTACGCGTGATCTCCGAGAAATCCGGGACCGAGCGCGAGCGCGAGCTCGGAGTTACTGGCTTGAACTGACGAATGGCCATTTACTTATGCCTCGAAGATGTCGATAGAGTCGCCCGGAGCGAGCGTCACGAGTCCTTCCATTCCGTATTTGTTCATCGCTTACGCCTCAGAAAGTTCGATGGAGTCGCCTGAAGCGAGCGTCACAATAGCTTTCTTCCAATGTGGACGACGTCCGACGACCTGGCCGACGCGACGATCCTTGCCGCGATGGTTCGAGGTCCAGACACCAGTGACCGTTACGTTGAAGAGCTCCTCGATCGCGTGCCTGATCTGGGTCTTCGTCGCTTCCGGATGCACGCGAAACGTGTATTCACCGCGATCCTGATACGCGGACGAGGTCTGCTCGGTGACGATCGGGGTGATGATAGTGCGTGTAATAGTTGGCGCGGCCATGTCTTACTTCCCCTTCTTCTTGCCAGCGGATTTCTTGGCCGCTGACTTCTTTGCCGTCTTCGTCGCGGCCTTTGGCTTGGCGGCTCTGCCAGCCGCCTTCGCGCCTTTTCTCGCCGCCTTGTGTGCGCTGGCGCTCTTCGCCTCTGCTCTCGCTGTCTTTCGCTCGGCTTTCTCCGCGCCACGAGACTTGGTCTCCGACTTCGGACGCGTCGCGCGAGGTTTCTCCTCGACAGCGGCGAGCTCGTATCCAAGCGCGTTCGACTCGACCAGGACGACATCCGACCACAGGATGTGGTACGTCGAGACATCAGCGTACGGCATCACGTGCACACGCTGGAGATTCCGGCCACTCAGGAAGACGTTGTGCTTCATCCCGTCAGTGAGAACGAGAACCTTGCGGTCCGTCACACCCAGCGCGCCCAGGAGCGAGACCATGGCCTTCGTACTCGGCTTATCGTAATTGAAGTTGTCGATCACGATCAACGCATCTTCGCGCGCACGAGCGTTGAAAGCGCTCTTGCGGGCGAGTACGCGGATCTGACGCGGCACCGTCTGATTGTATTTCCGACCCGTCGGGCCAAAGACTGTCCCGCCACCCACCCAATGCGGAGCGCGACGCGATCCTTGACGGGCACGTCCGGTCCCCTTCTGCTTCCAGGGCTTCTGGTTTCCACCGGTGACCAGACCCCTTGTCTTTGTGTACGCGAGTCCGAGCCGCTGATTGGACAGGTACGCCTTCACTGCCTGGTGCATCACCGGCATGTTGACCGTGCCGTCGAACAGGTCGGCGGGAAGATCGACGCGCTCGCGCTCCGTTCCTCCCGCGGTGTAGGAAGCCGCCTTGAACGATTGATTAGTCGTTTCAGCCATGGTCAGCCCTGCTTCTTCACGAGGACAATCCCGTTGGTGGGACCGGCGACGGAGCCGCGGATGTAAATGAGGTTGCGCTCTGCGTCCACTCGCTCGACGCGAAGGTGCGTCTGCGTGTGGCGCGCCGCGCCGTAATGCCCGGGCATCTTCTTGCCCTTGATGACACGCGACGGATCAGTGCCGGGACCCACAGATCCGGGACGCCGGTGCTTGGTGTTGCCGTGCGTGTTCGGGCCGCCGTGAAATCCGTGGCGCTTGACGACACCCTGGAATCCGCGGCCTTTTGAAGTACCGGTGACTTTCACCTGCTCGCCGGGGGCGAAGATCTCTACCGTGACTTTATCGCCCAGGTTGTAGGCAGGTATCTCTTTCTTGTTTTCTTTGAGCTGCGCGTCATCCAGTCGAAAGCTGCGCAGAACCTGGGGCGCGACAGCCACGCCGGCTTTTGCCGCATGCCCGATAACGGACTTGTGCGCGCGACGGCCGCGGGGAGTGCGCTCGCCCTTCGTCGAATCGCGGGCGTGGCGCTGCTCACCGTAGCCGAGCTCGACGGAATCGAAGCCGACCTGGTCTTTTTTCAGAACCTTGATCACCGAGTTGGGAGTTGCCTCCACCACGGTACAAGGGATCTGTTGCCCTTCTTCATTGAAGACCTGGGTCATGCCCAGCTTCTTGCCGATGATACCGATCATTTATTCCTTTCCTCTATTAGTCAGCAGTCCGAAGTAGTCGTTGGTCGGTGACTACTCGACCTTGATCTCGACGTCTACGCCGGCGGGTAGATCGAGCTTGGTCAGCGCATCGACGGTTGCCGCGCGTGAATCCAGGATGTCGATCAACCGCTTGTGTGTCTTCAGCTCGAA
>JBHEME010000080.1:0-2548 GCA_046262755.1 Gemmatimonadaceae bacterium | reverse complement strand
CCACAGAACCGTGGTCACGCTGATTAGCAACATCTTCTGCTCGGTCGCTCCGACCCTGGTGCCAACGGATACAGCTGGGAGAGCTGGGAGCTGTTCGGCCGACTGGCGCGCAAAGATCGCGGCCGCTCCAAGCGTGACAGATAGCAGGAAGAAGAAGAACAGAACGCGGCCGGAAAATGACCACTCTGGGAGGACCGCCGCGAGCCGATCGGCGATCCAACCGATGACTGGGTCGGCAGTGCGCAGGAGCGCGAGGAGGACGATCACAATGGGGATGGTGATCAAGAGCCCTCTCACGACCGGACTGGCGCGCGCTGAGGAAATACTCCGGGGCACACCAGCGACTTCCCGCAGCGACGCCCGCCAAACCCGGAATGGTGCGAGGAACGGAACGGCGGGGAGAAGCTTGGCTGAGAGCGAACCCCACGACTGGGTGCGTGTCACGATCACCGCCAATCCGAGCAACATCAAGTCGCTGGCGATTATGAGGACTCGGATCTGTGGGTTGCTGGTGAGCGCCAGCGCGACGCTGAGGAGGCAGGCCCAGCTGAGGAGCAAAAGAGAAGGGAGGGTGATGGGATTTCCGGAGAAAAATCCCGCGAGGATAACAGCAAGCGCTGCTGATGCAATCCAGATCGGCCAGTTGATCCCCGGCTGGGCGTCATAGAGTAAAGCAGCGCCAATGAACGCCGATACTGTGGCGGGGATCCAGATCGAAAGCGAAGTGCGATGAGAAGAAGTATCAGTCATAATTGCAGAGTACTTTACAATACAAAGTAAAGCCACGCAAGAGGTATTTTAGCAGCTGAACCCACCAAAGACGGTAAGAGGGCAGCTCTGGAAACGTACCTCGGGGTGCCATTGACTTAGCTTCCTTTCGGAATAACTTTACAAGGCTATGGCGGAACGCGTTTTACAGCGCCCGCTTTGCACCAAAATCAATCGCCGATGAATCGCTTTCGGCGCGCCTCGAGTCCCCACCTGCGAAAGAGTTGCGGGTGCACCCGGCGGCAGCGGATGGATACCGGTCCCGTTCAGGGGCGCATGGTCCACCCGCGTTTTTGTTGAAATGAGACCACCGGTTCAGGCGTTTGGACCGGTTTCACATAGAGAGATTCGAAGAGACTATGCCACGCGTCACCCCGCTCGATCACTACCGTAACATCGGCATCATGGCCCACATCGATGCCGGGAAGACGACTATGACCGAGCGCGTCCTCTATTACACGGGAAAGACCCACAAAATCGGCGAGGTGCACGAAGGCACCGCGACGATGGACTGGATGGAGCAGGAGCAGGAGCGCGGAATCACGATCACTTCCGCCGCAACTACTGCTTTCTGGACGCGCAACGGCACTGAGTACCGAATCAACATCATCGATACGCCCGGCCACGTCGACTTCACCGTCGAGGTCGAGAGATCGCTGCGCGTCCTCGACGGAGCTGTGACTCTGCTGGACTCCGTCGCCGGTGTAGAGCCGCAGACCGAGACCGTGTGGCGCCAGGCGGATCGTTATCGCGTGCCGCGACTCATCTTCGCCAACAAAATGGACCGCGTCGGCGCCGACTTCGATCGCTGCATGCGCATGATTCGCGATCGTCTCACCAAGAACGCGTATCCGATTCAACTCCCAGTGGGGAGCGGCGAGGCCTTCACCGGCCACATCGATGTCATTGAGCGGAAGCAGTACATCTTCGACGATGAATCGCTGGGGAAGAAATTCGAGGTAACCGAGGTTCCCGAAGAGTATCGGGAGGCGATGGAGAAGGCGCGCCACGATGTGATCGAGGCGGCAGTGTCACACGACGAGGCGCTGATTGAGAAGTACTTTCGGCACGAGGAGCTGACGGTCGACGAAATTCGCCACGCGATCCGGAGCTCCACTGTCGGTGGATTCATAGTGCCCGTCCTCTGTGGCGCTGCGTTCAAGAACAAGGGCGTGCAAGCGATGCTCGACGCTGTCGTCGATTTCCTGCCGTCGCCGGTTGATGTTCCCGCCGTCGAAGGACACCTGCAGAACGGCGACCCGGCGGCGCGACATCCGAGTGACGAAGAGCCGTTCGCGGGACTCGCGTTCAAAATTGCCACTGACCCGTTTGTCGGTAAGCTGACGTTCTTCCGGGTGTATTCCGGCAGTCTCAAGTCAGGCTCCTACGTGTACAACGCGACCAAGGACAAGCGCGAGCGTGTTGGACGGTTGCTCCAGATGCATGCGAACAAGCGCGAGGAGATCGAAGAAGTTATGGCGGGGGACATCGCGGCGGCGATCGGACTCAAGGACACGCGCACCGGCGACACCATGACGATGGAAGACTCGCCGATCATCCTCGAAGCGATGAAGTTCCCGAACCCCGTCATCGACGTCGCGATCGAGCCGAAGACCAAGGCAGACCAGGACAAGCTCGCAATCGCGCTACAGAAACTCTCCGAGGAAGATCCGACTTTCCGTGTGCACTCCGATCAGGAGACGGGGCAGACGATCATCTCCGGGATGGGAGAGCTTCATCTGGAGATCATCGTTGACCGGATGCAAAGGGAGTTCAAGGT
>JBHEME010000079.1:0-2550 GCA_046262755.1 Gemmatimonadaceae bacterium | reverse complement strand
TTTGACCGCACCACCAACCGGGGCGCGAACCATCGATTCGATCTGCTGCAGCTCGCGGTCGCGCTCATGAAACAGGTCGAGTGCCGCACGCCCGGTCACTGCCTCGATGCGTCGAACCCCGGCCGCGACGCCAGTCTCGCTCACAATCTTGAACAGCGCGATCTCCGCGGTGTTGCGCACATGAGTGCCTCCGCACAGCTCGACGGACAGCCCGGGAATCGTGACGACGCGCACGACGTCGCCGTACTTTTCACCGAAGAGCGCCATCGCTACGCCAGCTACGGCTTGCGCGTAAGGTTTCTGCTCGAAGTCGAGTTGCACGCCCTCGAGGATTCCACGATTGACAAAGTTTTCGACCTCGGCGATCTGCTCGCGACTCAGTGGACCGTGGTGAGTGAAGTCGAAGCGCAGTCGATCGGGGGCTACAAGCGATCCGGCCTGGTGGACGTGCTCGCCAAGTATTTGACGCAGGGCCGCGTGCAGAAGGTGAGTGGCGGTATGATTGCGCTCTGTATCGCGTCGCCGGTCGCGCGGAACACTCGCGCGCGCTTTGCCGATTTTCACTTCGCCCGTCACTTTTCCGATGGCGGCAATGCGTCCGTCGACTTTGCGGACTTCGTCGACGTCCACTCGCCAGCCTTCGCCGAGTATTTCGCCGCGGTCGGAGATCTGACCGCCGGATTCGGCGTAGAACGGTGTCTCGCGCAGAATTACGGCGGCGCGTCCGTCGGGCAGATCCCGTTTAGCGACGACCTCGGTCTTCACATCGAGCGCGTCGTATCCGGTGAACGACGTCGACAGCGCATCAGCACCGATGGTCGAGGTGGATAGCGCGCCCTCCGACTTCCTCGCTGGTGTACCCGTTGCGGCCTCGACCAATCCCCCGAGTGTCGCCCCCATCGCGCCAACGATCCATTCGCCGACGCCGAGTAGGTCCTGTTCGACGCCCAGTTTTTTTGACCGCCTCTCTTCCTGGGATTGTGTGCGCTGCGCCTGGAGCGCCGACTCGAAGCCCGCGATGTCGACAGAGTATCCTCGCTCGCGCGCCATCAGCTCCGTCAGATCGATCGGGAATCCGAAGGTGTCGTAGAGCCTGAACGCATCTTCGCCCGAGATTGTGCCGTGCATCGTCGCCGATCCCTGGGTGGTTTTCGCGGGGGCGAGCTCATCGAAGCGGCGCATGCCGCCCTCGATGGTGTCGAGAAATCGCTGCTCCTCCGCGCGCGTGGTGTCGATGATGTGCTTCGATCGCTGCTGCAGCTCGGGATAGACGTCGCCCATCTGGTCGATGACAACCCGCACGACTTCAACGAGTGTTGGCTCGCGGCGCCCGAGCAGCCACGCGTGCCGAACCGCGCGCCGTAGGATGCGTCGTAGCACGTACCCTCGGCCTTCGTTCGAGGGAAAGACTCCGTCGGCGAGAAGAAAAGCAACGGCGCGGGAATGGTCCGCGATGACGCGAAAGGATGCGGGATCCGCAGAGCGGAGTGCGCCGTCGACAACGGCGCCGGTCCTTCGTGCGGGCTTTGCGGCATCGCCAGAATTTTTTGCGGCGCTCGCAGTTTTTCCCTTGGCGGCAGCTTTTGAGCGGCCGGCCTTTTTCTTCGCCGCGCGGACTTCGTTATCTGCTCGCCCCTCGTAGCGAATGCCGACCGTTCGCTCGACGGCTTCGATGAGTGGCGTAAACACATCGGTGTGAAAATTGTTCACTTCGCCCTGCATGATCGCTGTCAGGCGCTCGAGCCCGAGACCCGTGTCCACCGACGGCTTCGGCAAAGGGACGAGGGACCCATCCTGCTGCCGATCGTACTGCATGAAAACAAGATTCCAGAACTCGAGGAACCTCTCCGCCTCCGTTCCTTCTAGAAAGGCATCCTTGGAAAATTCCTTGCGGTCCAACTCGGTCCACTGACCCTTGGCACCCGGCGGCAGCGCGAAGTCATTCGCGACGTGCGCGAGATCGACGAAAATCTCGCTGCACGGCCCGCACGGACCTGTATCTGCCATCTGCCAGAAGTTGTCGTGCGCGCCAAGTCCATAGATTCGCGAGTCGGGCAGGCCGGCGATCTCCCGCCATAACGCGCGCGCTTCGTCATCTTCCTCGAACACGGAGACGCGAATGTGCTCCGCCGGCAGTCCCAGCTCTCTCGTGACGAACTCCCAGGCGAACCTGATGGCGTCGGGCTTGAAGTAATCGCCGAAGGAGAAATTCCCGAGCATCTCGAAGAACGTGTTGTGACGTGCGGTGTGGCCGACTTGCTCGAGGTCGTTGTGTTTTCCTCCGGCTCTCACGCACTTCTGAACTGTCGTGGCGCGTCGGCCCGCGGGTGGGGGTTCCTGGCCGAGGAAGATTTTCTTGAACTGGACCATGCCCGCGTTGGTGAACATGATCGTCGGATCGTCCGCCGGCACGACCGGTGAGCTCGCGATCAGCAGGTGGTTTTGGCGCTCGAAGTAGTCGGTGAACTTCTTGCGGATCTCGGCGGAGGTCATGCTGTCAAATATACGCGATACTAGTGTTCGTTCTTTCGTTGCCTATGCATCTCGTAC
>JBHEME010000078.1:0-2638 GCA_046262755.1 Gemmatimonadaceae bacterium | reverse complement strand
GTGAAGTTCTGTTCGAGAGCTTCCGCGGCGAACGAAACTTTTCCGATCGCAGCATGGACGTTACCCGCCTTGTCGACGCGGTACTCGATCTTGCCGGCCTTTACTTCACGAACCGCGCGCGTGACATCGAACGTCACCGTTCCGGCCTTCGGGTTCGGCATCAATCCACGTGGACCGAGGATGCGCCCGAGCGCGCCGAGCTGTCCCATTTTGTCGGGAGTGGCGATGAGGACATCGAAGTCGAGCCAGTTTTCCTTGATCTTGGCGAGGTACTCCGTGCCGACGTAATCGGCGCCCGCCGCTTCCGCCTCTCTCGCCTTGTCGCCGTCGGCGACGACGAGGACGCGCACGGATTTACCGGTGCCGGCTGGGAGGACCACCGTGCCGCGCACCGCCTGGTCGGCGTGCTTGGGGTCGACACCAAGGCGGACGGCAACTTCGACGGTCTCGTCGAACTTGGCGAACGCCGAGGACTTGACGATGTCGATGGCCTGACGAGCCTGGTAGCGGGTGTCGACGCTCCGCTTCTCAGCGGCAGCTTTGTATTTCTTGCCGTGCTCTTTCATCAGTCCCTCACCTCGATTCCCATCGATCTGGCGGCGCCGGCGACCATCGCCATTGCCGATTCGATGGAATCGCAATTGAGGTCGGGGAGCTTGATTTCGGCGATCTTCTTGATCTGAGCCTTAGTGACTGAGCCGACCTTGGTGCGGTTCGGTACACCCGAGCCCTTCTCGACCCCAGCTTCTTTTTTCAGCAGGACTGCCGCGGGCGGCGTCTTGGTGATGAAGGAGAAGGATTTATCCGCGTAGATCGTGATCTCGACCGGGAGAATCGTATCCTGGCCCTGCGTCCGAGCGTTGAACTCTTTGCAGAAAGCCATGATGTTGATTCCCTGGGGGCCGAGAGCTGTTCCCACGGGGGGCGCCGGGTTCGCCTTTCCTGCAGGGATCTGCAGCTTGACGAATCCCACTGCCTTTTTTGCCATGATACTCCTCAGTGTTCTAGTCGCGTGGGCCCGGTGGCCTCGCGTCCGACTCCCACGGTGTGATTAGCGTCGTAGTGGTATCCGACGGTGCGCTCCTCGCCTCATCGGCCGCCCCGCGCAAGGGCCATCACCTGCGGCGGGAGTAGCGCCGCTGTGACTTCAGATTCTGTTGTTGTACTGGAGCGGGGAATCGATAACCCGCGTCGTTCAGGTGCAGCCTCTAAACGTAAATGGCCAAAGACCGTTTTTGAAGGCCCTGGCCAGAATTTCCGATCAGTAGCCCTTCAGCTGGAGATAATCGAGCTCGACCGAGGTTGGCCTGCCGAAAAGGGAGACGGAGACGCGCACTTTGCCCTTGTCGGCGAGAACTTCCTCGACCGTCCCATTGAAATCGGTAAACGGGCCCTCGGTGATGGCGACCGCCTGCCCGATGAGGAACGGGATCTCTTCCTTCACCTCCTCCGGTTCGGAATCATCTGCGACGCCCAACAGGCGATTCACCTCTTCCGGACGAAGTGGCTGGGGCAGTCTTTCGTGTCCGACGAACTTGATCACGCCCTGAATGCCATTGACGGTGTGCGCTGTTTCCTGATCCATCACCATCTCGACCAATACGTAGCCCGGGTAGATCTTCCGCTCGACGTTCACCTTCTTGCCGTTCTTGATTTCGACGGCTTCCTGCGTCGGGACGAGCGCCTGGCGAATGGCGCGTTCGTCGGCGGGACGCGGGTCCGCGTCGATACGACGCTGGATGAGAGAGCGAACCTTGTTCTCGTGACCTGACGTCGTTTGAATCGCGTACCAGCGGTGCTCGGTGGTGATCGCCATGCTCATCGCCTCGAGAACAGCGAAGGAATCCCCTGCACCAGTATGAGCTGCAGGATGAGATCGATTGCGCCGATCACCGCGCCCAGAAAGAGCACGAAGATGATGATCTTGATCGTCGTGTCCTTGAGCTGAGCGCGGTCGGGCCAGGTGACCTTCCGCATCTCGTCCTGGACTTCGTGATAGAACCCGACCACACGATTGGGAAAGCTCCGGCGCTCGACTACTTCAACGGCCATTTACTTCGTTTCCTTGTGGACTTTGTGCGCGTTGCAGCGCGGGCAGTACTTCTTCCACTCTACTCGCTCCGGGTGCAAGCGCTTGTTCTTGTCGGTGAAGTAGTTGCGATTCTTACAGTCGCTGCAAGCGAGAATAATTTTTTCACGTGGCATTGTTCGTCCCTACTTGAGAATCTTGGTGACTACGCCTGCACCCACTGTTCTTCCGCCCTCACGAATGGCGAAGCGGAGTCCTTCGTCCATCGCGATCGGCGTGATCAGCTCGATCGTCATCTGCACGTTGTCCCCCGGCATCACCATCTCCATTCCTTCCGGCAGCTCTACCGATCCCGTCACGTCGGTCGTTCTAAAGTAGAACTGGGGCCTATAACCCTTGAAGAAAGGCGTGTGTCTGCCACCCTCTTCCTTGGTCAACACGTAGACCTCGGCGTTGAACTTGGTGTGCGGCGTGATCGACCCAGTCTTGGCTAACACCATCCCACGCTCGACGTCGTTCTTGTCGATACCTCTCAAGAGTAGACCGACGTTGTCACCGGCCTGACCGTCGTCCAGCAACTGCCTGAACATCTCGACCCCCGTGATCACG
>JBHEME010000077.1:0-2677 GCA_046262755.1 Gemmatimonadaceae bacterium | reverse complement strand
AGAACTCCAAGACCATCACCTCGGCACTCCGGGGCGCATTCAGGGACGACGCCAAGACCAGAGATGAATTCCTGCGGTTGGCGCACAACGGCTCTGATTAACTTCGTTCGACGCAGGAAATGAAAAGATCCCGGTTCCATCGCGCATGATCTCTCTCTCCGGCAGGAGCGCAGTGGTGACGGGTGCATCGCGCGGGATCGGCGCACGTCTCGCCGAATCCCTCGGCAGACAGGGAGCCACCGTGTTCCTGATCGCGCGCAACGAGCAGCGTCTCAAGGAGCTCGCCGGGAAGATCAAAAGCTCAGTGCCGGTATCCGCGGATGTCACCGACCCCGCGAGCGTGGACAACGCGAGGGAACGCATAACCGCCCAGCTGGGCGGTTATGCGTTCCCTCGCGTTGTCCACGCTCGCGGGGTCGGTGACATCCGCGGATACCGGCACTGAGCTTTTGATCTTCCCGGCGAGCTCCTTGAGACGCTGCTCGTTGCGCGCGATCAGGAACACGGTGGCTCCCTGTCTGCCGAGGGATTCGGCGAGACGTGCGCCGATCCCGCGCGATGCACCCGTCACCACTGCGCTCCTGCCGGAGAGAGAGATCATGCGCGATGGAACCGGGATCTTTTCATTTCCTGCGTCGAACGAAGTTAATCAGAGCCGTTGTGCGCCAACCGCAGGAATTCATCTCTGGTCTTGGCGTCGTCCCTGAATGCGCCCCGGAGTGCCGAGGTGATGGTCTTGGAGTTCTGCTTCTGCACCCCACGCATCATCATGCACAGGTGATAAGCCTCGATCACCACTCCCACCCCCGAAGGCTTCAACACACTGCAGAGACCCTCGGCGATCTGCTCCGTCAGCCGCTCCTGCACCTGTAGCCGCTGCGCATAGACGTCCACTATGCGGGGAATCTTGCTAAGCCCCACAATACGCCCATTGGGGATATAGGCCACATGAGCTTTCCCGAAAAAGGGCAGCATGTGGTGCTCGCACATGGAGTAGAGCTCTATGTCTCTCACCATGATCATGTTGTCGTGCTCTTCCTTGAAGATCCCCTTGCCCACCACTTCCTGGGCCGAGGAGCCGTAGCCCTGGGTCATCCAGCGCAAGGCGCTGGCGACCCGGGCCGGAGTCCTGGCCAGCCCTTCCCGCTTGGGATCTTCGCCGAGGAGCTCGAGCTCTCGACGAACCAGATCCTCGAACTCTTTATCTGCCTGTGTATTCGACATAATTGTTTTCGGTCTCCCACAGTACAAGGCGCGAGAGTTTTCCTGGCTTTACCTGCGGGGAGAGGATGTTCCAGAAGGCGACGACGATGTTCTCGGAAGTCGGAATAACGCCCTGCATGAACGGGACATCCATGTTGAAGTTCTTGTGGTCTACGATGTCCACTATCTCCCGCTCCACGATTTTCTTGAGGTGGGATAGATCGCAGACATATCCGGTCTTGGCGTCGACATCGCCCTCGACCGAGACGTCGAGCGTGTAGTTATGTCCATGCCAATTCGGATTGTTGCACTTGCCGAACAGGCGGGAATTCTCCGCTTCTGACAGCTGCGGATTATGGACGCGGTGGGCAGCGTTGAACCGCACGCGACGGGTGACTGTTACACGGGACATGTTTTGGGTAAGATATCGAAGCGAAGGTCGAAGTTCTCTTTTTGACAAAAGAAAACTCCGCCGATTTGGGAGCACTCTTGCAAAGAGAACTCAAACTCCGGCGGAGCTTCAGAAAAAATGGGACGGAGAGGTTTTTTGAAGCCCGGTCGAATTTTTGAGGCCCTCACCCCGCCTATCGTCTTCCCCGCACTGGGGCATGACGTCAGCAAAGTTTATTGGACCCACTCGAAGGACTTGTTGGCTCAAAAAGTGAGTTCCCCGCCCCAACTATGATGCAGAATTTTTTTGTGCTTCTGCTGCTTAAAGGACTGTCTGAACTTACCGGTCGTCACATGCAAGGTCAACGATTCCGCCAATGGATTTAGGAATAATTGCGGCACTAGTAATGCTCATCGCGTGGGGCTTCATCACCTTCACGACGACAGCTCCAGGATGGATACACATCCTCCTGACGATGGGAATGTTCCTTCTCGTCTATCGCATCGTCGTGCGCGGAACGCGCGGCGTCGACCGCGGAAAAAAGGGTAGCGACTCGAGCGGAGCTCGACGGAGCTGATGGACGAGCGCGGGTCTCCTTTCCGATACGGGGGAGGCAGCGAAGGACCCGCCACTGCTGTGGCCGAACAGCCGCAGCCACTTTCGGCCGATAAAAAGAAACCCGTTCTCGTAACCGGTGCGAGCGGACTCGTCGGCATCCATACCTGTCGAGAGTTGTCGAAGAACGGCTGGCAGGTAAGAGCACTTATCAGAGATCCCGCGCGCGCGGCCATGACGCTGGGCCAGCTTCCGGTGGAGTTTCGTGTCGGCGACGTGCGCGACGCTGGCGCACTACGCAGTTCTCTGAGTGGATGTGGCGCAGTGGTTCATCTTGCCGCGATCGCGATCGAAAAAAAAGGCGAGCGTTACACCGAGTCGAATACCGCCGCTACCGAAAGACTCATATCCGCGGCGCGAGCGGAAAATGTTCAGCGGCTGATCTTCATGTCTCAGAACGGCGCCGACAGCAACTCCAGGTTCCCTTTTCTGCACAGCAAGGGCGTCGCGCAGGATTCCGTCAAGACC
>JBHEME010000076.1:0-2868 GCA_046262755.1 Gemmatimonadaceae bacterium | reverse complement strand
ACCCTGGACTACGGTGCAACCGTATGGAACGACGTCCGGAACGCGGCCGACTGTCCAGCCATCGACAGCTACCGTCAGGACCTGGCGGACGCCATCACCTCGGGCAGTGCGAAGCCCCTCGACGAGGACCTGCCGGAGATAAGAAACCACAGCGGTGATCAGGATAAGGCTCAGGGTGAAGCTTCGCCGATGCCTCCGGCCGTTCAGTCGAGCTGCCTACCGACGTTCGGCAATACCGATATCTTCGGCGGCTCGTACCCGGACCCGTCACCCTAGGGCAGTAGTACCAAGTCGCTCGAGCGGAGGGGCTCTTACACCCCTCCGCTCCTCTCTCTGATTGATAGGCATACCGTCGTCGCCCGGGGCATTCACTGCTGTGCACTGACGAACGTTGGAGGAGGATTACCGCCTAGCTCTAAGCTTGTGTTTTAACCACGAGGGGTTTTGCGATGGGCTTTATGTACATCGCAAAACGTGCGCGTTCGCTCTCTTCCCGGTCTCAGGTGGCCTTTTTGAGGGCCGGGTAGCGCTTCGCCCGGCCCGAGAGGCGTCCTTTGGGCCGCCCAGGAGAGCGTCCGCAGGGTTTCGGCGGCTTCGCTGGTGTCCCAACCTCCGCCAAAAGCGCCAAAACGGCTCTGCGGACCCGCACCGGCGTCAGGCGGCCGGGTTCGTAGTGCCTCTCCCACGGCAGCCTTCGGTCGGCCACCCACGGGCGGGCCAGCCTAAGCTGCGTGTACGCCGCGAGAATCAGCCAACTCCAGCGGTAGGCCTGCTCTGGATGGCGCACCCGAGGGGTGCTCCACCCGAGCTCCTGCTTGAGGAAGCGAAAGGTGTGTTCTATGTCGAAGCGCCTGGCGTAGGCTCGCCAGAGCAGGTCCAGCAGCTCCGGCGTGATTCCGGGCTCCGGAGGACCGTGCCACCACAGCCACAGGACGCGCGGCTCTCGCCGCCTCTCGCCTCTAGGCAGCCGCTCGACCTCCACCAACACCAGCGTCCCGCGCACGATGGGCAAAGGCCCTCGGCTGCCCCGCCCGGCGTGATTGCGGACCTTGGGGTGCAGCCCCGCCCAGGCGCGCACCCGAACCGTCCCGTATCCGGCATCCTCGCACGTTTGCTCGGCTGAGGGCTCGGGCCAAGTGCTCGGCTCGGAACACTTCATCTTGTGCCCGTGGCGAGGGTGGCGTCCTGTAGGGGCCGGGGGTGACGGATCGGCGTAGAAGCAACGCCCGGCGCGCAGCCTAACCAGGATCTGCGCGCGGCTCTCCTGGAGCCCCTGCTGCAATTTGACGGGGTCGTAGCCGGCGTCGAAGACGAACAGGGGGAGCGCCGCCGCCGCCGCCGCCGCCGTAGCTTCTTCCTTGGCCAACCGGCCGAGCAACCCCCTTACTTGCTCAACGGCCACGGCGTTGGCGTCCTGTGTGGGACGGAGACGCTCGAGGTCCACCGGGGCGGTCCAGCTCTCGCGGACGAAGCCTATCCGGGCGATGAACTGGTAGGCCCACCCGGCTACGATGGGCTGGCCGGCGGAGTGGCGCGAAGGGTGATAGTAGTAGCCTCGCTGTGGGCTGCACTCCGCGTCACATCGGGGCCACACGCTCACGTCCACGGCGTAAACCGGCGTTGCTTCGCCTTCGGCGGCGGCGAGCGGATGGTGGGTGAGCAGTCTCCGTAGGGCCGCGGTGTCGATACGTCCTCGGTCCAGTGCCGCGTAGAGGCTACCCCACCCTCGGCGGTGGTAGGGTTGGAGGCTCAGGTGGACCGGCGAGGGCACCGCCTCCCCCGCGGTAAGGATGGCATCGGCGAGTTCGAAGAGCGCGTCGGCGCGCTGATCGAAGCAACTGTAGAGCGAGTCACGGAAGGCACGCAGGGCATCGGTAGGTTTCATAACGACGCATTGTGCTACCGGGAATCGCCATCGGCTACTCCGGGCATCCCTCACCGACTCATGCAGTTAAAACACAAGCTTAGAGCCTATCCCAAAACTATACGTCGATACGTAATGAGTGCGGCGGCTAATAACCACAGTCCACGGTAGTT
The DNA here is from genome assembly GCA_046262755.1 of Gemmatimonadaceae bacterium. Lineage (GTDB taxonomy): Bacteria > Gemmatimonadota > Gemmatimonadetes > Gemmatimonadales > Gemmatimonadaceae > UBA4720. The sequence continues at coordinate 831 of JBHEME010000076.1, read as the reverse complement.
CTCTGCCTTCTTCTCCCAGCGCACGCGCAGCTTGCGCATATTGTTCAACCATGAGATCGAGCGCTCGACCTTCCACCTGCGCGCCGGGTAAAGTGGTTCTCCGACACCCGGCACATCGTCCTCCCCCTGCCGCTTGATGTGCCCCACATAGCCCAAAGTCTCCAGAAGTTTATCCGCTTCTTTGGCATCGTGTACGCCTTGTCCAAACACAGGTGCTGCTGAGGCGCTCCTTCGCTCGGCTCGGGACGTAGCGCAAACAGTCCTTCCGGATCGAGCAGTCGAGATAAGCCTTTGAGGTCGTGGCGGTTAGCCGCACTCAGATGAAATGCCAAAGGGACGCCGCGCCCATCGATCAGCAGGTGTCGCTTGTGGTCCCCGATTTGCCCCGGTCAGTAGTGGGGTTAGGTCCCGTCGCTTGGCCTCCCAGCGGAGCCGCCAGCAGAGCTTGGTGTCGGCTGCTTGCCACTCCCAGTCGATGCCGCGGCATCGGTCATACCATCTGAGCATCAGTTCCACAATGGCGTCGATGATCCCCGCCTGTGTCCACTGCTGAAAGCGGCGATGGGCGGTCGAACCGGAGCCATAGCAACTAGTAGGAAGAGCCTTCCAGTGGCAGCCGGTGCGCAAAACGAAGAGGATGCCGTTGATCACCTTGCGAAAAGGCACGGGCCGGCGTCCCGGCGTGCCCGGTTCTCTTTCTCCACTCCTAACAAGGGGCGGATTTTCTGCCACATCTGATCGGGGATAGTCCAGATGGTGGGCAGTTGGACTTGCTTCTTGAGTTCTCGCTGATACTCTGATTGACACATCGCCTTATCCTTCCTTTGTGAT
>JBHEME010000075.1:0-3088 GCA_046262755.1 Gemmatimonadaceae bacterium | reverse complement strand
CTCCGTCATGTTTGCCCTTGACTTCGACCGGCTCTAGGCGGCGCTGATGAAGCCGCTAAGCTCGGTCCGGCGGACCGCGTCCACGACGGTCCTTAGCCACAAGTTCCAAACGGAGCTTCAAGTGCTGAGCATTGTCCCGCAGACGGCCGTCGCGTTGCAAGTCTCGTGGAACGACGGCGGCGGCAACACGGCGGGACAGTTCTTCACCATCCCGGCCGGCGGGACGTACACGATTGAAGCCCCAGCTGGGAAAACCATCGACGCGGGCCTCGTGGTGAGCTTGTACGCGGCCTCGAGCGTCGTCGTGGACCTCGTCGGGTGGAGCCCTTGAGCGGCTTTACCTCGTCCGCAACGTTCCCGACGACGCTAACCGACGTCAGCGGTTCCCGGGCCGCCAACACGGTCTACCAAGCCGGTACGGCCGTCTCCGGCCGGTACGTGTTCTTCGCTCTCAAAGACAGCGGCGGCGCGGTCGACGTGGACATCTACGTCGGCCCCACCAGCTCGCCGGGCCAAGTGCTGCAGACAGACACACGCGCGGCGAACGTTGCCGGCGGCGCGATGGTCTGGGTCCCGCCGGGCTACTACTACAAAATTAACACCGGCGGCGGCGGGACCACGATCGCGTTCTGGTGGGAATCGTCGTGAAACCGGTCCTGGTGCAACGTCTGCAGCTCGCACGTGGCGTACAGCCACGACTTCACGAAAGGGTTAAACGCCGTCTCGGCTCTTGGATTTCTCGCCGGTAGCTCGGCCCACTTCCTTTCCAGCTACGGGACGAAAGGGGCCGCGCTCTGGCGGAGTGGAAAACGTGAACGAAAACGAGATTCCGGCCAGCGTGCCGACCATCAACGTTGGAAAGCGAACGTGCGCGGTCTATCCTCGGTCTTGGACCGACGGGAAGGGCACCGTGCGCAACACGATTGCGCTCGCCGAAGTCGTGCCTTCGAAGGTCGAAAAGAATGATGCGGGCGAAGTCGTCGTCCTGGCGTGGAAGCGAGCCTTCAAGGGCTTGAACATCGGGCTCGAGACTCCGGCGGAATGGATCCAATTCGGTGAGGCAATTCTGAAAGCCTTCCCGAATTCGGCGAAGAACGGCCAGCGTACCGTCATCGCGGCGAAGTGAAGCCACGTCCGCCGGGGCCCCTCCCCCGGCTACAACCCCTCCGGGTCGGATGCCCTCCTTCGTCGGGCATCCTCCCTGGTTCCCCACCAGCGGCCCGCTCCGGGCCGCTGGCGAGGAACCTCGGCTTTGGGGATACCTGACTACCCTCGATTTTTGCGTTCAACCACGGGCTTCCTGTCGCCGCTGGTGAGGTTTCGTCCGCCTAGGTAAGCGTAAAGGCTAGGTCTAGCGTTTACGTAGGCATGAAAGACCGCGATCTAAGGGCCCGTACAGACTCCATCGAGGTTCGGTTAAAGGCACTCGAAGACAAAATGACCGATTGGGAAGCCAAAGTCCGTTCTGCCAACGGCCGCTTCTATCGCGCAATGAGGAAAAACGAAGGTGACGACAAGGTTGCCGACCAAGCTGCAGCCGTCGCAGAGTCTTATTTTGCGAAACCGGCTTCTCCGCAGGACGCAAGGAGTATGCTCTGAGATGGCGAAGTTCAAGTGGAGCCTGGCCGCGCTGCCCGTTCTAGATCCGCTGAACAAGCTCTTGACGTCGTTACCCGTCGTCGGTCCAGCCGGTAAGGCCCTCGGCCAGAAACTGATTGACCTTCGCGCTGAAGGTCTCAACCTCGCGAAGCCGGCCGACGCGGCCAGGTTCGGCTTTGAAACGTCTCTCGCGGTGTACAAGGGCGCAGAGTCCGGCACCAAGTACATCATCGAGAAGATACCGGGCGGCAAGACGGCAGCTGCCGTCGTGGCCGGGTCGCTGGCCGTCCCACTCGCTGCGTACATCGCCGCGAAAGCCGCTCCGACTTTTGTCGGCCGCGCAGCTGCAGCGGCGATTCCCGACAACGTTCCCGACCAGAAAGTTACTTACGTTCCGTCTCCCGTCACGGTACCAGCCAAACCGGAAGGTGCGGCTCCGAAGAAGGCGAAACCACGGCCACGGAAGAAGAAGAAATCGTCCGGCAGTTCCGCGCGTACAACCTCGTCTCGGCGCGTTGGGGCGTCGATCCGACGCCGCAAGAATACTCGCAGCAAGTCGCGGAAATCCTCGGCGGCGACTTCTCGCGCCAAGCGGACTACAACATCAAGCCGCTCCAGCTCCAAGCGCGGCTCCGGCAGATAGTCGGGTCCCGCAACGACGGTGTCGCGGTCGCGGTCCCGACCACGTACACGATGCCGATGGACAACAAAGTGTCCATGCTGGAAAACCCGGCTCTGATTGGGCTCGGCGCTCTTGCCGGTGTGTCAATCATCGGCGGCGGCGCGGCGCTGGCGCTCGCATCGGCTCGCAAGCCGAAGCGGCACAAGAAGTCCAAGTCCAAGAAGCACCGCGTCGGTTCCGCGAAGCAGTACGCACGACGCGGCGGCAAGAAAGTCTACAAGACCAAGACCGGACAACCGTACATCCTCCTTGCGTCCGGCAAGGCGCGATTCGTAAAGAAGCGAGGTTACTCTTGACGACGAAATCTTGTCCCGGTCACGCCGGCAACGCGAACAACGAAACGGCAGCCCAGCAAAAGCTCGGCCTGTGTTGGCAATGCGGCAACACGATGAGGTGAAAAAACAATGGCGATGTACAAGAAAGTCAGCGCGTCGATTGCAGCTCTCGCGGTCGTCAACGTCCTGGCCGGCGACAAGGTCAGCACGGCCCCGTACCCGCGAACGTTGCGTGCCATCGCGGTCACAGTCCGCGACAACACTCCGGCCCTCGGGGACATCACTTGGATTCTAACGGCCGGCCCGATGGAGATTGCCCGCGGTCGCGGCATCTTGGAGAACAGCAGCGGTCCCGAAATCACGTACCCGGACGGGTTCGACCCGGTCGGCATGGTCATCGGTCCCAACACCGTCTTGAGCCTCGAGATCACGGACGCAGACTCGGGCGCGGCGCACTCCGTCATGTTTGCCCTTGACTTCGACCGGCTCTAGGCGGCGCTGATGAAGCCGCTAAGCTCGGTCCGGCGGACCG
>JBHEME010000074.1:0-3297 GCA_046262755.1 Gemmatimonadaceae bacterium | reverse complement strand
GTCCTGCGCAGCCCACGCCGATTCGCGGCGGTTTTTGGCTGGACAGTCGCACATTGGATGCTGAACGGTGTCGGGTTCTGGCTTTCATTTCGTGCTGTCGGAATCAGCACACCCTTCTCCGCCGCCCTCTTCCTCCAGGCCTTTATCGCGCTCGGCACTGCTGTGCCGGCGTTGCCAGGATTTTTTGGAGTGTTCGAGTACATGTCGGTCGAAGGGCTGGCGATTTACGGCATCACTCGAGAGCAGGCAGCGACGTGGGCGATCGGCTATCACCTTTTCTCCTTCATACCCATCACGCTGATCGGCGCCTATTACTTCACGCGCCTCGGCGTGAAGCTCAGGGATCTTCAGCCGGCGGCGGAAGCACAATGAGTGCGCGTGGTGGCCGGACCCTCGCGCAAGCGAAGATCAATCTCTCGCTGAGGATCCTTGGAAAGGCCCCCGACGGATACCACTCGATCGAGACCGTCTTTCTGAGAATCGGCCTTGGCGACGACGTCCGCGTTCACATCCGTGAACACGCGCGGACACTCCGTTGCGGCGTGATGCGCGATCAACCGGAGTCGGAGAACCTCGCCTTCCGCGCGGCAGAGATTTACGCAAAGGAAACCGGTTGGCCAAACGGATTCGAGATCGTGATCAAGAAACGAATCCCGATCGGAGGCGGGTTGGGCGGGGGAAGCGCAGATGCTGCGGCAGTGCTTCGCATCCTGAACGCGATTTGTGACGATCCAGTATCCAGCGAAGAGCTGCGCACGATGGCGTTCCGGGCCGGCTCGGACGTGCCATTCTTGGTGAGTGATTTCTCAATGGCGCTCGGCTGGGGTCGCGGTGAGAAACTGCTGGGACTGCCTGCGCTTCCAGCCCGCGACGCACAGCTGTTCTTTCCGCCGTTTGGTGTGCCGACCGCCGACGCTTACGCGTGGCTCGACGAATCACGTGGCGAGCGCGCCAGCGAGTCACCGGACCTGACCGCGGAGATGTTCCAGGACTGGGAATCGGCGGCGAAGCACTCGGTCAACGATTTCGAGCCGGTGATTCGTAAGCGCTATCCGGAGATCGACCAGCTTCTCAACCGCGGTGACAAATACGATTTATTCTATCGCTTGAGTGGATCGGGCTCGACGGTTTTCAAGATTCCAGGCGTCACGCGAACGGGCATCGAGCCCGCATCGGACATACCCGCGATGAATCTGCCCAAGGGAACGAAACGTGTTGTCACGCGCACAGCGGACAGCGTTGTCCCGGTCGAGATTCTGGACTAGCTTTCGCTCGCGCTTCCCTCTTCCCGCATCCCGCATCCCGCTTGACTGCCCCCTCGTCCAATGGCAGGACACCGGTCTTTGGATCCGGTAATGGTGGTTCGAATCCACCGGGGGCAATTGAACTAAGTCCTTTCCCCACTTAACTTGCAGGGCTACATGGACGGATTATCCGTACCCGCTCATGGCTTCAAGCTCATCGCCGGGCCCGCGAATCCGGATTTGTGCGATGAGATCGCGGCAATGCTGGATATCCCGTTCTGTAAAACGACGGTCAACCGCTTTGCCGATGGCGAGATTTTCGTACGAATCGACGAAAACGTCAGAGGCAATGACGTCTTCATCGTTCAGCCGACGAATCCGCCGGCCGACAACATCATGGAGCTGCTGCTCCTGATCGATGCGGCACGCAGGGCATCGGCAGCGCGCATTACGTGTGTGATGCCGTATTACGGGTACTCGAGGCAGGACCGCAAGGACCAGCCAAGAGTCTCCATCGGTGCGAAGCTGATGGCGAACATGATTACGGCGGCTGGCGCGAACCGGGTTCTAGGACTCGACTTTCACCAGCACCAACTGCAGGGATTCTTCGATGTTCCGGTGGATCACCTGTATGCAGCACCGGTTTTCGTATCGCACTTTCGGAAGAAGAACCTGCATGAGCTCGTCGTCGTCGCACCTGATGTTGGGTCTGCGAAAATGGCGAGAGGATTCGCGAAGAGGCTGAACGGCACACTCGCCATCATCGACAAGCGGCGACCGCAGGCGAATGTGTCTGAAGTCGTCAACGTCGTGGGTGAAGTTGAAGGAAAGGATTGCTTGCTGACGGACGATATGATCGACACCGCCGGCACGATCTGCGAAGCAGCAAGAGCTCTGAAAGACATTGGTGCGCGCGACATTTTCGTTTGCGCAACGCATGCTTTGCTTTCGGGGCCGGCAGTAGAAAGGTTGACGAACGCGCCGATCAAGGAAGTCACGGTGACTGACACTGTGAAAATTGCGCCGGCGAAGAGATTTCCGACTCTGTGCGTTTTGTCGGTGGGCGAGTTACTTGCGAAGGCGATTCGCTACATCCACAGCGAGCAGTCGGTCAGCTCGCTGTTCGAGCAATAGCGCGGAAGGCGGTAGGCGGGAGGCGGTTGTGATGGAATCAATCGAGAAGGTCGCGAAGGATTTCGCGACAGCAATTTTGGACTTAATTGAATGGGCGTGGCACAAAGTCGTCACCCCAAAAGGATGAACTGATATGGCAACCGTCTCTTTCACCGCGCAGCCGCGCGACACCACCGGCAAGGGCGCTGCCCGCACGCTTCGCGCGCGCGGACAAGTCCCCGCCGTCATCTACGGTCACGATCGCCAGCCGCAATCGCTGGCTCTCAACGCTCGCGACCTCGACAAAATGCTCGGCCACATTCAGGCTGAGAGCACGGTGATCGAAGTCACCGTCGACGGCCAGACCTCGAAGACGCTGATCCGCGAGATTCAGCGCCACCCGATCAAGCGCCAGATTCTGCACGTTGATTTCCAGGCGCTAGTTGCCGGCGAGAAGGTGACGGTCAGCATCCCGATTACGCTCCTCGGTATTCCGGAGGGAGTGAAGCTCGAAGGCGGCGTGCTCGAGCAGTCGCTACGCGAGCTGGAGATCGAGGTGGATCCGTCCAGCATCCCTGATCACGCTGAGATCGACGTCAGTGCGCTCAAGATCGGCGACTCCATTCACGTCAGCGACATCAAGTTGCCTGAAGGCGTCGAGATTCTCGACGACCCCGAAACGGCGGTCGCAGTCTGTGCCGCGCCGCGCGCGGTGATCGAGGAGACTCCTGCCGCGGAAGGTGCTGCACTTGAGGGCGCCGCTGAGCCTGAAGTCATTGGCAAGGGCCCGACTGAGGAAGGTGAAGAGGGCGAGGGCGAAGAGTGCGCCCAGCGCGGCCAGCGGCTCCGTCGATTCGTAGCTCAGGAGGCGGGTTCCGCAGAGGAGGGAGGAGCCCACTAACCCGCTCACCGCCGCGGAAGCCATTCCCGTGTTCAGGGC
>JBHEME010000073.1:0-3492 GCA_046262755.1 Gemmatimonadaceae bacterium | reverse complement strand
GCGCTGAACCCGCAGGAGCAGCGGACGTTCAAGCTGGCGGTGGAGGTATTTACGCCGTCGGGCGAAGAAGCGTCGAACGAGCGTCGAGCGTGATCTCGCCCGGAGACTCGACCACCGGCTGACCACCGTCGAGCAGCAATTGCTCGAGCCCGGACATCCCCCCGGCTATCTAGGCAGACCAGACAATTGCAATGATCGTGTCGTGGCCCCTTTAGGCAATTCGGGACCGGACCCGGAACCCCCAGACGGCAAAGCAGCCGACGATAATTGCCGCGATGAGTGACAGCCACGTCGGGATCGAGACACCGTCAACGACCACCGGCCACTGAAACAGGAAGCGAATGAGTTGAACCGCGGCGATTAGCGTGAAGAAGACGCCCGAGACGAAAAGGTATTGGCGCATTTTGGGCCTCCGCGATGGTTCTCCTTAACCTACGATCCTGGCAGGCGCATTGGATTCACGCCCCGTCATCAGCCCAAATCTGTTCCCGACCAGTCGGCGACTTGGCGGTCTGGTGAAGTAGGACACGGCCAGCAGCACCAGAATCACCGGCGGCAGAATCGCTTTCACGCCTTCTCCGGACAAGTAGCTGGAGATGGTAGCCATTACCAAGGCGAATGTCACGCCTGCGTACGCCCATTCTTTCAGCAATGCAAATCCTGGCAACAGCAGCACGATGGCGGCGATCGGCTTGGCGATTCCCAGAACTATCCGGAGGTGCTGTGGGTATCCGGCTTTGGCAAATCCGGCGACGACTTCCGCACTCCCGGTTAGGTAGGACAGCGAACCGAACAGCGCGAGGCAAGCGAACGCTGTGGTGATCCAGTAGACAATCTTTCGAGCCATGAATCCCCCCTGTGGTGGTGTAGGGTTCTACAAAGACGACGAACGGGATTATGAAAAATCGACTGGCTGGGCTAAGCGTCGAGCCATCGCGAGCCTTCGCTCACTGTCTGGGACGTTCGTGAATGATAGACCAGAGCACGCCAAACCGGTCACGTAGCTGGCTGAAGCGAGTCGCATAGAACGTCTCCTCCATCGGCATATAAATCTCGCCGGCTTCGGCCAGAAGCTTGTGCACCCTCTCCGCCTCTTTCGTCGAATCGACAGACAGATAGATGTAGACGCTGCGCATTTTCTGGAAGACTGATGGAGGAACATCGTTGGCAATCAGCACCGTATCTCCAATCTCCATCCGCGCATGAATGATCGCCTCCCCCGCCCCAACCGGCGCGCCTGGTGCCTGGCTCTGATTCATCATGAACGTAATCTTGCCGCCTAGATGCTTTTCATAGAAGCGGAATGCCTCTTCGCAATTCCCGCCGAAGTTCAGCTGCGCATAAATGTTCATGGCTATCTCGTCTAAGGTGACTTTGTCCAACGGGTGAAGAGCGACCTGACCCTTGACATATTCCCATATGGGTATATTATTGGCTTATGCCTCGCGCCGCAACTACCTCCGACAGCTTCAACGCCGTCGCCGAACCACGCCGGCGGGACATCCTGAACTTCCTCGCGCCCGCCGAGCGCCCCGTCGGCGACATCGTCGTGGGGCTCGGCTTCCCGCAACCTTCGGTCTCCAAGCATCTCCGGGTGCTGCTGGACGTCGGTCTGGTTGAGGTGCGACGCGATGGCCGCCAGGCGTTCTATCGTACAAACGCGGAAGCAATCAAACCGGTCCACGAATGGACCAGCCGATTCGAGCGCTACTGGCGCCGCCAGCTCACCCGAGTCAAGGAACGCGCCGAGCAGCAATCGGAGCGCACGTACAAGAATACCACTCAAAGGAGACAATCATGAATGCGATCGCCCCAGAAATCGATAACATGTCGCTCAGCATTATCGAGGAGACTCACGTTCGCGCACCCATCGCCGCGACGTTTGCAGCGCTGCTCGAAGAGATGGGCCCCTCCAACGAAGGGCGGCCCGGGACCCCCATGCCGATGACCATCGAACCCTGGCCAGGTGGCCGCTGGTTTCGTGACCTCGGTGACGGCAATGGACACCTGTGGGGTCACGTCCAGGCAATCAAGCGTCCGACGCTGCTCGAGATAGCGGGACCGCTGATGATGTCGTTCGCGGTGTCGTCAAATCTGCAGTATCGGCTCAAGGAGACCAACGGCGTGACCTCGATCACGCTCACTCACACGGCACTCGGCCTCTTCCCCGAAGGTTATCGCGAGCAGTTGTCGCAGGGCTGGCCGCTCATGTTCGACCGGATTCGGCGTCGGGTGGAGAAGGCGTAATGGCAAAAGCAACGGGGACAGCGGCGATGACGAAGCACCTGACCGGGACACGTGCAGAGTGGCTGACAGCGCGTGTCAAGCTACTCAAGGAGGAAAAGGAGCTAACGCGGCGCAGCGACGAGCTGGCGCGGCGTCGGCAGGAGCTGCCGTGGGTTCGGATCGACAAGGAATATCGATTCGACACCGACGAGGGGATCGCCTCACTGGCGGATCTCTTCCGGGGGCGCTCACAGCTCCTCGTCTACCACTTCATGTTTGGGCCCGACTACAAGGCAGGCTGCGCGACGTGCTCGACGATCGCGGACGGCTTCAATGGCTTCGGCATTCACCTGGCAAACCACGACGTCACCCTGGCGGCTGTGTCGCGGGCGCCGCTGGCGAAACTACAGGCCTACAAGAGGCGGATGGAATGGTCGTTTCCCTGGGCGTCCTCGTTCGACACCGACTTCAACTTCGACTTCGATGTCTCGTTCACCGAGGCGCAACAGCGCGACGGGGGTATCGAATACAACTACCGCCGCGAGCCGCCATTGACTGAAGGCGGGTGGGGTCGGATCGTGAGCGGGGACGCGCCGATCGCCAACCCAATAACGAAGAGCGGCGACGATCCTGTCGGCGACAACGCGGCCATGACAGGAACCGACGTGGCCACCTACACACGCGAGAGGCCGGGCATGAGCGCGTTCGTGCTCGAGGACGGCGTCATCTATCACACTTATTCTGCCTTTGCGCGCGGACTCGATGGCCTCTGGGGTATGTATCAGTGGCTCGATCGCGCCCCCTTGGGACGCAACGAGACGGGCATGTGGTGGCGCCGCCACGACGAGTACAACAAGGGCTGAGCGAAATCGCGATGGGTGAGATGGCCATGCCCGCCGGCTGGTTCCTGATCAAATCACGGACGAGCACTGCGCCGACTCACGCATCTAACTAGCCCTCGCGCTGCATGCGCTGCTGGCGTGCAACCTCACGTTCGCTGGGGGAATTGAGCGGAGCGCTGCCAATCCTGATCTCACCCTCTCGCTCATAATGGCCGATGATCAGGCCATTTGGAGAGAAGCGCGACCGGGTCAGCTTGAAAGAGTGCGGCGCCGAGCTGTCGTCGAACAGCTTTTTGCCGCTGCCAAGCACAACGGGCACTGTGAAAATGCTAATAGCGTCCACCAAATCATTCGCGAGCAGCGCGTGGACGAGCTCGGTACTGCCCTGGGTGACGAGGTTCGGGCCGTCTGCCTGCTTCAGCCG
>JBHEME010000072.1:0-3629 GCA_046262755.1 Gemmatimonadaceae bacterium | reverse complement strand
GTCGAGGACGCCGTAGAGAAGGCGTTCCCGCCACAACCCCCACCGCCGCCACCGGAAGCACCAGCTGATCAGCAGCTAGCTAACGATCGAGAGCAGAGACAGAAGCGAGAAGCGGAGGCAAAACGCCGGACAGATGGCTTTGAGTGGTACTTCAGTTAACAGCTAATTCAATATAATACTGGGATGGGTATAAGCTCTGGTTATATCCCCTACTCTGTTTCGACCGGTGCAATGTGGGATTTCGCCGGTCCGGTGGTGTTTTACGCCCATGAACCACTGGCGGTATGAGTATTATCAGAAGCACACCTTGATTGGTTTTATTCTGACTCTTCTCCTACTTCTTTTAGGAATTTTTCAGGTGATACGACTCGGGTCTTTGCTCCCATTTGCTGCAGTGCTGCCTGGAGCAGTCCGCTTCGCATCGCCTGGTACATCACACCTTCTGCAACATCAGCCCAGGTAGGCGGAATTGAGATCGTGCCGCTTCCTCTCCGCCATTCTTTTTGCCTGTTCTCCCAGGTATCCCATTTCTCCCAATAAAAGTCAGGGTCATCGTATGCTGCAGCATCTATCGGTCTTCCGTCATCCATCCACGCCAGTCCATCAAATTTCGAGGGAAACGCTTCATGCTCCATGTACTTTTTCGTCACAAAGACAAGCCAGTCTGCAATAGACTTGTACTCGACCGGGTCTGTTCCGAAGTATTGGAGAAACACATCCTCCCATACAGCGGGAAGGTTGAGCACTGTGGAATTGACCCGCTAGCACGGACACTTTTTCCTTACGCTGCGGTGCCCTCTTTCATTCTACCCTCCTCAAAGTCCACAGGGCTCTTGTAGCCTAGAGCTGAGTGGAGCCTGGATAGCGGTTATAGAAGCCTTCCAGATACTCAAAGATCGCCGTCCGGGCGCACTCCCGCCTCGGCCAGGAGGAGTCTTCTCTATACAATAGCTCCGTCTTAAGCGTGGCCACAAACGATTCGGCTAGGGCGTTGTCGTAGGCCGAGCCCACGCTCCCCATCGAGGGGACGATGTCGGCCTCCTCCAGTTGCTTACCAAAGGACAAAGAGGTGTAGGGTAGGCCGCCAGCGAGTTGCCTCGTTAAAGACACTTTTCCGACGGCCCCCCGCCGAACCACGCGTGACCGTTTCCGTGTCACGTGGCTCTCCGGTGTCTGGTAGGTCCGCTAATCTTGGCATCTCCGGAGTGCCTTCCGGCATGGATGTCCTGGTGGCACTTCCGGCAGACGACCAGTGTCTTGCGCTGGCGTGCTGCCATCGCTTTGACCCATTCGGGCTTTTCGGCCCGCCCCTTGCGTCGGAGGTCCTTCAGGCTCCGTAGGTGATGGACCTGGACGTACTCTCTTGAGCCGCATAGCTCGCAGGAGTCGGCCAGGAGTCTCTCAAGCAGCTCCGTTCTGGCGTTCCAAACGTTTTGGGGTTGGTCGTCGAGGATCGCGTGTTTGCGCCAGGTGAGCGGTATGCCTCCCCACGTGGCTACCAGTGGCTTCTTGCCCTTTCGCTTGACCGTCACCTTGAGGACCTTGTAGGTTCCTTGCTCGGTCTGGATGGTGCTCCCGTATCTCCCGTAGACTTTGGAGACGCTGACCCTCAGTTTCCGGGCGAGCGTCTTCGCCAGCGACAGTTCCATTACCCATTTGAGTCGGTTCAGTCTGGTACTCAGGTTGTGTGCCAGCCGGTAGTACTCGGCGACGCCTCGAAACTCCTTCTGGTACTGGGCGACTATGCTGAAAGCGGAGTCGTTTACCCGTTCGCATCGGTGGATCGGTTTGCCGCCCTTGAGGTAGGGGGCGCTCTTGGCGCGAACCACGTCCGCGGGGACCTTCAGACCGACGTTGCCGTTGATGGAGCGTCGTCCCGTGCGATCGTGCTTATGGTCATCGTGGAAGACGACCAGTTCGTAGCCCAAAAAGCGCGCGGCTTCGGTTCTTGCGTGAGTGATGAGCGTCTTCTCCTCGGAAAGTTCGAGCTTCAGCTCATCTCGCAGGAACTCTTTGAGTCGGCTCTTTATCTCTCGGGCTTCTTCGCGCGGTCCCGCGAACCCGAGGAGGAAGTCGTCGGCGTAGCGTATGTACCTCAGTCGCCGGTAGTCCGGGTCGTTCGGGTCCTGGGAGGGGATGTTTCGCCTCCTCTCATCGAGCTTTTTGGCTCCTCCTTCGTCCCCTTCCCGCGCCAGTCTCTTGGCGAGGAACCTGAGATAATCGTACTCTGGGTTGGCTCTCCTTCGAGTTCCGCGGTTGTGCTTGGGGAGCAGCGTCTTCTCGACGTAGTTGTCCAACCGGTCCAGATACACGTTCGTGAGGATGGGGCTCACGATCCCCCCTTGCGGCGAGCCGCTGAGGGTGCGATTGAACCTCCAGTCCTCCAGGTATCCGGCCTTCAGGAGGTTCTCGATCAACCGCAGGAAGCGGCCATCATGGATCTTCTCCCGGAGTATGTCCAGGAGCAGCCCGTGATCCAAACTGCCGAAGCAGTCGGAAACGTCTCCCTCGATGAACCAGCTTGTACCCGTCCACGTTTGCCGGATCTCCATGAGGGTGGTGTGGCATCCCCGGCCGCTGCGGAAGCCGTGCGAGCGGTCGCCGAACTGTGGTTCGTAGTGTGCCTCCAGGATGAGGCGGATCACTTCCTGCAGCAGCTTGTCCGAGAAGGTCGGGAGTCCCAGCGGACGTTTCTTCTTCGAGTTTGGCTTCTCGATGTAGACGCGCCGGGCCGGGCTCCATCGGTAGCGTTCGCGGCGCAGGGCGCCGATGATCGCTTCGATTCTGGCTACGGACATTCCGTCGGCGGTTTCTTCCGTCGAGCCGGGGGTCATCGCCCCTTCGTTACGGTGGATCTTGGCGTAGGCTTTCAGGTACAGGTTGGGGTTGAACAGCAGCCGGTAGACGCGCTCCAGCGGCAATCCTCTTCTGCCGCGTTCGCGAATGACGCTCAGGATCGTTTCGGCTTCGCGCATCCCGCGCACCTCCCTCTCCTTGAGTCGTCCTTGTGACACCTGTGCTCCTTCGCCCTGTGAGCGGCTCTCCCGCTCTCCCCGGTGGGGCGCAACTCCCACGACTACTATGAGCACTCCGTCACCGTAGGGCTCTCGCCCCGTAGGCGATCCCGCATTCCCTTGGCGTTAGACGTGATCTAGTGCGAGTTAGGCGTCCCGTCCGTCTCCTTGAGCGGGGTCGTTGCCCGCCGTCCGCCGACCGGAAGGTTCCGAGGACCAGTACACTATCCTCGTATGTCGACGGCCCCGCACTTCTCGGGCGTTGTGTGTAGTCGGGGGATGGGCGTCTTGCATCACTGGAGACTGGGTTTCGAGCAGTGTGGCCCTCGCCCTGTCGCACGGGTCTTGCGGGACGATGTCGTAAACGCCTTCGGGCATCTCCCGCTTTGTTCGGCATGCTGTTGTCCCCATCGGCTTTCACCTCCGGGTAAGCCGTTGACCCAGGGGTCTTCGTTTCTCCACTCCTTTCTGTAGCTGTCATTGTCTCTTCCGAACCCCTCCTCCCTGCGAGAGGGATCTAGCGCCCGGTTATGCGGCGCACGTACTGCACCCCTTGGTCGGAATGATGGATCAGACCCGGAGCAGGCTGTCTGCGCCAGATAGCCATCTCAAGGG
>JBHEME010000071.1:0-3702 GCA_046262755.1 Gemmatimonadaceae bacterium | reverse complement strand
CGTCCATACTTTGCATGCGGTTCAAACAGTACAGCCACTACTACGGAGCGAACTAACTGGACCGAGCTTGGAGATTCAAACCAGAGCGGTGGTGCATGTAGCATTGAAACCCAGTACAGAGGCGACGCCTTTGAAACTACTGGTAGCGGCACCATGTCCGCCACACCCAACCACTGGGGTGCTATCGGTCTTGAGATCAAGGCAGCGTCAAGTTCAACCCCTATCTCAAGTTCAGATACGGGATCAGGTGCAGAGTCACAAAGCATTTCTGTAACCACCTTAAGTGCTGACAGCAGTTCTGGAACTGACAGCCAGTCACTTTCTGCATCTAGCAGTAGCTCTGACACCGGATCCGGCACCGATGCACAAAACCTGGCAGCAACGCTGAGCAAATCTGACACGGGATCAGGTGCTGACTCTCAGTCTATAGACACAGGCGGCTTGTTGCCTCCCGTTCTGACAGTGATCCCTGTGTCAAGTACGCAGATCAATCTGTCCTGGACTGCCGTGTCTGGTGCTACAAGTTATGACATTGAGCGCAACGGTTCTGTGGTGGTTTCAAAAACAACAGGTACCACCTATTCAGATACTGGTCTGACGCCTGACACCACTTATACTTATCGTATACGTTCTCGTAAAATTCTGATTTAGGAGGTAGTAAATGGCTGTCGCATTCGCAACCAGTGCAACTACCTCTAATACGAGTATCACCAGCACCACATGGAACGTCAACGCTCCCGCCAGTATTGTCACTGGCAACTTTATGGTGTTGGCTATAGAGCACCCTCCCACAGCTCAGGGAGGTCTGACACCCACAGGGCCTTCGGGCTGGACAGCCCATCCCAGCAGTCCTATTAACGGTGGCTCAGGTTCAGCTCTTTACATCTGGTATAAGGCAGCCGTTGCTGGAGATGTAGGAGCGTCGACGTTTGCCGTCACGTGGAGTTCTACAAGCAGCACTCTGTCTGCGGCTGCCGCCATAGTTCAGTACTCGGGCGCAAACTCAATGCGACCTAACGGTGATAGCCTTTCTACGACAAACAGTGGCGGTACTTCGTTCGCTGTGGCGGCTCCCAGCAATCTCAACTCCGGTGGTATGTCCCTGATGATCGGTGGATCACGCCCGGACTCTGGTACTACGTCCTTCAGCGTCACATTGCCGGGTACCTCTCGCGTGTCCAGCTTCTATGCAAACTCCTCAGGTAACTTCGGTTGTGCTCTGGCTATTTCAGAAAGTACATCTGTAGCAAGTGGAAACATGACCACTTCGGCTGCCGGAGAGTCTTCTCAGTTTACCTTCCTCATCAACGCAACAGGTAGCGTCACCGAGACCTTCACGTCCACAGGAACTTGGGTGGCTCCTACCGGTCTCACATCTGCCAAGGTGGAAGCCTGGGGTGGTGGAGGTGGCGGTGGAGCTGGTACAGCAAACCCCGGTTCTGGTGGCGGTGGTGCCGGTGGTGCCTACGCACGCAAGGATACATTCTCTGTAACTGCTGGCAATAGCTATACGGTTACAGTAGCCGGTCAGACCACAAACGCTACAACTGCGGGTGCTACGGGTGGTACTTCTTGGTTCAGTTCAAACAACTCCAGTGGTGTCGTGGCCGTTGGTGGTCCCGGAGGTTCGGAAGGTACGTCAACCGTAACCGGCGGTGCTGCCGGTAGTGGGACCTCAACAGGCTGCTTTGGAGATACCGTCTTTGCCGGAGGCAACGGTAGTTCTGTCGCAACGGATCTGGGGGGTAGTGCCGGTGGAGGTGGTGCGGGCAGCACAGCAGCCGGTGGAAACGCTCTGGTGTCTACCGGTGGTTCAGGGGGTTCAACCGGAGGTGGAGCTGGAGCCAATGGTAAGGCCGTAAGCACGGCTGTCGGTAACCCAGGTACAGCACCTGGTGGCGGTGGTGGTGGAGGTAACACCACTGTAGCCACTAACTCTAACGGTGGTAAAGGTGCAGCAGGTCAGATCAGCATCACGTATTCTGACAGTAGTGGCTCTACACCTATTTCTGACTCAGACACGGGCTCGGTCACGGAGACTCAGAGTATAGACTTAACTGGTTCTGATACTGGATCTAGCCTTGAATCCCAGTCAATCATCGTAACTCTGTCAGGATCCGATACTGGATCGGGTACTGACTCCACCAAGATAGGTACATCCAGCACAGATACAGGTTCTTCACTGGAGTCACAGAGTCTTTCCGTAACTCTGTCTGGGGTGGATACAGGAACAGGTACAGAATCAGCCACTGTCAGTTTAAACAAATCTGATACAGGATCGGGTATAGACTCACAGTCTATTGTCGTATCTCTTTCCGACAATGAGACAGTTACAGGCACAGACTCGGTGTCATCTCTTGAGGCCATCTCAGACTGGTCCGATCCGTCTGCTGGAACTTATCGTTCAGACACGTTAACAGCAACCGAAACTGCAACTATCTCTATCAGCAGCTCCGATTCAGGCATTGCATCTGAAACACAGGCTATAACCACACCTATAGCAAACAGTGACACGGGTTCGGCTACAGAGTCAAGTTTTATCAGTTTGAGTAGTTCGGACACTTCTACAGCTACCGAGTCTAATTCTGTGGCTGTCACTTTGTCGAGCGCTGATACAGGAGCAGGCAGTGACTCTCAGCTCATCAACCAACCAGGCAGTGATACCGGATCTGCTACAGAGTCCTACTCGATTGCTGTGGCTGTGTCCAGCTCTGATACAGGTTCCTCTACAGAATCTGCTCAGATATCACTGACAAGTTCAGATACTGCAACAGGATTTGAAACTCAGTCTATTGCAGTTACTCTTACAGGGTCTGACACAGGAAGCGGATCTGAAACACAGAAGATTGGTATTTCTGGTTCTGACACGGTCTCAGGTACAGAAATAACAAGCATCTCTGTGCAGCTACAAAATTCTGATCTAGGCTCTGTAACTGAAACAGTCAGAATAAATATATCTTCTGCGGA
Organism: Gemmatimonadaceae bacterium; assembly: GCA_046262755.1. Taxonomy (GTDB): domain Bacteria; phylum Gemmatimonadota; class Gemmatimonadetes; order Gemmatimonadales; family Gemmatimonadaceae; genus UBA4720. Next base: position 735 of record JBHEME010000071.1, on the reverse strand, counting down.
TACCTCAACCTCGATTGAGGCAAGCAGTATTGCTGTGTCCAGCACAAGCTCTGACAATGGTTCAGGAACTGAGTCACAGCAGCTAACTGTAATTGCCACAGAATCCGGTACCTCATCAGAGTCTCAGTCTATAGTTGTGACACTGTCTTCCGCTGACACAGGGTCGAGCACTGAAAGCGGAAGTGTCAACCAGTCCAGCTCAGTTACTGGCACCGATACATGTTCAGGATCAGATACAGGAACACTGTCAGTATCGCTGTCCAGTGCAGACTCAAGTACTGCCACTGAGACGGCCTACATTTCCATGTCTTCATCCGACACAGGATCCGTCACAGAGTCTCAGTCTCTGGTTGTAAGCCTCACCAAGTCTGATACAGCTACAGGTACGGATTCCAACCTTGGCAACTACGACACAAGCGTCATACAGGACAACCCGGTATCCTTCTACAATGATGCCACAGGTGTGGACGCGGCAGGTCTGTCCAACCTTACTAAACACAACTCTCCAACCACAGGTGCAGCTCCTGACGGTTCAAGCTGTATGGTATTTGATGGTATCAACCAGTACGCCGAAGGAACTGACCAGGACCAGTACTCGATTCCGACTACAGGGCGTCTAACATTTGAAGTGTGGATCCGTCCTGACACTCTAGAATTCCCCAACGACGAATCGACCGGGTACGTCAACTACGCTGGTAAATCTGGTGGTCCTGGAGACGCTGAGTGGTATCTCCG
>JBHEME010000070.1:3526-3755 GCA_046262755.1 Gemmatimonadaceae bacterium | reverse complement strand
GCATGTGGGGGGTTGTGGGACCACTCAGCCGGAGCTGCTGATCCGGCAGGGAGTGAGAAAATCAGGCGTTAGTCGAAGGCCATGCGAAAGGGTCGCCACAGAAGGTAACAGCCCTGTAGACGACAACGACCTGATCTCCCGAGTGGGATCCCAAGTAGCACGGAGCCCGTGAAAGTCCGTGTGAATCTGGCGGGACCACCCGTTAAGCCTAAATACTCCTTGGTGACCG
>JBHEME010000070.1:0-3516 GCA_046262755.1 Gemmatimonadaceae bacterium | reverse complement strand
AACCAGTACCGCGAGGGAAAGGTGACAAGCACCCCGGCGAGGGGAGTGAAAAGACCTGAAACCGTGTGCCTACAAGCCGTGGGAGCGTCGTCTGTCCTTGTGGCAGGCCGTGACCGCGTGCCTTTTGAAGAATGAGCCTGCGAGTTAGCGGTGCGTGGCAAGGTTAACCCGTGAGGGGAAGCCGTAGCGAAAGCGAGTCCGAATAGGGCGATTGAGTCGCGTGCTCTAGACCCGAAGCCGAGTGATCTACCCATGGCCAGGCTGAAGCGCGGGTAAGACCGCGTGGAGGGCCGAACCCACCAGGGTTGAAAACCTGGGGGATGAGCTGTGGGTAGGGGTGAAAGGCCAATCAAACTCGGTGATAGCTGGTTCTCCCCGAAATGCATTTAGGTGCAGCGTCGCGTGTTTCTTGCCGGAGGTAGAGCACTGGATGGGCTAGGGGGCCTACAAGCTTACCGAACTCAGCCAAACTCCGAATGCCGGTAAGTGAGAACGCGGCAGTGAGACTGCGGGGGATAAGCTCCGTAGTCGAGAGGGAAACAGCCCAGATCGACAGCTAAGGTCCCTAAGCGTGTGCTAAGTGGAAAAGGATGTGGAGTCGCACAGACAACCAGGAGGTTGGCTTAGAAGCAGCCACCCTTGAAAGAGTGCGTAATAGCTCACTGGTCAAGTGGTTCCGCGCCGACAATGTAGCGGGGCTCAAGCACACCACCGAAGCTTCGGCATTCACCAACATATCTCGGCGTACGCGGGGCGACCTGCGTACGTCCAGGATGGTGGATGGGTAGGGGAGCGTCGTACGGCGAGAGAAGCGGCGGGGTGACCCAGTCGTGGACGCCGTACGAGTGAGAATGCAGGCATGAGTAGCGAAAGAAGGGTGAGAAACCCTTCCGCCGAATGACCAAGGGTTCCTGGGGCAGGCTAATCCGCCCAGGGTAAGTCGGGACCTAAGGCGAGGCCGACAGGCGTAGTCGATGGACAACGGGTTGATATTCCCGTACCGGCTTGTACACGCCCATGCCGAATCCGGTTCTTGCTAAGCGCTTGAAGCCGGCGACCCTTCGGGGGAGCTGGTGGATTGCGCGACCCAGTCCGGTACTAGGCAAGCAAAGGGGTGACGCAGGAAGGCAATCCAGCCCAGGCGTTGGTTGACCTGGGGTAAGGGTGTAGGGCGAGGCGTAGGTAAATCCGCGCCTCATTAAGCCTGAGACCTGATGCCGAGCCGATCAAGGCGAAGTGGATGATCCTATGCTGCCAAGAAAAGCCTCTAGCGAGTGTACAGGCCGCCCGTACCCCAAACCGACTCAGGTGGTCAGGTAGAGAATACCAAGGCGATCGAGCGAACTGTGGTTAAGGAACTCGGCAAAATACCCCCGTAACTTCGGGAGAAGGGGGGCCGCGTGGCGTGTAGGGACTTGCTCCCGAAGCGCCGTACGGCCGCAGAGACCAGGCTGAAGCGACTGTTTACTAAAAACACAGGACCGTGCGAAGTCGCAAGACGATGTATACGGTCTGACGCCTGCCCGGTGCTGGAACGTTAAGGAGACCGGTTAGCCCTTCGGGGCGAAGCTGAGAACTTAAGCGCCAGTAAACGGCGGTGGTAACTATAACCATCCTAAGGTAGCGAAATTCCTTGTCGGGTGAACGAATTGCCCGGTGTGGAGGCGACTCCGCACATCAATCCCGCTCATAACGGCGAAGCCCTCACCGGCCGCTGCGGTTCAAGGCCGCAGCTTTGGACGGCGGGTAATGCCGTGGGAAGCCCTCTGCCTCGACGAGGTATGGCCCCGTAACGACTGATCCCCATTGTGGGTGAGGCTCTCGGCCCTGTCAGCCCCGATCACTAGCGTGACGGGATGGCAAATCTATGGCCGGAGCAAGACGCGGGCTCTCAACAAGGCGTTGATCTACCGTCGTACATCTCCGGGTACGTCGACGGAGAGGGTTGCTTCAACGTGTCGATGTCCCCGCGGGCAACGCTGGTTGCCGGTTGGGAGGTCAGGCCCAGCCTCTCGGTCAGCCAGAACGGCGACCGAGCGGAAGTGCTTTTCCGCATCCGGGACTACTTCGGGTGCGGGACGCTAAGGCCCGACCGCAGCGACAAGACGTTGAAGTGGGAGACGCGAAGTCTCCCGCTGATCCTCACGCGGGTAATACCGCACTTTCGGCTCTACCCCCTGCTATCGAGCAAGCAGCAGGACTTCGAGCTGTTCGCCGCGATCTGCGCGGCGATGGCGAGAGGAGAGCACCGCACTGTGTGCGGACTGCTCGAGATCGTGCGATTGGCCGAGCAGATGAATCCGAGTGGAAAGCGCGGACATCTGCCGGCAACGATCATCGCAAGTCTTGTTGAGATGAAGGCATAGTCTAGTCCTTCTGGAAACAGAAGAATCGACGAAGTTCCGACCTGCACGAATGGCGTAACGACTTCAGCACTGTCTCAACCACAGGCTCGGCGAAATTGCACTACGAGTAAAGATGCTCGTTACGCGCGGCAGGACGGAAAGACCCCGGGACCTTTACTATAGCTTGGTGTTGGTGTCCGGTTCGGCTTGTGTAGGATAGGTGGGAGACTGTGAAGCGGGGACGCCAGTTCTCGTGGAGTCAACGTTGAAATACCACTCTGGTCGAATTGGGCGTCTAACCTCGGTCCGTAATCCGGATCAGGGACAGCGCCAGGTGGGTAGTTTAACTGGGGCGGTTGCCTCCCAAAATGTAACGGAGGCGCCCAAAGGTTCCCTCAGCCTGGTTGGCAATCAGGTGTCGAGTGCAAGTGCACAAGGGAGCTTGACTGTGAGACAGACATGTCGAGCAGGGACGAAAGTCGGGACTAGTGATCCGGCACTGGCTTGTGGAAGCGGTGTCGCTCAACGGATAAAAGGTACCCCGGGGATAACAGGCTGATCTTGCCCAAGAGTCCATATCGACGGCAAGGTTTGGCACCTCGATGTCGGCTCGTCACATCCTGGGGCTGGAGTAGGTCCCAAGGGTTGGGCTGTTCGCCCATTAAAGTGGCACGCGAGCTGGGTTTAGAACGTCGTGAGACAGTTCGGTCCCTATCCGCCGCGCGCGCAGGAGATTTGAGAAGAGCTGTCCCTAGTACGAGAGGACCGGGACGGACGAACCTCTGGTGTGACAGTTGTTCTGCCAAGAGCACTGCTGTTTAGCTACGTTCGGCAGGGATAACCGCTGAAAGCATCTAAGCGGGAAGCTCGCTTCAAGATGAGATCTCCCACTGGGTTAACCAGGTAAGGCCCCCGGCAAGACCACCGGGTTGATAGGCAGGAAGTGGAAGCGTGGCAACACGTGCAGCTGACCTGTACTAATAGGCCGAGGGCTTGACCACAAACTGCTACTTCTTTCGGGCAACCGAAACGAATACACGCGTCCACTGTGCGGTTCCCGAGCTGCGGTCGGTTACCCAAAACCCGGCCACAACTCCATAGAGTTTCGGCGGCACAATAGCGAAGGGGAAACGCCCGGTCCCATTCCGAACCCGGAAGCTAAGCCTGACAG
>JBHEME010000069.1:0-3767 GCA_046262755.1 Gemmatimonadaceae bacterium | reverse complement strand
GGACGCCGCAAAGTTCCGGCTTCGTTTCGCGATTCGGCGATCTCGTCGGACTCGAAGATGTGAAATCTCCGTCGCGACTGGAGATTCTGCCGTACGTGAGCACGAAGCTGACGCGCGCACCCGGCGATGCCGCCGATCCGTTTTTCCGATCGACTGATACCAAGCCCTCGGTCGGCGGCGATGTACGCTATGGACTCCCGGCGGGGCTGACGCTGACGGCGACGGTCAACCCCGACTTCGGCCAGGTGGAAGTCGATCCGTCGGTCGTCAATCTCTCCGCGTTCGAGACATTCTTCCCGGAGAAGCGGCCGTTCTTTCTCGAGGGCTCGGACGTATTCAGCTTCGGTAACGTTTATCTCAACAACGATTACAACTTTCAGCGCTATTTCTACTCGCGGCGGATCGGGAGGCAGCCCCAGCTCTTTCCCCGGGGGAATGTCGAGTTCGTGGACGCGCCGGATGAGACTCGCATCGCCGGCGCGGCGAAAGTTACCGGTAAGGCTGGACCGTGGACGGTTGGGTTGCTCGACGGTCTGACGCTGCAGCAACGAGCGGACGTACAGACGACGACCGGCGCCCGCCTGAAAGTTCCGGTGGAGCCGCTAACCAATTATCTCGCGGCCCGACTCAAGCGGGACTTCCGGCAAGGCGGTACGGTGGTCGGCACGATGCTGACTTCGACCGCGCGCGATCTGAGCGACACCGCGTTCACCGGACGCCTGCGCTCCAACGCGACGTTCGGCGGCGTCGATTTCGAGCACGACATGATGAAGCGGACCTACATAGCCAGCGGATTCCTCGCCGGCAGCAGAGTGGTCGGTAATGAGCAGGCGATCGCATCGACTCAGCTCAATAGCTCGCACTATTTCCAGCGCCCCGACTCGCGCAAACTGACCTTCGATCCGACACGAAACTCACTCGGCGGATACATCGGAGAGCTCGCGCTCGCCAAGACGGGCCCGTTCTATGGATCGCTCGCCTATAAAGAGGCGAGTCCGGGCCTCGAGCTGAACGACATGGGATTCCAGGGGCGGTCCGACTACCGGGCGATTTCGACTGACGTCGGTTACCAGAATTACACGGCGGGAAAACACTTCCGGGATTTCGGAGCGTTCGGCTACTCCAACCACACCTGGAATTTTGACCGCAACTCCATCTTCCAGTCCGTCGCCGGCGGAGCGTATGCCGATCTGAATAATTTCTGGAGCGTCGGCATGAACGCGGGAATTACCCCGCGCTACCTCAGCGATCGGTTCACGCGCGGCGGCCCACTGGCCCTGGTGCCGCCGGGCTGGAACGCTAGCGCCAATGTCGGCTCCGATACCAGAAAGCCGATTTCGGTTTCCGGCAACGCCGGGCTATCGCGCTATGAGTCGGGCGGACACTCGTGGAACGCCGGCGCCACAACGACCATCCGTCCTTCGACATCTCTGCGAGTCGTGCTCGGACCATCGTTGAGCGTGGACAAGACCACCGGGCAATTCGTGCGCAGCGTCAGCGACGCGTTGGCGGCAGACACCTATGGCACCCGCTACGTCTTCGCCAATTTGCACCAGACCACACTGGCGATGGACACCCGCATCGAGTGGACGTTCACGCCAGTGCTGACGCTGCAGGTCTATGCGCAGCCCTTCGTTTCCGCGGGTGACTACTCGCAGTTCAAGGAATTCCTCACGCCCCGCACCTACAACTTCGCCGTCTACGGCCGCGACAGGGGAACTATCACGAGGGACGCGCTCAACAAGACTTACACTGTCGATCCGGACGGCGTCGGGCCGGCGACTCCGTTCACGTTCGGTGACCCGAACTTCAATATCCGGAATCTTCGCGGCAATGCCGTGCTGCGCTGGGAATATCGGCCGGGCTCGGCGCTATTCGTCGTGTGGCAGCAGGAGCGGAGCGACTTCGAGCAGATCGGCGATTTCAGCACGGGCCGAGACGTGGGAGCGATCTTCCGGACGGTGCCGACCAACGTATTTCTCGTTAAAGCGACTTACTGGATCGGCCGGTAGGCTTCGTTGCAAGGACGGAACTGCAAACTCAGGACTACCTGTTACGGGTCATAGTTCCCGGTTACCTGTTCCGTGTCTCTGCGCTGCGACAGGCGCCAGTGTGGGCAGAGACACGCAACCGCGCTACCGGTAACTACAACTCACAACAGGTAGTCCTGAGTTTGCAGTGCCCCGTAACCGGTAGTTCCGAGTTTGCAGTTTGCCATGCCCCCTGCTCTTCGGCTAAGCCTACGGCTGTAACCCGAGCCGTCTAAGCAGCGCGGCGTAGCGCGGATCTTTCCGAATCGCTCGCAGCCCCCCGTCGTCGCGCAGGGAAATCATCGCGGGAATCGGCCACTCGCGCACTTTGTCGAACCACATGAACGCCGAGTCAGCGTCGCCGAGTCGGGCGTGCATCATCCCGCGATAGACGGCGTAGTGTTCATTGCTGGTGTCGGCGCTCTCGAAAATTCTGCGGGCTTGGGCCCGCTTTCCCATCCGGAGATAGATCGACGCCATCGTCGTCACCGCCCGCGGATGGTTCGGGACCACGCGCAACGCGAGCTTCGCGGTGTGAATCGCCTTGTCGTAGATCCCGTTTGCCGCGTACATGCTGGCCATATTGGTAAGAAGCCACGGATTGCGCTCTATCCACGCCGAGTCGGGCTCTTGACCGACGACTCGCTCGTAGTGTCGAAGGGCAGCGGCCGGCTGACCCGACGCGCCGAGGAAAGTGCCGTAAGTGTTCTGAACCTGAAGCGACAGCGGATCGAGCGCGGCGGCCCGACCGGTCTCTGCGACAGCCTCCTTCGTCTGTCCCAGTATCATCAGCAACATCCCGTACCACTGGTGGGCGGTGGCGTAACCTGGATCCAGTGCGATCGCCTTTTTGAATTCCGACTCCGACCTTTGAAAATCGCGCTCCCACATCAACTCGTGTCCCAGCGCGGCATGCGGCGAAGCGAGAGTGCTATCCAGCTCGATGGCGCGTAGCGCTTCGGCTTTCGCTTTCGGAAACATTGCGTCGCCCGGGCGATAGCCCGAGTACCCAAGCAACACGTACGCGTTGGCGAGACCGGCGTACGCCTCGGCGTAGAGGGGGTCGATCTCCGTCGCGCGGCGAAAGTAAATCACGGCGGTGTCGAGGCCTTCTTTCGAGCGATCGCTCCAGCTGCTGACCCCGCGCAAATAAAACATGCGGGCCCGGGCATCCGGCGACCTGGACGCATGACGTGCGGGCGCGGCTCGGGCGTCGGACTTGGGCGCGCCGCCGGTAGCATTCGCGATGGCGAGCACCACAACGGCTAGCACGATGGTCAAACCCGTCCAGGCCCACGAGCGTGAGCGAAACCTTCCTCGCGACTCGTCCGCGGCAGCGCTGTCGCCGTCACCCAGTCGAACGGTCGCACTGGTATGCGTACCGCGTCGGACCGCCGGGCCGTCGAGTACAGTCTCACTCACGTTTTCCGAAACTGAATGGATGCCACGCGATGGCGGAACGATCGCATCCCGCTGCGACAGCTGTGCGACCAGCTCGTCGATCGCAGGGTCCGGATCGACGCCGAGCTCTGAGCGAACGAGCTGCTGAAAAGCGCGCGCGTACTGCACGGCGGCGACTCGATCACCTGCATCTGAGAGTCCCTGGATCACCTCGAGCGCGAAGCGCGAGGACAATGGGTCCGACAGCGCCAATCTTCGCCACAAATCGACCGCAGACTTGTAGTTCTTCGACATCGTCGCCGCTCGTGCGAGTGCCTCGAGCGCGCGCTGATAATC
>JBHEME010000068.1:0-4091 GCA_046262755.1 Gemmatimonadaceae bacterium | reverse complement strand
TTCATGGATCAGATCGTCCGCTCCAAGCCAACGACTTCGAAGGGTGTCTACGTTCGGAACGTCGCCATCTCGAGCACGATGGGCCCCGGCGTCAACATCGACATTACTCCTTACCGGACGTAGCCGATGAAGAGAACCGAGAAAGAACAACTTGTCTCCCAGCTTAAGGACAAGCTGGCGAACGCACAGTCGCTCTACTACACGGATTTCACCGGACTCAACGTGAAGCGGATGACCGAGCTACGCCGTCGACTGAAGAGAGCAGGCGTCGAGTACGTGGTCATCAAGAACACGCTCGCTCTCCGTGCCGTCAACGAGAGTGGCCTCGTCGGTGAGAAGCTCAAAGGTCCAACCGGCCTGGTGGTCGGGAAGGATCCGGTAGCCGCCGCGCGAGTGCTCAGCGACTTCGCCAAGGAATTCGAAGACAAGCCCGCCATGAAAGGCGGGATGCTCCAGGGCAAGGCGATCAACAATGCGCAGCTGAAGCGCATGGCCGGGTTGCCGTCTCGCGAGCAAATGCTGGCCGATCTTGGCGCCGGCATGCAGTCACCGATGACCGCCTTCGTCGGCGCGCTCAACGGGCTTCTTTACATGTTTGCAGGCGCGCTCGACGCGCTCAAGACTCAGCGCGAAGGCGCCTAAAATTTCCCAGGGAGAACAAAACACAATGGCAAACGCAACCATGAGCAAGGACGAGATCCTCGACGCGATCGGCAACATGTCGGTGCTCGAGCTCTCCGAGCTTGTCGAAGCTTTCAAGAGCAAGTTCAACGTCACGATCTCTGCGGCCCCCGTTGGCGGCGGCGCTCCGGCTGCCGGTGGCGGCGCTGGCGCTGCGGCAGCTCCTGTTGAAGAGCAGACCGAGTTTGCGGTCACCCTCAAGGAAGCCGGCGCCAAGAAGATCCAGGTCATCAAGGTCGTGCGTGAGCTGACGGGACTCGGACTCAAGGAAGCCAAGGATCTCGTCGATGGCGCGCCGTCGGTTGTGAAGTCCGGCGTTTCGAAGGACGAGGCCGCGGCGATGAGAACCAAGCTTGAAGAGCAGGGTGCTTCTGTCGAAGTGAAGTAACTGAGCCAGTCGACGGAGCAGAGGTATCGACTACGGCAGCTATCCGCTTACACGCTGCGAGCCCCGCGAACTACAACGGCGCGGGTCTCTTGCTACGCGGAAAGCTGCCTATGTCGACACCTCTGCTCCGTCTCCCACTGGCCACTACTTCAACTCCGACAAACATGACCCACGCTTCGCTCGATCGTACCACGAAAACCGAAACTAGAAGCACGCTCCTCCCCGGATCCGCGAAAAATTCGCGCGTGACGGCGGCGGGGCTATTTGCGCCTGTAGGTGATTCATGCCCGAACTGATGAAACAGATCTCCTTCGCCAAGCTCGATCAGGGGATGCAGATGCCGCATCTCCTCGACATCCAGACCCGCGCCTTCGAGTCGCTGCTCCAGTTGGACGCCGCGTCGCAGAACCGCGAGGACATCGGACTCGAGCGCGTCTTCAAAGACCTGTTCCCGATAACCGACGTCCACGAGAACTTCTCGCTCGAGTTCAAGAGCTACTCACTCGGCGAGCCCAAATACTCGGTGGCCGAATGCATCGAGCGCGACATGACGTACTCCGCGCCGCTCAAGGCCACCCTCCAGCTGATCGTCTTCGAGACGACGGAAGCAGGCAAGAGACCGAAGAACATCATCGAGAAGGAAGTCTACCTCGGTGAGCTTCCGCTCCTCACGCCGCTGGGGACGTTCGTCATCAACGGCGCTGAGCGCGTCATCGTCAGCCAGCTGCACCGCTCCCCAGGCGTGGTGTTCGAAGAGTCGACCCACCCGAACGGACAGCGCCTTATCTCGGCGCGCATCATACCGTTCCGCGGCTCGTGGGTCGAGTTCACGGTCGACATCCACGATGTCGTCTACGTGCACATCGACAAGAAAAAGAAGTTCCCGGCCACGGCACTGCTTCGCGCCTTTGGTTACGGAACGAACTCGGACATCCTGCGGCTGTTCTTCGCGGTGCGCGAGCTCGATCTGGTCAGGAAGCGCGAATCGCGCACCGACCAGCGTGAAGTGCTCGGTGCCATTATCGCCGAGGACATTACGCTCGCCGGAACGATCCACAACCCGGAAGCTCCCAAGCTCAAGACCAAAAAGGCACGAGCAGCGTTGGAGCGTGAGGAGTCCGAGCTTCTGGTCAAAGAGGGCGACGAGCTGACCGAGGAGGTTTACAACCGTCTGCGCCGTCTGAACATCGACAGGGTGAAGGTCTTCGCCTCGTACACGACGATCGATCTCCGCGACGAGGTTGATGCGATCGAAAGAGGCGAGCGTCCGGTTCGCCGGGTCATCGCAGTCGATGCGGTCGAGCCTGAGTCGGGAGAAGTGATCGCTGAAGTCGGCGACAACCTCACCGACACGTTGATCAGGAAGCTGCGCAAGAATGAGATCAACAAGGTGCAGGTCTTCGTCATGTCCGGCCGCGCCGAATCGATGCTGATCAAGAACACGCTGGCAAAGGATCCGACGCACACGGACGAAGAGGCGCTGAAGCAGATCTACTCGCTGCTCCGCCCTGGCGATGCCCCGAACCGGGAAACAGCCAGGCAGGCGCTGGAGAGATTGTTTTTCTCGCCCAAGCGCTACGACCTCGGTCGCGTCGGCCGCTACAAGATCAATCAGCGCCTGATGACGAACCGCCCGGCAAGCGAGACGGTTCTCACCAAGGAAGATTTCGTCGCCATCATCCGCTACCTCGTCGAGTTGCACGAGGGTCGCGGCTACACCGACGACATCGATCACCTCGGCAATCGGCGCATTAGATCGGTCGGTGAGCTGATCGCCAACCAGTTCTCGGTTGGTCTTTCCCGCATGGCGCGCCTGGTGAAGGAGCGCATGTCGATCAACACCGACCCGGAAAAGATCTCGCTCGACGATCTCGTCAACGCGCGCACGGTTTCAGCGGTGATCCAGGCGTTCTTTGGATCTTCGCAGCTCTCGCAGTTCATGGATCAGACCAACCCCCTCGCCGAGCTGACGCACAAGCGTCGTCTGTCGGCGCTTGGACCAGGCGGTCTCACTCGTGAGCGCGCGGGCTTCGAGGTGCGCGACGTTCACTACTCGCAGTACGGCCGTATGTGTCCGATCGAGACTCCGGAAGGTCCGAACATCGGTCTCATCACATCGCTCGCCTGCTACGCGCAGGTCAACGACCTCGGCTTTGTCGAGACTCCTTATCGAGTGGTGAAGAACGGCAAGGTTACATCGGATATCGAATGGCTCGACGCCAATCGCGAGGAAGATGTCGTGATAGCGCAGGCAAACGCACGGCTCAATGAAGACGGAACTTTCGTCGATGAGTTGGTGCTCTGCCGCCAGCGCGGTGACGTTCCGCTCGTACAGCCGGACCGTATCGACTATATGGACGTCGCTCCGGAGCAGCTCGTGTCGATTGCAGCTGCGTTGATTCCGTTCCTCGAGCACGACGATGCTAATCGCGCGCTGATGGGATCGAACATGCAACGCCAGGCCGTTCCGCTCCTCAACCCCCAGACTCCGCTCGTCGGAACCGGGCTGGAAGAGAAAGTGGCGCGTGACTCGGGCGCGGTCGTTATCGCCCGCCGCGCGGGAACCATCATGTCGGTGACCGCCGACGAGATCATCGTCGACACTGGTGCCTCCGAGCGTGGCAAGAAGGATTCTGACCGCCCGCTGGCGAGACTCACTCAGCACGACAGGTATCGCCTCAAGAAGTACTGGCGCACCAACCAGGACACCGCGCTAAACCAGCGTCCGCTCGTCAAGGCTGGGCAGAAGGTGAGAGCCGGCGAAGTCCTGGCTGACGGCGCCTCAACCGAGATGGGCCAGCTCGCACTCGGAGCCAATGTCACCGTGGCGTTCATGCCGTGGTACGGACACAACTTCGAGGATGCGATCGTGCTCTCCGAGCGTCTGGTGAAGGACGACGTCTATTCGTCGATCCATATCCAGGAGCTCGAGCTGCACGTCCGCGACACAAAGCGCGGGCAGGAAGAAATCACACGTGAAATTCCGAACGTCGCCGAAGAGGCGCTGTCGGATCTCGACGAG
>JBHEME010000067.1:3835-4131 GCA_046262755.1 Gemmatimonadaceae bacterium | reverse complement strand
TACGTCCTGAGGCCTGCTCGCCTGCTTTAGTCGAAGCAACTCGCTCCACCACGCCGCTGTGAGGGCATCGAGACCCTCGCGGGCGGCGGCGCTGACGGCGAAAAGTCCGAACGCGCCAGGCGCTTGAATGGGCGGCGCGTACTGCTCGCCTAACAGGTCCATTTTGGTGAACACCACGCAATGGGGTTTCGTCGCCAAATCGGCCGAATACTCGGCGACTTCGTGCCGGAGCTGGTCCTACTCCACCTGCCAATCCATCGCATCGATGGGGATCAGGAAGGCGAGAATACTTGTCC
>JBHEME010000067.1:0-3825 GCA_046262755.1 Gemmatimonadaceae bacterium | reverse complement strand
CGCCTTCGATAATTCCGGGGATGTCCGCGACCACGAAGGTCCGGTGATCGGTTAGCTGAACGACGCCCAGGTTCGGTTGGAGAGTGGTGAAAGGGTAGTCGGCGATCTTGGGTCGGGCAGCGGAAATGACGGAGAGCAGCGTCGACTTACCGGCGTTGGGCTGGCCGACCAGTCCCACGTCCGCGATGAGCTTGAGCTCCATCTCGATGGTGCGAACTATCCCTTCCTCTCCCGGCTGCCACTCGCGTGGGGATTGGTGGGTGGCGGTCGCAAAGAAGGCGTTGCCCTTCCCGCCGCGCCCGCCCTGGGCGATGACGTACTCCTGGCCGTCCTCGAGCACCTCCGCCACGATCTCGCCCGTCTCCGCATTGCGGAGAATCGTCCCCGGCGGAACTGGCATGATGATGTCGTCCCCGGACCGCCCACTCTTGTTGGCGCCCATCCCGTGCTCACCGCGACCGGCGACCCAGTTGTCGCGGTAGGTGTAGTCGAGGAGCGTCGCCAGGTTGGAGTCGCCGCGCACGATGACGCTCCCCCCGCGACCCCCATCGCCGCCGTCGGGCCCACCCATCGGGGTGCGCCACTCCCGCCGGAAGGAGGTGCAGCCCGATCCGCCGGTGCCGCCTTCTACTCGGATTAGTACGCGGTCAATGAACACTTACTTCTTCGACTTCTTCGAGTTAGGGATCGGGAGTCTGTGAATGGCATTGTCACAACTAAAGCGGGCAGCTCTGAGCGCTAAGCTCTGAGCTGTTGAGCCGAAGCTAAGCATCTGGCGCGAATACTTCGAGATTTCGGCGCCGCGGGCATTTTGTTCGAATCGCGCCACGACTCTGGTCGTAAGAAGCTCAAAAGCTCAAGGCTTAGCGCTCAAAGCCGCCCGCTTTAGTTGACCCGATCCAGACGAAGCTCACACCGTCTCAAGACGCCGCCCCACTCTGAACTTTAGTCAACAACTGCCTGTACCGAGCCAGTTCATCGCCCGATACCAGATCCGCGATGGCCTCCAGGACGGCACCAATCTCCTCCCCTGAAGCTCCGGCGTTCAAAGCTCCGTGCAGGTGCGAGTGGAGCTGCCGCTGTTGGCCAGCTACCGCGCACGCCGCGACGACGCACAGCTCGCGGGTGCGGAGATCGACACCCGGCCGCGACAACACCTTCCCGTAACCATCAACGATCATCCACTCGTCCAGCGCGGGGTGCAGGTCGCGAATGTTCTGGCGCAGCTTCTCGTACGAGTCACCGTACACGACGGCGCAGGTTTTCTCGCCGCGCGTCCGCCAGGAGCCCAGATCGGTCGTTCCACCCTCCGGATCCTGGCGCGGAGCTGGACGCCCCGAAACCGCCCGCCAGGCGCGCGCAGCATTCAGAGCGCGTGGAAATCCAGCGAAGAGGTAGGACTGGAGAATGATCTCCTCGACTGAAAAGCCGTCGACCGAGTTCAGCGCATCAACCATCACCGCCCGCATCTCCTGCTCGCTTGCGCCGGCTATCGCCCCCGCGATTCTTACCAGCTGTGTGACGCCTGCTTCGAGTGGTGGGACGCTAGTGGGCTGTCTGGCTCCGCGGGGCATCAGGCGTCGGCACGCATCATCACTTTGCCCACGCACTCGCCCCGGGTGTTCTTCACCGGCTTGCTCATCCACTCCGCCAGCTTCGGCGTGACGGGAGAAGGGAGAGCGTCGAGCTCCTGGAGCAAATGGAGCAGCGCGGGCCACTGCGCGCGCTGGGATCCGTCCTGGACTTTGATGGCGACGCCAATCCCGCGGTCGGTTATCAGAGCGCAGTGGACTCCTTCCGCGCCGACCTTCGACACGACGCGCCCCTTCGTTTCGGCGATGAGCATCGAGTCAAAGCGATCCGTGCCGCCAACGAGAAACGGGTTCTGACTCATGGCGTTGACCACTCGTGTCGGAATTTCTTCACCGCGCGCGGCACCCACCGCAAAGCGCGAGTAGGCGCGCGCCATTCGCTCGAGGGTCAATCCGAAAACAACCACTCCACAGCCATCGACGGCGAGCGAGACCTTGCTGCAGGGGATGTCCGTCCAGAGAGAGATCTCGTGGAGAATGCAGCGTTGCACGTCGTGCTCGCGCCGCTCGTATCCGCGGGTCGGCCAGCCCTTGTGGTGAGCCATCGCCATCATCGCGGTGTGCTTTCCCGAGCAGTTATTGTGGATTCGCGACGGACGATTGCCGGCCTCGCGCAGAATCTTCGCCCCGCGCTGCGAGGATGGTTCATGCGGACCGCAGGCGAGATCGCCTTCCTCGAGTCCCAGATCGCGGAGCATTCCCTGGACGATCTCGACGTGCTCCGGCTCGCCACCGTGTGAAGCGCAGGACACCGCGAGCTGTTCGTCGCCCCAACCCAGCGCGTCGAACCCGCCCGACTTGAGAAAGGGAACTATCTGGAAGGGTTTGGCGCAGGATCGCCAGAACGTCATCGCATCTGCATCGCGCGCCGCGCCGATTAGCTCGTCGCCTTCACCAACAACGGCAGCGTGTACTCGATGTTCCGATTCGGTTCCTTCGCCGCGCGTAACTGCAACATCGAGGTCGTACGTTTTTGTCACATTTCAAAATACCTTAATCATTCCCTTTGTGTAGCGTCTCGGATCGCGCCGCACATCGATGAGCACGCTATTGAGCTCGGTCACCGCTTTAACCAGCTGATCGTAAAGCTGTTGATCGGTGAAGAGCTTGTTCATTGTCCCGTTACCCTGGGACATGGCGCTCACGAGCGAATCGGCGTGCGACACGACGCTGACGAGATGGACATAGAGGCTGTCGTCGCGCAGCATCTTTCCCACCGTGCCGTTGCTGGAGCTGATTTGGGCGATCACAGTGTCGGCCGAACCGATCATGCGATTGAGGCTGTAGTAAAGCTGGGGATCGTCGAGTAGTCGTCCAATGGTTCCGCGCGGATTCTCGAAACGCGCCATCAGGGCGCTCGTTCGAGAGAGCGTCGAGTTGAGCTGGTCATAGAGTTGGCGATTGGTGACGAGCTGTCCGAGCGTCCCTTCGCCGCGCGTGATGGATCCGGTCACCTTTTTGAGATCGCGCGTCAGTCCAGAGACGTCCGTCATCGCCGTCGATGCCTGCGCGATGACGGCGTCGTAGTCGGTGGCAGGGACGATGAGGAGAGTGTCACCTTGCTTCATCACGGGGTAGCGCGGCGTGCCCGGGGTGATGTCGAAAACCTTGTCACCGAGCAGGCCCATCGATTTGATCTTGGCGCGGGAGTCGGCGCGGATCTGGTCGGTGACACTGCGATTCACTTCGACCTCGAGCCGGAGATTCCGCGCCGTGTCGGCATCCGGCGCCAGAAAGTCGATCCGCTTGATCGTCCCGGCGAGCTGCCCCGCCACGGACACGGGGCCGCCGACGCGGAGGCCGCTGGCGTTGCTGACGAACGCGACCAGAGTGTAACGCTTGCCGAAGAGATTCCCCGCCTGCCCCAGCTTGACAATGGCAACGCCGATGATGACGAGCGCCACGAGTATCAGCACGCCCACCTTCAGCTGGTCCCAGGTAATGAACGAGGATTGTTTCATCGACTAGAAAGTATCGGCAATCGGCTCAAAAGCCGCCAAGAAATTCGTGGATGTACCCGCTGTCGCTGCCGGTCATCTCCTCGGGCGTGCCGAAGAACATGATCTGCTTGTTGGCGAGCAAAGCGATCTTGCTCGCCATGCGGAACGCCGACCTAATGTCGTGCGAAACGACGACGCTCGTAACTCCGAGCTCGCGCTGCAGCTTGATGATAAGGTAAGTGATGGTGGCCGTCGTCAGCGGATCCAGCCCGGATGTCGGCTCGTCGTAGAGC
>JBHEME010000066.1:0-4177 GCA_046262755.1 Gemmatimonadaceae bacterium | reverse complement strand
GCATGTGGCGGAAGAGAAGGTGCCCGGGGGACCGGCATACCAAGTCTGGGTGATGGTGAACGTGGCGGTTCCCCCGCCGGTCTTCGTGTTCAGGCCGAAGTCGCCGTTGGTCATGGGCAGTACGTGGGTGGTCGGGTCGCTGCTGCTTGCGTGAAACGTCGCACACTGCGCTGGACCTTGGGAAATGGTCACGTTCAATGACGGGCTCTCGTACCCCGCGCCGATCACGCCACCCCCGTGGCGGCGTATGCCACGCCAGCGTTCAGCAGCAGGACCGCGCCGACTGCCACCACTCCAAAGGGGATATTTCCCGGGCGCCGCAGTTTTGAATGCATGTGATGTCGTTCCTCCTTAGTTGTTCCGTCGAGCTAGCCTTGACTGTTCGTCCGGCCCCTTGTTGAGAGGTCGCGCGTCCGCGTAAAAGCCCTCCTGACCTGGGAGAATGCGTGTTCTCAACGCACACACCAACCAGGGAAGAAGGGCTCCTTGAAGGTACATGGTACCCAGTCGGTCCGGCATGTGAAGGTGACCACCGACGGTGAGGGAGTGGTGTCGCACGCGGGCACCGCCTTGCTGGCGGAGCTGGCCGATCGCTCGGGGCTGACCGAGGCCATGTCGGTGGCCATGGGCGATTGCGGCATCTCCTGGCGCACCCATGACCCCGGCGTCGTGCTCACGCATCTGGCCGTGGCCATCGCCGATGGCGCCGACTGCCTCTCCAGGCTGGCGGTGCTGCGCAACCAGGAGGTGTTGTTCGGCCCCGTCGCATCCCATCCCACAGCGTGGCGGGCGGTGGAGGCGGTCACGTCGGCAGAACTGCGTGGCATCGACGCAGCCCGAGCCGCGGCCCGGGAGCGGATATGGGTTGGCGGTGGCGCACCGAGCACCGTGACGCTCGACTTCGACGCCACCCTGGTCGATGCCCATTCCGACAAGCAGGACGCGAAGCCGACCTACAAGCGGGGCTTCGGCTTCCATCCCCTGGGCGTCTGGTGCGACGAGACAACCGAGGCCCTGGCCGGGATGCTGCGTCCGGGCAACTCCGGCGCCAACGTGGCGGCAGACCACGTCAAGATGCTCGACGCCGCCCTGGCCCAGCTACCCCCTAAATGGCGGGCCGGCCACCGCCCCGGTGACGACCCGGCCGCCGTGGTGCATCCCATCCTGGCCCGGGCCGACTCGGCCGGGGCCACCCACGGCTTCGTCGACGCGCTGGTGGAGCGCAACATCGGCTTCTCCATTGGCTTCGACGTGGACGGCCGGGTGCGCGACGCGCTGATGATGGTCCAAGAGGAGGACTGGGTACCCGCCGTCGAGGCCGACGGGCAGCTCCGTCCCGGCGCATGGGTCACCGAGCTCACGGGCCTGGTCGACCTGCGCACCTGGCCGGGCGGCGTCCGGCTGATCTGTCGGCGGGAGCGGCCCCACCCCGGCGCCCAGCTGTCGCTGTTCGACACCTCCGAGGGCTTCCGCCACACCTGCTTCCTCACCGGCTCCACTGGCGAACCGCCGCCCCTGGAGCTGCGCCAACGCCGACATGCCCGGGTGGAGGACCGCATCCGATGCGCCAAAGCATGTGGCCTTCGCAACTTCCCGTTCGAGGACTTCGTGCGCAACGAGGCCTGGCTGGCTACGACCATGGTGGCCCAGGACCTGCTGGCGTGGACGGCAATGCTGTGCCTCGACGGCGGATTGGCCAGGGCCGAGCCGGCCACGTTGCGCTACCAGCTCCTCCACGTCGCCGCCCGCATCGCCCGCCGGGGCCGTGACCTCTACCTGCGCATCGATGAGACCTGGCCGTGGCGGGACCAGCTCGACGTCGCCTTCGGGCGCCTCCGCACCGCCCTCTGCTGAGAGCGCCCCGGGCACTGCGCCGGCCCAGAACGTTCGCCGAGGCGCACCAACCGATCGCAGCGGAGGCTGTTGATCAGCCACGCCCGTGTTCACAATGCCACCCAACGTGGTCGGCCTCGGGACCGCGGCGCACCGTGCCGCTTGCCGTCAGGCCGCCGTACGTAGGGTCGAGCGCTGGCGCGGTGGCTGGATTGACCTGTAGGCCCGGCTGCCATTTCCCACGGTTTCCCGCTGGGGGCTCAGTCCGTCACCGTGGGCCATCCAGCTCCGTTTCCAGCGCCCGCCCGTCGAACCGTGCATGCGGTTCTCCCGCACACGGCTCACCGACGCCGTTCACCGCCGGCATTCGGTCTCCCCTGCCAGGACCGGTTGGGCCTGGGGGCGACGACGATCCCGTCAAGGCTGATCAGGCCGAGCTGGTTCGGTGACTGGAAGGCGACAACCGACCAGCCGTAGGCCCGGCTGCGGCGGTGGCGTTTGGCCACGACCAGAGCCAGGCGCTCCAGCGCGTAGTTCCTGACCTTGTCGAAGTGGTGGGCCGAGTTCCCAAAACGGAAGTATCCGGACCACCCGCGCAGAAAGAGATTCACCTTCTGCACGATTGCCTCGACCGGAAGCAGCAGCCATCGTCGGTCCGTGAGCTCACGAACGCGATCACGGGCGTGCTGCATCGCCTTGTTGGAGGGCCAGCGAGCGAGGAAGAGCACGTGGCGGTGACGGCGCGACTCGGCCCGCACCCAGCGATGGTGGAAGCCGAGGAAGTCCAGCCCCTCGCCCCCCTCCTCCAGGTGCACGATCCGGGTCTTCGACGCCTTGGGCTCCAGGCCCAAGTCCGCCAGGATGTCCGTCAGCGCCGCCAGCGCGTGTTCGGCTTCCCGGCGGCTCCGGCACATGACCACAACATCGTCGGCGTAGCGCACCAGCACCCCGTAACCCATCGTCGGCCACACCCGGTCGAGCCGGTGCAGGTAGACGTTGGCCAGCAACGGGGAGACAACCCCGCCCTGGGGAGTGCCGGTGACCGGGCCTCGGACCACCCCGGCCTCCATGACTCCCGCTCGCAACAAGGCGGGCAGGAGCTTGAGGACGTGGCGGTCGACGATGCGTTCATCGATCGCCTGCATCAACCGGTCGTGCGGGATCGCCTCGAAACAGGAGGCGACGTCCGTCTCCACCACCCACCGCCGTCCCCTCCATGCCTCGTCGATGAGGACCTGGAGGGCATCGTGCGCCCTGCGCTTGGGCCGGAACCCGAACGAGCAGGGCAGGAAGTCGGCTTCGAAGACCGGCTCGATGACCGTCTTCAGGGCCGCCTGCACGATGCGGTCGCGAACTGCGGGGATCGACAACGGGCGCTGCTCGGAGGAGCCGGGCTTGGGTATCCACACCCGGCGG
This sequence comes from Gemmatimonadaceae bacterium, assembly GCA_046262755.1. Classification (GTDB taxonomy): domain Bacteria; phylum Gemmatimonadota; class Gemmatimonadetes; order Gemmatimonadales; family Gemmatimonadaceae; genus UBA4720. Next base: position 928 of record JBHEME010000066.1, on the reverse strand, counting down.
GCCGGCAGCGGCCGGTACGTCCCCGCTTTGAGATCCGCGGCCAGTTCGTCGAGCAGGCGGGTCACCCCGTGCTCCTCGACGTCGGCGATGGTGGTCCGGTCGATGCCAGCTGCGCCCCGGTTGCGGCGCACCTGTTCCCACGCCCGCTCCAAGACGTCCCTGCGATGGACCTTGTCGTAGAGCGCGTGGAACCGTCGTCCAGGGTCGGCCTTGGCCGCCCGGTAGAGCGTTCGTTGCAGAGCTTGGACCTTGTCCTGCTCGGCGGGGCTAGCCACGATGGGCACTCACCAGCCCTTCCTGCGTCGAGACGCATCGACGAAGTAGCGGCCCTTCCCTCACCGACGGTTGTGTTGTCCGTTCGGCTCAAGCGGTACTACGGCCGCCTCCGACGCCCACCCGGCTCGCCACCCACTTCCCGTTTCAGCGGTTATAGGGCACGTCGCTCCGGCGGCATGGTTCGCAGGCCACCGGGCCGGGGAGGGCCTCCCCAGTTCCCGTCGTCACCTTCTGAACGTTCCGAGCCCCATACGCCGGGGAGTTCCTGACGGCTGCGCCTCCAGGCTCTTCACCGCTTCCGTGGCCTTCACCCCGAATTCCCGGGCTCGGCTCTCCCTGTTGCCCGCCAAGGGCGGGACCTCTAACGGCGCGGCAGGCTTCGCTTGATGCTACGGACCGCTCAGTCGCTTCCCCATGAGGGCTTTCGACGCTGGGCTTCGACGCCGGGCGTTTCCCCCCGACGCCGCCAGCCTGCTACCGGGCCTCCTGGCAGCTACCCGGACCGGACTCTCACCGGCGGGCGACGACGAGCTTGTCGCTGTCAGTTCAGCTCAAGGGCCTCACCTCCAACTCGCTGGGCGCGCGAATGATCGGGGCTAGTGGCGCTTCCGGACCACCGATTGTCACAATTCGAATTCGGATTGGTCAGACT
>JBHEME010000065.1:0-4906 GCA_046262755.1 Gemmatimonadaceae bacterium | reverse complement strand
GATTCAGCGGCACCGCCGCATATAACTACGCAAAGGCGCAGGTCGATTTCGGCCCACGCGTGCCGGGCAGTCCCGCGGCGAAGAAAGCTGGTGACTGGATCATCAGTCAGATGCGCACGCGCGCCGACACCGTCGTCGTGCAGGCGTTCAACTACAAAACGAAAGACGGGAAGATTCTCCCACTTCGAAACATTCTGGCGCGGTTTCGTCCCGAGCTCACTGAGCGCGTACTATATCTGACGCACTGGGATTCGCGGCCGATTTCAGAGTCCGCGGGCACGGAAGCAGAAAGGAAGATGCCCGTGCCAGGCGCTAATGACGGCGCTTCCGGTGTCGGGATGTTTGTCGCCCTCGGCGACGTTCTCAAAAAGACAAAGCCAAACGTCGGCGTCGATCTTCTGTTTACCGACGGGGAGGATTACGGGGACTTCGGGCCGCCGGAAGTAGACGTATTGATCGGTTCGAAATACTTCGCCAACCATTTGCCGTCCGCCGGATACAAACCGTTATATGGTGTGCTCTGGGACATGATCGGCGACAAGGACCTCCGAATTCCTTACGAGATGAACTCCTTCCAGCAGGTGCCCGAAGTCGTTTCGCGCGTCTGGCAAACTGCCGCCGATCTTGGATACGGCAACATCTTCGTGCAGGAGGGCGGGCAACTGGTGACCGACGATCACGTCCCGCTGCTCAACGCCGGATTGCGTGTGATCGACGTCATAGATCTCACGTATCCGCAGCACCACACGCCGCAGGACACGATGGATAAGATCTCGCCGCGTTCCCTCGGAATCGTTGGTGACGTTGCCACCGCATTAGTCACCCGTAAGTAACGCTTCCCGCTCACCCCCTACCGCCTACCGCAATGAAAGGGAAGCTGACGGTCCTCATGATCACCGCCTTCGTTGACATGCTGGGCCTGGCGATGATCATTCCGCTGCTTCCGTTTTACGCCACAAAGATGGGCGCATCGGCGACGATCGTCGGCGTTCTGATCGCCGCATTCTCGATCGCGCAGCTCGCCAGCGCTCCGGTTTGGGGCCGATTTTCGGATCGCTACGGCCGTCGGCCCGCGCTCCTCGCCGGACTGCTCATATCCGCGATCGCGTACGTCATATTCGCGTATTCGAGCACGCTCTGGCTGCTCCTGATGTCCCGCGTCGTACAAGGATTCGGAGGCGGGACGATCGGAGTCGTTCAGGCTTACGTCGCCGATGCCAGTGATCCGAACGATCGCGCGAAGAGTCTCGGCTGGTTATCGGCGGCAACCAGTCTTGGCGCCGTCGTCGGACCCGCGATTGGATCGGTACTGATTCACTGGGGAAGGCATGCCCCAGGAATCGCGTCGGCGATCTTCTGCGTGCTGGTAAGTATTTTCGCCGGCATCTACCTCCGCGAATCGAACGAAGACGCGCTGACGACCGGCGAGCTCCAAGTCCCCCACCAGACAAGCGGCAGCGCTGTCTGGAGCGTAATCGCGCGACCAAAAGAGCCGGCGCAACGTCTGATTTGGATCTACACTGTCGGTATCGGAGCGTTCTACGGCACTGCCCCCACCCTTCCGCTGATCCTCGCCGACCGTCTCCCGATCACTGAGGCGAACGTCGGCTTCTTCGTGATGTACCTAGGAGGAATGGGCGTGATCGTTCGTGCCGGAATTCTTGGTCGCATGATCGAATGGCTTGGTGAGGTGCGCCTCACGCGCCTCGGGCTCGTATTGCTTGCGGGCGGCCTCGCAATGGTGGCTGCGGTACATTCTTATCTGACTCTGGCTATCGCGTTGACTCTGATGCCGCTCGGCACTGCGTTCATATTCCCCTGCGTGACAGCGATGTTGTCGCGAGTCGTTCCCAAAAAGCACCGCGGCCTCTACATGGGAGTCCAGCACACCTTCGGCGGAGTGTCGCGGGTGGTGTTCCCGCTGGCCGCCGGAATCGCGATGGACCACCTCGGGCTTGGCTTCCCATTTGTGGTCGCCGGAGTCCTGGTTCTTTCGACGCTGCTCCTCACCACTTCGATGGAGCAATACGCACCCAGCCGCGCTGCTCCGGTGACGTAAAAAGTGCCTGCCCGGCTAGCGTCGGATCATGCCGACACCTGCCGAGCGAAAGGCACTTCTTTTCTTCTCGATCGTCCTTGTTTTAGGCGCCTCAGGCAGGGCGATTCGTGCGCTTCACAGCTCGAGTCCGGTCGACGCAAAGGCGCGATTTGCGCTCGAATCCCAGATCAAAGCTGCCGATTCGGCGCGCAAATCCGGGCTGCGTAAGTCAAAGCGAGATAAAGCGAAGAAGCCGCCACCTGCGCCAAAAGGGCGGGTCGATCTCGACGTTGCAACGGTCGAGGAGATTGTCGCGCTCCGGAACGTCGGTCCAACGCTGGCCAAACGCATCGTAGCGGACCGAGATTCGTTCGGACCGTTCGGATCTCTCGAAGGTTTGCAGAGGGTGAAAGGTGTCGGACCCTCTATGGTAGAAAAACTGGACTCTGCCGTAACCTTCTCATTGATCCCGCGTCCTACCAACACAGTCATACCCAGGCCATCCGAAGTGCTGAAAGCACGCAGGAAGCCTCACCGGAGGGACCCGCGTCCTTGACAGCACCTGCCGCGAAAACGCCGAGGATCGGCGATCTGCTGCTGAGAGAAGGGCTGATCACTCAGGATCAGCTCAATAAGGCTCTCCAGGAGCAGAGACACAACGGCACTAGAGTCGGCTATAACCTGGTCAAGCTCGGTTTCGTAAAGGAAACCGACCTCACCAGGATGCTCGCTCGTCAACACAAAATGCCCGCCGTCGACCTCACCAAATTTCAGGTCGATGGACGCATTGCGAAGCTCATTCCCGGTGAGCTGGCGCTCAAGCACAACGTTCTCCCGCTCAAGCGCGACGGACGCACTCTCACTGTCGCCATGTCGGATCCGGCGACGATGTCAGTGCTCGACGACATCAAGTTCATCACCCGTCTCGACATCTTCCCGGTCATTGCCGGTGAGTTCACGCTCCGCAACGCGATCGAGAAGTTCTACTCATCGGGCGAAGCCCAGATGGAGAACCTTCTCGCCGAGATCGACGATGACGACGACATCGAGATCCTCGAAAGCGAGAACGAAGCGGCCGCCGACAACGCCGGTGGCGCTCTCATCGATGAAGCGCCCGTCGTCAAGCTTATCAACGCAATCATGACCGACGCACTCAGAAAGGGCGCGTCGGATATTCATTTTGAGTGCTTCGAGAAGGAGCTCCGCGTCCGCTACCGCATCGACGGTGCGCTGCAGGAGATCATGAAGCCCCCGATCAAGATGCGTCCCGCGCTAATTTCCCGCTTCAAGATCATGGCGAACCTGAACATCGCCGAGCGTCGAGTTCCGCAGGACGGTCGTATCAAGCTCAAGATCGGAAACAAGGTTATCGACTTCCGTGTCTCGACGCTGCCAACACTGTTCGGTGAGAAAGTGGTGCTCCGTATTCTCGACAAGGGCAACCTGTCGCTGGACCTGAGCACCTTCGGCATCGAGCCGCGCGCCGAACGCGAGCTGATGGAAGCGATCTCGAACCCGTACGGCATGGTGCTGGTCACCGGTCCGACGGGTTCTGGTAAAACGACGACGCTTTATTCGGCGTTGTCGAAGATCAACAACATCGACGTCAACATCATGACGGCGGAAGACCCGGTCGAATACAACCTCTTCGGCATCAACCAGGTGCTGGTGAGAACCGAGATCGGAATGACCTTCGCCGCCGCGCTGAAAGCATTCCTTCGTCAGGACCCGAACATCATCATGTTGGGTGAAATTCGAGACCTCGAAACCGGTGGTATCGCCATCAAGGCCGCACTCACCGGTCACCTCGTGCTTTCGACCCTGCACACCAACTCCGCACCGGAGACGGTCACCCGTCTCCTGGACATGGGACTCGAGCCCTTCAACGTCGCTTCGGCGCTCAACCTGGTGTTGGCGCAACGACTTGTACGCCGCGTCTGTAAGAATTGCGGCGAAGCGTACAAGATGGACGACGCCGAGGCCTCCGCGGCGAAGGTCGGCGGTGGCATCACCCTTCGCGATATGAAGTTCACAGACATGGCGCTCAACGATGCAAAGGTCAAAGCGACCGACGCCGCCAAGCCGTATATGGAACGCCTTACCCTCGAGACCAAGATGGAAGACATTCCGATTTTCCGTGGCAAGGGCTGCGAGCAGTGCGAGGGAAGCGGCCTCCGTGGCCGTCAGGGACTTTACGAAGTCCTCAATCTGACGCCTCGCGTCAGAAAGCTGATCATGCAAAGCGCCGGCGCCGCTGAAATTCAGAAGGCAGCCATCGAGGAAGGGATGCTGACGCTCCGCATGGACGGCTGGCTGAAGGTCCTCAAAGGTATCACAACCCTTGAGCAAGTCGTCCGCGAGACAGCGGCTGATTCACACACCACGCATCACCATTAAACGATGACTTTACCGTTCATTGATACCTCGTCCCCGTCGGGGCCCCCGAAGCCTGCGGCGGGAATTAATCTTCGCGCACTTCTCGAAGAGATGGTCGCGCGCAACGCGTCGGACCTTCACATCGTCGCCGGCGAAAAGCCAAAGCTTCGCGTCGACGGTGATATCACCAATGCGACGGCCGAGTATGAGCTGAACCCGAAAGACACGCTGCAGCTTGCCTATTCAGTTCTCACTGAACAGCAAAAGAAGCGTTTCGAGCTCGAGGACGAGCTCGATTTCTCATTCGGTATTCAGAATCTCGCCCGCTTCCGTGGCAACGTCTTCAAGCAGCGTGGCTGCGTCTCGATGGTCGTTCGTCAGATTCCGTTCGCGATCAAGACTTTCGATCAGCTCGGCCTTCCCGGCTCGATCGCCAAGATGGCGGAGAAGCCGCGTGGACTCGTCCTGGTAACGGGCCCCACAGGTTCTGGT
>JBHEME010000064.1:0-5106 GCA_046262755.1 Gemmatimonadaceae bacterium | reverse complement strand
ATGATCCTCCGCGTGCAAAAGCGGAGGGAGTCTGGTGAGGGAGCGATGCGAACGAGTTTCAGCGAGCGACCAGGAGACCCGCGACTGAGCGGAGCGAAGGAGCGTTCTTAGGGGCTCCGCCCGAGCGAGCGTACTCGGTCGCATCGCTCCCTCACCAGACGACCAGCCGCGGCGCCAGTCGAAGCGAGAGAATCAGAACTTGAAGATCTTGCCCAACGCTTTCCCGATCTTTTTACCAAAGTCGTTCGACCAATCGCGCTGGTCCGGCCACGTCGGATTCTGTTCGTCGCCCATGTCCGGACCGTGGTCGGGACATGGAATCGTGGGCTCGGTGCCGGGCTTGTAGTACTCCTGCTTGCGCACGGGACACCATTCCGTGGCCAGATAGCCCGTCGTCGGATCGATCACCCGCATCGACATTCCGGGCGGCGGGGCCCACGCGTTGGCAGATCCGTACTCGCGCCAGCCGCTGTTGTAGAACTCCGCCCAAGCTGGAGCCGCAAGCCGACCGCCGGATGCATCGCCACTGATCGACGCGGGGTTGTCGAAACCGAACCAGAATCCGGCGACGACGGTCGGTGTGTAGCCGACGAACCAGACGTCGGTGCCGCTGTTGGTCGTGCCGGTTTTGCCGGCGATCAAACCCTTCGCCCCGTAATCGCGCACGACTTTACCGGTTCCATAATCGACCACCGACTGCAGCATCGATGTCACCTGATAGGCGTCGCGCGGGTCCATCACCAGCACGTGATTTCCGTTTCTGTTCTCTTCCTCGCTGTACAGCTGCTGCGTGTGGTCCGCGCTCTCGATGCTGCGCACGAGTCGAGGCAGGACACGGTATCCTCCGTTGGCAAACGGCGCGTACGCGGTGACAAGCTCCATGGGCGTCACCTCGAGGGAGCCAAGTGCCATGGACGGTACGTTGGGGAGCTGGCTGACGATTCCATTGCGGTGTGCGACGTCGATGATGCGTGGAATTCCCACCGCCTGACTGACGCGCACAGTCGCCGCGTTCGCGGATTTTATCAGCGCGCGCCGGAACGTGATGCGGCCCGAGTAGTCGTCGTTGTAGTTGGATGGCGACCATACGTTGCGGCCCTGAATGACGTCGATGGGATCGTCATCAACTTCGGACGAGGGCGAATAACCCGCTGCCATCGCCGCTGCGTACACGAAGGGCTTGAACGCCGATCCAGGCTGTCGGTGCGCACTCAGCGCTCGATTGAAAGTACCGCGCTCGTATTGCCGTCCTCCGCTCAGCGCTCGGATGTCCCCATTTCGCGGATCGATTGCCACCATCGCGCCCTGTACGAGCGCGCGGCGGCCGGTCTCGGACTGTATCGCGGCGGCCTGGCGTCGAATCGCCTTGTCGGCGGCGATTTGCGCGTTGCGATCGAGCGTGGTGCGCACCGTCAGGTCCACGATGTCCGCCGTGCCGCCCTGAATCACCGAGTCGACGAACTCACGCACTGCGTCGAGCGCGTAGGAATCATTCGGATCTTTCGGTCGCCACTCGTCACGCGCGATGCGCAGCTTCTCGGCCTGCAGACCGGGAAGCCTGTTGGCAGAGATGTATCCCTCCTTCACCATTAAACCGAGTACGAGATTGCGACGTGCAAGAGCGCGATCGGGGTGGCGTCTCGGCGTGTATGACGACGGGGCTTTCGGGAGCGCGGCGAGCATGGCTGCCTGCGTGATGTTCAGCTGGTTGACGCTGCGCCCGAAGAGATCTCGGCTCGCGGCTTCGACTCCATAGACGCCGTTCCCCATGTAGATAACGTTGAAGTAGAGCTCGAGGATCTGCTGTTTGGTGAGCGAGCGCTCGATTAGTCGCGACAGTCGCAGCTCTGTGAGCTTCTGCGCCAGCGAGCGGGCGCTGTACTTGCGGACCGCGAACGTGTTGCGCGCGACCTGCATTGTAATGGTGCTGAAACCTTCGCGGGTCCGGCCGGCTTTGAGGTTGCTTGCCAACGCCCGGAGAAACCCGCGCCAGTCCAGACCGTTGTGCTGGAAGAACCTCCTGTCTTCAGTGGCGATGAATGCCTGCTGGACGAATTCGGGGACCGACCTGAGTGAGACGTTGACCCGCCGCACTGTCTCCAGTCGGCCCATCACGCGATTGTAGCGGTCGAGGATGCGCCCGCCTTGATCCGGCTGGAAAGTCTGGATCTCTCGTGGAGTCGGGCAGCCATCGAAACCACATGTGGCCAGCCACACGTCGGTCGTGTAGAGACCTAGAATGCTTATTGCGAGTAGGCTATGCAGAATTGCGCTTTGCCTGCTCTTAAATTTCAACATAGTCGGAAAAATGTACCGTCCTCTCATAGTCTCAGTGATTATCGTCGCAATCGGCTGCAAGGGAACAGCGACGAAATCCGCTTCAGCCGCGAACGCCCCTTCGAACGACAGCGCGTTACCCGCAAACAATCAACCATCAAACACCGCCGGCAACCTCGTGGGTCCAACATCCACTACGGAAGCTACCCCGCAGGGTTCCGCCAACTATCCGGGCAATCCGAATCCAAATCGGGTTCCCAATGAGATGGGGCGGATCATGGTGTTGGAGTACCACCTGATCACCGATCACAACGGCGACTACGCGCGCGAACGCGGCCAGTTCAGGAAAGATCTGGAGCTGTTGTACGCGCGTGGATACCGGCCGGTGAACATGTCGGATGTGTTGGACAAGAAACTGAACCTTCCCAGGGGATTGTCGCCGGTGGTCTTCGTGTTCGACGACGCATCACCGGAACAGTTTCGCTACATCGACAACAACGGCAAGCTTGAAATAGATCCAACAAGCGGTATTGGTATCTGGCTCGATTTCAGGAAGTCTCATCCTGACTGGAACAACAAAGCCGTTTTCTGCCTACTCTCCGGCGCGAATGCCGGCCACAACTTTTTCGGCGATCGCGGCATCCAGGGACAGAAGTCCAATTGGAGATTCCAGAAGGTGAAGTGGCTCGCCGACAACGGATTCGAGCTGTGCGACCACACGCTCTGGCACGCGCAGCTGAGCAAGTTCCCAGACGCATTCGTTCAAGAACAAATCGCCCGCAACGCCTTGGCCATAGATTCGGCCGTCCCGGGATACAAGATCAGGGCGATGGCATTGCCGCAGGGATTATGGCCGAAGAACCGCTCGTTGGCGAGCAAGGGTTCGTGGACCGATCCGAAGACCGGAAAAACCGTGACGTACGACTGGCCTGTGGTGTTCGAGGTCGCGGGTGGGCCGATGCGGAGCCCTTACGATCCCGCGTTCAACCCCGGCTCGACGCCACGCATTCAGGTCATAGGGAACGCTATTGAAGCGATGATCAACAAGCTCGAGTCGTCGGGCAACATGTACACCTCCGACGGCAATCCGACGACTGTCGCGCGGCCGAGTGGTGCCGCTGCAACTGCAACTGCTGTGGGCGCGAAGCATTAGATGCGCAGTTAGATATCGGTGCCGGTCAGTCGGGCGGGGGTGTCCGCTTCGGCGGCGACTCGCTTACACGCATCGAGCCTCGCGCATCTTCACTTACGCTTCCCTTTGAGGAAGGGAGCGCGAGTCTCTTGCTACGCGAGAACGCCGCCTGTGCGGACACCCCCACCCTCCTTCCCAACAATTTCGTAACTGCCGCGGCGCTTCGCGCCGCGTGTCGTTGTCCGGTGCGTGAACCCCGCGGGCGTACAACAAGTCCCGAGAGCGTCGGAGTTGTCGAGTCGCAACCGTCGGTCCCGCACCGACGGCGAGAGCGTAACCCCACTTAGGCGCGGGGCTGAGCGTGCGGCCGAATTGATCGCTTATGGAAGTTTCGTGGTGCGCGCCGTTGAAACACCTCGAGCAGGGAGGCGAGGGGTGTTCTCGCAGGCGGCGTCCTCGCGTAGCAAGAGACCGGCTGGGTGCCCGATCGGAGCGCCAGCGACGATTGGGCTGACGGGCTCGATGCGTGTAAGCGAGTCGCCGCCGAAGAGGACATCCCTCGCCGACCCCGCGGGATGCACCAAAGGAAACCGCGCACCACAATGCCTAACCGCCGAGCTTCTCCAATTCGGACCAACGATCAACAGCGCGCCGAAGATGGGGAATTACGATCGAGCCGCCGACGATGAGTGCGACGGACACCGACTCGAAAATCTCCGCACGCGTCACGCGCTCCTCGGCGCACCTCGTGAGATGGTACGTCACGCAATCGTCGCAGCGCAGAACCAGAGAAGCGACGAGGCCGAGCAGTTCTTTCGTTTTCACATCGAGGGCGCCAGGCTCGTACGCGCGGGTATCCAGGGCAAAGAATCGGTTGATGACGAGATTCCCCGCGCCAAGTATCTCCGTGTTCATGCGCTCGCGAAACTCGCGGAATTCGTCCAGCGACGTCGCGCCGTGATTGTGCTCAGGTTTCGTCACCCGGCTTCCTGTAGCTCGACGGGTTTTCTTCGGCGTCAAAACTTCCACCCCTTCAATGTCCGGATGGCTTTCTCCAACGCGCTGCGTTGGTCTGCGTGCTGCGCACTCCTCAACAGATCTTCGTACGTTTCGATGGCGAGATCGACAGCCTGATAATCGTGCTCCGCGCCGGCCAGGCTCGCCGCATTGTCAGCGAGATTCGCCTTGGCGAGATCGTCTTTCGGAAATCGTTTCGAGACTTGTTGCCACCGCGTCACCCGCTCGCGCGGACTGGACTCGGCGAGCGCCCACAGGTGCCAACCCGCTCTATTCTCGGGATCAGAAGCAATAGCACGCGACGCAAGATCACCGACTACCTCCGGGCCAGCGCCAAGCAGCCAGTAATGGTTGGCGAGGGCGACCAGCGCACCCGCATCGTCGGGGCGCTCTTGTACGGCACGCTCCAAAGCTGGCGTCGGATCTACGAGCTCCGCTGCCTGATTCAGGTCAGACATGCAAATGTTCGATGGTAACGAGACTACCCAAGACCCTTTTAATGGAGGAGAAAGCCGAACAGTTCAGAGGTTGGCGCTCAAAGCCGCCCGCTTCAGTTGTGAAGGAATATAGACGGCGTCCGAGCCCAAACTGGACAATTCCCAGATCAGATAGTACCATTCTTGCACGAGCGCAGCTCTGGTAGCGCGCCCTTTCCAAACAGAATAAGGTTCCGGACTTCG
>JBHEME010000063.1:0-5260 GCA_046262755.1 Gemmatimonadaceae bacterium | reverse complement strand
CCTCACTTCATGCCCCCTACGTTCCAGATGGCCGGCCACCGAGGCTATGTGCTCGATAACTCCTCCAGGGAAAGACCACGAGTACGGAGAGACCAGACAGAGCTTCACAGTAAGCCCTCCGCCGCCGATCTCGAGACGCTGCAATGAGGCTTCATTCCGCGCCGCTCGGGCTCAAGCCCCTCTCTTCTCGGCCATTTCAAGCCGCGGTAAATTCATAGCGGTCTCGCAACGCCATCTGCGCGATCTGGGTAGCCGCTATCGCTACGACCAACAAGATCAGCACCACCATAGTCTGGCCATAGATCGCGGCGACGGCCGCGCTCAGGATGAGACGCTCGATAACCACTAGCTTGTGCGCGCCCAACGCCTGCTTGCGAGTTAGCCTCTCCCGATCTCTTAGTAGTACGAAGTAGACTAGCGCCGTCAGCATTAGAGTCATCGCAAATAGCGCGACCGAAAGCTCTCGGTCGTGGTAGTAGACGAACAGCGGCAGTGCGAAGGCAAGCCACGACAGCGTCAGAAGCCCGGAGATCTGGACGGAACGGGAGATGCCGTATACGACCGGCACGGTCCGATACCCGACGGCGTGGTCCCCCTCGACATCCCGGAGCGCGCCGATGAGGTTGGAAGAGCTGTCGTGAAAGAAAAAGATGCCTCCTGTAAATAAACCGGTGATGGAAGCCATGCCGTGTTACCTTGTCCCCCTGCAGATCCAACGGTACAAAGGGATACGCTATGGCCAGCATCGAGATCATCATCCGCGACGACGAGGGCACCATCCTCAGCAAAAAGCGCTGCGAAGAGTTTGACATCGGAAGTGGTAGCTTCCATGAGATCGAGGGTGTTGTCGAAGCCCTCAAGCAAGAAGCCCTGCCCGAGATCGAACGTGTCTTGCTAGAACACGAGCAAACTCGGTTCAGCAAGGCATTAAAAAAACTAGGATGGCAAAACCTGCTTGAGTAGCTGCTCTTCCAGCTTGACTAGGTAGGCGGCCGGGTTCCGCCGGAAGCGTAGCTGGGCACGGCGGGTCTCTCGACGCTCCTCCAGCGACGCGCGCAGGGCTCGCCAACCCTCGATTTGCCCGGGGCGTATGTCCTCTGCCTCAAAGCCTCCTTCGGGCGTCGCCACCGCGGCGACCACCCGCACACTACCTCTTACCACCATCGCCGGGGAGGCTCCCTTCCTTCCACTGGCGCGCCGCTCGCCGTAGCGGGCCGTGCCGAAGTAGTGCTCCAGCTCATTGTTGGTGCGTGGCAGGTCAGGGAACCTATGGCACCGAAACAGCCCCTTCCAATAGCTCTTGGTTACCTTCAGGAACAAAGACACCGCTCCCGAGAGGTCGCCCGCTTCTTCCTTGCGGCGCGAGATCTCTGAGAGCAACTGCCGGTAATCCCGGCGTGCCTCTTCGAGGCTGCGGTACCCTTCGTCGGCCAGGATATGCGCCGCCCGGTGTACCCAGCCGTAGGCCAGACGGATCGGCGGCCACAATAGGGCCGTCTCTTCGAGCCCGCGAGCCACCAACTTACTAAGACGCTCTAGCTCCTTGGGGAGTAGTCCCCCTTTTTACTCACCCGCTCCACGGACTCCCGGATCGCGCTCAGCCGGTTGTGGAGCTTGAGGCCAGAGGCTGACAGCGGAGGGCGTCCGTCGTCGGTGATCGCGCTCCTTACGGCCAGGCAGTAGCCTCGTACGGCCTCGGCCTCAGGGTCCTGGCGCCCTTCGAGCCCGCGCTCGATGGGCCGCACCCCGCGTACGCGCTTCTTTAGCTCCTTCTTGGCGTGGCGATCCGCCTCGTAGACCTCCTTGGCGGCTTCGCGCAGATAGTGGAACTGGCACAGCTGGTGGGCCACCCCGGGCAGGGCCGCGCTCACGGCGTTGCGGATCGAGGACTGCCCGTCTGAGATCACACCTGTGATCGGCACGGGCAGCAGGGCGCCCTTCACCTCCGCCAACAGACCTATCAGCTCCTCCGCGGTAGCGCCCAACAGACTCCTGGCCAAGAGCACCTCCCCCGAAAGGCAGTCGCGCAAGACCCACAACACCTCGTGGCCGACATCAGGCTGCAGCCCGTCGATTGCTAGGACGACACGTCCTTGCCCGCTCAGCCTTTCCCGCAGCCGGGCGTGGTCCGCAAGCCGCAAGGCCACCAACTCTTCGTAGCGATCGAGCAGGTTGGTCACCGTCCGCTCGGAGACGGCGATACCACGTCCTAGGAGTTCGCGGTGGATCTCGGGGACGCTGCGATGCTCAGCGTGTCGCAGGGCGCCCACCAGGGCGATGACATCCAACCCGAACTCTCCCTGGGGGAGTGCCAAGGTGCCTTCCTTTTCCGGACGGCAAGAGCGACGGTAGAGCTCGCACGCAGGGTCTACGCATCGGCGCACAACCAACCTGAGGCGTACCAACCCTTCAAGGGTGGCGAGGGTGCGAGTGGAGTGATAGGCGACCCACAGCTTGCCCTGACAGATCCGGCATTGATCGTCGAGCAGTTCGAGCCTGATCTCAGAGGGAGCTTGGGGGCGAGGCTGGTTTCTTGCCATGATGGCTGCTTTCGTCGTTGTAGGGAGAGTGGGCTTCGATCCTAACGAGGGTCGCACTCCAGGTCAAGCCCGTTTTGCCATCCTAGAAAAAAAGGAAGACTTCGTTCGTGATGGCACCAGAGAGGTCCTCCTGCGTGGGATGCACGGCAAGGTGCGCTTCCGGGTGCAACGTTACCACGAGCGTTCCACGGGCCTCAAGAAAAGCTACTTTGATCTGACGGATCAATTCCGGGAGGGCTACCTCAGCTTACGGCTTAAGGAGTTCGTCACCTACTACGCTGGCCGCATCAGCTATGAGGAAGTGGAACATCTGCTGATGCGCACCACCGGAGCGAAGCTGCTAAGCGACCAGAAGATTCAGCAACTCGTCGTGCAGAAAGCAGCTGCGCTCAGCCGGATGCAGCAGGCGAGGCTCACACGCCTGAAGACGAGACCGATGCCAGCGGTTTGTCGCGCAGTGGATCTCTACGCGGCCGAAACTAGGGAGGTGGTGCTGATGGAGGACGGCATCCAGGTCAAGCAGCAGAAGGCCGAACGAGAGCGCCGCCATGGGGCTGCTGGGTGGCAACCCCCTGGCGAAGCGCCGCCGCTGTCAGAGCAGAAGCCTCGTAAGAAGCGGGTGACGACGGACGTGGCGATGCTCGAGAAGCGCGATGGGAGCTATGAGCATCTGTGTGGCGGCATCGATGAGCATGGCCGCGAGGCACTCTACGACGTGGCCGAGGCGGTTCGGGGCGCTGTTGTGGAGCACTATGGTAATAACGAGGGGACTCCGCTGGCGGTGGTGGCCATTACCGATGGTGCACAGAACATCCGCTCGCACCTGGAGCGGGTCTTTGGCGGTCCGATCCCGGTGATCTTGGACTGGTACCACTTGTGTAAACGGCTCAGAGAACTCATCAGCATGATCGCGCGCTGCAAAACCGAACGGGAGCGGCACTTAGAGCGGTTGTTTGGGCATCTATGGCGGGGCCAAACGGAGCAGGCGCTGGCTTACCTACGCAGTAGCACGGAAGTCACGGCCCGCCATCCGGAGAAGCTCGCGGCCCTGATCACGTATCTGGAGAAGCACCAGCATGAGATCGTCGACTACGAACGGCGTAAGCAGGCGGGGAAGACCATCGGCAGTGGTCGGATGGAGAAGGGTGTCGACCAGGTTATTGGACATCGTCAGAAGAAGAAGGGGATGAGTTGGAGTGAGAAGGGCAGCAAGGCACTTGGCATTCTGAGGGTGGTCGAGCTCAACGGGCAATGGGAGGAAGTGTGGTCCGGAGGAGCTGCTGCTTGATCCCCCAAAGATTTACAGGAAGCTTTTATTTGTAAACGGAACAGGCTGCCGAGAAAGTTAATTCTCGGACTAGCCACCAGACAGTTTTGGTAGAGAGCTCGGAAGTAAGCGGATGAACGGTCTGATCTCTTGGGCCAAACATCGATCCAGCATGTTGTAGCCTAGGCGGAATAAGCTATGATCGCGCCGATCCGATCGGTCCACCAAACATCTCTGGCCCCGCTTGATCACTTCCGCTCCGTACACCACCAGCCACACGTAAAGCATCGCAACGGCCAGGGTAAGTCGCGAGAGCCGCCCAAAGTGGCGCAACTGCGTGCTTTCGAGGTCGAAGCCGTGTCCTTTAAAGTCGGCAAACATCTCCTCTATCCACATCCTCCTTTTATAGCCAGACAGGGCTTCCCTGGAACTGGGCAGGTCGGTTGCCAAAAGCCACGGCTCCTTTTGACCGCTCTTCCAGTGCAGCAACAGGTTCGTCTGGTGGGCATGAAAGCGGCTCAAGAGGGCGTTCTCCATCCACCGAGTTTGACCCGCTCGTTCGATCAACCCACCCAATGGCTCCCACTCATTCCCTTCTTCTTCTCGTACCAAGTGGCTGCGCTTTTGGCGCAGCACGTAGTGCCAGCCCCACTCCTCCAACTGCTTAAGCACCTCTACCGCTCCGAACTCGCTGTCGCCGAGCACCAAAACCCGCGCTCCATTGGGCACCAAGCGCCACACATAGCCCAAAAGCGCCCGTTGCTTGTAAGCCGAAGAGTGGCCCTTCTCGCTTCGCACCCAGCTCCAAGCAACCGGGATGGCCCGCCGCCGGTAAGCCAGGCCTACCATTAGCAGTTGATGGTTGAAACCGACCTTGCTCCCATCGACTATAAGACGGATCTCGCCTCCTCCTCCTCCTCCTCCTCCTCCTCCTCCTCCTTGCGCCGCCGCCGCACGTTCCAACAGAGAGCGGGCTATCGGCTCGTACCAATCCCTGGCCCTTATAGCGGCGTTATCCAACAGACGGCTCAAGCGCCGGGTGGCCGAAGGAAGGGTGGCTTGGGTGGGGATCTTGTTGGCGATCTTGCTCAAATGAACCGAGCGGCTCAGGCAAAGACCGACCAAGAGCCGGCTCCAGTTACGAATGCGGGTTATGCGTTCGGCTGGACGCAGTTGTAGAAGCAAGCGCTGCAAAGTACGATGGAGTTGGTTGATCGGCATACTAGGGAGTTTCTCCTCCTGTGTTCGTTTGGCTGGTCCAAAACCAAACCTACCCAGTGGCTAGATGCCGATCAACCATTTTTCTCAAACTGTCTGGTGGCTAGACAAGCCGCCATGAACAATTTCACTCATGCTCCTTCGTAGGATGCGTAAAGTCGGGTTTTGCAGGGAAATCGTTTAATTCCCAAAATGCGTAAAGTGGGGGGCGGAAAGTTGGGTTAGCGTTCGGAGA
>JBHEME010000062.1:0-5354 GCA_046262755.1 Gemmatimonadaceae bacterium | reverse complement strand
CTATAAGGCTTCGGCCCGAGCTGTCGCTGAGTCCCTGGAAAAAACGAAGCGCCCTGTTACTGTGGTTACGGGAGACGTTGACGCATCCAAGAGGGGTACGCTGGTAGACAAGTGGTCCAAGCAGAAGAACGGGATACTTGTCGCTACCATCCAGAGCCTACGTGAGGGTATTTCCCTAATTCACGCTCAGGACGTCATTCTGCTTGAATCCTCCGAACTCCGGTCCGACATGGACCAGGTCATCGCCCGTTTAAAGCGAAGAGGGCAGACAGGTGTTGTACATGTCCACTGGGTATGGGCCAAGGGCACACCGGACACGGGTATCAAACGTGCTGTGAAGGACCGTGAAGTCGGTATCAAGAGGGCACTAGGGGACTGGCTAAGGACGGGTTAATGGAAGATGACGAGCGATACCCCTCCTTAGGGGGTATGAAGGAAGTTGGAGCCCTCATAGTCGTATGCCCTAGATGTGCGGCGGAAATCACTATTCCTATCCAGGCAGGTATAGTGAAGGATCCTGAGCAACCTGGTAAGCTCTACGTGAGGACTACGTCCGATGTTGCTGATTACTGGAGTCACAGTTTCACCCACCTGGAGGCGAAAGATGACGGCTAAGCCCACTGTTATAGGCTTGAAGGATGAAAAAGGCTGGTTTTATCTAGCTGAATGTCCTAAGTGCGACTGGCATTTCAACTGGGATGGCAGTGTGAGAGACTGGCATTTCGTTGCTTCGGCAGCGTGGTGGCATTACTGGATGTATGCAGAGACAATGGCGTGTAGAAGCGGGTGAGGGTATGGGTAAGAAGCGAGGGACACAACATCCCCGTAGAAAATACCTGCCCTTTCGCTACCGTCTCTGGGTCAGACAAGGTTATCGTTGCCCAATTTGTACCAAGCAGATCCGTAGACGAATTCTCTATACAGACGCGCTCAACTTAGATCATATAATTCCCAAGTCCAGAGGCGGTACGAGAGATCCAAACAATCTGGCTTTGGTCCATCTACGCTGTAACCAGTTAAAGGCGAGTTCCTGTTATTGCTCCTGGTATAAAGGGAGAATAGACAGATGGAAAGAAAATCCCCCTTGTTCACCCGAAGTTCATAACTGGCAATGGCCTATTACATCGATAGAAGAGGCTATGGATGGAGAAGATTAATAAAATTTGCGCAATAGAGGGTTGTGGTACGGAGACTAGAGATCACTATCCGGGAACCAAATATTGTGCAGTACATTACTCTCGTATGCGTAGAAATGGACATCCTAATCGTATAAGGGTCCCTCGCGTAGATCAGATATGTTGTATAGATGGTTGTGAAAATAATCTGGTACAAGGTTCTAGGGGGATGTGCCAGGGTCACTACTGTAGGTGGAAGAGAAATCCGGATAAGCCTGTCGATGCTACACCTTTAAGAAAGAAACGTAAGGTGGTATCTGTCGCACCTGGTCAGGTATGTAATGTAGATAGCTGTACTATTTCTGCTTACAGGCACAACGGACGTGTTTACGGAGGCCTGTGTTCTCTGCACTGGCATCGTAGAGCTAAATATACAGAAGCTGTGTTTGATCTTCGAGAGGAGTGCTATGTTAACCCTAAACATACGGGGCAACTTCTTCATGTGGATCACGATCACACGTGCTGTCCGGGAGATAAGTCTTGCGGTAAATGTCTTAGAGGTATTCTGTGTCAGAAGTGTAATCAGGCTTTGGGCAATGTTTCAGATGACATTGAGACGCTCAAAGGGCTGATAGCCTACTTGGAAGCAGCAATAGAGGGTGAAGAATGAGAAAGATGAACTACCAGTGCAGGTGTAATGCGTGGTGCAGGTTCATCACCTGGGCCTTTCGAGGATGGCTATGAGACCCTCTTGGGACGAATACGGCTTAGCCCTTGCTACCACGGCATCAACCCGAGCGGCGTGCACGAGACGGCAAGTTGGCGCGGTCATTCTGAGCATGACCCACCGTGTTATATCTATGGGGTACAACGGCACCCAGACAGGCGAGGTCAACTGTTCAGACGGAGGCTGCCCGAGAGGGCAGCTTTCTTATGAGGAGTGCGCTGCCTTCTCCGTTTATACCAATTGCAGGGGTATTCATGCGGAGCATAATGCCATTGAGTATGCGATGGGTCGTAGCCTTGCAGGAAGCACTATTTACATTACGTGTGAGCCGTGCTATGAATGTCGTGAACGTATTGCAGAGACATTTATCGAACGAGTCGTATGGCCTTCTGGAGAGTATCAAAATGTGTGATGTGTTTACACAGCCCGAGTTAGAGTTCCTCAGCCACCTGGTCGGGCTCTACTTAGAGACAGATGATCTCAACCACGTCGAGTGGGCAGAGGCCAAGGTCTTGTCTGAAAAGATAGAGGGACTTATCTCATGAACAATCAGGTGCCTTGCCCGGAGTGTCCTCAGTATCTGGAATATGTAGGGTATAAAAACCTAGACGACAAGCAAGAAGTCTGGTTTATATGCCCTGCATGTGGCGTAGGAAAGGTGTACCACCACCATGAGTGAGACCTACATCTCGTTCTCTGAGATTGAGTCCTTCTTACGCTGTCGTACCAAGTGGGATATTTCATCGGCCAACCGACGCAGTATCCGCCATAAAACAACCCCGAAGTTGTACCTCACATTAGGCAGCGCGGTCCACAAGGGCCTAGAGGCAGGTGTACGCAGGCAGCAGGACCCTGTAGAGGCTGTACGCGAGTACATCAAGACGGAGAGGGAGGCCAAGGTTGAAGAGTATAAACAGCTCACGGAGACCGTGCCGTGGCCTGCGGAGCTTCGAGAGTTTGACGAGGCGGCCGATCTTGCTGCTGGTCTTGTACAGCAGTATTTTTGGAAGTATGGGACTAACAATCCGCTTGCTGACCAAGGTCTGACATATCTCGGTATTGAGGTGCCGTTCAAGATTGACATCACAGCTAACTTAGACCCCAACTGGGATGGCCGTTCAATCTTCTTCTGTGGAACTCTCGACGGTATTGCTGTGGACGAGTTCGGCCAGATCTGGATCGTCGAGAACAAGACGTTTACACGCAAGCCTAGCCCCGAAGACATCCAGTGGCACTTCCAGGCTCAGGGCTATGCCGTGGCTCTGGAATGGCTCACAGGCATGCCGGTGGCCGGGGTGCTGTACAACGGCATAGCCAAGAAGCTGATCCAAGAACCAAAGGTGCTGCAAAGTGGATTGTTGTCAATGGATAAACGTCAGGCTACGACTCTTCAACGATATATCGACACACTCACCCGAAACGGCGAAATGGTGGATAACCCGCGCTATGGTGATATCCTGTCGCACTTGCGTGGAATCGATGAACAGGGCGATACTCGATTTTTCTACCGAGAAAAAGCCTTCTTCACCACCGAGCAGCTAGACGCCTGGCGAAAAGACTTCTTCAGCGTTGTAAACGAGATGCTGGACAACCCGCGCATCTATCGGACCATTCCCTATGACGGCTGTGGGGACTGCTGGTACCGTGACCTATGTCATACAACGCACAGCGGCGGGGACGTTGACTATCTAATGGAATCACGGTACACTACAGGTTCCTACGGAACGGTAAATGAGGTCAAGGGGAAAACCCCTGTCCAAATCAGCTCTGTCGAAGAGCTTAAGGAGTATTTAAGTGACTGATGTACTTATCGACAGCATGACGTACACGGTAGAAACCTACGACCTCGACTTGTGGGCTGAATACAACGAGGACACCGACTCTCACGAGCCTAAGACCCGATGGACAGGTGTGCAGTCCCATATCAAGACGTACGCTGAGGCAGACGCATTCGCCCAGAAACTTCTTGAAGTGTACCGAAAGGTACGCATCACCAAGACTGTAAAATACGTAGAAAGTGTCTTCGGGGAGTGAATGTGGAAAATCCAGATGACTTAACCCCGGAAAACATTGACGCCTTTATGAAAAAGGCTGCCGAGGACGCTGAAAAAGACGCCATGACCGAGACCTGGCAGCAGTTCAAAGGCATTCACGAGGCCATGATTTACGGAGGCTTCTCCGAAGCCCAGGCCAACACTCTCCTCGTTGAGCTCATGTGGAAATTCATGAAGGAGGCCAGCGAGTAATGGCCATAGGTGGCTTACCAAATTTTAAGCGAGCAAGCGATGCAGCAGGAGCCACGGGTCTCGGCCTTCTCATCTTCGGCCCTCCGGGAGTTGGCAAGACTACGCTTGCAGCGTCGGCTCAGGAATCTGCACTCGGCCAGGATGCGATTCTATTTGAGTTAGACCCCAATGGGTACGAGTCTGTCACGGACATCGACATTCCCATGTGGCCACAGCCAGAGGATGGCGAGGTCACCTACAATGATTTCCGTGGGATCGTTGATAAACTTGTAGGCGCGCGCGGAAACGGACCCTTCAAGACCATCATCGTGGACTCTATCTCTGCGGTCTACTACGACTACATTCTCACCAAGCTCACCGGTTCTCGGGAAAAGCAGCCTACTCAGGCACAGTGGGGTGAAGCCAACCGCATCATGATCAAGCTCATGATGGACCTATTGACATTGACCAAATTCGGTATTAATGTCATATTCATAGGTCACTCAATGGATCAACAGGATGAAGAATCTACTATCAAGTATCTGGCGGGAACACCCAAGGGCCGCGACGAAATTCTACGTAACATTGGGCGCGTTGGTTATTATGATTACGATCGTCGTAAGGTTGACCGGGTCCTGACCTTCAAGCCCCAGCGCAAGGTGGAAGGCCCAAAATGGCGGCAACCGCGCTCTGGGGATCAGATGCCACTTGAATTCACGAATCCAACCATGGACGATTTGCTAAGGTATGCTAGTAAATGAACAAGACAATTTACTTAACAGCACTTGTCAGTGATGAGACCGCAGTCGTAGAGGCCAGCGCTCCCACTCGTACTGAGAACGGCGAGGGCTCGCTTTCAGGTACCGGATGGGCCAAGAAGCACCCTAACGACAAGCCAGACGTTGAAGTGGGTTACAACTTGGCTGTAGCCCGCGCCCTTCGAGACCTTGCAGACTCTTACGAGCTACTGGCAAACGAGGCCATGGAGAATCCCGTCAAGACATTTGACATGTCAGGGTATGTCACAGGCCCCGTAGAGATGACCTACGGTGGCCTAGCGGACGTAAATGACACCCGTATCAAGTACTCAATTCCCAACGCAAAGATCTCAACAGTAGGGCGGTTTTAAATTATGGGTATGTCACGCTTAGACATCGGTGGTGCTGAGGTTGCGGCCGGTGGCCGTAAGGCTCTCAAGGACGGCTCAAAGGTCTTAGCCGAGGCCACGGGATTCAAATTCAAGACATCCCAGGCCGGAAACCCGATGATTGCCGTTACCTATAAGGT
>JBHEME010000061.1:0-5468 GCA_046262755.1 Gemmatimonadaceae bacterium | reverse complement strand
GACATTATCATCCGTGTTCAACACATTTGTGTGTGACAATGAGTAGCATCTTCTCGCTTCCCTCCGCGGTCGTGGGACAAGTCCCAGGGACGGCCTCTCTGAGAGCTCGGCACAACAAGTGAACGAGCTTCTCGTCGAAAACGGTTCTCCGTTTCTCGTTTCCCGTTGACCGTTATTCAGTTGTCCGTTTCCCGTTGGATTATTCGGTGGAACGTTATTGGGCTAAAACCTTTCCGCGCAGCCCGCAAAGCATCTTGCGCGTATCATCGCCTCGGCAGTGAGCTCCTCGGGTGCGTTACGTCCGAGGATCTGGTAGTCAGCCGCCAAGGTCAATTGGTATTGCAGCTCCGATGAGGATTTGATACTGATGTCCAGAAATCGCGCCATCTCTTTCTGTGTTGTCGCTCCGCAACCTTCGACGATATTGAACGCGATCGATTCTGCCGCACGAGTCATCTGCGACTTGAGACCAGAGTATCCGGTTGGTGGAAACCGATTAGTTTCAGCGCGGATGCGCAGCGCAAGCTTGTGCGCTTTTTCCCACGCGCGAAGGCGACGATAATCCTGCACACCGTAGTCTCGCCGGCTTGCGCAGCACCTAGAGAAGCAAAACTATACGCCGTAAATCACTTCTTCGCGTCAACCCGTTATCAGTTTCTCGTTATGTTCACGGTTATTCTGCTAACTGAACTTGACCTGATTTGGTGGACACCTTCATTACCTAATCTTGGGAGGCGTCCATGTTCCGAAGAAAGAGATATTCGGCAGAGTTCAAGATCCAGGCTGTTCAGCTGTTGAAGGAACGACTTGCTTCAGGTATTGCGATGAAGCGCGTTGGAGAAGAATTGGATATTCGTCCGGATGACCTGCGGAGTTGGGCAATCGAAGTAGATCGGGCACCGCTTGGAACGCCAGCGGAAAAAATTTTCCCTGGATTTGGGAAAAGGCGATCGTACACCCGTCTGCAAACCAAACCTCCGGAAGAGATTGGGCCTGAGAGTACTGAGCAGGAGCTGAAGCGACTCAGGCGAGAGAACGAGAGGCTCAGGCAGGAACGTGATTTCTTAAAAAAAGCGGCGGCGTTCTTCGCGAAGGAGTCGCAGTGAAGTACGCCTTCATCGCTCGACAGAGGGGCGATCATCCGGTGCGACTCATGTGTCGGTGGCTAGATGTATCACCGGCTGGTTTTTACGCGTCGCTGAAGCGTGGGCCGAGTAAAAGATCGAAGTCGAATGCACGTCTCAAGCTTGAGATCAGAGCTATTCACGCAGCCAATCGACGTCGTTACGGCGCGATTAAGGTGCATCACGAGCTCGAGTCTCAGGGCATGAGGTGTGGTCACAACCGAGTAGCTCGGCTGATGCGAGAGGAAGGGCTTCGCTCAAAGCGACCGAAGCCATTCAGAGTGACCACGCAGTCAGCTCACCGAAAACCGGTGGCAGAGAATCATCTCGATCGCAAATTCGGTCTCTCGTTTCAACGCGGAATCAATCGTGTGTGGGTTGCAGATATCAGCTATCTGCCCACTCGTGAAGGGTGGCTTTATCTCTCGACTGTAATCGATCTCGCCTCGCGTCGAGTAGTGGGGTGGTGTGCCGAGCCAAGGCTCGATCACAGCGTGGCACTCAGAGCTCTGACGATGGCTCTCGACGATCGAGCACCGTCAAGAGGAGAACTGCTGCATCACTCTGATCGCGGAGTGCAGTACGCTTCTGAGATCTATCAGTCAACTCTTGCAGCGAATGGAATAACGTCGAGCATGAGCCGTAAAGGCAACTGCTGGGACAACGCAGTTGCAGAGAGCTTCTTCGCTACGCTCAAGATTGAACTCGTCGCTGATGCCAACTGGGAATCGAGAAGTCAAGCAAGGCGAGAAGTAGCCGAATACATCAATTGGTATAATTACCGTCGGTGCCATGCGACGCTCGGCTACCTATCGCCCGTCGAGTATGAGCTGCAAAGGCTCAGCGCGAGAAATGCAGCTTAGTCACGTGTCCACTAAACCGGGGTCAGTCCAAACCCTTGACCGTAGTGTTAGACCGCTTACATAGGTGAGTTGAAAACCGGTACATAGGTGAGCTTCTGCTGGATGGCGTGTCATCATCCGGATGATGGAGAAAAAGGAAATTGTTTCGGGGTGTCAAATTGTTCCAGTCCATCGGAGCCGCGGCGCAAACCGGATCGGGTTCACCTCGATGTCGCCCAGCTCGAGACAGCCAAACGAAACAGTCAGCAGCCCCCGCTCATTTTCGGCGATCCCAACATACTGGCCGGCCAAGTTATCGGAGAGATAGAGTGATCTGTCCCTCCACTTGAATCCGCCGCTCGAGGAAACAAGTCTCACTTCACAGTCCGAAGGGTATTCAATGACTGGAAGTTTCTTCGGATATGGCCTGTTCGAATCGCAATAGAACTTTGCTGGTGGTCTTTGATCAGGAAGGCTCGTGTGCGGACGATGTTCGTTGTATTCCACGATGAATGAATTGAAGCGACGTTGCTGTGAAGCGATTGAATTCGACGGCGGAGTTATCGCATCGGCTTTGAGAGTTCTGTGAAATCGCTCGTGGGCTCCGTTTTCCGACGGTGTGGCTGGCTTGATGTGCTCCGGTTTGATCCCGAGCCTAACCCACCAGTAGGCCAGACGTCCAAGCCTTCCGATAGCATTTGGTTGGCAAAAAGGGACTCCATTGTCCGTACGAATCACTTTCGGTAATCCGTGCTCCTGGAACAGGCGAACGAACACCTTCTCCGTTGTGGTAACAGCGGTAGAGTCGAATGCTTTGCAGGCGAGGAGATATCGGGTGCTGAGATCCATCACCGTCAATGGATAGCAATATTCTCCTCTGACTCCGAGTCGGAACTGACCTTTGAAGTCTGCGGTCCAGACGGTGTTCGCTTCAGTAGCCCTTGTTCTTCCTGTGCCCAACGAAGAGTGAGCCAGAGACTTATGCTTCCTCTTTCGGCGAACGAGATCGTTTCTCTTCAGGATTTCACCGATCGAGCTCGCCACTGGCCAGTGGAAGCTCGGATCTCTCTGCGTGAGAATGTGTCGTATCATCTTCGGCCCGTAGGTCTGAAACTTTCTCTTTATCGCGAGGATTTGTTCAATTACCTCAGGAGCAATTCTGAAAGGGTGCGTGAGGCGAGCACGCGAGCGATCGTGAATGCCTTCGATGCCTTCCTCTCTGAATCGCCTGAGGCGCTTATGGCCAGTCTTCTCGCTGATTCCGTAACGACGACAGATTTCAACGATCGGCACGCTGCGATCGAGACAGTCGATGATAAAATTCAATTGCTCAGACATGGGTGAGATTTCTCGCCAAGGCACGGACACCTCCGGAAGATGCCCGTATGTTATGCCTCCAACTGGCGGCTCACCTATGTACCGGTTTTCTGCTCACCCATGTGATCGGTCTGTACCCTCGAAACGCCGAACTGAAAAGAAAATATGACTGGGCTGGCCTCTGGCTTTTGCGTGGGTTAGCTCCTCACGTGATAGCGGAGTTGCCAGAGCCACATGCGACGTTGTTGCTGTCGCAATTACGCGGAGACCAGCCCATGTCATTATCAGCAGCAGGAGCAGCAGTCAGTTCTTCCTCCTCTACAATCTATCTCGGAATGGATGTGCACAAGGACTCGATCACCGTCGCCGTTTTGCCTGAGGCAGCGAGCACTCCCACGAGAGTAGAGCGACTGTCGTATGATCTCAAGAAGCTCAGGAGATTTCTAGATCGCATCGCATCAGATGCTGAGCTCAGGTGCTGCTACGAGGCGAGCGGTGCTGGCTATGTACTACAGCGTGCGATGCGCGAGTGGGGATACAGTTGCGAAGTGATTGCTCCCTCGCTCATTCCAAAGCGAGCGGGCGTGCAGCGCAAACATGACAAGCGAGATGCTGCTGAATTGGCCCGGCTCTACCGCGCGGGCGAATTAATTGTCGTTCGCATTCCGTCTGAGGCCGAAGAGCGAGTACGCGATATTGTGCGGTTGAGAGGGATGCTGCAGCGAGAGCTGCTCAAGTCGCGCCACTACGTCTTAAAGTTTCTCGCCCGCCGGGGTTTTGTGTATCGCGAGGGAAAGAACTGGAGCGTTCGTCATTATGCGTGGTTGAAAAAGCTTCAGGGCTCTCAGTCGCCTCTGGCAGTCGAAGACGAGTTCATTTTTTCAGAGCTTCTCGCTCTGCTCGAGTACAAACTCCAGCGCAGAAACGAGTTGGACAGGATCGTCGAGAAACTCGCGCTCACTCCCTACCTGGCAACAGCTGTGAGTTATCTCCAGTGCTTCAGAGGTGTCGCGGTGCATGGAGCGATGGTGCTGCAAACAGAAATCGTCGACTGGCGGAGATTCGAAAAGGCAACTCAGTACAGCGCCTATATCGGACTCGTCCCGAGAGAAAACTCCTCCGGGCCGAGACAGAGACGAGGCTCCATCACGAAAGCCGGAAACAGTCACTGCCGGCACATCTTTATCCAGGCAGCATGGAGCTATCGCCACCGTCCTAAGATTTCAGAAGAACTGAAACGACGTCAGGAAGGAATGCCAGCGTGGGTGGTAGCCCACTCATGGAAAGCGCAGCAGCGTCTCTACAAACTCTTTCATGAGATCGCGCGGAGGAAATCACCTCAGATAGCAGCAGTGGCAGTAGCTCGTGAATTGTCAGGATTCGTCTGGGCTGTAATGCGAGAGCTGCCGGTTCAGGAAGAAAAGCATCAAATGCAGGCTGCGTGAACACGGAAGAAATGATGAGGATTGAGACAGTGTGTGGCCTGGTAGCTGATGGTGAGCACTCTCGATTCAGTTTTGTGGCGCCAAGCCTTACACGTTTGACAACGCGACCCACGCGAAAAAGAATGAGCCAGCTCTCGACGAATCCAATTCTTGCCGCACTGACGAGAATCCTTGCTCTCGTTAACCGGCGTATATCAGCAGGATCAACCGTCGATGCTGCTCCAGGCCCACGCTCTCTCAATCCTCAGATCTTTCAACAAAGAAATCGATTACTTGACACCAGCCCAGTCATATCAACTGAAAACCCTTAACTCTGGAAACCTTTCAGTTTGCACGTCCCGAGTTTTCGGTTTTTCAGTGGGCCGTGATTCACTAGAATTGCCGTGACGACAGATCGGAGTGTCGTCAAGAAACTGCGCTCAGAGGTATCGTCCCGGCAATGCTAGCCGAGGAGATCGCCGCGATCGCCGACAACCTGTTTCTGCCGAAGTCAGTTACCGATTGGATCGATCGCTACCGCGCGCGCTAGTGTGCTAATAGGAAAGAGAACGCCAGCGAAGCCACGATGACGCCTGCGTAAAAAGTACCGATCATGAACTCGAGCAGCTTGCCCTCTCGCTTCAGGGCATCCAAGTCTACCTCGCCTATCTTCCGACGGAGCTCGTAGAGCTCGTTACGAGTCTCAGACGCTTGAGCTTCGAGAAGCTGGTTGAACCGGAGAACTAAATGCGGAGGAAGGT
>JBHEME010000060.1:0-5557 GCA_046262755.1 Gemmatimonadaceae bacterium | reverse complement strand
TCGGGGCGTAGCGTAGCCCGGTATCGCGCCTGCTTTGGGAGCAGGAGGTCCCCGGTTCAAATCCGGGCGCCCCGACTGCCTCGAAAAGGCCTCAACAAACACTTGTTGGGGCCTTTTTTCTTGTCAAAAAACCAGAGCTTTTTAGCCCTGCGGCAGATTGCATTGGGTGTCGCAAATTGCGAGTTTTTCGCCTCTTAATCAACATTAAGTCGATAATATAACCCCTTGGTGGTCAACAACTTCTAGTTAGCCTCGTATTCGGCAAACGCATTTTAGAAATACCAGTTGCCGAGCTCGATAGGGCCCCGTCTACACTGTGATGGGAGCAGAAAATCGCTTTCACCAACTGCACTGGAGGGACCGATGCTCGGCGACAAAAAAGGCTTCACTTTAATCGAACTTTTGATCGTCGTCGTGATCATCGGCATCCTCGCGGCGATCGCGATTCCACGATTCGCCAACACCAAAGACAAGGCTTACGTCGCGCAGATGAAGTCCGATCTCCGCAACCTGGCCACCTACGAAGAGCAATGGGCTGCCGACAACGGCGGCGCTTACTTCGGAGGCAACGCGACGATGGGGTCGCCCCTGAACGGGTTCACGCCATCGGAAAACGTGAGTGTTACCGCAGTGAAGGTTGCAGGGCCTCCACCCGCATGGAGCGCAACTGCCATTCATTCGCAGTCAGCGAAGACCTGCAACATTACCGACGGCCTGATTAGCTGCCCGTAATCGGCCTGTTCGATAGAAAGAAAAAGGGAGCGCCCGAGAGTCGCTCCCTTTTTCTTTGCCGTTGCTCAGCTTGTCCTCGCGGGTGCGGCTTTCGAATCGGGGAGCAGCCGTGCCGGGGGCACCTCGGCCGGCAGCTTCATCGCAAACCGTTGCGCCTCCGAGATCCGCTCGACTTCAACGGCAATCGCATCAACTGCGGCCTCGATCCTTTCCAGGCGACCGCTGATGTTGGCGAGCTCACGCGGAGGAACGGGTCGCGGCTCGAGCCAACGGGTGATGAGCCTTACCACTGGCAAGCCAAGCACGAGGATAAGAATACCCGGCACCAGCCATGAAAAAACTTCATTGACGATCAGATTTGGATCTGGGGGCATATCGCTTCCCGGTTTGTGGGTCGTGTTTACACTACGTGCCGATTGTAGCGAATGTTTTGCTCTTTCTACGGCAAACGAATTGCACCCTCCGTCAGAAAAGCGCAATCTGGCGCCCCGTATCGAGGAGGCTCTTCGTGAAACGCACATTTTTTCGTCTGACCATGGTCGCGCTCCTCGCAGGGTGTGAGACCAGCGCCAATCCCATTGATGCGCTCTTCGGCAACGGGAATAACGTCCTCACCCAGGCACAGGCCTCCGGGAGTTGGTCGTTCACGCTACAGCGGACGAACACTTTTTCCTGTCCGGCGGGATCGCTGCCGAATGGTCAGGTTTTGACGACGCAGATCGCGGCAGCGACGGACGGTACCGTCAGCACCTCCACCAGCACGTGGCGCGATCCATCCGGGAATACTCGACCGCTGAGCGGGTCGATCAGCCTCGCTACTGGGATCACGCGCCTGACCTTTGGCGCGGGTAATACGGCGGCGGGAATGGAGCTACGCGGCACGATGACCTCGGCTGGGTCTTTTAGCGGTACCGTGACGGATCCGGAGGCAGGTCTCGCGTTCATGTTCAGCTCGGGCTGCGAGTACACCGCGACCGGGACCAAGACCGCTTGATCGAGCCTCGCCGACTAACCTGCCATTCCGCGAGCCGGAAATGACCAAGCTCGACCCGCAGGACATCGTCTACGTCAATGGAGCGTTTCTCCCTCGAGCTGAAGCCAAAGTCTCTGTCGAGGACAGGGGCTTTGTATTTGGCGACGGTGTGTACGAAGTGCTTCGCGCCATCAATGGTCGACTCTTCGCGACGCGCTATCATAATGAAAGGCTCCAGCGAAGTCTTGACGGGGTGCGAATACGGCTGCAGGGCGACGACAGTCCTTCGCGGTTCGTCGAAATCGGGAAGCAGCTCCTCCGCGACAACAAATTACAGCAGGGGGAAGCAACGCTTTACATGCAAGTAACGCGCGGGGCCACCACTCGCGCACACTACTTCCCGCCCGACAACATTGCTCCCACTGTCTACATTTCCGTTGCGCGCTTCGCGGCGTACTCCGAGCTCGCGAAAACCGGGGCCACGGCGATCAGCCACCCTGATTTGCGCTGGGGACGTTGCGATCTCAAGACACTCAATCTCCTCCCCAACGTCCTGGCGTCACAAACTGCCAGGGAACAGGGCGCGTTTGAAGCGATGCTGATCAAAGATGGAGTTGTGACGGAGGGCGCAAAGACGAACTTTTTTGGAGTCGTCGACGGCGTGCTGCGCACCCATCCCTCTGACAACCATATCCTTCCTGGTATCACGCGCTCCGTATTGCGCGACCTCGCAGCCGAAGCGCGTATCGATGTCGATGAGACTCCCATCACGGTCGACGAAATCCCACGCTTGAACGAGTTGTTTCTCACGGGGACGACAACCGACGTAATGCCAATTGTCACTTTGGATGGAAAGGCAGTAGGGAAGGGAAAGGTCGGTGAGCTCACAAGGCGGTTGCAACGCGTGCTCGCCGATAGTCTTTCTTCCGGTGGCGATTGACACTCTCGGAACGCTTCGCCGCGGCGCGTCAAAGGCACGCCAAGGAATTGATTCGAATGTCTGTTCTGGCTAACTTACGCGCCGTTACGCGCCAGTAGCTCAGTTGGATAGAGCAACAGCCTTCTAAGCTGTGGGTCGGGGGTTCGATTCCCTCCTGGCGCGCCAAGCGACCGCAGGCGCCGTTAGCTCAATTGGCAGAGCAAATGACTCTTAATCATTAGGTTGTAGGTTCGATTCCTACACGGCGCACTGACAAGAGAGCCAACACAGGCGAAATCAAAACGGTCACCCACCCGGTGGCCGTTTTGATTTAACTACGACGTTTCGGCGGGCGGTGCCTGCGGTTGCGATAGCGACGTTTGCGGCAGCGCTGCGGACCCGTGCTGCAACCGGCGCTGGATCTTGGCGACGATCATCTCTATCGCCACAGAGTTATGACCACCGCGCGGCACGATCACATCTGCATAGCGCTTGCTCGGCTCGACGTACTGGAGATGCATCGGCTGAACCGTCAAGAGGTACTGTTCGATGATCTCGTCGAGCGGCCGGCCGCGGTCGTGGGTGTCACGCTCGATGCGCCGAATCAGCCTGATGTCCGCGTCGGCATCGACGAACACTTTCACATCACAGAGCTCGCGCACACGGTCGTCGACGAATAGAAGAATTCCATCGATCACGATCACGTCGGCAGGATCGACGTGCGTGTGCTCAGGCCGGCGCAGATGTGTCAGAAAGTCGTACTCCGGCTTTTCTATTCCTCTCCTCTGACTCAGGGACTGCAGGTGCGCGCAGAGCAAGTCATAATCGAACGCATCGGGGTGATCCCAGTTAAGCTTGCGTCGTTCCTCGAGCGGCAGCGAAGAAAAGTTCTTGTAGTATGCGTCCATGTCGATGAACGCGACCGAGGAAGTCGTGAGAAGATCAGCGACATTTCTCGCCACGGTTGATTTTCCCGATCCCGATCCGCCCGCGATCCCGATGATCAATGGCTTAAGCATTTGGTCGAAAACTACGGGACACGCCTTTGGAACGCATTATGCCCCGCCCTGTATGAGGGAGTGGAGAACTCACACGCCCAACGAGGTAGAACAATGAAAGTGCGCTTGCTGATCCTCGGTTCCTTCGCTGCGATGCTCGCCGCGTGCGCCGGCAATTCGCGGCCTGATCTCTCCAACCGTCCAACGGCTACGGCGATCCGCGTCGAGAACGAGACGTTCTCCGACATGACGATCTATGCGTCACACAGCAGCGAGCGGGTCCGGCTCGGGCTGGCGCCGGGTCATGCGACCACGGTCTTTCAGATTCCGTCGATATTGATGAGCGGGATGACGACGCTGCGTTTCATTGCCGACCCCATCGGAGGCAATCGCGCGTCGGTCAGTGAGGAGATCATGGTAACGCCCGGTGACTCTGTTGTCATGACGATACCGCCGACGACCTGAGCGATTTAGAGCAGCGCGCCCGGGCCTGCGATCACCGAAAGCCCGCGCGGCATGCACTCGATCGTGACCGTGGTGGATCGCGCGCGGTGAAGCTCGCCATCGACTTCCATTGCGGGTGGGTCGTCGAACTTCAGAGACAGCGAACGCGCACGCCGCGACGTCACCGACTTCATGCCGAGGTGAGTGCCGCGCAGTGCGCCGGCGAAAACCCTGGCGCGCTGGATCACGTTGCAGTCTTCGAAGAATGCGATGTCGAGCTCGCCGTCGAGAACCGAAGCTGACGGAGCGATCTTGAACGCGCCTCCGAGATAGCGTCCGTTGGATACCGTGACCATGAGTTGCTTCTTCGTTGGGGAGAATCCGCTTCGGCCTTCCGAGACCGTAAACCCGCGGAAAGTGAATAGCTGCCTGAGCGCAGAGTAGACATAGACCGCACCCCCCGTCAGGTACCGAACCCGGTTGCTCGCCTCCAGCACAGAGGCATCGAAGCCAAACCCGCAGCTGTTGAGAAACACGTTTCCATCGGCGACGCCAATGTCGATCCGCTGTGCGCTGGTTCGCAATACGGCAACGATGTCCTCGATTTTCAGGTGGCTAACTCCCAACGTTTTGGCGAAATCGTTTCCGGTCCCCGCCGGCAATACAGCCAGGGAACAGCGCTTTCGACTCTCGATGATCGCGCGGGCGACCTTGCTACATGTTCCATCTCCCCCAACGACAAGCAAGGTCGTCGCGCCCGCGGCAAGAGCGGCCCTCGCAAGCGTTTCTTCGTCGCCGCTCGCTCGCGTTTCCAGAATTTGATCTGGGGCAACTGAGCCCAGCCCGTTAACTAGCTCCCGGATCGGTGGGGAATTCCGTCCTCTACCGGCGACCGGGTTTACAATGAGAAAGATCGACAGGCCAAGCTCGAACAGCGTTTTGGCGGGGCCTTCTCAGCCTGCGAACGGTAACCAGTCCTAATATGCTGCAACCTGAACTGCTGACGACGTGCAACAGCCGCTGCTGCACGAGAACCAGGTTGGGTCATTCGACCATTGCCGCGATGAGGACCAGGTTACCAGACTGGTGACCATTGCCCCAAGTGAGAGTGGCGCCCGCGGTTTGGCGCCGTATCGATGCGCGTTATTGCACGCTTGGAAATCCGCCTCTGAAAAAAGCGGCTGTTTGTACAGGTGGCAAGGATAGACGTGGCCGTATGTATCCTGAATGAATGGCACGCGCGCTGAATCGGTCGCGGAAAACGCGACCCGGTAAATGATAGGGTGCGCGTCCTTGTCGCCCGCTGGAGCTGCGTCTACCACTAGCGCGTACACGACCGAAGATGCTGGCTGGAAACCATCGTACGTCGATTTGTTACCCAGGTTTTCGACCCAAGCGAGCAATTGCGGGTGTTTGGGAGGCGTATCCGGGCTGATGTATTTTGCGCCCTCCACCGCTGTGATCCGGACATCCACTGTGTCAGCGCAGGAC
>JBHEME010000059.1:0-6189 GCA_046262755.1 Gemmatimonadaceae bacterium | reverse complement strand
ACTCGAGACGATACTCACGCCCCCAGCTCTCATCTTCCCCAGCTCGACATCCCACTCCGCCTCGGGATAGCGCGAGAAGTGGAACTCGCCCATCACCGGCAGCCATGGTTTGCCATCGAGGGTGAGATAGCGACTGGTGGCGGCGATCGACTGTCCGTCGTGCGATCGCGTAGATCCGAATTTCAGAAATCCGGTTTCGGGAGCAACCGGTTGCGCGGTGGCGTCGATTGTGATTTCCGTCGACCGCTGCGCCGAGGCGGTACTCGCGACCAGGGCCGTGAGCGACAACCCGGCAGTGAATGCGCGCAAACTCACGCCCGGGAGTCCTTGGAAGAGCGAGCACGTTCGCTGGAAATCATTTGGCGATCAGCCGCCGGAACCGCGGATTTCCTCGCAGCGGATCATACCACGGATCGACGCGCAGCACCGGAACGGACACGTAGCTCGGAATCGCCAGAAGCTGCTCGAGATAGGTTATCGCCTGGTCGTACGATCCGGCGAGGACCGCGTTGGTGGCGATAGTAAAGAGATCGTCCGAGGCGCCTAGTGCATCGGCTGACAGCGGGGTCGTCTGCAACGATAGCTTCCCCTCTTCCAGGCTGCGCTGCCTGTCGCCCTTCGCGGCGTATGCCTCGCCAAGCAATGCGTGGAGAGGGGCGTCGAGAAAATTCCCCCGCATCGCTTTTGGTGCCTCGGCGATCATGGAGTCAGCGAACGCGAGCTGAGCGGGCCTGTTTTTGGTGTACACGCTAAATGTCAGTCTCAAGACGAGGAAAACGATTCGGTTCCCCTCTTCCTTCGCAGAAAGGGCTTCTTCCATGTCGCGACGGAATTCCGGATCGGTCAGGGCAGGCCACTCCATGCCCATCACATCGCGCTTCCACTGGTCTGGATCTACCTGCCGTTTCGCCTCCTTAAGAACCGCAACGGCTTTACTCACGTCACCTGCACTAACGAGAATGAGAGTGTAAAGCTTTGTGTAGCCATCCAATCTGTCCGGAGCGAGCGAGATAACTCTTTCACAAACGCCCCGGGCTTCAGGGTAGCGGCGTGTCATCGTCAGGCTTGTGCACAGATCGATCGCGTATCTCACATTCCTCGGATCGAGCTGCGCAGACCGTTCCTGATCCTTTATGGCTTCGTCC
Organism: Gemmatimonadaceae bacterium; assembly: GCA_046262755.1. Taxonomy (GTDB): domain Bacteria; phylum Gemmatimonadota; class Gemmatimonadetes; order Gemmatimonadales; family Gemmatimonadaceae; genus UBA4720. Next base: position 5,044 of record JBHEME010000059.1, on the reverse strand, counting down.
CACTTGTTCTGCCGGCGCTCGATCAAACCTTTCAGGTAAAGCACGTCGGGATCGTTTGGCGAGATTTTCTCCGCCAGAAGCAGAGTCTCGAGCGCTCTGGTGTAGTCCAGCTTCGCGCGGTAGTAATACATCGCCTTCGCCATGTATCCGGCTGCCAGGCCTGGATCGAGAGCGAGTGCCGTATCAATGGCCCCCTGAGCCATCGCCAACCGGTGCGGGCTGTCGTCCGCCTGAAACCAGAAGGCGTTCAAGTGCGCGTTACCCAAGTGGGCATAGGCGAGCGCAAATTTCGGGTCCCGCTCGACCGCGCGCTGCAGAAATGCTGCTGCCCGTAAATAATCCGACGGCCTTGTCGCAGTAACAGCGCTCAGGGTTTTTCCGCGCAGGAAATAGTCGTAAGCTTGAGCGTCCTCTGTTGGCCGCGCAGCCAGCTGCGTTCTGTCGGACTGACTCAGTTTCACTCTCATCGCTTCAGCGACGTGCTCCGCGACTTTCCCCTGGATATCGAACACGTTGGTCGCTTCCGCCTGGTAGGGCTCGGACCAAATCTCGGCGCCGCTGCTGCTGCGCAGGAGAACGGGTGTGATCTTCACGAGATTACGCCCGTTTCGCGATCGATCCCAACGAACCGTTCCGGTGAGGAGATAAGTGGCGCCCAGCTCCTTTCCGATCTGTTGCGGAGGCTTGGTCGTATTCGCGTAGCCCTTCGCACTCTGCCTGCCGATTACGGTGAGTCCGCCGACGCTTCCCAGCTTGCTCGAGATCTCGTCGGTCATCCCCTCCGCGAAATACGCGTCATCCTTCTGCCCTAGATTGTCGAACGGAAGAACTGCCAACGATGGAGTGCTGTCAGCGACGATCGCTGATGCAGTGTCGGAAGTCCGGTGCGAGCGCCAATAAGCAGTCGATGAAGCGAGCAGCAGCAAAACCGCCGCAGTTCCCATAGCCATGAACGTCCCGCGTTTGTCGGAGCGCTCGGCACGACGCGGAGTTATTGCGCCAAGGTGCGGCGTCGTCGCGCCACTAGGCGCAACAGCGGCTTCGAGCTCCGTCACCATCTCTGCGGCCGACTGCGGGCGATCGGCGGCGTGCTTTTCCAGCGACCGCATGATCAGAGATGAGAGCTCGCGCGGCACTGACGGACGTCGCGCATCGATGGGCTCGGGTTTCTGCGTGGCGTGAGCGGCAAGCATCGCCTGCGGTGACCGCGCGCTGAACACCTGCTGTCCGGTGAGCATCTCATACGCCATGGCGCCGACGCCGTAGAGATCGGCGCGATGATCGGTGTTTGGGTCCGCAGCGGCTTGCTCGGGCGACATGTAAGCTGGCGTGCCGAGCGCGACGCCGAGTGATGTGAGCGAAGAGCCTGGATTGGTCGATTCGCTCAACGCCTTGGCTACTCCGAAATCGGCGACGACCGCGTCATTGCCTGTGAGCAGAACATTGTCCGGCTTGATGTCGCGGTGGACGACGCCCTGCTCGTGCGCGAACGCGAGCGCGCGGGCGACGTCGCGGAGGATCGTTACGGTCTCGCGGACCGAGAGTGGCCCGCGCTGCAGTCGAGTGCGGAGCGACTCGCCCTCGATGAACGGCATAGTATAGTAGGGGAGACCTTCGCTGATCCCCGCGTTCAACACCGGTACGATGTGGGGATGCTGCAGCTTCGCTGCGAGCTGGATCTCGCGACGGAAACGCTCGACGTTGACGGTCGCCGCCAGATCCGGCAGCAGCACCTTCACCACGACCTTCCGCCCGAGCGAGTTGTCCTCGGCGATGAATACCCGCGACATGCCGCCGCCGCCGAGCTCGCGCTCGAGTGTGTAGGCGTTTCCCAACGATTTCTGCAGCTGCTCGCGGAGATCCGTCATTCAGTCGTGACCGGGACGCAAAGGCACCAGCCAAGATATGGCTGTAGCGGGAATCCCGCCGGATTTCTTACCGTGATCGCGGGAAAGTAGCCCGGCTACCCGGTAGCCGCGCGACGGGCCGATTATCGTGCGATAGGCGCCCCTCGCAGGGTATCGTCCAGCAGCTCCATCAACTTCGCGAACCCCCGCTCCTGGTTCTCCTTGTCGTACACCGGCCGCCCGGGGATCATCCAGCCGTGTCGCGCCTCGTACGTCTCGCTCTCGTAACTCCCGCCCCACTCCTCCAGCGCGCGCTCGAATTTCTCGATGGCGGCGGCGGGCATGCTCTGATCGTTTGCCGCGTGACCGAAGTAGAGCCGAGCCTGCACCTGCGGCAGGACGAGGTGCGGACTGGTGTCGGTGTCGGTGAATAGTCCACCGCCGTGGAACGACGCAGCCGCGCCGATCCGATCCGGTCGAGCCGCCGCGATGCGCAGGGCGAATTGTCCGGCGAAGCAGAACCCGATGACGCCCATCGGTCCACCGCTGACGAACGACTGCGCAACGAGGAAGTCGACGTACGCTGATCCGTCGCGCGCCATCGCGTCAGGAGTGAGCGGATCCTTGAGCTCGTTGAATCGGTCCTTGGTGCGCGCGTCCGCAAAGTCCGGCTCGAATGGGAAGACCGGCGGCTTCGTCGTGCGATAGAAGATGTTGGGAGTTAGCACCACGTACCCATGCTCGGCGATGCGCTTGGACTGCTCGGCGAATGCGGGACGGAATCCCAGACCGTCGGTGAGGTTGATGACAGCGGGCAACGGTTCGGAGGATTCCGGACGGACGAGGAGTGCATCGATGGTGCCGTCCGGCGTCCGAATCTCGAGGTTCTGTTCGATCATTGCTTACAACTTTACGATCTTCGACACCGGATGGATCTCGGCCCAGCCATTGTGCGAGTCGATGACGTGGGTGCCTGTTACCCTGACGTGGTCGCCCACGCCGGGAAGCGCGATTTGATTTGTGTAGCCGGCGCACGCCAACTTGGGCTTTCGCAGCTTGGTCGGATTGGCGCAGACGACTTCCACGACCAGAGCGCCCTCCTTTTTCTTCTGGTTGCGCTTGGTCAGAAGACTCCCCTGCCCCGCATCGAGCATTAGCAGGAAATGCTGATCGCCATCGTCGTCGGGCAGCGAAATGGCGACCGTCCCGGAAACGGTGATACAAGGGGAGATTTTCCGGAGGCGTTTCGGGTTGTAGACGTGTTTCCACAACGAGGAGTCGCAGGCTGAGGCCGGCGCTTGGGCTGCACCCGGGCTCGGGCCGGCGGCGGCGTACGTGCCCAGCGCGCACAAGAAGGCAATAAAGGCAGCGGTAGAGGGGGAAGAACGCATGACTCAATCTGCCTAGAGACGGGCCGATTGACCATGTGGGCTGGGGAACTGCAAACTCAGGACTACCGGTTATGGGTTACGGGGCACTGCAAACTCAGGACTACCTGTTGTGAGTTGGAGTTGCGAGTAGCTGAGTTCCGTGTCTCTGCGCTGCGACAGGCGCCAGTGGGGGCAGAGACACGGAACCGATAACCGGGACTATGACTCACAACAGGTAGTCCTGAGTTTGCAGTTTATCTGTGAGTTGGCTGATTATTAAGGCGTTAAACAACCACCACTCCGGACTTACCATGAAACGGTTTCTCGTCCTCCTGATAATCCTCGCGGCCTGCAAGTCCAACAACGCTCCGCCAAAGGTGTGCATCGCCTATTCACCGGACCTGATGCAGCATTTCACCGACGGATTGAAAAGGAAGGACTTCAGGCTGGTGAATGCGTGGGTGGTGAGGTCGGACAAGGCGATGGACACCGTGCCTGCCTACTTCCTGTCGGCCGACATCGTCGCGCCGAACGGTGAGGCGGTGATTGGTACCTGGCTCACCGACAACATTGCGACCGGCGGACGGATTTACTCCGTCTCGCCTCAGGCCATCAAATACTCAAACTTCGGCGGCGTCGGTGATAAGGCGACTTCCGGCGTTACGGTGGAGACTGGTGGCGCGAAGGAGTCGCGGGCGTGCGTGCTGACTCATCGGGCAAACGCGGCGGCACCCTCAGCTACCCCCCAATAGCCGCGTGCGGGATGGAAGGCAACTGCAACTCAGGACTACCTGTTGTGAGTTGGAGTTGCGAGTAGCAGAGTTCCGTGTCTCTGCGCGCACTGGCGCCTGTCGCAGCGCAGAGACACGCAACCCGCGTGCGGGTAACTACAACTCACAACAGGTAGTCTTGAGTTGTAGTTTATTTTCCCTTCCTGGGATCGTGGTCTAGTTTCGCCCCTCAATCTGGCCTATGAACCCAAAGCGAACATACATCTTCTTCGCCGCTACAATCGCCTCTGCGCTCGCTGCTACCGCGCAAGGTCAGACCTATCCCTTCAGTCAGCGAGGAAGTGTCTCGCAGTCGGTGGCGTACACGAATATCTCGATTGCGTACGGCCGCCCCGTTGCGCGCGGTCGCGCCTTATTCGGCGCCCTCGTTCCGTGGGACAGCGTCTGGCACCCTGGCGCGGATTCCGCGACCCGCCTGCGATTCAATCACGACCTGCTCATCGAGGGAAGGTCCCTGCGCGCGGGAGAGTATTCGCTGTGGCTGATTCCGCGCGCGAGCGCGCCGTGGACGGTGATCTTCAGCCGCGCGGCGCACGTATTTCACAAGCCCTATCCAGGTCAGAGATTCGAAGTGCTGCGCGTCGATGTGACGCCTGAGCAAGCATCGTCGGTGGAATCGTTGACGATTTATTTCCCGAAGGTGCTGCGCGACGAGGCTGAATTGCGGATCCATTGGGGAACGACTGCGGTCACGCTGCGGATCAAGGCACCGTTTCAGCCGAGTCGCTAGAGGCGATGCTCAGAATATTCCGCAAAATCTCGCTGGTGGTGCTGGCCCTTGGCCTCGCAGTGCCTGCACTCCTCGCCCAGAAGCCATTCCCTGCATCCACGCGCGGCGCAATCGAAGCTGCACTCGGCAGGAAAGGAACTGCGAATCCGGGCGGCGTGCTGAAATTCGGATTTCCACGAGGTGATCTGCGTGTGGTTTTGAACGGAGTGACGCTGCAGCCAGCATTTGCGCTCGGCTCCTGGGTGGCGTTCGAGCAGATCAAGGATCACGCGATGGTAATGGGCGACCTGGTGCTGTTAGAGAGCG
>JBHEME010000058.1:0-6420 GCA_046262755.1 Gemmatimonadaceae bacterium | reverse complement strand
CCCTCGAAAGGGCCCGCCTCCTTGGTTACTACCTATCCTCAGCTAAGGAAACCTCAGCCGCCGCTGGCAGACGCGGCCTGGTTGACCTTCTGGTCACACGTAGTCGTTTGCGAGGGGCTTATGGTGAAGTTGCCACTGTCACTGACCTCGACACCACCCTCGGAGGCGTACTGCAGCACGTTAGTGGAATTCACCGCGTTACCAGTGTTGGAGATACCCTGTATGCCTTGGCACGCATTGGAGTTGTCGCCCCCACCAGTCACCGTGAACGTCTGGCTGGAGTCCCCACTCTCGACACCCTGCTCGGGCGACTGGGTGACCTGCGCTATGGCCGGTACCGCCGCGACCACCAGCATCGCCAGTAGCGCCACCAATAACATCATCTTCTTCATAACTTCCTCTTTCTTGAAGCTTATCATTACTAAATAAAGTTTCGCATTTCGGACCCGTATCCGCATCCTTCAAAAGGATGATTTCGGCCGACCAAAAGGATGACTGTCCCCAATAGAGGTTGTGAGACTGGGCTTACCCCGGATGAGTGGACGATTTCCGCTTACGCCACTGCAACCTCCTTTATCGCTTCTATTGTAGCTGCTTCGTAGTCAGACGGGCTCAGGTAGCCAAGTGAGGAGTGGCGTCGTAGTCGATTGTAAAAGCCCTCGACAAACTCAAAGATGGATGCTTTTGCCGCCTCCCGGGTGGGGTAGCGGCTCACGTGAAGCTCACTCTTCAGAGTAGAGACAAAGCTCTCAGAGATGGCGTTGTCCAGCGCCGAGCCCACCCGGCCCATCGACGGCACGATTCTCGCCTCCTCTAACTTCTTGCCAAACGAGAGAGCTGTGTACTGGGAACCTCGATCACTATGGTGGATGAGCCCTGCGGAAGGATTTCTCCTGTGGATAGCCATCTCAAGAGCAGCCGCCACCAGCTCGCTGCGCAGATGGTTGGCCATCGACCAGCCCACCACCCTCCGGGAGTAGACGTCGAGGATGAAGGCCAGGTAGAGAAAGCCCTCATCCGTATTCACGTAGGTGATATCTGCCGTCCAGAGTTTGTTCGGGGCCGCGGCGGCGAAGTTCCTCTTCACAAGGTCTGGGGCAGGAATGGCGAAAGGGTCCTGGCGCGTAGTGTGCTTTCTCCTGCGCCCTCGCATGCAGCCTCTAAGCCCATCCTTTTGCATAAGCCGGGCAACACGCTTGCGGTTGCAGCGCACTCCCAGAGCTCGAAGCTCGGCATGGACACGTGGATAGCCGTAGGTCTGGCGACTCCTGGTATGGACCTCGCGGATCTTCTCTATGAGGATGGCGTCCTCGCGGCTCCTCTTTGAGGGTGGGCGATCCTTCCAAGCGTAGTAGCCGCTCCTCGAAACCCGAAGTACCCGGCATAGCAGCGAAACGGGATAGCTGGCCTTCTCCGCTTCGATGAACCTGTAGGCGCTCACCGAATCCCGTCCTCCCTGGCGAAAAAGGCCGCGGCTTTTCGAAGGATCTCTTTTTCCTGGCGCAGGACCTTGTTCTCTTTACGGAGCCTGCTCAGTTCCTCGCGCTCCTCGGTAGTCAGCCCTTCCCGCTCTCCTTGATCGATCTCTGTCTGCCTGAGCCAGCTCCTTAAGGAGTTATCCGAGACGCCAAGCTCTCTGGCTATCTGGGCGACGCTCCTGTTTGGCGAGGAGCGGACGAGGTGGACGGCTTCACGTTTGAACTCTGGCGGGTAGCTCGGTGTTGCTCCCGGCATTGTTGTGTAGACTCCCTTCATCGACGTTTACATCCGAAACTCTGGTTTGTCCGTCGTCCGGGGTCAAGTCCAGGTTGTGAGCAAATCTATACCGATCGCGTCAGCGGCACCAAAGACAACTGGAATTACCCCGAAGTGGCGGACAATTTCTAGTTACGCCACCGCAACCTCCTCCATTGTAGCTTGCTCGTAGTCAGAAGGGCTCAAGTAACCCAACGAAGAGTGGCGCCTCTGGCGATTGTAGAAGCCTTCGATGTACTCAAAGATTGCCGTCCTAGCTGCTGCCCTTGTGCAGAAACGATGCCTGTGGAGAAGCTCTGTTTTTAAGCTCGCCACGAAGCTCTCGGAGATGGCATTGTCCAAGGCTGATCCTGTCCGGCCCATGGAGCTCACAACACCTGCTTCTTCGAGTCGCTTAGCGAAAGAGAGCGCCGTGTACTGTGAGCCACGATCGGAATGATGGATAAGCCCTGCAGAGGGGCTTCTCCTCCACAGGGCCATCTCCAGCGCGTCGACCACCAGCTCTGTGCGGAGGTTGTTGGAGATGGACCAGCCCACCACCCTCCTTGAGTAGACATCCAGGATAAAGGAGAGATATATAAAACCCTCCTCCTGAGTGCGCACGTAAGTGATATCCGCCGTCCAGAGCCGATCTGGCAAGCTGGCAGTGAAGTTCCGACTGACGAGATCCGGAGCGGGCGTAGCGTGTTTATTGCGGCGGGTAGTAGTGCGCCTCTTTCTCCCGCGCAAGCACCCTTGTATGCCAGCTTTTCGCATCAGCCTGGCCACTCGTTTCCTGCTGCAGCGTACTCCCAGGGCTTTAAGTTCGGCATGCACCCGTGGGTAGCCGTAGATTCCTCTGCTACGCTCGTGAATCTCTATGATCTGGCAGGTAAGCGCTGCGTTCTCTCTATCCCTCTTGGAGGGCATACGATCCTTCCAATCGTAGTAACCACTCCTAGAGACCTTCAATACCCTACACAGTAGCGAGATCGAGTAATCGGCCTTCTCCGCGTCGATGAGTTTGAATAGTCTCACCGGATCCCGTTCTCCTCCCTGGCGAAAAAGGCCGCGGCTTTTCTTAAGATTTCTCTCTCCTGGCGCAGGACCTTCACTTCTTTGCGCAACCTGCGAAGCTCCTGGCGCTCCTCGGTGGTCAGTCCCTCTGTTTTGCCCTCGTCGATCTCGGTCTGCTTTACCCAGTTACGCAAAGAGTTGCCTGAGACTCCTAACTCCTTGGCGATCTGCGCGATAGTCCTCCCCGATGAGGATTGGACTAGCTGGACAGCTTCTCGCTTGAACTGAGGTGGGTAGCTTGGTCTTGCTCCCGGCACTTTGTGGACTCCTTTCGTCGGCACTTCCATCCGAAACTCTGGTTTGTCCACCAATCCGGGTCAAGACCAGACGAGAGGGTAGGCAAGGGTTTATCCTATGCTCCATGAAAGAACCTATTTTCGTACGTCAGCTTTCTGAGGAGGAGCGTAAGACCTTGAAGGCGGGTCTGCGCTCGCCGGATGCCTTCATCATGCGTCGTTGCCAAATCCTGCTCGCCAACGCCGATGGAATGAACGCTTACCAGATCGCTCGGACCTTCGGCTGCAACGACCAGAGCGTTCGCAACGCCATCCATAAGTTCAACGAACAGGGCCTTCAGGCAACTCTAAAAAGAGGCTCTAGACGTCCGCATACCATTCATGCGGCTTTCGATTGCGAGCAAGCTGGAATTACCCCGCTAGCACGGACACTTTTTCCTTACGCTGCAGTGCTCTCTTTCATTCTACCCTCCTCATAGTCCACAGGGCTCTTGTAGCCTAGAGCTGAGTGGAGCCTGTAGCGGTTATAGAAGCCCTCCAGATACTCAAAGATCGCCATACGAGCACACTCCCGCGTCGGCCAAGAGGCTCTCTGTACAGTAGCTCGGTTTTAAGCGTAGCTACGAAGGATTCGGCCATAGCGTTATCCAGAGCAGAGCCCACACTCCCCATCGAGGGGACGATCCCTGCCTCCTCCAGTTGCTTGCCAAAGGACAAAGAGGTGTACTGCACCCCCTGATCGGAGTGATGAATCAGTCCTGCTTGCGGCTTCCTACGCCAGATAGCCATCTGCAAGGCATCTAGGACGAGCTCGGTTCTAAGATGAGTCGCCATCGCCCATCCAACGAGCCTTCTTGAGTAAGCGTCCAACACAAACGACAAATACAGGAAGCCTTCCTCAGTTTTTATGTAGGTGATGTCTGCAACCCACAGCCGATCGGGCGCTAGGGCAGCGAAGTTACGGCGGACGAGATCCTCAGCAGGCATGGCACTCCCATCACGGCGAGTAGTACTTCGCTTCCTACGGCCACGCAGGCAGCCCTTGAGGCCTGCTTTGCGCATCAGCCTGGCGACCCGCTTCCTGCTACAGCGAATGCCCAACGCCCTTAGCTCGGCGTGCACCCTTGGGTAGCCGTAGGTCGCCCTGCTCCTGTGGTGGATCTCGTGGATACTCTTGGTGAGAGCAGCGTCTTCTCGGCTCCTCTTTGAGGGCGGCCGGCCTCTCCAGTCGTAGTAGCCGCTGCGCGAGACGCCTAGCACGCGGCACATCAGCGGGACAGAAAAGCTCGCCCTCTGCGCGTCGATGAGCCTGAAAGCGCTCACTGAGTCCCATTCTCCCTGGCGAAGAAGGCGGGCGGTGGATTCAACCGGTCGATGCAACACGGTAGTGTTTTTGGTGTTGTTCGGATCGGAGGTATGGGTTTGGCTAAGCTGGGTCGTCCGGGGTTGTCTGAGGTGCGCAAGAAGGAGCTTTGGGATAGGTGGAAGGCTGGGGAGTCCATCAGCGACATCGCCCGGGCCCTGGAGAAGCCTCCCGGCTCTATCCACGGGGTACTCAAAGCTACCGGTGGGATCGCTCCGCCTCAGCGACGCAGATCAAGATGGGCGCTCACTCTAACAGAGCGGGAGGAGATCTCCCGGGGACTCGCCGCTGGAGATTCGATGCGCGCTATCGCGCTCCGGTTGGGGCGGCCGGCTTCGAGCGTAAGCCGGGAGGTGGGCCGTAACGGCGGGCGTAGACACTACCGGGCTCTGAAGGCCGACGAGCGGGCCTGGGAGCGAGCACGGCGTCCTAAGAGATGCTTGTTCGCCGAAAATGATCGCCTGCGCGATGTGGTAGCAAAGAAGCTCAAGGAGGACTGGTCACCGCAACAGATCGCTGGTTGGCTTGCAAGACGCTATCCTGACGATGAGGTGATGCGCGTGTCGCACGAGACCATCTACCGTACCCTGTTCGTTCAGACCAAAGGCGCATTGAAAAAGGAACTCCTTCTTGCCCATCTACGCTCCGGACGGACGATGCGAAAGGCCCGGTGCGCCTCCACCTCGGGCCAGCAGCGCGGGCAGATCAAAGACGCCGTCTCGCTCCGTAAGCGCCCAGCAGGGGCCGAAGACCGGGCGCGGTGCCCGGACATTGGGAAGGGGACCTGCTCGCCGGGGCACGTAACACCCACGTTGCCACCCTTGTCGAGCGTAGCTCCCGGTTCGTGATGCTGGTTAGAGTGAGTGGCAAGGACACCGAAAGCGTCGTGGGGGCTTTGAGTAGGCAGATTCAACTACTACCCAAGGCCATGATGGCCACCTTGACCTGGGACCGAGGCACGGAGATGGCTGATCACAAGAAGTTCACAGTCGCCACGGACGTTGCGGTCTACTTCTGCGACCCGAAGAGCCCCTGGCAGCGCGGCACGAACGAGAACACCAACAGACTGCTGCGCCAGTATTTGCCTAAAGGGACGGACCTCTCGATACACAGCCAGTACGATCTCGATCTGATCGCGCTAAAACTCAACAGTCGACCCCGCAAGACACTCGCTTACCGCACCCCAGCTGATACACTGGCCTCCACTGTTGCGCTCACCGGTTGAATCCACCGCCGCTTTTTTTAAGATCTCTCTTTCTTCTCGAAGGACTTTGACCTCACGACGCAGACGGCGTAGCTCTACTTTCTCCTCGGTAGAGAGACCTTCACGCTCTCCAGCATCGATCTCTGTCTGCTTGACCCAATTGCGAAGTGGTTCTGGAGAGACGCCGAGATCGCGGGCTATCTTTTGAATCGGGTAGGTCTCATCCGAAGAGTGCACCAAGTGGACGGCTTCCTGCTTGAACTCAGGAGGGTAGAGTCTCCTGGTTTTGCCCATCTTTGACTCCTTTCACGGAACCTAATCACTCAACTCTGATCTGTCCGTGAAAACGGGTCAAACCCAAACCCACCTGTCCTTTGTGCGCATTTAGTTCGAATGCGCTAGAAAGATATGGTCCGTTCGCCTCATGCGGTTGCGCTGGTAGCTACCGTAGACTGTCTTACATGGCAGAATTAGCTTCCTGGGTTCTAACCGTGGCGGCGGGATACGTAGTGGTTAACGCCGCGTTCGTGCTTTGGTGCTGGTGTCGCTTTAGCGGTGAGAAGTAGATGATCAGGAACCCATTGATGGCTAATTACGGGGTCGGGGAGAGCCTACTACCATCGTGAAAGAGCCGGGGTTGGCGAGTCCCCGGCACTGGTTCCTAGATAGTTCTAGCGACGGTGGTGATGCCTGGGATGTTACTTTCCTCGACCTGCCAACTTGTGCCCACGCTTGCCTGCGTGCCGCCGGCATTGTCGGCGAGACAGATAATCATGTCGCCGATGCTGACGACCACACCCGAGGAG
>JBHEME010000057.1:3580-6855 GCA_046262755.1 Gemmatimonadaceae bacterium | reverse complement strand
GCCCAACGCACCGGCCGTCACCGACTCCACCCTCTTCGACATGGCGTCGCTCACCAAGGTCGTGGCGACGACGACGGCGGCGATGATTCTCGAGGACGAGGGCAGGCTCAACCTCGACGCGCCGGTCCACACTTACGTGCCGGAGCTCAGCGCGCCCGACAAAGCGCGGATCACAGTGCGCATGATCCTCACTCACTCGGGCGGCTTCGAGGCGTTCGCGGCGCTGTGGCGCGACAACCGCGGGCGCGCGGCGTACCTCCGCCAGATCAACACTCGGCCGCTTGCGTACACACCCGGCGACAGCGTGATCTACAGCGACTGGGATTTCGTTCTCGCCGGTCTCGTCATCGAGCGCATCACGGGCATGTCGCTCGATCAATACCTGGCGAGCCGAGTGTGGCAGCCGCTGCACATGCGCGACACTGGGTTCAATCCGCTGTTGTCGGGAGTGATGCCGACGGACAGCGCCTGCACGTTCGCGTTCCGCCCCGACAATCCGCTGCTCGCTCGCATCGCCGAGACGGAGATGGACACGGCTTACCGGCACATCAAGGTGCACGGCATCGTCCACGACGAGAATGCGTGCGCGCTCGGCGGCGTCGCCGGACACGCTGGACTTTTTTCATCCGCGCGCGATCTCGCCGTGTTCTGTCAGATGCTGTTGAACGGCGGACAGTACGATGGAGTGCGTCTCATTCAGCCGACCACCGTGGCGCGCTGGACGGCTCGGCAGAGTCGCAACTCCAGCCGCGCGCTCGGCTGGGACACGCCCGCACCCCGCTCGAGCGCCGGTCGCTACTTCTCGCCGCGCTCCTTCGGCCACACCGGATTCACAGGGACGAGCATCTGGGTCGATCCGGAGCGCGGGCTGTTCGTGGTGCTGCTCACGAACCGCGTGAATCCGACCCGCGCCAACTTGCGGCATGAAGCGTTGCGCCGGGACATCGCCGACGCGGTGCAGTCATCGATTCTCGATGCGCCGCTCGTGCAGTGGAGGGAAAGATAGCGTCGTGGGCTGGGTACGAACTACAACTACACCGCCACCCGCTGCCCGCTGGAAGCGACCCGCTTCGCGCGAACTGCGCAAAGACCTTTCGTAGTGGTTCTATAGAGAGCTGTCAATTTGTTTGCAGCGGGTAGCGCTCAGCTATTCGCGGGCAGCCGGTAGCAGCGCAGTTTGTTAACGATCGGACGCATCGGGCACCGCCGTGGGCGGCTAAAGCGAAGGCGACAACGACGTCTGCGGCGTGGTCATCATCTCCGCTCCACTCTCGGTGATCGCCATGATGTCCTCAACCCGGATCCCGAACTTCCCGTACTGGTAAATTCCCGGCTCGTCGCTGAACGTCATTCCCGGCTGAATGACGATCTGACTCCCGCGCACGAGGTAAGGCCACTCGTGGCCCTCGAGCCCGATGCCGTGGCCGAGTCGGTGGGTGAAGGTGCGGAAGTCGGGACCATAGCCGGCGTCAGTGACGACTTTGCGCGCGACGGCGTCGACCTCTCCGCACTTCCTGCCGGGCGCGGCGAAGGCTAGCGCTTGTCGCTGCGCCTCGTGCACGATGTCGAATACCTTCTGCGCTTCGGGCGCGGGTGTACCGAAGACGGTGGTTCGCGTGATGTCCGATTGGTAACCGTGCACACTCAGTCCGCCGTCGATCAGCACCACCTGATTCTCCTCGAGCGTGCGCGGCTTCGGCAATCCGTGTGGGTACGCGGACGATTCGCCGAACAGCGCGAACACTCCGCCCTGGTATCCGAGTTTCGTCATCGCATCACCCACGTTCTTCACCAACTCGGCCTGCGTCATTCCCACCCGCAGAGTCTTGAGGCCGGCGCGATAAGCTTCGACGGTGATCTGATTCGCGAAGCGCATGATCTCGATCTCGTGCTGCGACTTCACTCCGCGACATCCGTTCGTGATCGCCTCCGCGGTCATGAGCTGCACCGCGGGCGTCGCCTTCGCCATCTCGTTATAGACGAACGTCCGGGCGCTGCCGTCGATCGCGAGCTTGCCGGTAGTCATGCCCCAATCCTTTAGGATCCCGGCGATGAGCGCTTCCGGGCTGTGGTCCTCCTGCCAGACGCGGATGTCGAAGCGTCCATTCACCTGGTCCTCGGCGCGCTGCTGCTCGAACGCGGGCGAGATCACGATGGGTTTTCCCGATCTTGGTAGAACGAACGCGAAGAGCCGCTCGCTGCGTGACCAGTCGATGCCGGCGAAGTAGTTCATGTTCGCGCCTGGCTCTATCAGCATCGCGGAGACGCCGAGCTCCGCCATGAGCTGCTGCGCCTTCCCGCGACGTGCCGCACGCTCGGCCTCGGTGATCGGCGGCGGTTCGACCGCGCGTCGCGATGGAATTGGCGCGACGTCGTGATTGGTTACGATGGTCTTTGCCGACAGACTTTCTGCCGTCAAGAGGCCAACGGCAGTCGCGCCGGCTAGTGTAGTCCCGAGTTGAACGAAATCTCTCCGCTGCATGGCATTTCCTCGGCTGGGCCTGGGAAGAATGCATTCATCAGGGCGGGTCTACTAGGCCATAGTCCGGAACTCCAAAGTTACGACTACCGGCCGAGGGCTGATGGCGGGCCGGCTTCGGGCTCGGGGCGGGCGGTTTGGTCGGCGGGGATCAGGTGTTACTCCAACTCTGAGCTGGAATTCAGCGCGTACCTGAGGAATCGAGCGAATTCCTTTTCGCTCTCCTGCCTTCTTCCCTCGGCAATGTTTGCGGGAATCGAAGTGGCCGCCCGAATAATCGCGCGCAGCCAGGAGCCGGCCCGCTCTTGCCCCAGGCCGGCAGTCATCAACTGCAGTAAGGTGTTGTCAGCCCCGACCCCTATCTCCTCCGCCCGCCCGGCGCCGAGAGCATTAAGGCTGTCGCTTTGACGGAACCATCGGCCTGCCTGGTCCTGATCACCACGACGTTCGCGCCCGCGGCGGGTTTGGTCTTCGTCGGCGCGATAGCGGTGACGGTGACGTTGGCTGGAACTGAGATGGTCTGCGTTCCGCCCTGATACTGTACGGTCAGGGATCCACCTTGCTGCCCGCTGATCGTCCCGTTCGTCATGGTCGAGGCAGTCCCGTTTGTCATTTGCGAGCCACTCACCGTGCCGTTCGTCATGGTGTTGCCGCCGCCACCTCCGGCTGCCCCTTGGTTCGGCCGACCCATGGGCCGACTGCCCTCGCCCATTCCGCGTAGCTGCTCGGGGAAAATGTGAATCTCTGTCGCGCGCTGAGATCCGTCGGCTTGAGCCACCGATGTAACGCCGACGAA
>JBHEME010000057.1:2005-3481 GCA_046262755.1 Gemmatimonadaceae bacterium | reverse complement strand
TAGCTGCTCGGGGAAAATGTGAATCTCTGTCGCGCGCTGAGATCCGTCGGCTTGAGCCACCGATGTAACGCCGACGAAGGAATTGTTCTTTACGTCCGAGAGCTTTCCCGGCACGCGCGAGTAAACAGTGAGCGGTGCGGCGATCGGAATGGTGACACTCCCATTACGTGACGACACCATGACAGCCGTGTCGCTGATACTCGCGAGCGTCCCCCGCACCGAGGCGGTCGCCGAATCGGAAGAGGTCGACGACGATGAGCTGGCCACCGTTGAGTCTGCCACAGCCGAAGCACTGTTGTCGTTCTTGGAACACCCGAATGCTGCGGCCGCTGCAATGAGTAACATCGGCGTAGGAAGTCCTCGCATCATATCTGCACCCGTAGCTGGAGAAGTTGTTCGTGCAGCGATCGATCCGCGTGCATGACGGGCTGCATAGTGTAGACCAAAGCCCGCGGCTGACTCGGCGGCAGAGCGTTTCGTGCGAACTCGATGATCCGCGGGCGCTCATTGACGTGAGGGCAGCCCGTGAACATTCTTGTGCCCTCGAAACACTCATCCGGAGACAGTATGAGGTTCCAGGTTAATTACAGGTGGTACCTGTCGTTTGTGTTAATCGCCCTCGCGGTTTCAATAGCGGCATTACCTAACCAGGCGAGCGCGCAGTCTACGATGACCGCTGCGGCGCCGATGTCACCCGATCTCGAGGCCGCCAAGGCCGCGCTCGCGAAGTACGCCGACCCCTTCGCCGCGATAAAGGACGGCTATTTCTCGACGCTCGCGTGCATGGACTTCCCGATGGGCATGAAGGACGGGTCCGTCGAGTACCCGGCCGGCGCGATGGGCGTTCATTTTCTCAACGCGGCCAACATCGGACCCAAGCTGGATCCGACCAAGCCCCAGGTTCTCATTTACGAGCCGGTTGGCAACAAGCTGGTGCTCGCAGGAGCTGAGTGGTTCGTCCCCGTCGCAGCGCTTCCTGCCGGTGCGCCCGCACCGACGATCTTCGGCCAGACGCTCGCCGGCCCGATGGATGGCCACGAGCCGATCATGCCGGCGTCGCTGCGGCATTACGATCTGCACGTGTGGTTCTGGAAGAACAATCCGCGCGGAATGTTCACCACCACCAACGCGGATTTGAAGTGTACGCCCGGATCGCCATACACGGTTGCAATGGGGATGGACCACAGCCACATGTAAATGAAGCTGGACGAACTTGTCTCGGTCTCGGCCGGCGTCGCCGCGACGCCTGGCCGGCTGGACAAGATCGCTCGGCTGGCTAGTCTGTTGAGCCGACTGGACGCCGACGAGATTGCAATCGCCGTTGGGTTTCTCACCGGCTGGCCGCGGCAAGGAAAACTCGGAGTTGGGTGGGCAGCGGTATCGACCGCGCGCGAGCATATCCCCGCATCGTCGCCGTCGCTGGAGCTGCGCGAGGTCGACGGGGTTTTCGACAAGCTGACGACGACACGCGGACGT
>JBHEME010000057.1:0-1906 GCA_046262755.1 Gemmatimonadaceae bacterium | reverse complement strand
ATCCCCGCATCGTCGCCGTCGCTGGAGCTGCGCGAGGTCGACGGGGTTTTCGACAAGCTGACGACGACACGCGGACGCAATTCCGCCAGCGGGCGCGCGGCGCTGCTCGAGGGTCTCTTCACGCGCGCCACGGCTGCCGAGCAGAATTTTCTGTCAGCGCTGATTGTGGGCGAAATCCGGCAGGGCGCGCTCGAGGGAGTTCTCCTCGAAGCGATCGCTAAAGCCGCCAATCTCCCGGCTGACCGCGTGCGGCGAGCAGCGATGATGGCAGGCGACTTGGGCGTCGTCGCCGCGTCCGCGCTGGGCGAAGATCGTGAGACAGCGCTCGCCGCGTACCAGCTCCAGCTATTTCGGCCGGTGCAGCCGATGCTCGCAGACTCGGCGGAGACCGTCGCCGATGCGATGGCCGGCGGCGAACCGGTGGTCGTGGAATGGAAGATCGACGGCGCGCGAATCCAGATTCACCGCCAGGGCGATCGCGTCGCTGTTTACACCCGGAGTCTCAACGAAGTGACCGAAGCCGTTCCCGAGGTTATCGAAGCGGTGCGGAAACTCCCGGCACGCGAGCTGATTCTCGACGGCGAAGTTATCGCGCTCGCCAAAGATGGGCGGCCTCTTCCGTTTCAAGACACCATGCATCGGTTCGGACGCCGCATCAACGTGCTCAAGCTGCGAGAGGAATTACCGTTGACGCCATTCCTGTTCGACATCCTGTTGATCGACGGCACGACAGTCATCGACGAACCTCTTTCGCGAAGACTGGAGACTCTCGACGCACTCGTTCCGGAGACTCTTCGTGTTCCGCGAATTATTACTACGAGTGCCGACGATGCAATTCGCTTTCAGGCGGACGCGCTGACGCGAGCGCACGAGGGGGTGATGGTGAAAACGCTGTCCGCACCCTACGCAGCGGGCCGACGCGGATCGGCGTGGATCAAGGTGAAAGAGGCGCGGACACTCGATTTGGTGGTGCTCGCGGTGGAGTGGGGATCGGGGCGACGACAGGGTTGGCTGAGCAACATCCACATGGGCGCGCGCGATCCCGCCACGGGCGAGTTCATCATGCTCGGGAAGACGTTCAAGGGAATGACGGACGAGATGCTGGAGTGGCAGACGAAGGAATTTCTGGCGCGCGAAGTTCGGCGGGACGGGCACATTGTCTACGTGCGGCCGGAGCTGGTCGTCGAGGTGGCGTTCAATGAGGTGCAGAGAAGTACACAGTACCCGGGAGGGGTGACGTTACGATTCGCGCGAGTCAAAGGCTATAGGCCAGACAAGAAACCGGAGGAGGCGGATAGCATCGAGGCGGTGAGAGCGTATTTGCCGAAGTGACGGTCGCTGGGAAAGTGAAGACTAGGGTTGGGAGTTACGGGGAACGGCAAACTCAGGACTACCGTTGTGAGTTACGGGGGACTGCAAACTCAGGACTACCTGTTGTGAGTTGTAGTTACCGGTAGCGCGGTTCCGGGTCTCTGTGGCATCTGCAGTTTCGGAGTGATTGTCGGAGTAAGGCGATGGCGGGCAATCACGTATTGGCGATCAGACTGTGGGGTGTCGGATTTCAAGACCCTACAGGTCTGGCAGAAGGCCCATGCGCTTTCCCTAAGCGTCGACCGTGCGTGCAAGGGAATCCGATTACCCATGTACGCATCGCTTCGGAATCAGTTATTCCGGGCGGCGATGTCGATCGCAGCGAACATCGCTGAGGGCAGTAGTCAACGCACGGGTAAGGAGTTTGCGCGGTTTGTTCGCATCGCTTTGAGTTCCTGCTCGGAGGTCGAACACCACCTCATCGTTGCGCGCGACCTCAAAACAATCCCAGCCTCAACGTTCGACTCGCTGGTCGCCCAAACAATAACTGTCCGCAAGATGCTCTACGGTCTGCACAAGATGCTCTCGACCCCCA
>JBHEME010000056.1:0-6910 GCA_046262755.1 Gemmatimonadaceae bacterium | reverse complement strand
GCTTTCATTTGCGCAAGACGCGAAGAGCCTTTCCATCGGCCCCCCAGAAAACAATGCCCGCTTTGCCCAGCCAAGCGGCTACGGCGCAATTGTCTGCGTTAGGGATTCCTGCGCCACTCCGGGTTGACTCCGTTCGCGAGGTTGACCGTCGCGCCGCTGCTCAGGGTAACCACTGAGACCGTACTGACTCCTGAATTGGCCGTGCTGTAGAACACCAGGCGTGAATCATCCGGCGACCATTTGGCTCCCAGACCGGCTGGAGAGGTGGAGAGCGTGTTGGTGGTCAAATCGAGGAAGGCGGGTTGATACCCCGATTTGGTCGTCGAGCTTGGATAGGCGAGCGCCAGTCTGTCGGGCAATGTGCGGGACCAGCTCAGACCAAACACCCCGCGCTGGAACGTACGCTTGAATGTCGCGGTAGCCGGAGAAGCCGTAAGGTCGAGAATGAAAAGTGAGTCCACCTGGGCGCTGACCGACCGCTGAAGAAATGCGATTCTCGTCCCCTGCGGATTCCACGTAATCCAGACCATTCGCTGATTCGCCGGACTACGATAAATCTCAGTCTCCACAAAGGGCGTCACCGGCCTCGACGGAGCCAGCGTTATCCCTCCCGGATCTCCCACCGTTGGGCCGCTCCAGCTGTAGGCGATCTGGTCATTCAGTGGGTCGGGCGACCACGCGATGTCGAACGCCTCGTGCGAGATCGGAAGGACGACCGGCGCAGTCGCCTGCGGCTTTCCGTTGACCACCGACACATCGATGCGACTGATGCCGTAGGTGTCTGGATGATATGCGATGCTGTGACCGTCGGGTGACCAGGCCGGGTGGGGCGCGTAGTTACTGGGGACGAGCGATGTCTGGTTTGAGCCATCGGCGTTCATGACTCCCACGGAGTAGTTGAACTTGTTTGGATTACCGGTTTGCATGCCGAAGGCTATCGCCGGATTAGCGGCCGCGGTGATCGCCGCAGTCGATCGAGCGATGGCACGCGTTGGCCCAACGACATCCTGAGTGCAAGCAAGAACTCCGAGACCGACAAGACCGGCGAGACCGAAATACCTGGACGTGCGCAGCATTGTGGCTCCGCTCAAATGGTGAGGAACATTTCGCACACCAAGTGTTACGGACTGTACGGACCGTTTTGCGCTTTTGATTTTTTCGAGTGACTCGCTGTCGAAGAATCTGGGTCAGGGACCGTGCAATCCCGCTGTCGACACGGTGTATGCAGCCCAGGTCAGGTTCCTTCCTCCCTTCAGTGCGGTGCGTTGGGTTTTCGCCAGCGCATCCTGGGGGTATGCGCCCGCCTGCAGCTGGTGATAAAACCCGTTGGCAATTGCGGCCGCCGCCGCGTCGTCCACTTTCCAGAGCGTTGCCACGACGGTACGCGCTCCCGCTATCAGAAAAGCCTGCGCGAGAGAATTCTCGTCGGCGGCCGATTTGAAGGAGTTGTCGGCGGCTCCCGCGAGCGCCGTTTCGCAGCCGGACAGATAGACGAGAGGGCTCGTCGTCGAGAGACCAAGGATCTCATGCACTTCTAATGCTCCATCGTCCTCCGTCGCTCCGTTCTTCGGCGACCCAACCACCATTCTCGAGAAAAGTGGATTTTGCGCGTTGTGCGTCCCGTGCGATGCGATGTGAATGGGGCGCCCCGCGGCTAGAGCTGTGCGCGCGGCCAGTTCGCTCGACGCCGAGCCCAGCTTGATTTGAGCAGTTGGGATGTCCTCGGCGATTGCCGTCGCTTCCCTTCGCGTTCCGGTGAGCTTGTTCGCAAGCGGAGCAAGCACGACCATGCCGCTCAAGTTCGCCCGCGCTTCGCGACGCGTAGACATCTCAGCTGCCAGAGAAGGCAGCGTCGCTATTGCGTAATCCTCTACCATGAACTTACCGCTCGCCTGATTCCAAAGCGCCGCAAATGGAAGAGCAGTCAGCGGTCCGTGCGCCACGATGGCGAGATGGTCCACGCCGCGCATCTCACCTCCAGAGTCCCATCTGCCGAACAGTATCTGATGAAGATCACCAAGAGCTTTCGTCGCCAGCTTGAGCTCCGACGGTCGAGTCATCAGCTCGCGCACGACTCGTATGCGCGCTTCCATCGACTGCGAGCCGATCGGAATTGCGTAGTAGGCGATTCGATTCTGGCGCACCAGAAACGCGTCGAGCCTCTCTGGCCCGCAGAGGAACAACACCAAAGCCTGCCGAGGAGCCAACCTGCCTTGCACCTGGGCGGCGCCCATAGGCGCACCAGCCAGCATGGCCGAGCCCACTCGGCCGCGACGACTCAGGTACTCGGTGTATTCAGTTTGAGTGCTTTCCAGCGCCCGCTCGAGGAACGCGCGCTGCTCCAGGTCTTTCGGACTGACCTCCAGCTCGCGTAATTGTTCCTCGAGCGATGCACTCCGCAACAGCAGCTTCTCTCCCTCCGCTATCCCGGCAATCGATGGCGGCGTGTCAGTGAGACTTCCCAGTCGCTCGGCAAGACTCCGCCCCGGAACCGACGCGGCAATCTTGAACGCGGAAGCGGTATCCCGACGCGCAATATGAATCGCCACCAGATGCGAGTACGGCGCGACCCGGTCGGCCAGATATCCGGATCGCAACGGACCAACGTCGAGCGACGCGCGCTCGCGCTCGAGTGCCGCAACCGCTCGCTCAGACTCCTGTCTGGCGGGCTCGAGCCGACCGAGCGCCAGCAACGCTTGCGCCCGCAGATCCGACGTCGCCCAATCGCGTCTCGCCGGCGCGACATCGAGCTCAGCGAGTGTGTTGAGCGCGCGGGCGGGATCGTGCGCGTCGAGCGCGAGTTGAGCAGAAAACGCGGCCACATCGCGCGAGACGGCGGGACTGTGAACTGCGCGCGCCTCACGCGAAGCGCTGTCCATTTCGGCCCACGCTGCTTGCACGGACCTGGTATCCGATAGCCCCCGCGCCAGTTGCAGCCTGTCGTAAATGGCCTCCGCATGCGCCTCTGCTCTCCGATGGTTCGACAGCGCCTGTCGCGCGCGCAGGATCGAGCCCGCCGTATCACCGAGGGCGAGAAGTATGGTGGCCATCCGTCTGAGGTTTGTACCTCTCTCGATCGACAGACCCAACTCGCTGTCGATGCTGTCAGCCATGGACAGGCGCCGCAGCGCGAGCTGGGAGTCACCCGCCTTCGCATTGAGGTCGGCGATCACCTCGAGATCAGACGCAATTTCCTGCTTGAGACCTTGTGCGCGCGCGATCGCGAGTGCGGAATCAGCGGCGCCGATCGCCCGCTGCAGGTCTCCCAGCTGTGTCCAGGCAGTTGCGAGCTGACCGAGAGCGTTCGATTCGCCCGTCTCATACGCTAACGCCCGGTAGTGCTGCCTCGCTTGCGCGAGAAGCGGAAGAGCCCGCGCAGCGTCACCGACCCGAATGTCGAGCATCGCAAGGTTCGTGAGATCATTCGCCTCCAGTCGTTCATCGCTCGCCGCGAGAGAGGCCGCGAGCGCAGTCGCGAATCCGCGTCGAGCTCCATCGAAATCTCCCAGCTCCACCTTAACCAACGGTACGTTAGCCGTAGATCGTGCAAGCCCCTCGAGATCCTTGTTGCGGCGGGCCGAGACGATCGCGGAGTCAAAGAGCTCGAGCGCCGCACGCTCCCTCCCCTCGTTCCAGGCCAGCAGGCCAAGGACATTGAACGACCGCGACAACTCAGCATCCATGTGCAACGAGCGCTTCATCGCAATCGAGCGCTCTCCCTCCGTCCGCGCCAGCGGATAGTCACCCAGTCGCCACGCCGCCATGCCGAGCCACATATGGGCACGCGCCTCGGCATTGCGATCACCGGCTCGCGTAGCGCGAACAAGCTCGGACTTCAGGATGTCGGCTGCGCTGTCGTAAGACTGCCGTGCGTATCGCTCCTCCGCCGCGGCCCGCAACGAATCGACGGGTACCTTGAGCAGGCGCGCCAGGCGCAGCGGATCGGCGCTCCGCACAGACGTCCCGAATTCGCCGCGCGTAATCGATGCCGCACCTTTCGCGTCTCGGCTGTCGCTGGCTCGACACGCGAGGACAGTGAGCAGAGCGATAGCAGAAGAGCGCGCGACCAGCGTGTACGCCGGAGATCGAAAGGATCGCGGCGCCGGCATTCAGTCGCCTACCCGAAACTCGTGCACTCCTGTCGACCGGGTGATCCCATTCGATGAAAGGCCGTCGACAATCCAGAAATAGCTTTCGCCGGTGCGCAGTGTGACCTTGGTGGGAAGCGCGACGGCGGTATCCGGGCCCGTGTTCGACCAGATCGGACGTGCGCTCCCGTCGCTCACCACGAGCCTGTAAGACACTGCTCCGGCAATGGGACTCCACACGAACCGAAGTCCGCGGCTGCTCGCTTCACCAGTCGGTCCGTAAACGCTGAGCGCTCCGATGACCGGCTCGGATGTCCGGCTGCTGGCTGCGGCGCTTTGGGAATCATGTCGAGACGTCGCGTCGAAACGGACGGCGACGAGTACGACGGCGGCGGTCGCCAGCGCGATTATGGCATTCGTTCCACGCCGTGGACGAACTCGCTTCAGAAATTTCTCGGATTCGACAACGGCCGCCCGGCACTCCGTGCACTGCGCGATATGGCTTTCGAATCGCTCGCGGTCGGCTTCGCCCAGTCGCCGATCGAGGTAACTCGCAATCATTGAGTCCGTCATGTGCTCACTCGGCGCATTCATGGTGAATTACCCTTACACGCCGTTATACGGAGAGAGGTTGCCCGATTGCGACCGCTCATCCGTCGACTCCTTCGATTCCCCTCGACCTCAGCAGGCGACGAAGTTTCTCCAGCACTCCGTTGAGCTGGCGATATATATGGAATGGAGTCGGCGCGCCAACGATGCGCGCGATACTTGCCGCGGAGAGATCGTCCTCAAAGCGGAGCGCCACCAATAGTCGCTCTCTCGAATCAAGCTGCGTCAATGCGCCGCCCAATGCTCTGTCACGCTCGTTGAGAACCGTCTGTGCTATTGCAGACGGAGAGTCCTCGTCGGGAAGAATCTCGATGTCGATGTCAGGGCCGAGCTCGTCGGCGAGGGCGCGTCGGATGTTGCGTAAGGAATCGGGCGCGGCGGAATGAGTGCCGGGCCGCAACCGTCCATACCGCGCGCGAAGCTGGTCGAGGCAAAGCCTTCGGGCGGCGACCGTCAGCCAAGTTGAGAACCGCACGCCGGAATTCGCGTCGAACGTTCGCAGGCGGCGAAAATTGTCTTCTCGGAGTTTCTCGAGGATGTAGGCGTAGCGCTCCATTACCTCGTCGTGACCGCCACTGAAAGTGCGGGACAGGGCCAATAGCAGTCGCGTATGACGGCCGATCAGGTCTTCCCAGGCCGCTTCCTGACTGGTGGAATCGAGCGCGCTGAGAAGCTGGCTGAGCTCGATTGGAGCCACCGCATCCATTCGCAAACCTTGATGGTTACCGGTCGAATGTATATGTCTAGTATCCGGAGGTCCAACGGAAGTCGCCGCCACGCAAATTGGGCGTTCGTGTCCGTATAACAGGGGCTGAACCCTCTTGTGGGAGAACCCGCTCATGCCGCGTGCTCGTTTCCTGTTCAGTGCGTCGATGCTCGCCTGCGGAATTGGTCTCGCGGCCTGTTCGGACCCGATCAGCACAGAGCGCGCGACTTCGTCTATCGGGTTGGCAGCGGCAAAAGCCGCTTCGACATCAGTCACTGTTACAGGAACGTTCCCATCACAGGGACCAACCGACACGACTATCGACGTCACGATCAGCGGATCGGGATTTGACGCAGGCGCGTCGGCGACATTTCCGCTGAACGGAGTAGACGATCCCCGAGTTCACGTAAACAGCACCCGCTTCGTGAGCTCGACCCAGCTTGTGGCCAACCTCAGGATCGCACCTGACGCTCCGACAGTGAAGTACGACGTGGCGGTTTTAGATGTATCGGGAAAGAAGGGGATTGGAAGCGAGCTGTTCACGGTTGTTCTGCGAGTCGAGACACTCGCCGGCGGCAACGTCGCGTACAGCGTGAATTCGTCGGGGGATGCTGTAGGACAGAGCACCACTCTGGGCGCTTGCGGGGTTAATTATCTGCCGATCTACTGGAAGGCGGATGGGACCCACCAGTTTCTGCCAACCGGAACGCACTGCGCAGGGACAGCGTGGGCAATAAACAAATCAGGCATGATCTCGGGCCAGCTCTTTGGGCCGCCCGGCACTGCGCTCTGGATACCACAGGCCGACGGCACCTACGCGCTGCAGGATCTCGGGCCCACCCCCGAAGGTACGCTGGCCCGAAATACCGGGGCGCTCAACGATACCGGAGAAATTCTCGGCTGGTACAACAACGCGCAAATCTACTGGAGGACGCCCACGACGGAGTGGACCCACATGATTGCACCGGCGGGGGCAACCGATTGCGCTTTTACGAGGGCCATAAACAGTCTCGGAGAGATCGCTGCCCGCTGCACGGTAAACGGTATTGGCTACCCGTATTACTGGAAGGATCACTCGGCGACGCCGGTCGCCCTTCCCCGGCCAAGCGGGACGGCACCTGTATTTGTCCAGGAGATCAACGATTCCGGTGTCATCGTCGGCTACACATCGAGTGCCCCCTACTATCGCGCGCTACGATGGACGCCGTCGGCGCCATCGACGTACCCACTAGTCGAGTTCCTGCCGGATTTGGGTAAGGGAAGTCTGGCGTACGCCATCGCGAACGACGGCACGATTGCCGGCACGTTTCAGGGCAGCGGGATGGGACGTGCCGTGTTGTGGTCACCGTCCGGCAGTTACACGCTTCTGAACTACTCGGGCAACGCATCTTCCGGCGAAGCAATCGATGTAAGCAATCCGCATATTCGTCACAAAGGAAAGGGTACAGCGGCGGCGATGTCCCGCGCTCCGTTAAGAAGCAGAGGTGATCGCCGAGACGGGCAACAC
>JBHEME010000055.1:0-7376 GCA_046262755.1 Gemmatimonadaceae bacterium | reverse complement strand
AGCGTGACATGATTGTTAAGACAAAGCTTGCGGAGCCTACATTCGCAAACCTTACATACGCTCTTAACGATGGTACAACTGCCACAGGTACCGGATACCAGAACTACACCCCTGCATTCACTGACTCCGCCACACAGCCTACCTACCGTGCGCTTATCGTTCATGGATGGGCTGCGGCTCCTGGTGCTGGTGGTCAGAGCTTCCGTCGCATGGTTATCCTACGTCGTGTTCTTAGCTCTGATGACGTAGAGATCAGCTACATGAAGGACAAGCAGACACTGCTTACAGTCTCATGGAGTGTTCACTACGTATCAGCCACACTTGCTCCATTCAAGATTATTGACCAGACAGCCTAATAGCTGTGAAAAGGCCCTCTTCGGAGGGCCTTTTCGTGCATTTAAACTCAATTACTGCTATAATAAGAGCAAATTGTTCCCGACCACATGAGGGTGGTTAAAGTGGCTGAGGCCGTAGACAACACAGAGCCTGTAGAGGGCGCCGTTCTAACCTTCAAGACAAAGAAAAAGGACGGTGAAGAGAAGCGAGTAACCCTCTTCACGATTGACGATGAGCCTTTTACAGTGCCTGAGGTACCTAAGAAGGCCGTAGTGATGCGTTATCTCAACGTTGCACGTAAGACAGGCAACGACTTAATGGCAGCACAGTCTCTTGTAGAAGAGCTTTTAGGCTCCGACAACTGGGAGAAGTTCCTAAGCTGGGAAGACATGGACGATGAGGTCATGGGAACCGTTCTTGAAAAGTGCATTGCCCTTGCTGTGGCTGCATTTGAGGACACCCAGAAAAAATAAGAGAGCAAATCGAGCAGATTATCTGGTTCACGGAGTATGAAGAGGAAATTGAGGCAGATTTTGCCGCAATTTACCAAATTCACGACATAGAATCGGTTCCTGGACCTAAATTTGTTCGATTTGCCAAACGATTGATCTTCTATCAGGGTGCCGTAGTCGGTCAGATGAAGCTTGACTACGGCCCCGAGACCTCAGAGGGCGCAGAAACAGTCACATTAGGGCAAACCAGCAGTTCTGGTGGTCAAAAAGTACGTATGAGTGATGCCATGAGCAAATATGGCTCCGATATGGATGCTTTGAACCATGAATCTAAAAATAGTGGCTGGGGAGACCTGTTCGAGACGGTAAAAGTACCCGCACAACCCTAAAATCAACCTTTAGCGCCTCGGAAGGAGGTCAATCATGCCAGCAGGGTTTCATGTGGCGTCGGCGTATGTCGATATTCACGCCGAGGACGCCGGATTACGTGGTGAAATTCGCCGTGCTATTGAGGCTGCCGCCGCCGGAGAAGACGGCAAGGTAAAGCTAAATGTTGATACTAGTAATCTACGATCTAAGGTAGATGCTGCTGTTAAGGCCGCAGGAACTAACCAAAAAGTCAAGGTTTCAATGAACCTTGATACTTCTGGACTTCGTTCAAAGGTCTCTGCCGCCATGGCAGCAGCAGGGACAAACCAGAAAGTCAAAGTAAGTATCAATGTTGACACCGCCGGGCTTAGGTCTAAGGTTTCTGCCGCTATCGCCGCTGCGGGTACCAACCAAAAAGTAAAGGTCGGTCTAGATCTCGACACTTCAGGGTTTAGGGCTAAAGTTTCTGCGGCGGTAGCAGCAGCAGGGACAAATCAGAAGGTCAAGGTAAGTATAGACCTAGACAACAGTGGGCTTAGGACTAAAGTTTCTGCGGCTGTAGCTGAGGCGGGTGCTGGACAAAACGTACACGTAGGCACTAACAACGACAGGAACACCCTGTCCTCCTTAGGTAGTGGTTTACGAAGTTTAGTTCGTGATAGTGGTAGAGCCGAACGAGGTATACGAGATCTTGATCGTACAGCAAACCGAACTTTCGGTAGCAGTGGTATTCTAAACAAGAGATCAGGCCTCGGAGGTCTAAGTGTAGGGTCCCTGGCAGGTCTCTTGACAATGGCCGAGCCAATTATGGGTTCCCTGTTCCCAGCTATCAAAAACATCGGCCTGGCATCTGCTGCCCTGGTGCCTGCATTTATCGGTGCGGCCACCGCCGGTACTGCATTATTCATGGGTACTCGTGGGGTAGGTAAGGCATTCAAGGATGCTCACAAAGACGCAGTAGACTATGGAGTTGGTCTTAACAACTTGGCTCCGTCGGCACAGGATTTTGTCCGTTCAGCAGCCGGTATGAATGGTGCTTTAACAAGCATGCGTATGCCTGTCCAGAACGCCCTATTCAAAGGTCTTGGTCAACAGCTTCAAAATCTAGGTAAGACAGCTCTGCCGGTGGTCACGGCGGGGCTCACAGGCATGGCCGGAATCATGAACAAGATGGCCAGCGGTGTCATGACAACAGTAGGCAACCTGGCTAAGAGCGGGGCTCTACAGCAGATGTTCGGAGGCATCCAGAATGCCTTTAAGCCACTTACTGCCATTCCCGGTCAAATGGTCAATGTTCTGACTAAAGTTGCTGCGGCTGCCAGTCCTCTACTTGGCCGTATCACCACGGCTATGGGTGGTCAGATGAAAAACCTGTCTGACTACATAGACAGGTCTTTTGCTAGTGGTGCTCTGCAAGCAAATATTTCTAAAGCCGGAGCTGCTATAGGCAAATTCTTCACAAACTTCAAGAACAATGATGCTGTCCAGCAGATGTTCCAGAATATGAAGACTCAGGGGCCTCAAGTTGCACACGCTTTACAGCAGATGGCTGAAGGCGGACTAAAACTTCTTAATAGTTCCTCAGGTATCGGTACAGCGTTGCTCAAGATTGGCGGTGGACTGGCCCACGTTGTCAACGCCATTCCTACAGGGGCCTTGACCACCATTATGGGTGCCGTTGGCGCGTTCCGAGCGCTGTCTCTTGTAGGTACAGGCCTTAGCAAGGCTCAGACCGCTATCAGGGGGTTTGCCTCGTCTTTGACAGGTGTAGCGTCATCAAGTAGTGGCGTCGCTAGAACATCTACGGCTCTTTCTGGTCTAGCCAGTTCAGGTGGCAGAGCCAGTACTATTCTGTCGTCTGGTGCCCTATCTGCTACAGCTATTAGAGCGCGTGCAGCAGCTATGACAACAGAGGGCATAGCTGTACGTGGCCTAAGCACCCGGCTTGCTCAAGCAGGTACGCCTATGCTTACTATAGCCAGTGGCGCTGCGGTAGCTGGTGGCGCATTAACTCAACTTAAAGCCGGGGCTATAGGTTTAACCGTAGCATACCTGGGTATGAAGGGTACTGACGCCGTCATGAACAAGATATTCGGACAGGCTCCGAATATCAAACAGATGTCTGCTTCAATGGTGGACTTTGCCCAGACAGGTAAGCTTACAGGAAACACAGCTAAATATCTAGGCGACAACTTCCAGAAGTTTGGTAAAGCTCTGGGGGACGAGGTCCACAACGACCCTATCGGCAAAATCAAAAATGCCCTGGGTCGTACTTTAGCGTGGACAGGTCTTGATGCTTTCAAGGACAAGAACAAGGATCTTAAGAACTCTGTTGACGATACTCTGGCGTCTCTTGTAAAGGCGGGACACAGTGACATTGCCGGAAAGGTTTTCGATAGTCTAACTAAGTCTGCTAGCAAAAATGGTGTTTCCGTAGACAGACTTAAGAAGAGCCTGGGAGACTATAGTCAGGCACTGACAGACCAAAAAACAGCTGAAAAAATTGCTGCCATATCTATGGGTACCTTCGGTAACGAAGCCATCAAAACTCAGAAGATCATTGGCGCTAACAAGGGTGAGCTTCAGGGTATGCAGGGCTCCTACTATGCCCTT
The DNA here is from genome assembly GCA_046262755.1 of Gemmatimonadaceae bacterium. GTDB lineage: Bacteria > Gemmatimonadota > Gemmatimonadetes > Gemmatimonadales > Gemmatimonadaceae > UBA4720. The sequence continues at coordinate 3,606 of JBHEME010000055.1, read as the reverse complement.
GGCCGCTTTAACGCGTCCGCTACGGGTGCCCAGCTTGCTTATAACCAGTCGGTGTCTCAGGCTCAAAGTATGTTGAAGAAGCACTCAAACGCTCTATCAATGACTGGTGGGCTTCTCAACACCACAACACCTAAGGCTCAGGCCGCTGCCGGAGCTATGCTCAATATAGCGGAGGCTGCTAAGAAGGCAGGTGAAGGTTTCCGAGGTAAAGGTGACTTCGCCGCTGAAGCTAAGACAATTGACCAGGCTCGTGCATCCATCATGGCTCTAGGTAAGGCTCAGGGCCTTACTGCTGCCCAGGCACGAGAATTCACTAACCAGGTTCTTCCCATTGACAGGGCCAAGCTATGGGGTCAGGCCATTGCAAGCACTGCTGGTCAGGTAAAGACTCTTACAGCTGCTATGGCTAAGGCCCCTGCTGCGCAGAAGCTATTCAACTTCAGCCCTAACACCTTTACAAGTCAGGCTCGTGCGGGTCTTGACTCTCTTAAGGGTGTCGTAACAAAGACCCTTGACAACGGTAAGATCCAGGTCAAGGTAGACACATCCTCGGCCAAGCGTCAGGTCGGAGAGCTGGGCAAGGTCATGGCGTCCCTGAAGAGCAAGGGTACTCAGACCTTAAAGATGCCTACCAAGGACATCGGGGCTATGTCTACGGCTGCTAAGGCCATGGGTATGGCTATTACTAAGCTACCCGATGGTAAGATCAAAATTACCGCCCAGGACGGTGCATCCGTGATTATTCAGGGTGTCAAGGCTAAGGTGGAGGCCCTTACTGCTGCTGGCGCAAAGGTCAAGGTTGCTGCCCCTAACATCAAGGGTGCCGATACCTCCGTTGGCAAGTCTATCGCGTCTACTAAACAGTTTGTTGCAGGTATCAGTAAGGGTGCCCCTGCCATTGCTGCCAACACAGCTAAGCAGAATCAGTTCAACACTTCTGTAGGTAAATCTATTCAGGGTGCTCACCAGTTCGTGGCAGGTATTAGTGCGGCAGGTCCGCCCACTAAAAAGGCTTATGATAATGCGGCTCTAGTACACAAGATTTTGACAGACCCTAAGATGCAGGGACACCCTAAGTTTATGCAGGGTCTGTCAGGTCTTTCAACCGATCTAGGTAACGCTGCACCTAAGGCTAAGGCCGTAAGTGACGCCGTCAGCAAGCTGGCTGCTACAGGCAAGAGTGTCAGGGTTCAGGTTCAGATTTCAGGTACGGAGCAGATCGGCAAGCTTACAGCCCTTAACGCTGTCAAGAATAAGTCAATCAACGTTCAGGTCAACATTTCCGGTACAGAACAAATCGGAAAATTGACTGCGCTTAATGCTGTCAAAAATAAGAATATCAATGTACAAGTTAATATTTCAGGTACGGAGCAGATTGGTAAACTAACTGCTCTTAACGCTGTCAAGAATAAGTACATCAACGTTCAGGTCAACATCAGTGGTACTGAACAGATCAACAAACTTACTGCTCTGAACAAAGTTAACAACAAATCAATCAACGTTCAGGTAAATATCTCAGGTGCCGAGTCAATCAACAAACTTAAGGCTCTTAACCAGGTAAACAACAAGAGTATTACTGTAAGCGTTCACATCAGTGGTGCCGATCAGATTACTAAGCTTAAGGCTCTTAACCAGGTAAACAACAAGAGTGTCACCGTGTCTGTACACGTATCAGGTGCGGATCAGATTACAAAACTAAAGGCATTGAATCAGGTAAACAACAAGAGCGTGACGGTATCTGTTCACGTTTCTGGTGCCGACCAGATCGCCAAGCTGAAGGGTCTGAACCAGGTAGCTAACAAGCACATCTCTGTAAGTGTAAACATTCAGGGTGCAGCTTCAATCAGCAAGTTACAGCAGATCAAGAACTTCCCGTCAAGCAAGCACATTACGGTAACGGTCAGTGCTAATGCTGGTGGCGTAAGTAAGGTCAAGAGCGCCATTGACGGTATTAAGTCTAAGAGTGTACACATCAATGTTAGTGCTGATACAGGTGCTGTAAGTAAAGTTAAAAGTGCTATCGACGGTATTAAAAGCAAGAGTGTAAATATTACCGTTAGTGCTGATACGGGTGCTGTTTCTGGCCTAAAGAGTGCTATCGATGGTATCAAGTCTAAGAGTGTCCAGGTTACTGCGACCGCAGATACAGGTGCAGTAAGCGGTCTTAAGGACGCTATTGCCGCTGTCAAGAGTAAGTCCGTCACCATTACGGCTAACGTAAGTGGCACGGGTGCTGTACAGGGTCTTGCTTCGGCTATTGACGCGGTCCACAGCAAGACAGTTACCGTCACCGTTAAAACGGTCAAGACAGGATCTGCCGCTACCGGTGGACTCATGTCCAACTCAAGTCTGCCTGGATTCTCCGATGGTGGAAGCTCTTACATGCGCTCCTACAAGAGTGCAGGCCCAGTAGTCGGTCCAGGATCAGGTCTCTCAGACAGTATTCTCGCCCGCATCTCAAACGGTGAGTTCATCATCCGTGCATCAATGGTCAAGAAGTACGGACCTGAAATGCTGGCTGCCATCAACAATGGTGCTTATAACCCTATCAAGATGATGAAGCACTGGGGCTGGAAGCTGCCTGGCTTCTGGGGTGGCGGTTATGCAGGTCACGGAGGTGGCCGAGGTGACTGGGATGATGACGACCGTTACTACAACCGTCGTGGCTCATACAACAACTACCGCCACGACTACAATGGAAGTATCAGCAAGTCTGTTGCGACATTTACCACTTACACAATCAGGTGGGGTGACACCCTTACCTCTATTGCCCGTAAGTTCGGTACGACCGTTGACGCGCTTGTCAAGCTGAATCACATCAGCAATCCCGACCGAATCTACGCCGGTAATAAGTTGAAGATTCCGGGTGTGGGTACCCTCCCAGGTTCGCCACCTGCGGTTCTCCCCGGTACTAAGCCAGGAGACTGGAACTACTTGGCTCCGCCTAACTTCGGCAAGCTAAGCAGGAAGCAGTCGGATAAGAAGGATGCCTCTGAGGTAGATGACATCACCTTGTACATGGGTGCTAGTACCTACCGAGACAACCGATACTTCTCCAACCTGATGGGTACCAACCCAGATACCATCACTGGCCACATAAACAGTAACAAGGATGCCACGGATGTTTCTGGTCTGGCTTCAGATCTGGACAAGCTTCGTGAGCTTGGAATGAAGGCCTTCAACTCTGGGTCTAGTCGTGACAAGTACCAGGCGTACATTGCTGCGGGTGGAAAGATCGAGCTTCAGTACCAGAAGAACCTTATCAGCGTCAACAAGGCTCTTGAGGATGCAAAGAAGAACCAGGATGACCTGAATGGCAGTTACAAGTCTCTTGTAGAGTCTGTCGGACAGGCTGTGCAGGAGTTTGCCAACCTCACCAAGGTTGGTGGTGCTGGTGGAAGCACAGAGACAATGATCAGCCAGCTGACCAAGGATGCCGGAACAACTCAGGCATTCCAGCAGGGTCTGGCGGCTCTACAGGGTCGTGGTCTCAACGCAACCACTATGGCAGAGATTGCACAGACTGGACCGGTAGAAGGTTTACGTACTGTGAATTCATTGCTGAAGGCTTCACCCGAGCAGTTGGCCCAGATCAATGCTTTACAG
>JBHEME010000054.1:0-8003 GCA_046262755.1 Gemmatimonadaceae bacterium | reverse complement strand
TCGAAGAAGATGATGTCTCCGCGACGAATGCCGGAGTTGACAACCCCGTTAGTCATCGGGTGCCATGCTCCGTGATCCTTGAACGCCTGAGCATGTGCTACGGTATAGGCGTACTTGTTGCCGAAGCAGACTGACTGTGCGTTACCAGAGTGATACGACCAGTACGTAACAGCCTGGTCGCACCATGGCTGTCCGTCTAAGCCATACCAGTGCGTGATGTAGTTCACATTGTTGCCATTTGTCTCATGCACGCCGAGGGTTGCCTCAGCGGCTGCCACCATGGCGTCGGCTGTACCTGTTGACATTTAAATCATCCTTCTAAGAAATAGGCTGAAGCTATACGAACCAAGCTGTAGCCTTTTGCCAGCTCGGCATTCATCTGGCTCACACCGTCATGAGCCCAGTCGACCCATGTCCAGTTAGGGTGTTTCATGAATCCGCCCTTGTTGTAGATGCGGTTCATTTTGTATGCGTACCAGGCATTAAAACCCTGGCGATCATAGATTTCCTTGGCCATCTTGGCGTTCTCAAAATAGTCTTTCCAGTTCTGCGGCCCGTCGGGGTCGTCAGAATTGATCTGGAAAGCTCCGAAGTCATAGGTTCCGTTTGAGTTAGGGCCTCCCCTGACCCATACATTTCCGGAAGTTTCCTGGCCGTGAATGGCAATCATTGTCACTAGTTCTGAATCCGTAAAGCCAGCTAGTTTACACGCGGCTGCTATACGCTTTGCACCTGGATAGAAATAGGGCGAACTAGGCATTTATCAGTCCATTCATCATAGTCTTTAATCAGCCCTAGTATAGCATTTAAACTAGAATTTATCTAGGCCAGCCCTTGTGATCTCTGGGTTTGTAGGGTAGACTGCCACCATGTATGGACCATACTTAGCCAAGATAATGAACCTGCCATCTAGTGAAGATCTCCGATGGTTTACATGTTTAAACTGTAATATTATGTGGAAGGCCCCCTTCACGAAGGACAACTGTTTCTCGTGTGGCAGATGGGGCAAACGAGGAAGGCTGTTTAGTGGCATCTAAACCCAAGAAAAGTGCCATAATCGTTGACATGGACGGCACTCTTGTTGATGTTTCAAGCATTCGTCATTACGTACGCGAAGCCCTGCAACCTGACGGTAGCTACAGCAAGAAAAATTTTGACGACTTTCACAAGGCCAGCATCTTGTGCCCCGCCATCTGGACAACCATCGACAAGGTCAACTGGTACTGGACCAATCGCTACGACGTGTTAATAGTCACAGCGCGCAGTCGTACGTATGACAAGACCACCAAGGACTGGCTGTACAAGTACGCGGTACCCTACAGTGAGCTATTCATGCGAGATGTTGGAGATCAGCGTTCAGACCGCGATGTCAAGGCTGACATCCTGGCGCAGATCCAGGAGAAGTGGGTTGTGATTCATGCCATAGATGATAACCCTTCAGTGGTTTCCCTATGGCAAGACCATGGAATAGACACTACCGTTGTGCCAGGATGGGTGGACTGAATGCCTTCAGCATTGATTGTTGAATATTACATGGTACAAGAGTCACAACGTTTAAATGACAAATACCCTAAGCACTGTGATGAATGCACCTACCCTCCTGTGTGGGTGGCGCGTCTTCAATTCATGGTGGGTGAAAGTCAACGATTGGGTTATGGCTGTGGTGACCATATAGATACGATTATGATGAAAATGGTCTATAACATACCGCCGGGCGAAGAAAAAGAAGCGCCAGCGGAATAGTCGATTGATTACTTTGGGCTAATGTCTAGGGTCTGTAACAACTGAGGTATAATGGCTTAGCACGTATAAACACCCGGAGAGTTGCCAAGAGGGCACGACAGCTCCCTCACACCCCAAAGGGATGCGATATCAATGTTAAAGCACGAGGGTCGTCACGCACGACCATCCACAAAGAAGAAGGGCGTAGGTTTAGCAGCCGGTACATTCGGTGTACTAGGTCTCGGAGTAGCGTTACCCGTTATGGGGGCGGGTTCTGCATCAGCCGTTGAGTCTTCAAGCTGGGACAAGATTGCCCAGTGCGAGAGTGGCGGCAACTGGTCTATTAATCACTCAGGTGACGGTATGTCGGTAGGTGGTCTACAGTTCCAGAATCAGAGCTGGAAGGACTCCCTTTCATACCTCAACTCACAGGGCTACAACACAAACGGCTGGACACAGACACTTTACCAGGGTATGCCCACAAGTCAGGTACCTACGAAGGCTCAGCAGATTACAGCGGCAGAGGCCCTGCTTCACTTACAGGCCGATCCCTGGACTGCCAGTCGTTCATGCTCAGGTGTGTACTTGAGCCAGTCTCAGTCATATTTCAATGGTGGTCCCAAGCCCGCCGAGCTATTGTCAAAGACCGGTTCCACACCTGTTACACCATCACCGACCCCTGCATCCGACAGTAAATCCCCTGCGGTCAACTCAGCCGCGTGGAAGGCTGTCGAATATGCTAAGTGGGCTATCACACAGCACCTTCCGTATGTCTGGGGTGGCAATGGCCCACAGGACGGTGGATGGGACTGCTCAGGTCTCACCTCACAGGCCTGGAAGGCTGCCGGTGTAGATTTCACACAGACAGCACGCGATTCATATGGTCAGGAAGATCTACCAAAGTACGTAAAAGGTGCTACCTACCAGACGCTAGCTACTATTCGCCCAGGCGACCTAGTGGCATACAACAGCTTCTCTGGTGGACACGTAGCTCTCTACGTGGGCCCGATCGGACCTAATGGTGCGGATCTAATCGAGACCAACAGTCGTCACACCCCTGGAAGTGTTGGTTGGTCGAAGAGGAATGACAGTTCAAGCGGACGTCCGGACAGCGCCATAACTGGCGTCACTCGTCCAGCTCCGTTTGTACCTGCCAGTGGGTCAACACCCACACCAACCCCCACTCCTACACCAACTCCGACTCCAACACCCGTTCCTACACCTGTTCCCGGTGACGGAAATCACGGCCACGGACATGGCCACAGGCACCACGGCAGGACATATACTGTTGTGAAGGATGACTACCTGTACAAGATCGCCAAGAACTACTACGGTGATGGTACACAGTGGCGCAAGATCTACGAAGCAAACAAGAAGGTCATTGGGAATGACCCTAACCTTATCTTCCCAGGTCAGGTTCTGAAGATCCCAGCGGCGTAACGAAGGGAATGTCCGTGGATTCGAAGGACATCGAGAATGTGCAGTTTACGGTTTCTAGATTCAAGGGTGGCTATGATCAGGAGGAAGTAGATAACTTCCTGGACAGAGTAGCGATGAAACTGGAGAACACCGAGGTTCAGCTAGGTGCTGAACGAGACAAGGTGGCCCAGCTCAAGCGTGAAATAGCCGAAGCAAACCGTAAACTTGCCGAGTTCGGTGAAGCCCCAACCATGTCCATTCCCATGGACGCAACCCGTATCTTGCATGCGGCACAGCGTACAGCGGATGATGTCATCAATGTGGCGAAGACGCAGGCCAAGGAGATAGAGAACGAGGCCTTGCAAAAGTCAGTTGATCTGGTGAATGAGGCAGGCGCAGAGGCAGATGCCAAGCGTCGGGCTATAGAAGCTCACTGCCATAAGGCAGAGGAGAAGATAGAAGGTCTGCGCGCAAAGCATGAGCAACTGCGCCTGTATCTCAAGCACCACCTGACGTCCTCTCTGGAGGAGTTGGACGGCTTTCCAAAGGACTGACAAACAGCAGGGCCCCTTCGGGGGCCTTGTTCATTTCGGAGCTGATGTTTAAATGGGCTTACACGCCAAACCACCTCGTCAAAAGTACTACAACATTTTCATGACCCTGGGGCTCGCTCTCACAGGGTTGGGTGCGTTTTCTGTTTACAACACAGTCCACCACGACCCCGTTCAGGTTAAAATCGATAAACCTGAATCAATTGTCAGCTATTCAAATGTTCCTGAACCACATCCCCGCCCTACCTGGCCAGAGGTGACGTTATCACCAAGCACCCGTGCACCTGCACCGAAGAAAACCCCTGCCCCATCGGCGCCTGCTCGTGTTGTTGGGAAGTCACCTTCTCCGGTGGCCACAAAGTCTGCTTCACCAGTTACTACACCAACATATTCATGGACCCCGAACCCGACCCCGAGCTGGACTCCGACACCCCGCCCGACCCCGACTCTGACGCCCACGACGACGGCAGTCCGGTGGTACTGGAGCAGTACTGCTGCCCAGGCTGCGCAACGCATGGCAGCAAAGGAATCTGTTGGTGACCCTGTCTGCTCCCTCTCGTCCAAGGGGGAGCCTGACATGTCTCAGGTGCCTTCAAACGTACGGTCTGTAGGTAAAGGGGAAAGCAATGGTTACTGGTGCTTGATATACAACTACTAACGTGCTAAAATGGCACTTCACTTTGGCTAGCCTCTACTTGAAAGGACTGATGCGTGAGCGACAGTTACAAGCAAGCGTTAGTAGAGGCTGCCAGGGACCTTATCGCCAAGGGGCGCAAGGTCTTTGGTATTTCCTCTGACAAGATCCCGTACCCTAACTGTGCAGATTGCAAGGACCAGACTACCGCGAGTCATCGCGAGTCATGCCCTTGCATGAACGATCCGTTAGCACGGTGCCATGGATTCTACGCTGCCACAGATGATTTAAACACAGTTAAGCAGTGGGTTGAAGAAACCCCCGACATGCATCTCGCTGTTGCCACGGGCCAGGCCAGCGGGATTTTTGTATTTGATTTCGACCCCAAGAATGGCGGAGATGTCTCCTATCAGGAACTTGAGGATGAGTTCGGTCCTTTCCTGACGGAGACTTACACCACTAAGAGCGGCGGTAAACACTTTGTGTTTGCCATGCCCAACTTTGATGTACCTAACATCATCGGGAAGCTCTGGGCTGGTGTAGATATCAAAGGCAACGGCGGGTACCATATTGTACCCCCTACACCCGGTTATGGGGTAGAAGACAATCGGGATCCGGATCAAGCGCCTAAGTTCCTGCGTGACGCCATATTCCAATACCAGGCCAAATTCAAGTGGGCCGATGGTAACCGTACGTTACGACCAGTAGAGCGTAAGGATTTCGATCCTGAGGCTATTACTGAGGACATGTCTGAGCAGGTTGCCAAGACAGTTAAATACTGGACCGGTAAGATCCGTACCGTGCCAGAAGGTGCCGGACGCCAGAACATCTTCATCTACACAGCAGCCCGTGTCCTGTTCTCACTATGCTATGCAGGGGTTCTAGATGACGACGTGGCTCAAGAAGCTTTGGAAAACGCGTGTCGTGCAGGGAATCACCCTGAGCATCGCAGTATGCTTGCTATTGATAGTGGGCGCCGTGCAGCTGAAGACAATCCTGACCCGGTAGACGAAGCCCTGTCAGACGACAGGGATATTCTTGAGACCTTTCAGATGGATGACATCGGCAACGCCAATAGGGTTGTATTCTGGAAGGGTACTGATATCAGGTACGACCCAGACCGCGAAAAGTTCTACACGTGGGACAAGAAGAAGTGGATACCTGCCAAAGAGGGCAGGATCATGGGAATGGTGGAAGATGTCATCACTAAAATATCGTCTACTGAGGGGGACTTTTATAGTAACAATACTAGTCCTCCTAGTGAGCTTAACAAACAACGCGGCACTCCGAAAACTTATCGACAGGTCTTCCTCGAATGGGCATCCAAGCAAAGATTTACCGGGAAAATTACTTCCTCCGCTTTAATTCTTAAAGGGCGAGAAGCCCTATGGACAATAGGGGACGACTTTGATCTCGACCCTTACCACTTCAACGTCGCCAATGGAGTGCTCGATCTGCGAACGGGTGGTTTACACCCACACAACCGCGCCTATATGTGCTCCAACATTTCCAATGTGGAATATGATCCAAATGCGACGTGCCCTGAATGGGAACGCTTTCTCGAAATGACCCAGCCCAACGAAGAGCACCGTAGGTACTTACAGCGCCTCATGGGCTACACAATGATTGGTGAGGTCCGTGACCAGATTTTTGCGCTTCACATCGGCTCTGGTGGCAATGGTAAGGGTGTCTTTCTGGATTGTTGCTCTTACGTTCTGGGTGAGTACGCTACTACTGGCCAGCGTGACAGCTTTGTTAGAAAAAGCAACTCGAACCGCATCCCTGCGGATATTGCGTCTTTTGAAGGCAAACGTATAGTTCTCGTTGACGAACTCAACGACAACCAGAAAATGGACACGGCTCTTCTGAAGGACGTGACCGGCGGCGGTAAGATCAAGGCGGAGGCAAAGAATGTCAACCCCTGGGAGTATACGCCAAAGTTTACGCTCCATTTTAGAACCAACCACATGCCTGACCTGCCGACAGATAGATCAATCGTTAGGCGATTCCGACCAGTACGTTGGTCGGTGGAACCGACTTCTGATCAGTGGGACTCTTTCACTTCTCCACACCATTCTACGCCCACGAATTTCTTGACTAAACGCGAAGCTTCCGGTATCCTTAACTGGCTATTAGCTGGAACTCGTGACTACTTGCAAAACGGCCTTGACGTGCCTCTTGACCTCCAGCTAGACGCAATTGAGATGCTTGAAGAGAACGATCCGTTCCTTATCTTCATGAATCAGTGCACTAGCCCATCAGAGGGTAACGAAATGGACGGTTCCAACTTGTACAAGTCATTCAAGGAATGGTACGACGACCACTACTCACAAGGCAGGCCCCCGTCCGCCAAGTCTCTGTGGGTTGACGTACGTGAAGGCAAGTACAAGGGCCGCTGGAACTGGTACGAGAAGCGCGGTCGTATGACCTTCCAGAGCATCGCCATTGACAACATGCTGAGGCGATGATGTCTGACTGGGACGATTTACAGTACGGGGAGGACGTATTCTTCGATGATATCGTGGAATACGTCGGCCCCGAGGAGACACGTCGTCGGGTAGAGCGTGAAATCTCCCGGCTAATGGAACGATTTATCAGAGGGTCTGCCGTCGAGGTTGACTGGAAGCAAGCCCTCTGCGCCAAGAAGGTAGCTCTTGAAGGTGTCAATGACAACCTTTGGCATTGTCCTGGGGACACGAAACCATCTGCGCAAGCTGCTGATATATGTTTTGAGTGTCCTATCCGTCTCCAGTGCCTGGAATTCGCGTGCGCTAGTGGAGAGCGCTACGGCGTATGGGGTGGCATTCCAGAAAATATTAGATCAGGTGCCGGTGCAGGCCACGATAGAAACATCAGTGCCTATGACTATCAGGCTCTTGCTGACATGGGTAACGTCTACGACGTGGAAAGTAAAAAATTTCGTTACCACCGTGAGCGATTAAAAGACTGGACGCCGGGCCAGGAATACAACGACGACTACTTTGGCAGATGGGTTATAGATGAGTGACGTGGAAGTCTTTGGATGGCTGGCCGATCACACAGGGTGTGGTCAAATAAGAATAAAACAACCTTTGAGCGCATTAAGATCAGAAACAGGTTTAAAGACGGAATTCAGTGAAAAGCTCATAACAACCGATCTGGAAAACTTACCCCCCACTCTCATAGGCCAACGAGTGTGTAAAGACGGCCCCTCACAATTATGGTTCACTGTCTGTGCCATGAAGAACCGCCCTCGTACAGTCTATGAGTTAGACGACGACCTCTGGAACATTGACCCGTCAAACGTGGGTGCGTTTAAATGGTTTATCAACGGTATAGACGACTCGGGCAAAAAACATGACGTGTCAAACAATATTCGTAGAAATGTTGCAGCCGCAGACTACGTAACATGCACTACGGAACCTCTGGCTGAACTTCTCGGCCAATTCAACCCCAACGTACATATCATCCCGAACTACATGCCACGCTGGATGCTGGACTGGGAACGGCCGCAGCGAGACGAACTCACCATTGGCTGGGGAGGCTCTGGCACACACGGCATGGACTGGGCGCACAGTGGGCCTCACATCAACCGATACCTCAAGCGCAGCAAGATGCCCTTCCGACTAATCGGTGGCGGGCTTGACCAGGCCAGAGACCAGTTAGGTATCCCTGTTGAACAGGTCAGCGCGCTAGGG
>JBHEME010000053.1:0-8719 GCA_046262755.1 Gemmatimonadaceae bacterium | reverse complement strand
ACATAGTAGACAAGCTCCGGTGAAATACAACCTTGACTTCCCCCTAGAAGACTTCACAAGAGCTGATGCATTAGTGAGAGCAACCCTTCTCGCTACGGGGAGAGTAGACACATGGAACTCCGTCAGACGAGTCACCACAGACGTGCAGGATCTCGAACGGGTCCGACGACATGTAGTGACTCGTTCTCTTTCTCAGACAGGAAGCGTACGTGGCATCACCTTTGAAGCACAGCACAACCGCCATGAGTTTGATATGTGGCTTAATCCAGATGCTGTTACTGAAGATAATTCAAATTTTAGAGCGACGCTTGTCCATGAACTTTGCCATGTATACCTCGGAACGAGTCGAGGTCACGACAAAGTATGGCGGCGTTTATACGCCCGAGCGTTATTCCATTATCACCATGCGGTCTCGCCCATAGATCACCACATAGCCCTTGTGGATCTGAACAATTGGCGATACACTAAACGAGCCAAGAGTGAGAACACTGCACAGTTTCTGAAACGTATAAACGCAGACAGAGAAGACTGGATAGTGCAGGCCAGCCATGAGTTCGAGAAGGTGAATGAGACGTGGAAGAGGATGACATCCCGGAGCTAAAGACTTCGGAAGAGGTTGCCGGATGGCTGGCCCTCAAGCATGCCAATGGTATGCCTTTCAAGCAGGTGCTTGATATCCATACATTGGTCCTTACCCGTATCGCACGTGACTACGTCAAGGGGTGGGACTGGAAAGGTAATGAACCATCAGATGAACTCAGGAAGATGTACCAGTGGTTGAGAGATGGTGGGTATTACGTACTCAACTATCTTGAAGATGACGACGAGTGGTACCAGTTCGACCCCACAGACGATCTACAGGATTGGGATTGACTTGCCCAGAGTATTTCTAACATGGAACCGCCAATATAGTGAATGGGTTATGTGGGACGACAAACCCCCTTTCGAACAAGACGTTGTGGAAGTAGAAATAAACGGCTCGCTCTACAGGCAGATAAGAGCAGCTGAAAAGAAGTACGAAAAGTTCCAGGATCTGCTAGAGAAGTTCTATGCTGAAGGTGTAGAACACCCCGACACTGTAAGGCGTGCACGTTGACAGACATAACCTTCCGCTCAGATATGAGTGTTGATTTAGTAGACGCTATGGGCTCGGACGCCTCTATCGTCAACGCTGCACGGGTTTCTACTATTGGTGCCAGGTCTGTCGGTGAACTTAAAGAGACCAGTTCAGCAAAAGGCTTGATTAACTACCTCATGAGGGACAGGCATGGAACTCCGTTCGAGCATAACGCGCTTACCTTTAAAGTCTCAGCACCACTGTTCGTGTTCTATGAGTGGCACCGGCACCGCGCTGGGTGGTCCTACAACGAGGAATCTGCGCGTTATCGCGAGCTGGACCCGGTGTTTTATGTGCCAGCTCCCGATCGTAATCTCCGTCAAATTGGCAAACCCGGCGCGTACACGTTTGAACTAGGTACTGGAGTACAAATGTCAGCTACCTTATATTCCCACAAGTGGGTTGCTGAGCAGTGCTGGCGAGAGTATCAAGACATGCTGAATCGAGGTATAGCACGTGAAGTTGCCCGCAATGTGCTCCCGGTGTCCATCTACAAAATGCAGTACGCCACATGTAATCTCCGATCGCTGTTTTCTTTCCTGTCGCTTCGGTGGGCTCACCCACTTTCAACTGTGCCCAGTTTCCCGCTGGCAGAGATTCAAGCTGTGGCTCAAAAGCTGGACGAGCTAGCTCGGCCATACTTCCCCCTAGCATTCCAAGCATTCGATGAACATGGACGTGTATCACCGTGAGTCTAGTACCTGACGAGTATTATCAGCAGAATCAGTTAGAGACCATTCGTATGGGTATGCGCAAGTACCTGGACGATGAATTCCTGTCTCGTATAAACATAGAGCAGGCTGAGCGTACCCTTTACACCCTGGGCAATGAAATAGGATTTCAGTTCAAGGCTGACATCTGGGCTGACAAGGTAGCTGACGACAGGTTCACCGAGTCCACCCAAGTCACCGTAGACATTCCCACAGACCAGTGGGAGAGCGCGTGGCAGCTCTGGAAGCACAACCACTGGGCAGCAAAGTGGTTCCAGTGGTTGTTTGCCTGGTGGGTATCTGAGCCTCAGAAGACAGGCCTTCAGACCTTCTCCAAAACTAAGACGGCCACCCTTGAATTCCGTGTATGCAAGTACCACACCTTCCCCGACTTCAACCCCGAGACATACCCTGGGCAGTTCGGCAGGCACTACCGTTATGTACAGCAGGACAAGCTTGCGTTTAGGTGGGACGGCTGATGGACTACACAACAAAGGATTCTGGCAAAAGAGAGTCCTTTGACTCTGGAGCTGTACGGGACACGCAGGATAATAAGCCACGATACGATTTAATACCCCCTAAAGGACTTAGGCGTGTAGCGGACGTCTATGCCCGAGGAGCCCAAAAATATGACGATCACAACTGGCGTAAGGGAATGCCCAGTTCTCGTTTCATGGCTTCACTCCTACGACATGTAGAGCAGTACCGTGCCGGTGACCGTGACGAAGATCACTTGGCTCAGGCTATCTTCAATGCTTTAGCTTTGTTAGAGTTCGAAGGTTCCGACTGGGACGATCTCTCAAACATGTGGACGGACAATGACGGATAAACTTCCGGGTGATGAGCTTGTCGCTCGTATGTATGTAGAGACCCTTGTGGAGTCGGGTAAGGCCCAGGACCTAATGGACGCATACTCCGAGCATGGGCAGAGCTGTGCGTACGTTTACAGTATTGTTCAGCATGTAGCGGAAGAAGGTACGTACATTTCTGCGCAGGACTTCGCTCGTGATCTTCTAGAGGACTGGTCCAAATGACTGAGTACGGCATACGTATTGAAGAAGAGTTCTACGAAGCAACTAGTAGCAGAGTGATAGCTTCCCGTACCTGCTGGGAAGTGTATTCAGATCAATGCACCATAGACAAAGGACTCGTAGAGTATGGCGGGCCGATAGGGGAGAAGGAAGCCCGGAAACGAGCTGAGAAAGCCGCCACCCTGCACGCCAAGCAAGAGGCGGCCAAGGCTAAGATTGTAACGTACGAGTTCACACCGGAGATCTAGTGTTAAAGATTGCGTTCGCGGACATAGGTAAGAGTCAGTGCACCAACGAAGTACTCTCTATCCTGGAGGGCATCCTTGAACAGGGTGGCTACAACTCCGACGATGCCACCTACGCGCACGTAAAGGCTTCCTCAGACATCGGGGATGCCTTCAAGGGGTTTGACCTAGTAATCGCCCTGGGCGCAGAGGCTACCCGCAAGCTGTGCAACACGTCACGAGACCTCAAAGAGTACGCCGGGTGCCTAACCTGGAACAAGGATCTGAACCTATGGTGTTTGCCGACCCACCACCCTAATGGCATCTACCAGGAGAAATACAACGAGTTTGATGATATTTACAATCACGTTCTACGTGCTGTGGATCTCAGCAACGGTACTCTTGAGCTACCTCCTAGAGAAGGTTACAAAGTCGACTGGGAGTGGATCGGGCACAACGGAGAGGGCTGGGACTGGAAGCAGGGATACAACCCCGTAGTCTGGTCCGGCTATTTCGAGGTCACTGATGAACAGGCCGCCCGTGGCTATGAAATAGTGACTGAATGGCTGCGTCGACTTGACAAGGGTGAACAGTCCTTCGCCATCGACACCGAGTCCTTTGACCTAAACCATTTCCGCCCCATGACTATGATTCAGGTATATGACCCTGTCCTGGACAAGGCTTTTGCCTTTAACTGGGGTGTCATTGACAGACTCCGCAATCTCTGGCAGCAGTATCTCAACCACCGTAACGCTAAGTGGTTTCTCCATAACACTAAGCATGATAGAAAAATGCTACGTGCCTGGCTTGACGTGGACCTCGGCGACCGCGATGAAGACACTATGTGCATGGCCTTGGGGCTCACTGAGAAGGGCAACCAGGTATCCCTGAAGTATGTGGCTAGGCAGTACTGCAACGCCCCCTTCTGGAGTGAAGGGCTAGAAGTTTGGCTGTCCAGTGATCGCAAGAAAATCAACTACGGGCACATTCGTCCAGACGTACTCGCTGAGTACGGTTGCCTGGACGTTTTCTATACATATAAACTCAGCACCGTATTACCTGAGCGAGTCAAACGGGAAGGGACGGAAGTACTCGTTCGAGATATCTTACTTCCTGCCCAGCGCGCGTTCTCGGAGATGGAATACGAGGGTGTTCGTATCGACCGTACGTACGCTGAAAACCTGGCTGCAAAGTGGCGTCCGCTCATTGACAACGCTATCTCAGAGGTTCAGGAGTATGCGCGCCAGAACGGTTTCCCGGAAGACCCTAAGTTCACCAAGAACCAGATCGAACGGCGGATCTGTGGATGTGTTCCCGTGCGGTTGCAGGATGAACTACGGGGGATGCGCGTTACTTCCTACGGTAAATTCCTGCGAGAGACACATGGCCTACTGGCTAGATGTGAATTGTGCAACAATAAGCGATACATTAGGGAAATAGACAACACACTGAACGTCCGGTCATCCACCCAGATGGCACACATCTGCCATGACATGTTCAAGATGGTGCCGACGTTCGAACCCCGTCAGTGCAACAAACTCTTTTGGGAAATCAATGCTGACCATCCTTTTACTAAGCTTGTGGTTGCTTACCGCGAATTGGATTATCTTCAGCGAAACTTCGTGGAGGGTCTCCAAAGCTTTCTTTGGGAAGATGGGCGTGTTCATCCTGATATCTATGTGGCTGGTACAGTCAGTGGGCGCCTTTCGATGAAGAACCCTGCGCTTCAAACGGTGCCTAGTCGTTCGGCTAACGCCAAGCACGTGAAGCGTATGTTCCTCCCGGACGAGGGCGACCTTATCGTCAACAGTGACTATAAGGCGCTTGAGATGTTTGTGACTCATCACTTGACCAAGGATGACCAGCTTCTCGACGACCTTCTCAACCGCGACATTTATAAAGCAACTGCTACAGACATGTTTCGCAAGGCGTATGAAGACATCACGTCTGAAGAGCGTAAGGCTGCAAAGCCGGTTGTACTGGCATCTGGCTACAATATCAAGGCCGGAAAGCTCTCCAAGAATCCTGACGTCCGACAGATCACAGACGGCAGCAAGAGCAAAGCACAAGAGTTCCTGGATGCCTTCTGGATGCGCTACCAGAAGTGGGACCAGGTCAAAGAAGACTGGAAAACAGAAGCCCTCACCACCTGCGAGCTGACCACTGAGTTCGGCCGTAAGCGTCGCTGGTCCCTGGTCACCTCGGACAACAGGTGGAAGGTTGAGAACCAGGCCACCAACTTCAAGAGTCAGTCGACTGGATCTGACATCTGCTTGACAAGGGTCATTCTATTGACTAAACTGCTGAGGGAGAAAGGTTATGGTCGTGTCCTTTTGACTGTCCACGATTCCATTGTGTTCTCCATTCATAAGCAGAACGTACACGAAGCTGTTAAACTGATTGAAGAAGTGATGTGTGATGTGCCAATTGAAACGGACACTCCTTTCTTTGTCGACACAGGAATCGGACCGGACTACGCGTATGCCTGTGACGAAGAAAAAGGCGGGTACGACCCCACCCGAGACTACACCACGTGGGAGTTCGAGTGATTTGCAAAGAATGTGCTGAGGCATCCGAGTCACAAAGATATGAAGTAGAAACAGGTAAGCAGCAATCAAAATCTAGTAAGATTCACCCCAAGAACTGTGGCTGCCCCTGTATGCACCGACCGGCAAAACAGTGGGAGAAGCAGTTTAAGGTGGGAGACTAGTAATGAGTAAATCCAAGGGCAAGTTAGGCCCTCGCATCCTCACGATTGACATTGAAACGAGCCCCAACATGGCTCACGTGTGGTCGCTATGGAACGTGAACGTAGGGCTTAACCAGCTCTTGGAGTCGGGCGAGGTCATTTGCTTTGCAGCCAAGTGGTATGGCGAGAAGAAGGTTCACTACTTCTCCAACTATCACGATGGCCACGAAGTAATGGTCCAAGCCGCTCATGACTTATTGAGCGAAGCGGATGTAGTTGTACACTACAACGGTAAACGGTTCGACATACCGCACCTAAACAGGGAGTTTCTGGAGGCTGGTCTCGAACCGCCCGCTCCCTATGTGCAGGTTGATCTGTACCAGACGGCAAAGTCTAAGTTCAGGTTCCCCAGTAACAAGCTCGACTATATCGCACAGACACTCAACATCGGTGCAAAGACCTCCCACGCTGGCCACACGCTGTGGCTGGACTGCCTAGCCGGTAAGGCCAAGGCATGGAAGACGATGCGTCAGTACAACATTCATGATGTCGAGTTGACTGAAACTCTGTATGACAAGCTCCTACCGTGGATCAGCCCTCACCCGCACGTGGGTGTTTACACGGGCAACCAGGACAACTGTCCTCAGTGCGACTCGGATCAGCTGTCCCCGCAGGGCAAGGCATACACCACACTCGGGGTGTTTCAACGATATAAGTGTCTGGACTGTGGTAAGTGGTCCAGAGGCAAGCACAAACTTGCAGCCGTAGATGTGAGGGGCATCTCATAAACCCCTCTTGACGACCTACTGATTAGTAACTACTGTAGCCCCGTTGATCAAAATAAAGCTCTTAACCAGGAGTGTTCAGATGTCCAAGTCCCCCATCGGCAGCATCACTAGCGCGCTTACAGTCTCCAACGCCGGACCTGTTCAGTTCGTCGCTACGAGGGTTCGTAAGGCACTCACCCGAGACGGCTGGAAGGTCGTCAAGGCTTCCAGGGTTCAGCGCCTTGAGAGTGTTCTCAACGAGATCTATGTGGATAACCGCAGGCAGCGTCAAGTCGAGCTGCTTGAGGAGGCCAGGAAGATAGCTTCATCTCTCTGAGTTTCCAGGCGTAGCAGGAGGGGACGTCTGGACAGGCCGACCACGCGGTAACGCGACCGACCTGAGCACTAGGTGTGGATTGGGTGCTTTTATTTCGCCAGGTCAGTCGGGCCTACAACTCAATAGAGAGATGACAATGAAGAACCATGATCGATATATTCAGCGTACTATTGACATAGCGTCAACTTCCACATATAGGTGGCAGTTGGGCAGTCTAATAGTAAACAACGGTAACGTACTTAGTTGGGCAACCAACAAGTTCCGTAACCCGCCCTCCCTCAATCATCTGCATGCTACAACTCATGCTGAGATGGCGGCACTTCGTCAGTGCTTGTGTGCTGCAAAGGGTGGTACAATATATGTCGCACGTGTAAACAGACTAGGTGAATCTCGTCTGGCTCGACCGTGTGATGCCTGTCTCAACGGCTTGACTTTAGCCGGGATAAGGCGCATCATATACACAACGAACGACGGAACGTATCAGTTCGAGCGTCTGTAACTTGATTACTAAATAGTTGATTTAACGTCTGCACGAGGGTGTAGAGGGTGTGGGGTAGTGATGGACCCGCGACACCCAACAAGTCTCTTTAGCTTAACAGGTAAAGCACGGGGGTGAAGTTCCCGGGTATGCGGTTCGAGTCCGTGAGGAGACACTCAACAAATAACCATGTAAGGGAGGATTGCATGCGGACAAAGACAGTGTCGGCTGTATTCACTGTGGGTCTACTATTCGCGGGTATAGCCGCTTGTGAACCCTCGGACAGCTCCGTTTCGGAAGCCCCCAAGGGTGAGACGAAGGCCCATAAAAAGAAGGTTGTCAACGAGCGTGGTGACCTGCTAAGCTTTAAACTAGATGACCGATCCGAGTACGGAATGGATGACATCTGGGTCAAGTGGAAGATAAAAAACACTAGCTCAGAAAAGTCTGACTACTCGTGGGACTGGGAAGCTATCAGCAAGGCCACAGGTGAACGGGTAGCGAATTCAACCGAGTTCGAGACAAACGTTCTGCCCGGTCAAGTTGTCCGAGGCGAAGACCCCACAACCTTGGACACGTCCAAAGTTACTATCAACATCACTAGTTTTGATCGAACTCAGTCCTGGTAAGGGATAACATGCGTCGAAAGATTGTCGCCGGTGTTTCAGCGGTTGCCGTTGTCGGTGCCCTGTTTACTCTGACTGCTTGTAATGAAGACGATGCCGATGTGGTGTCACATAACCTGTCTAAGGCAGCAGACAACTTCGAGGTCAACCGTCGAATCGTCTTCTTCAATGGCATCACCGACAAGTATCTCCTTGAAATCACCGGTCCCTGTTCGATCGATGCCAGCGATCCCGCGAAGCTGGCTGTCACCTGCAAGAGCGGTCCCGGCGAATACAAGAAGCATTTCCTCGGACTGTCCGACAACGTCTCGTACTTCGTCGAGCAGGGTGAGCCGGTCAAGGCTAGCGCTAACCACTACCGAGTGACGTTCAAGCCTCAGAGCATCATCCCGGACGTAGACTTCCGTGGCAGCACAGAAGACTTGCCCAGGAACCAGAAGTAACGTTAGATTCTCCTCCGTGCCTATTTTCCTTTCCCGTGGGCACGGGGGAGGCACAACTTGAAGTGTTCGGGTGCTATCGATAAGCCTTTGAACAGCCCTGGTGGCGGGTGCTTAGACCACTGTTGAACCCCGGCCTAGGGCAACGGGGAAACCCTGAGAACATAGTCGGTAGCTTGACTCAGGGGGATGGACCTATAGCCCAACGGAAGAGGCAGCGGATTCAAGTCCCGCACAGTGTCAGTTCGAATCTGACTAGGTCTACTGCTTGAGCTTAGCGGCTCAGGCTGGGTGTGGCAG
>JBHEME010000052.1:0-9549 GCA_046262755.1 Gemmatimonadaceae bacterium | reverse complement strand
CCGTGGCGGTGCCCACCGACGCATTCCGACCTGGCGGCCTGGTGTCGGCCACCGTGACGTGCGTCGTGGACCTCGGAGCTTTGACGATGCTCCGCGTCCCCGGAACCCGGACTGTGGCCGCCACGTTCGCCGAACCGGTCGATACGTACCGGGCGGTGGCACCGTGATGCGCGACGAACGGGGCACGGTGACGGCTTTCGTGGCTTCCTTCGTCGTGGCGCTCCTGGCCGTAGCCGGGCTGGTGGCCGACGGCGGGTTCGTGCTCGCCGCCAAGCGCCAAGCGGCCGACGAGGCGGAGGCGGCTGCCAGGGCGGGCGCCCAGGCTCTCGACGAGGACGCCCTCCGGCGCGGCGGGGTGGTGGCACTCGACACCTCTGCGGCGCGGGCCCGGGCGCTGGACTACCTGGACGTCACCGGCCACCAGGGGATGGTGGAGGTGGCAGGAGACAGCGTTCGGGTGGAGGTCCGCTTCGAGCGTCACCTCACGCTGCTCGGCATGTTCGGTATGGGACCAGTGGCGGTGTCGGGCGCAGGCGAGGCCCACGGGGTGCGTGGACCGTGACCGGAGGATTCAAGATGCGCAAGGATCTGCTCGGGGCCGTGACCCGGTCGGCACTGGCGTTCACGGCGTTGGCGGCGCTCCTCGTCGGGTTGCCCGTCGCCTTGGCGGTCCTGGCGGGCTGGCCGTTGCCTTCGGCCGTCCCCACGCTGGCCCAGATCCGTGATTCCCTGAACGGGCCGAGCATCACTGACGCCCTGCTCGTAAAGGGCATCGCGGTCATCTGCTGGATCGCCTGGGCGCAACTCGTCGCCTGCGCGGTGGTGGAGACTCATGCCTGGGCGCGGGGACGTGTGGCAGTCCACCTTCCTCTCGCCGGAGCGATGCAGCCAATCGTCCGCCAGCTCGTGCTGTCTGTGGTGTTCCTCTCCGGTGCGCTGCGGTCCCCGGTTCCGGTGACGGTGCCGCTGCGGGCCGTCCCAGCCGTCGAGTTGATGCCCATCCATGCCGTGACCGATATGACCACCGTGGCCGCTCCAGAGCATGCGGGCCCGGCGACCTCTGCTCCCGAGGCGCCCTTCCCGACATGCGTGGTGCGACCCCGGGGTTCGTTATGGAGCCTGTCTGAAGACCACCTCGGCGACGGCTACCGCTGGCGCGAGCTCTTCGAGCTCAACCGTGGCGTGGTCCAGGCCGATGGTCGCGCCCTCCACGAGTCCAATCTCATCCGCCCGGGTTGGACCCTGAGGTTCCCCGCCGACGCTACGGGACTGG
Source organism: Gemmatimonadaceae bacterium (assembly GCA_046262755.1). Classification (GTDB taxonomy): domain Bacteria; phylum Gemmatimonadota; class Gemmatimonadetes; order Gemmatimonadales; family Gemmatimonadaceae; genus UBA4720. Next base: position 8,276 of record JBHEME010000052.1, on the reverse strand, counting down.
CGGTGCCGGTTGTAGAGACGCCGGCTCCATCTTTGGCAGCGGGTTCTCCGACGTCACCTCCACTGCCGGTCCCGCCGGGGGCGCCGCTGGTGTCCTCCCAGGTACCCCCCGCAGTCTCGTCACCGGCCCAGGCAACTCCAGCGACAACCGCGACCACTCAGGCCGCCGCGTCGGACTCGGTCGGCGCCCAGCAAGCCCCATCGGCAGCTGAAGACGACGACCGGCCCGGCCTCCCGATCCCCGCTTCGGTGGCAGGACTTGGGCTCATGGCTGCTGGAGTCGTTGTGACTCTTGACCGGCTGCGTCGTGTCCAGCAACGCAAGCGCCGCAACGGCCACATGATTCCGGTGCCCTCTGGACCGGCCGCCGAGGCGGAACGGATCCTCCGCACGGCTGCGACCCATTCGCCGGCTGACCGCCTCGACGAGGCCCTGCGGGCGTTCTCGGCCCAACTCAGCAGAACGGCGAGCGGCCCCATCCCGGCCATCGAGGCCGTGAGCGTCGCTCCCGACTCGGTCGAGATTCTGCTGAGCGGCCCAGCCCACGCTCCGAGCGGGCTCTTCGACGTCACGGCTGGCGGACGGTCGTGGGTCCTGCCGGCCGTTGCCGACGTCGCGGACGTCGCCGCCGAGCGCTCAGCCCCCGCTCCCGCCCTCGTCACCGTCGGAGCCGTGGGCGGCCGGCAGATCCTCGTCGATCTCGAGGTTCACCCGAGGACCGTGCTCATCGGAGAAGGCTCCGAGGCGCTCTTCGCCGCTCTCGTCCTGGAACTGTGCACGAGCCGCTGGGCTGACACCCTCCATGTAGTCCTGGCCGGTCGGCCACCGTCTGGAGTGCAGGCCTACGAACGACTTCGGGTCGTCACCTCGGTCGAGGAGGCGCTCGACGACCTGGAGGCCGAGAGCGTCGCTCTTACCAGCGAACTCGCGGCTGGCGGACATGGGTCGACCTTCTCCGCACGCCTCGCTGAGACCGCGGACGGCTGGGTGCCCACCGTCGTACTGGTGACCGATGCAACGGATCCGGCACTGGATCGTCTCCTGCTGGTGGCGTCCGAGAACCACGGCCTCGCCGTGGTCGTGCTAGCCCACCAAACCGCAGACGTCGACAGGACAATCATCGTTGAGCGAGGAACCGTCCGGGTGGCACCACCTGGCCTCGACCTAACGGCACCGGCCATCACAAGGGACGACGCCGCGGCGATCGACGCGGTCATCGACCTCGCAACCTCCGACGAGCCGGGAGACGCGATATTTCTCGACGCTCCGTCCTCACCGACCAGCGCAACCGTCGATGAGGCCACGACGCCACGGCCAGAGATCGACGTCCAGATCCTCGGCTCGCCTGAAGTCGTCGGCGGGAAGACGCCAATCGACCGCCGGAAATCGAAGGAACTTGTCGTCTACCTCGCCCTCCACCCCCGCGGAGTCGACGAGGGGCGGCTCAAAACCGCCCTGTGGCCGGATCAGGTCCCAAGCCCGGGCTCGTTCAACCAGACCATGAGCCGGGCCCGCATGTGCCTCGGCCGAGACGCCGACGACGATCACCATCTTCCTCACGTCGCCGACGGCCTCTACCGCCTCCGCCCATCTGTTGATACCGACTTCTGTCGACTTGAGCAGGCGCTTGCGGTCGCCACCACGAACGGCACGGAGGCGACGATGAATCGCCTCGCCGATGCGCTCCACGCGATCCGGGGAATGCCCTTCGAGGGGGCTGGCGGCGGTTACGAGTGGGCCCACACCGAGGGATTACTGGCCCGCATCGAGGCGATCGCTGCCGACGCCGCCCTCCTCCTCGCCGAGTGGCATCTCGACCGCCGCAATACGGGTAAGGCCATGTGGGCCGCCGGCCAAGGTCTCCTCGCCTCACCCGGCGATGAGCGCCTCTTCCGCATCCGCATGCGCGCCCACGACCAGGCCGGCAACCCCGCTGGCGTCGAGTCCGTCATGGCCGAGCTCTGCCGGGTGGTCGAAGCGCTCGAACCCTTCGACGACCTCCACCCAGAGACCGTCGGCCTCTACGAAGAGCTGAGCCGCCGTCATCAGCGCACGCGGTGAGGAAAGCAGATTCGAGCTGGGTCAGGATGACTGTGCTTCTCGGCCCACCGCTCTGCTGGGTCTCCGACCTCAATACGGGGAACACATCACTTCAGTGGTCAGGGGCGGGGCTTCGAAAGCTGCGACTCCGAACTCGGCATGGGCCCGAGCAGCTCATCCAGTGACCCTAGCCCCAGCGCCCACACCAGGGAGAGCAACGTCTCGAGTGTGGGGCTGCGGCGACCCTTCTCAAGGTTATAGATCGAGCCCTCGGACAGGCCCGTCGCCTGCGACAGTTCTCGTCGCGTCCAAGGCTCTGGTACCCGGCTCCTCATGAGCAAAGTGAGTCTTTCGCTCAAGACCGCGCGAACGCGCGGCTTTAGCATTCTGGGCGAGGGCTTACCGGAACCTGTTGGTCTTGTCACCAGCCTAGATTGTGCGAAACTACATTTGTGTTATTCAACTTGACCGCGCGATCGCGCGCCAGAGCAGACACCGTGTCGAAGGCAGGCTTGACTCGCGTCGCGCCGTTTGGCGCGGCCAGGTAGCTGGAGTGGAGGTGCGGGGTTGGGGGTGACCGTTGTCGTCGGGGGTCAGTACGGCTCGGAGGCGAAAGGCAAGCTCGTCGCGCATCTCGCCCTTACGACCGTCGGCAAGGTGGCGGTCGTCCGTTGTGGGGGTACGAACTCCGGGCACACTGTCGACATCGCTGGCCGGCGCTACGTCCTTCGCCAGTTGCCCAGTGGTGTTGTAGAAGCGGGTGCCGCTCTCTACCTAGGCGCGGGGATGGTCATCGATCCGGCGCTCCTACTGACCGAGATGCAGGATCTCGCTGTGGAGGCGGGCCGTGTGATGGTCGACCGGAACGCGGTCGTGCTGGAGCGAGAAGATCAGGTGCACGAAGAGAAGGCGACCCTTCTGGACCGGATTGGTTCGACCTTGTCGGGCACGGGGTCGGCCACTGCCCGCAAGGTGCTGCGTGGCCCGGCCGTTCGCCTTGCAGGCTCAGAGACGAGACTGCGGGACCTTGTCGGAAACGTCTCGCGGCAGCTAAACGACGCCGTCGACATTGGTGGGACCGTCATCGTCGAGGGGACGCAGGGCGCCGGCCTCTCGCTTCATCACTCGCCCCACTACCCGTTTGTCACCGGGAGAGAGACGAGCGCCGCTGGCTTTCTGTCAGAGGTCGGGCTATCGCCAACTCTGGTAGACGATGTGATCGCAGTGTTCCGAACATATCCGATACGCGTCGCAGGGAACTCAGGGCCGCTGCCTGGGGAGCTGACTTGGCAGGAAGTGCGCCGCAGGTCAGGGGCACCCTGTGAGTTAGTCGAGTACACGAGCGTCACGGGTAGGGTTCGAAGAGTCGCGGAGTTCGACTGGGATCAGGCCGAGGAAGCTGTCCGTCTCAATCGACCCACCGCCCTTGCTGTCCATGGGCTGGATTACATTGATTACGCGGATCGCAGTGCTACCACTTACGCGGAACTCAGCGCCGCATCGAAGGCGTTTATGGTGCAGATGGAGCGTCGCCTGGGAACGCCAGTACGTTTCGTTTTCACTGGACCGAGTCTCCGCGATCTCATTGACCTTCGATTGGAGCGCCTCTCGGGCACAATTCGAGTGGCAAGAAGCCTAGGAGTCTGATACTCAAATGGCACCCCTCAAGGCGAATGCGGCGATCCTTGGCCTTAGAACGAAGGTGAACTGGGTTCGATGCACCCGACTCTGGCTGAGGATCGAGTCCATTCCAAAGATCCTCCACGACCGAGTCTCTTAAATTCTATCTGGAGCGGTCATGCCTGACTCCGAGGATCTGGACTACTGGAAGAAGCCTCAAGGCCAGCCTGTTAGGTGTGGGGACTGGATAGACCCAGACCCCAGCGCGACGGGGATGCTCGCGGCTGATCGAATCGAGTATTACGTCCAGCAAGTAGGCATGATTAGTCCTTTCAACAGGGCGATGCTCAAACCAGCCAGTTACGGCATGACGCTCGGACCCTTCTACCAGGTCGACGGTGTCCACAAAGTTCTCACGCCCCTTGAGGTTCTCGTAATACCGAAGAACTCGATCGTGTTCGTGTCGATGCGGGAGGCGCTACGGATCCCTCATTACATAGTCGCGCGCTTCAATCTTTCCATCGATCTCATTTATAAGGGCCTTCTGCTCGGAACCGGCCCACAGGTGGACCCAGGCTTTCAGGGCGTTCTTAGTTGTCCGCTCCACAACATTTCGAACCAACCTATCAGGATTAAGTTGGGCGACCATTTTGCGACTATCGACTTCGCAAAGACGACGCCCTTGGCGGAACGCTCACTTCCTCTACTCGAATCTCTCACGAGTGAAGAAGAGTTGTACGATCGAGAAGCAGACCTCATAGGCCATGAGGGGTATAACAATCGACTCTTCTCGCAAAAAAAGCGGTGGGCGCGACCCATACTTGACTACTCAGCGGGAGAACGGAAGGTAGCGAGTTCAGTGGCCAGCCTTCAGAAGAAGGTTCGCCAAGTTACCAAGCTCAACTACGCGGTACTAATTGGCGCGCTCGGGCTCACCGTGGCTGTGATTACGTTGGTCCTTTCTCTGTACCAAGACCTTCGCGGTCAAATTGTAGAATCTCGACAGGAAATCGACCGGTTGCGCCGGAACGTCTCGTCGCAAGTCACTACCTCGCCCACCTCCGTTCCGACTTCTCCCGTTACGTCTGTTCCCGCTCCGACGGTTCCGACCTCGAGGTAGAGAAATGGCGCTCCGATGTTCATTGCAATAGAGGGGTGTATGGCGAGCGGCAAGTCATCGACGGCACAACTCGTCTCCGACGAACTCGGAATAACGCTCGTCAAGGAGCAAAGTTCGGGGCACCCGTTTTTAGCTCAGTTCTACGCAAACCCAGGGCTGTTCGCCCTCGAGACCGAACTTGCCTTCGCTCTCATTCATTACCACCAGCTTCATCAACTGGCCGGCGCTGCAATGGTTTCCGACTTCTCGCCCGTCAAAGACCTGGTTTTTGCTGAGATGAACCTCTCTGGCGAAGAGCTTCAAATGTTCCGGCAGCTCTATCAGATGCTCGCGGGTCGCGTGCCTCTTCCCGACATCGTGGTGTTTCTCGACTTGCCCGTTGATGAGTGTAAGCGGCGGTGCATTGCCCGTGGACGACCCTACGAAGCCAACATTAGCCTGGAATATCTCAGTGCTCTTCGTGATGAGTACCGGCGACATATGAGCGAACTGGGCAAAGAGGTTCACCTTGTCGAAGTGGCGGTTGGGCAAAGGCAACGAAGTGTCGCGGAGGCAGTGCTGGAGAAAGTTTTCCAGTCTCCTTACCTGGCGGCGGATCTACGCTCGCGCCTAGGGAAGGACCAAACTCGGTAGGATTTCGGCGAGATACTCGAGTCTTCCATTTCGAGCCGCCAAAAGGAAGCCGACGTCACCAAAGGGCACCCAACCGATAGGGGTCCCCAAACAGGCGGCGAGCCGTCGCGCTGCATCGGGCCAGAACTCGGCCTCGCGTACCCGGGGTTTGTGCTGATAGACGAGAAGCACTGACCCACTGCTCATTCTTTTCCAAAGTGCCAGTAATTCCTCTAGCCGTACGTGAGCCGTCGTAGCACCCGAGCGGGGCTCTAGGCCATTGTCGGGATCGATGAACACGAGGGCGCTAGTGAGCGCCGAAGCGGGAATGCTGGCGAAGTAGGTCGAGCGATTAGTTCGCGTCACTACGTCGGATGGCAGGTGTCCATACGACGTGCATCTAACGCCTTGGTCTAAGAAGTACGGAGCCACGTCGGCCAAATCTGGGGGAGGATCCTGGCGAAAGAACGCGTTTAGGTTGACTCGCTCTGGATCCAGTCGAGGCCGGCGCCGCCCGTGACCATTTTGAACATCCGGGGTAAGCATCCAGACGAGCGTGAGCTGGGATAAGCCGAGACCTATGGCCACGTCTTCTAGGAGCCCATACTTCAGGTAGTCACGGGCGTCGAGGAAGAACTGATACCGCATCAGTGGATGATAGGTCACGGCTCACGGCTACCCGGCGCCTGAGCCGGGAGTGTCGAAACAGGCGCGGCTGCCGAAGCCGCGCCTGATCCTGTAAAAGGAGTTCTCCGGTCAGCAGCTCTCTTTGGGATCGGCGACCGTGAGCGATCGATTCCACGGAACCGCCCTCAGGGAATTTCGACGCACACGCGGCGTTCTGGCCAGGCCTCCGCTGGAGCTTGGTGGGCTTCCTCTGAAGTCACTTGTCGGGAAATGGCTCCTCGATGCGCATAGGGCCGTCCAGAGGCGGGGATCTCCCGCCGCCGGATGTTCGAGGAGGACGGTCACGTGGCCCACCATCTCGGTTCCCTGCTCGCCCAGGTGAGCGTGTCGCCCACATCTGCCGGGATGCCTGGCGGGGCGCTCGTTCAGCAGATGCTCGGCTGGTTGAGCCAGCTGGCGTTGTGGGGGTCTCTCGCCAGCATCCTCGTCGGGGCTGCCGTCTACGGCCTCTCCCAGCAGACGAGCCACTACAGCGGAGCCTACCGAGGCAAGCAGCTCGCTGCCGCCGGCGTCGTCGGCGCTTGCCTGGCGGGCATCGCTCCCACCGCCGTCAATCTCCTGTTCAGCGCGGCGGGTGGGCGATGAAGCCGGCGGCGAGGATCACCGTCCGGCCGGTGCCGATGGTTGGGGCCTTGGTCCTGGCGGGCTTGGTGGGAGCCGGCGTTCATGCCGCGCTCCCCGACCACCGGCCTCCGGCGGTGGCACCCCAGGCCGCCCAGCGCGAAGTGCAGCCCGCTGGGTCGGGACCGATGCGTGTTGAGGCGGGGATGCCAGCGGGGTTCGCCCGCACCCAGGAAGGGGCGATGGCGGCGGCGGCAAGTTTCGTCACCACGGGCCAGGCGTTGCTCGACATGGATGCATTCGCCGCTGAACAGGCGGTGCGCCAGATGGCGGCCGCGGATGCCGCCGATGGTCAGGTCAGGGACACGATCGCCGGGCTCGCCGCCGCCCGGTCCGCCCTCGCCGACGGCAGCGGGCCGATCGTCTTCCGCCAGGCCTCGATCGCCGCCCGGGTGGACGTCTGGAGCCCGGACCGGACTCGGGTCGCAGTCTGGAACGTCGGCGTGCTCTCCCGTGCCGGTGTGGCGCCGCCGCAGGCCGGTTGGGCCATCTCGGTCTTCGAGCTGGTCTGGGAGCGGGACGACTGGAAGGTGTGGTCCGAGACGATCACGCCCGGCCCGGCCCCGATCCCTGACGCCAGCGCGGCGCCCGCGACCTCCGAGCAACTCGCCGGTGCCCTCAACGGGTTCGTCGATCCAAGGAGCGGTCGGTGAGATCGCAACCAAGCCGGTTCGGGATCGCCGCCGTCTCCGGCCTGGCACTCACCCTCGCCTCCGCGCCGGCCGCCCGAGCCGATCTTCCCGGGACGGGAATCGTCAAGGACGTCATCGGAGGGGCGACCGGCTGGACGTTCGGCACAATCGCGGCGGGGATCTCCGAATGGGTGCTCGGCGGCGTCTCCTACTTCGTGAACGGCGCAGTCGACTTCCTGCGCACGTCGGCCCGACCCGATGTGGAGGCGGTCTGGTTCGCAGGGCCCGGGTCCCCCTACGCCGCAGTGCGGGGCGTCGCCCTCGTGCTCCTCGTCGGCTTCGTGCTGCTGGGCGTCCTCCAAGGACTCGTTCAGGGCGACGCCGCCGGGATGCTCAAGCGAGTGGCCGGCAAACTCCCGATCGCCGTTGTCGGCATGGTTGTTACGGCGGCGGTGACGGGGCGGCTCCTCGCCCTGACGGACGCTCTCTCCGATGCGGTGCTGAGCGGCACCGGCGGTCAAGCCCTGCACTTCCTCTCCGGCTTCGGGGGCACCACCGCGAGCGGCGCCACCTCCGGCTTCGCCGGCGTGGTCCTCGGCCTCGTTGCCGTGCTCGCCGCTCTCGTGCTCTGGGTGGAGCTCATCGTCCGGGCGTCGCTCATCTACCTGCTTGTGGCCATCAGCCCAATCGGCTTCGCGGCCACCCTCTGGCCGGCGGCACGGGGCTTTCTGCGAAAGACAGTCGAGGTCCTCGTCGCCGTCATCGCCTCCAAGTTCGTCATCTGCGTGGCCCTCTCGATCGGTGTGGCCGCGCTCGCCGGTGCCGGCGGCGTCGCCCCTGAGTCGGCCGCCGCTCCCATTGCCTCGGGGATGGCTCCCACGGTCGGGATGAGCCTTGCGACGCTCCTCATCGGTGCGGTGATCCTCGCACTGGCCGCCTTCTCAC
>JBHEME010000051.1:0-9721 GCA_046262755.1 Gemmatimonadaceae bacterium | reverse complement strand
AAAGGCGCCCATGTGACTCTTAGCGAAGGTAGTAAGAGGAACACGGAGCGACAATAGTAGACGCTTGCTACGCGCCTATATCTGTGCGACTATAGGCTCCAAGAGTGCGCAGCATTGGTGCACCCCAGTTTCAACTCGACAAGGAGGACTTTTGACACGCTCCTTTGCGCCTTGTGGTTTTCTGCTCGCTGCGGTGCTCGTAGGCTGCGCCTCCGCCGGGACTGGATCAGCTTCTCGTTCCAGTCCCGATCGCATCACTGCCACCGAGATCGCAAACTCGGGAGCAATGAACGCCTTGGACCTGATAAATCGACTGCGACCGACCTGGCTTCGATCCCAGCCGCCGGGCTCCCTCAACCCGGGCGTCCGAACTCAGCTCATCGTCGTTTATCTCGACGGACATCGGTTGGGCGACGTTACGAGTCTCAACACTTTGAGCGTTTCCGGCATCCGCTCGATGCAGTGGCTCGATGCTGCCCGCGCTGCCACTGTGCTCACCGAGGTAGGATCGGACCCGATCTCAGCCGCGATCCTAATAAAGACACAGTGAAAAAAGGGGCGTTGCTGCGTCCCGCCTGATTACAAGCGAAAGGGTGCGGCCCGTACAAGCACCGCACCCGAACGCAGAACTGCTCCTTCTCTATTTACAGCTGTCCACCTTGTGCGTATCGAGGTGCAACACACAGTTATAGTCGCCGAGGACAATCGGGACATCGGCACTGCCGTTGAACGTGACGACCACACGCTTGTGCACTGAAGTCGTCTCGGTCTGTCTGCCCGTCGACACGACCGTGTAATCCACAACTCTGATGGCGACGCCTGAGAGCGGGTACGGATGCGTCGCTCGCTCATCGACGAACGTCACTGCCTTCACCGTGTCCACCGAGCTACCGGTGTATTTCCGTGTTGACAAATCTTCCCGATGCGAATTGGTGTCCGCGCTGGCGCCGACACCGTTCCAGATGCGATTAGGCCCGAGGAAGCCACTGAGAGTCTGATCTCTGAGCGAGTGAGTGGCACTGCTGAAATTCTCTCTCGCTTCGCTGGCATCGGTTTTCACCAGGTAATGAATAGCTTCCGTCGTTCCCTTGACGAACTTTTCCATCGGGTTGCCCGATCCGTCGAGGAACTGATACGACTTGACGACCGACTTACCATCTCCGGACTTGCGGCAACTGTAGATGAGAGCTTTACCATCGAAGCTGCATTCCGATGGTTTCACCGGCGCCGGGTCGGATTTCGGCTGATCTCCGGCAGGAGACGATGATCCACCAGAGGGCGGGCTCGCCGCCGGTTCCTCCTTGACGCAGACGTAGAGCTTCTTCTCTTCGGAGTAGCTGCACTTCAAGTGATCGTTTGGACCGGGTTGCTTGACGCAAAAAAAGACTCCAGCCTGAGAACCCGCCGTACAATTGGGCGGTGAAGCCGGAGGCGTGGACGACTCCTCACCGTTGACGGCCGAGGCGAAGGTCGCAAAGGACCCGACAGCCCCAGCCTCATTCGCGATCAGCGATTCGACGTCGCTGGCGATGGCGTTTCCCGCGCTCGCTGCGATGTCGGATTTGATCGCTGAGACGAGCGAACCGCTTGCGCTGCTTGTGTCCAACTGGGCTACTGGCGATGTCGGGTTGTCCCCGCTGCAACCGCTCGCAAGCATCAACCCTGCAGCCAGTGCAATAAAACGATAGACGCGATTCCGCATGATGACTCCCTGCTGTGTGAAAGACGGTTGAACGACGTGGCGTGAAGACCACGCCGCTGCAGTGCGACAGGGCAGGCATGGGGCCAAAGCTCAGCAGTTTTTCCAACCTAAGAATTGGCAACGAGTTAGCTAAACGTCGCTGTGGGCCTCGGCGAGATTAGGCCGCGGGATTCTGCAAGGCATCTGGCAGAACGCCATCGAAAAAACAAAATTGGGCGGACCAGACCATTACGGTCCGAACCGCCCAATCCAAGCTCTGAGCTCGTGGTTGCGGGTTACCGGAACCCGGTCTTGGCTGGAACCGGCGTGACGGTGGGTGCTTGGGAGGGAGGTGCAGACGCCTGTCTACCGTTCTCCTTTGCGGTGTCGATGGTTGCCTCGCGATCCTGCTGAATTATTCCGCTGTTCGACACCAGCTGCGCGGCAAGCACGGTCTGGATCACGCTGGTGATGTTGCTCGTCGCCGAGTCGGCTGCTCCCCCGTGAGCTGAGTCACCGGAGATCGTGACCAGCCTCGCCTTCGCTAGGGCGTCGGCGATCACGGGCGCAATATCCGGGATCATCTCGATTTGGCGATAGCGGAAATAGCTCTCTCCTCCCGCCTTGATCGCCTCATTCACTTTCTGGATGCTTTCCGCATTGGCCTGCGCGACGGTGGTAATGCGTATGGCCTCGGCGCGGGCACGCGCCTCCGCTTCAATGCGCATCTTTTCAGCGTCGGCTTTGGCCTGCGCGATCTGCGTCGCCTCGAGCTCCGCAACCCGCTGCACACCGAGTGCGGTTTGCTTTTTTGCCTCGGCCTCGGCGATGAGCGCAGCGTTGGCGGCCTTGGTCTGTTCGAGCTCGCGCTGTTTGTCGGAGATAACCCGCTCCGCTTCCAGCTGCGCGTCCTTCGCGCGACGGGCCTGCTGCGCCGTCACAATGTCGGCGTTGGCCTGGGCTTCCGCCGCGGATTGCCGGCGTCGTGACTCGGCGACTTCAGACTGGACAACCTTGATATTGAGCGAGTTGAAAGTGAGCCCGAGGTCGGTGAGCTCGCGCGAGCACGCCTTCCGGATGATCACGGCGAGCGGATCGTCGTCGTCTTCCATTCCCTGAAGTGCCGCTTCGGCACCTCGTGTCAATGACATCGATTGATCCGCCGCGATTTGAATATCCGTCCGCTGACTCGTTCCCGCGGCGAGCTCCGGCCGCGCGCTTCCCGCATACAGCTGCGGAGCCGACTTCGCCGAGAAGAGCTGATCGTGGGTGAGGAGATTGATCGCGCGGCGGGCGGAGCTGGACAGAAGATCGATCAGGATATTCTCCTGGTCGGCCGCGTCCTTCGAGAAGAACCGATTCGCGGCGGTCTTGATCATCGTATCGGTGTCACCGACCGACACGATTGCGCTGGCAAGGATCCTGACCTTGATCGGCTGCGGCGTCCCGTTGCGATCGAGATCGGCGGTCTGATCGGTGATATCCAGGTCGACATTGATTGCCTTGCTCGAGAGCGTGGTTCCAGTCGTGAGTAGAGGTACCTCCTTCGACTTGCCGGGGCCGCGATAAATGACGGTGCTGCCCTGAAGCCAGCTCACCATGCGGATCGTTCCGGCATCGACATTACGCAGGAACGATGAAACGATTAATGGAATTACGCCAAGCACGCCAACTAGCACGGCGGCGATGATGATCAGCATTGAAGTCATGAGTACTATCCCTGGAATGAGCGCGCAGCTTTAAAAATTCAGGCCTCGCCGAGGCCGATGCGCGATACGGTGCAGCGATTGCGAATACTGTCCACGTCCTCGACGCGGACGACATCGCCGGCCCGAATGCGCACGCCAGCCGCGCGCTCATCGCCGGTGAGTGTTCCCAGAATCTGTACGACTTCTCCACCGAGCTCCACCGAAATCAGCCCGTTGCCATTGGCGTCGAACCCGGTGACCGCCTTGGCTTCAGACATGATTGCGGACTCCAGAGTCTGAGCGGGTCCCGACTCGAAGCGAAAAAGTGAGTTGAATATGGGTCGAACGATCGCCGACTCAAACGCGATTCCACCCGCGAGCGCGATAGGTAGTGTCAGAAACGGCCCGAGCAGTCGCTCCACCACCATGCCGGTGGCGCCGAATCCAACGAGCACGTTGAACAGTACCCGAGGCGAGAGCCAGGACCAGACATGGGATTTCCATCCGTCCGGATGGAGGTGGGCAACGTCCGTGGTAAGAGTCCCATGACCTTGTCTCGGAGTGATCGAATGCGCGTGTTGGCCTCCCGGGTGGTGCGAGCCCGGTAAGTAACTGTGCGGGCCACCCGTCCCGTGTGCTTCGTGGCCGCTCGTGTCATGACTGTGATGTGCGCCGCTGTGAGCGCTGGTGATCCCAAGGAAAGCCATTGCGGCCATTCCCGCGGCGCCCAGAACCAAACAGAAAATGTAGAGGTCCATCTATCCAGTTGGGCGAAGTCGCCGCGCGCTATCCCGCGACGTTCGCTCCGAAAAAGCGACCAATGCAAACATCCCCGGACGGAATTTCCGTCACGGGGATGTTGCAAACGTTGCTGCTGCTGCGCAATGCGCCGAGGTGTTGGGTCAGTAGAACGGCCCTCAACCCGGCTCAGAGCGTTGGCACCATTCCGCTAAATCTCCTCCGGAACCGGAACCGTCTCCGGGAGCGCGAAGTCGGAATCCGAATCGCTCGCCAGTATTTCGGCGATCGTCGGCTCCGGAGGCAGCTCCGGCGCTGGCGGCACCGGTGCGCCTTCGATGTCCACTTCCTGATAACGGTACATGCCGGTACCCGCCGGGATGAGGTGCCCGATGATGATGTTCTCCTTGAGTCCGAGCAGCTCATCGCGCGCTCCGCGGATCGCCGCGTCGGTCAGGACACGCGTCGTCTCCTGGAAGCTCGCCGCCGATATGAACGACTGTGTTGTGAGACTCGCCTTGGTTATACCAAGCAGTAGAGGCTCAGAGACTGCCGGATCATCTTTATGCTTCTTGGCCTTGTCGTTCGCTTCCCTGAAGGTCTGCTTGTCGACGTGCTCGCCCTCGAGGAACTCGGTGTCGCCACTCTCCAGGACGCGCACCTTCTGCAGCATCTGCCGTACGATCACGCCAATGTGCTTGTCGTTGATCTTCACGCCCTGCAGTCGGTAAACCTCCTGCACTTCGTTGAGCAGATACTCCTGAACCGCGCGCGGTCCCTTGATGCGGAGAATGTCGTGTGGGTTCACCGGACCTTCGGAGAGACGGTCGCCCGCTCTCACCCAGTCACCAGCGTGCACCCGAAGGTGCTTGCCGGCCGGGATCTCGTACAGCTGTCCCGGATCCTCGGCGTCCACCGGCGTGTCTTTGGGCACGACTCTGATCTCGCGCTTACCGCGCTTGATGTCACCGAATCTGACCTCACCATCGATCTCGGAGATCGTAGCGGGATCCTTGGGACGACGCGCCTCGAACAGCTCGGCGACGCGCGGCAGACCACCGGTGATGTCGCGGGTCTTGTACGCTTCGCGTGAAATCTTTGCGATCGTCGTGCCCGCGCTGATTTTCTTGCCGTCCTCGACCGTGAGCTGTGCGCCCACCGGAATCACAAAGTCTCTCAGGCGCTTTTCCTTGCCGCCCTTCGTCTCGATGATTTCGATGTGCGGGTGAAGTTTCTTTTCCTTGTCTTCGATGACCACAGTCTGGCGGAGACCGGTGAGCTCGTCGAGCTCCTCGGACACCGACTCGCCCGGAATCAGGTCAACAAAGCGCAGTGTTCCTTCGACGTCGGCGATGATCGGATTCGTGTAGGGATCCCAGGTGAAGATGATCTGATCCTTCTTCACTTCATCTCCGTCGGCAACCATAAGAGTTGCGCCCAGCGGTACCTGGAGACGGGCGCCGACCGAGGCATTGCGCTCGCCCGAGCTCTTGATCGTGAGCTCGCCCTCGTACGAAGTGACGATCTGTTGTCCCTCCGCATTTTCGACGACCACGAGTCTGTCACCGTACTCGATCGTACCAGCGACCTTAGACTTACGCGCGGTCTGCTCGGCGATACGGGCCGCGGTTCCACCGATGTGGAATGTTCGGAGGGTCAGCTGAGTGCCCGGCTCCCCGATCGATTGCGCAGCGATGATTCCAATTGCTTCTCCCTTGTCCACCATTCCCATGGTCGCCAGGTTGCGGCCGTAGCACATCTGACAGAGACCGCGCTTCGCCTCGCAGGTGAGAACGCTGCGGATCTTCACCGTCTCGAGTCCTGACTCTTCGATGCTGCGAGCCATGTCCTCGTCGATGAGCTGACCAGCTTCGACCAGCAATGTGCGCTGACCCGACTCGTCGATCTCGTGCACATCGTAGACATCTTCAGCGGCTACGGTACCGACAATGCGCTCGCCCAGGGGCTCGATGATGTCCTCGCCTTCCTTGAGCGCTCCGACCTCGAGGCCGAGGATGGTTCCGCAATCCTCTTCGGTGATCGTCACATCCTGCGCGACGTCGACGAGGCGGCGGGTGAGGTAACCGGCGTCCGCCGTCTTGAGCGCGGTGTCGGCCAGACCCTTACGTGCACCGTGCGTCGAGATGAAGTACTCGAGCACGGACAATCCTTCGCGGAAGTTCGACTTGATCGGGCTTTCGATGATCTCGCCGATACCACCGGTCAGCTTCTTCTGCGGCTTCGCCATCAGTCCGCGCATGCCGGCGAGCTGACGGATCTGGTCACGGGATCCACGTGATCCGGAATCGAACATCATGAAAACCGGATTAAAGCCTTCATTGGATTCACGCATCGCGCGAACCATGGCGTCGGCAACGTCGTTGTTGGCGTGCGTCCAGGTGTCGATCACCTTGTTGTAGCGCTCGCCGTTCGTGATGTTGCCGGTCTGGTACGCCTTCTGGAACCGGTTGACGCGCTCCTCGGCCTCGCTGAGCAGAGTCTCCTTCTCAGCAGGAATGTGAAGGTCTTCGATTCCAATCGAGACACCACCACGGGTTGCGTAGCGGAACCCGAACTCCTTCAAGCGGTCGAGGAACGGTACGGTCCCCTGCAACCCGCTGCGGCGATAGCTCTCGAAGACCAATTCACCGAGGGCTTTCTTCTTCATCTCCCGGTTCTGGAAACCAATCTCCTTCGGGATAATGGCGTTGAAGAGCACCCGGCCCACTGTCGTGTCGAGCCAACGGCTGCCTTCGACGTCCTGGGCGAAGTAGCGGATTGGCGTGTGGAAAGTCACGCGATCCTGCGAAAGCGCGAGCTCCACCTCGGCCACGTTCGTGTATGACTTCGTGGTGTGTTTGCCGTTTTTGCCATTCTTTGCCGCCGCCTGCTCGAAGCCCGGAGGTGCCTTCGTCGCGAAGTAGCAGCCAAGTACGATATCCTGACTGGGCTCGGCGACGGGGCGTCCGTCCGACGGCTTGAGAATGTTATTCGACGACAGCATGAGCAGACGACACTCGAGCTGGGCCTCGAACGATAGCGGAACGTGCACAGCCATCTGGTCACCGTCGAAGTCGGCGTTGAACGCCGCGCAGACGAGCGGGTGAATACGAATGGCCTTTCCTTCGACGAGTACCGGCTCGAACGCCTGGATACCGAGTCGGTGGAGCGTCGGAGCACGGTTCAAGAGCACCGGGTGGTCGCGAATGATCTCCTCGAGGATTTCGTATACCTCCGGAGATTCCTTCTCGACGATCTTCTTGGCGCGCTTCACCGTCTCGGCGATTCCCTTCTCGACGAGCTTGTGGATGATGAACGGCTTGAAGAGCTCCAGCGCCATCGCCTTGGGCAGACCGCACTGGTGCAGCTTGAGCTCGGGACCGACGACGATGACCGAGCGGCCGGAATAGTCGACGCGCTTGCCGAGCAGGTTCTGGCGGAAGCGGCCCTGTTTGCCCTTGAGCATGTCGCTCAACGACTTCAGAGGACGCTTGCCTCGACCACGAATTGCCTTCGAGCGGCGACCGTTGTCGAACAATGCATCGACCGCTTCCTGGAGCATTCTCTTTTCGTTGCGGAGAATGACTTCGGGCGCGCGGTGCGAGATGAGTTTCATCAACCGGTTGTTGCGGTTGATAACGCGGCGATAGAGATCATTCAAATCGGACGTGGCAAACCGGCCGCCGTCGAGGGGAACGAGCGGACGCAGATCCGGTGGAATCACCGGGATCACGTCCATGATCAGCCATTCGGCCTTGTTGCGTTCCTGGCCTGAATCGCCGGAGTTGCGGAACGCATCAACGACCTTGAGCCGCTTGAGCATCTGCTTCTTGCGGTGCTGCGAGCCTTCGTCGACGAGGCCTTCGCGCAGGCTCTGCGCAACTTTGTCTACGTCGATTCTCTTCAGCAACTCGCGAACTGCAGGCGCGCCGATGTCGGCGAGGAACGCGTTGTCACCTTCGTCCTTCGCCTTCTGCTTGAGGTTGAGGAACTCGTCTTCGTCCAGAAGCTGGTTCTCGATCACGTCCTGCTTGCCCGGATCGATGACGACGTAATTCGAGTAGTAGATGACCTTCTCGAGGTCACGCAGGGTCAGGTCGACGAGGTTGCCCATTGGAGATGGCAGTGTCTTGAAGAACCAGATGTGCGCGACGGGTACGGCGAGCTCGATGTGACCCATGCGCTCGCGACGGACGCGGCTCAGGGTGACTTCGACGCCGCAGCGATCGCAGATCACACCACGATAACGGATGCGCTTGTACTTACCGCAGTGGCATTCCCAGTCCTTTACGGGACCGAAGATGCGCTCGCAGAACAAACCGTCCTTCTCGGGCTTGAACGAGCGGTAGTTGATGGTCTCGGGCTTGAGTACTTCGCCCCACGACCACCAGGTGCGCAGGCCGGCCATCTCCAGCCGCTCGCGCTCCTTGGAATCCTTCGGGCCGCGCATCTCTTCGGGAGACGCGATGCGTACCTGGATGTAGTCGAATGAAGAAGCTCGCGTCTCGCGCGTGCTGCGGAAATCAATCATGTATTAGCCCTCGCTCCCGTTACCGTTACCCATTCTGGAGCCGTTGTTTCCAAGACCGTACCCGCTGGTCGCATTCGCGCCCATGCTGACGTGGATTCCCAGCGCCTTCAACTCCTGCACGAGCACGTTGAAGGACTCCGGAATTCCCGGCTCGGGGAGGTTCTGTCCCTTCACAATCGCCTCGTAAACTCTGCTGCGTCCGTTCACATCGTCGGACTTGACGGTGAGAATCTCCTGCAGCGTGTGCGCAGCGCCGTAAGCCTCGAGTGCCCAGACTTCCATCTCCCCGAAGCGCTGGCCGCCGAACTGCGCTTTACCGGCCAAGGGCTGCTGCGTGACGAGGGAGTAGGGTCCGATGCTCCGGGCGTGGATCTTGTCGTCGACCAGGTGCGACAGCTTGAGCATGTAGATCTCGCCGACGGTCACCGGGTTCGCGAAGGTCTCACCGGTACGACCATCGCGGAGCCTGACTTTGCCGCCCGCCGAGATTCCGGCCAGACGCATCAGCTCCATCGCTGCCGCATCGACATCGACGTCCGACTTCTTGGTACCGAGCGCCGCCGCAAGTGCGGGAAGCTCCTGACTCGCCAGCACTGAAGCGGGATCAGTGTTCCGCTTTTTCTCGATCTGCGCCGCAGCGGACTTGTACTGCGCTCGGGCCGCCGGCTCGTACTCCTCATCGCCCGACGCTTCCGAGTGGAAGGCGATCTGGTTGTTGACTTCGACCGTGTCGCGCTCCGCCAGCTCACGAGCAGCTGCGGAGACAAATTCGCGGATGCGATTGTACACATCGCGCGTTTCAGCCGAGACGCCGCGCGCGCTGAGCGCATCGATGGTTGCGTCGGCGAGTAGCTCGACTCGCTCGCCGTAGTGAGCGCCGGCTTTCACGTCGGCGACGATACCACGAATTTCTTCGTCGCTGATTTTGACGCCTTCGACCTTTAGATCGAGAGCGTTACGAACCCAGCTGACGGCCGCCAGCTTGAGCAGCAGGCCTATCTCGCGCTCGTTCGCGCCCTGGAATACGGGCGTCTTGGCGTAAAACCCAAGCAGCTTCGCCGCCCATCCCAGGTGCGTCTCGAG
>JBHEME010000050.1:0-10352 GCA_046262755.1 Gemmatimonadaceae bacterium | reverse complement strand
AGATGAAGCAGACCGCTGAGGACTACCTTGGCTACAAGGTCGAGAAAGCAGTCATCACGGTGCCTGCATACTTCAACGATTCACAGCGCCAGGCGACGAAGGATGCCGGCAAGATCGCGGGCCTCGACGTACTGCGCATCATCAACGAGCCTACTGCCGCCGCGCTTGCGTACGGTCTCGACAAGAAAAAAGACGAAAAAGTTGCCGTGTTCGATCTTGGCGGCGGAACGTACGACATATCGGTGCTCGAGCTGTACGACGTCGAAGGCTCGCGTCAGTTCGAGGTGAAATCGACCAACGGTGATACTCACCTTGGCGGCGACGACTTCGACCAGCGTGTCATCGACTGGCTGGTGACCGAGTTCAAGCGCGACCAGGCTATCGATCTGTCCAAGGATCCGATGGCGCTCCAGCGTCTCAAGGAAGCGGGCGAGAAGGCGAAGATGGAGCTGAGCACCACTCAGTCCACGGACATCAACCTTCCCTTTATCACCGCCGACCAGAGCGGCCCGAAGCATCTCAACTACACGCTCACCAGAGCGAAGTTCGAGCAGCTCGTGGACGATCTGATCCAGCGCACGATCCCACCGATGGAGCAGGCGCTGAAGGATGCAGGCATCAAGCCCAACGAGATCGACGAAGTTCTTCTCGTCGGCGGCTCAACGCGCATCCCGAAGATCCAGGACATCGTCAAGAAGTTCTTTGGCAAGGATCCGAACAAGGGTGTGAACCCCGACGAAGTGGTAGCGATTGGCGCAGCGGTCCAGGGCGCGGTTCTCACCGGCGAGCAGAAGGACGTTCTCCTGCTCGACGTCACTCCGCTCTCACTCGGTATCGAGACGCTCGGCGGAGTCACCACCGTGCTCATCCCGCGCAACACCACGATTCCAACCAAGAAGAGCGAGACCTTCTCGACAGCTGACGACAATCAGACGACCGTCGAAATCCACGTCCTCCAGGGTGAGCGCGAGCTGGCGACCTACAACAAGACCATCGGCAAATTCCAGCTCACCGGGATTCCGCCCGCACCACGCGGCATGCCGCAGGTCGAGGTGACGTTCGACATCGACGCGAATGGCATTCTGCACGTGACCGCAAAGGACAAAGCCACCGGCAAAGAGCAGAAGATCCGCATCGAGGCCTCGAGCGGTCTTTCCGACGCCGAGATCGATCGCATGGTCAAGGACGCGGAGAAGAACGCCGCCGAGGACAAGAAGGCCCGCGAAGCCATCGATGCGCGAAACCGTCTTGACTCCATGACGTACGAAGTCGAGAAGAACGTGAAGGAGTGGGGCGACAAAGTTTCACCCGACACGAAGACCAAGATCGACGCGGCGATCGAGCGCGCACGCAAGGCGCTCCGCGGGGACGACATGAACGAGATCCGCTCGGCGCAGGAAGAGCTGACAAAGGTGTTCAGCGAAGCGGGCCAGGCGTTCTACCAGCAACAGGGTCAGAGTGCGGGCGCGCCAGGCGAACCCGCTCAGCCGGCGGGATCCACGGCTGGGGAGGCGGCGGCCAAGCCGGACGACGTGGTCGAAGCTGACTACGAAATCGTGGACGAAAAGAAATAGTTTTCGGTCGCGCATAAGAGGAAGCCCGCCTGGACCCAGGCGGGCTTTTTCGTTTGCGTTAATTGTTTGCGACGCCTGATCACCGCCCTCTTGACCGCCGCGCGAATTTCAAGATTTTATGGAGCCTCTCTCTCAGGAGTATCGATGAAGCACCTGGCTCTGGCAGCGTCCATGATCGCCCTCGGCGGCCTCCACGCCCAGACGATCAGCACTCCGCAATCGATCAAGTGGGGACCGGCGCCGGCCGTCTTGCCCGCGGGCGCACGTGCCGCAGTGCTTGATGGAGATCCCACCAAGGAAAGTCTATTTACGATGCGCTTGATCTTTCCGGCTGGCTACAGAATCCCACCCCATTTTCATGCCGCCGACGAGCACATCACCGTTCTGAGTGGCGTGCTGAAAGTCGGCATGGGCGACACCTTCGACCGCAAGAAAATGACGTCGCTCCACGCCGGAGCCTTTGGCGCGGTCCCGGCCGGCATGCATCACTATGCTTCGGCAGCGGGCCGAACCATCATCCAGCTTCACGCGATGGGACCCTGGAAGCTGACTTACGTCAATGCCGCCGACGCACCAAAATCCCCGTAACGGCTCACACCACCAGACAGAAAAAAAGGGCCCTGCGCGGGCCCTTTCTTTTCCAGCTCACTTACCGCGGCGCGATCACACTCCAGTTCGCCAGATCCTGCCACCACGCATCCGGACGAATCTGCGCCGTGCGGATCCGGGGTGACACACCGTGGGCGTTGCGGAGCTCGTAGATCCACATCGCCGCGGCGTCGTCCGTGAGAATTCGATACGCTCCCCGATACAATTCGACGCTCCGCGAGGGATTCATCTCCTTCACAGCACTATCGATTACCGCATCGAATGACGGATTGCGGTAAGACGCCGCGTTGTAGCCGCCCTTTCGGATCTCCGAGCTCGCCCACTCCTCTCTCACCGAGGAAGGCGTAGGGTCGATATGCCAGGCATTGAGCAACGCATCGAACTTCCTGTTCTCCATGCGCGCGCCGAACGTGTTCAGCTCGAGCGGCTCGATCCGCACGGCGACACCGGCCTGTCGCCATTGCTCCTGTAAGAGCACGGCCAGGCGCGAACGGATTGCGCTGGACGAGGGGACCATGAGAGCGAACGCGAGCGGGACCGATCCGCTACTCCTCATTCCATTTGATCCGCGTTTCCAACCCAGAGAATCGAGAGTGTGTGCGGCTCGGGCAGTGTCGTAGGGCAGACCGATAGTCGTGTCGCTGGTTGGCAGTGCCCGCGTTGCGGGGCCGTGAGCAACGTACCCGAGCGTATCGAACACGCTTCTGACCATCGCTTCACGGTTTACTGCCATTACCAGCGCCCGTCTGACGTTTCTATCGCCCAGGACGGGATGTGTCTGCCCGCGAGTAGCGTCACCAAGGTTGAAGGCGAGGTATCCGTAGTCGAGGCTGCCGTTAGTGACGATCAGCTTCTTGCCGTTCTGCGCAACCCGACTCGCGTACTCCTGCTTCACGGCGTCGAGAAAGTCCGCCTCTCCGGCGAGGAACCGCGTCGCGGCTCCATTGTAATCCGAGGCAATGAGCCAAATCACGCGATCCGCGTTTGGGCGCCCCCTATAATTCGCGCTGTCGGCGGTGAGAACTATGCGAGCCCCCCGCTCCCAATTGGCGAACCTGAAGCGTCCACTGCCCACTGGATGCTGCGCAAACTGCGATGCTCGCAGATCCGCCGGCCGCACGCTTCTGAGGAGATGCGCCGGGAGAATCGGAACTGACGACGCCGCTTTGTAGAATGCGTCTGGCGTCCGTGCATGAATCCAAACGCGTGCGGTCAACGAGTCGGGTACCGATACCGAATCGATGTTATCGAGGTTGCCGGATAGCGGTGAGCCTAGCGTGGTGTCTTTGACGAGGGCGTAAGTGAACCGGACATCCTCGGCGCGAACCGGCCTACCATCGTGCCAACGTGCGCGCGAATCGATGTGAAAGTCTATCGACGACGTGTCTTTTGCCCAGCGCCAGTCCCTCGCCAGCCGGGGAGTAAAGCCAGCGTCGCCAACAGTGTTGAGAGCGGGGCCTATGTCAGCGAGGTTGTCGAAGATCTGGTCCGCGACCTGCTTGCCCTGGAGCGAGAGGATCAGCGGCGGTAACAGCGCATCGGCGTCGGCCGATGCCGAAATCACGATAGTTCCACCGATTGCAGCGTTCTCACTGCGCGAATCGCTGGAGCACGCCGCGCTCCCGAGCGCAGCGACGGACAGCAAGACTGCGGAAAACCTCAAGAGACGCCTCCGCCCGCGAATATCGCTACGCGTTGAGGCGTCGACTTTCCCGGAATGTCCGCGGTTTCTGCCCAGGTAAGAAAAATCTCGAGGAGCTGCGGATCGAACTGGCCCGGCGAAGACCGCATGATTTCTGCAGCGCGCGCGTGCGTCAGTCCCGGCCGGTAAGAGCGTGTAGTCGTCAGCGCGTCGTATACGTCCGCGACGCAAAGTATTCGTGCCGCTAATGGGATATTCTCTTCCGCCAGGCCGTCGGGATATCCGGTGCCGTCCCAGCGCTCGTGGTGATTGCGAATGATCGCGATGATGTCGCCTGGGAAATCGATGTCGGCTACCAGCTCGAGACCGGCTACAGGGTGGCGCTTCATCACTTCCCACTCCTCGGGCGTCAGCTTACCAGGTTTGTTCAGGACCTCGGTGGGAACGATGATCTTGCCGATGTCGTGGAGCAGCGCTCCAATGCGGAACCAGAACAACGATCTGGCATTGAAGCCGGCGCTGTCCGCCAGGACGCAGGCGAAGAACGCAACGCGCTGACAGTGACCCTGAGTATACCTATCCTTGCTTTCGATGGAGTTGCCCCACTGCGCTGCCATTTCGAGGAAACGGGCTTCGAGGGCTCCATTTCTCTTCTCGACGTGCGCGATGCGGTGCTGGGCCTTGAGCTGTGAATACAGCGCGTGGGCTTCGTTAAGGCTCTGCAACATCTCGCGGTGACGCTTCTGTCCCCAGTAAAGCTCGGCCTGTTGCTCGGCGACATCCGCGCGCAGCAACAGATCTCCCGTCGTCTCTGCGTGCTGCTCGGCCTTCGAGAGGTACTCCGCGGCTCGCGAGAAGTCATTGCGCTCGCGTGCTATCACGCCAATGTGGCGAAACACTTCGCCGCGCCATGACGGCACGTCGTCGGTTGAGACAGCGAGCAGTTTCTCGGATTGCTCGAGCGCTTCGTCGTATCGCTTCGCGGCGATGTACAGCTGGACCTGATTCGCCGCCAGATCGAGCTGTTTGGCCCGGTCTCCTTCTTCAGCGAACGCGCGCGCTGCGTCAGCGTAAGCGGATTCCGCATCCGCGAACTCACCGAGCTCCATGTACGCAAGCCCGATGTTGTTGAGTACCTGCGCCTCGTGATTGCGCATGCCGAGCGATTGGTAACCCAGGTGACTCAGGCGGAATGCTTCGAGCGCGGCGCGCAGGTCGCCGCGAATGATCGCGACTGTACCGACGTTCTGGTCGATCATCGCGATCAGTGCGCCATCGCCCGCGTCCTCTGCTTTAGCCCGGGCGGCAGCGTAAATCGCGGCCGCCTGGTCGAGGTCTCCACCCATCTGATAGACGATGCCAACGACGTTCAACGCTTGCGCCACCGCTGCGGGTGAACCAGTGACGTCGGCGGCGGCAACAGCCGCTTCCAGCACGTCGAACGCCGCGGCGCGATTACCCTGCTCGAGATACCCCCGCCCGAGCCAGCGGAGTGCCGCGAGACGCGTCTGCGCGTGCGCTTCTGGATCGCGTACGAGACGCTCGTACTCCGCGCACGCATCCGCCCAACGTCCCTCGCGCTCGGCCTGCTTCGCCCTGTCTATCCTCTGCTTCACCGCCAAGGATTCGGCTGCTCGCACTTCGACGGTGGGGCGCACGCTGGTCATGACGAAGCGAGAATCGTCCGCCGGACGCTGCTCTCGTCGCGCAGCTTCCTGGCGAGAGTAGGACGCGAGATGCCGAGAATGCGCGCGGCGGCACTGAGGTTTCCGCCCGTCAGCCCAATGGTCGTGTGGATCGCCTCATCGACAATTGCCTGGAGAGATTTTCCCTCCGGCGGAATGTGAATCGTCGCTCCGGCGGGGGCGCCGACGAGCGGAACGAGCGACCGACGCTGCAGTGACAAATGGTGCGGGTGGATCAGATCGCCGGCGCACACGACGACGGCGCGCTCGATCACGTTCTTCAGCTCGCGAATGTTTCCCGGCCAGTGGTGCCGCTCGAGCGCGTCGATCGAATCGATGGCGAGACGAAGATTCTCCCGCCCTTCGCTTTCGGCGTGACGCTGCACGAAATACTTGGCCAGAAGTGACACGTCGCCCTTTCGGTCACGCAAAGGAGGAAGCTCGATACGCGCGACGTTGAGCCGATAGAAGAGGTCTGCCCGAAAATGATTGTTCTCCACGGCCCGCTCGAGTGCCGCATTGGTACCAGCGATCAACCGGGCGTGTAGCGTTTGTTCTTCCGATCCGCCCAGACGCCGGAACTTTCGATCCTCGACTACCCGCAGCAGCTTCGCCTGAAGCTTGAGCGGCAGCTCGGCGACTTCGTCGAGAAACACCGTGCCATGGTCGGCAACTTCGAGCAATCCGCGCTTCAGCGTGCGAGCGTCGGTGAAAGCACCGGGCTCGTGACCGAACAGCTCGCTTTCGAGTAGCGTCTCGGGAATGGCGGCGCAATTGATCGCGACAAACGGCTCGGCGGAACGAGGGCTGGCGGCGTGGATTCCGCGCGCGAACAGCTCCTTGCCGGTTCCGGTCTCACCGACGAGCAGCACGGTGACGTTTCGGCTGGCGGCGATCTGGGTCGCCAACGCAATCACCTCGCGCAGAACGAGGCTCTCACCAATCACGTGAGAGTGCCACCGATCGCCGGAGGCGGTAGAAGGCCGCACTGGAATGATCTTGCCGTTCCTTTGCCGCGGACAGCCGTTCGGGCGTCCGCGCTCGGGTGAAAGAACCGGATAGCGAGAAAAAGGCGGTCGGAGAGCGACTCCAACCGCCTTTAATCAGACGAGGATACGCTCGTCTGAGTCACCCCGCGGCGGCACCCGATAAGCGCCGGCAGGGCCTCTAACAAGGGCTGTCTAGGCAGGCAAAGCGTTGATCCGGAATTTGAGGTCCGCCAGGTCGTGGCGTGCACCCACGGCGCGGAAGGACTCTTCGGCCTCCCGCCAGGCCGATCGGGCAGCACCCGCGTTCCCCATCGCCCGGGAGATCTCACCAAGCTCGCGCAACAATTCGGCATGCAGGAGGCGGTCTTCCGCTCCTTCTGCCTCGTAAATGGCGATCCTGAGCGTTGCGATGCTCTTGTCGAAGGCGCCTCGCTCGCGCTCGATGCTTGCCCGGCATTTAAGCGCGCCGGCGGCGGTAAGGTGGTCCCCGCGGCGCTGAGCTTCAGCAAGAGATTGGGCGCAAAGCTCGTCGGCGCGGTCGAGTTGACCCAGCCCAATCCAGACCTCGGCAAGATTCAGAGTGATGATGCTCTCGACGATCGCGTCGTTGCGGCTCATCGCAATGGCCAGCCCGCGGTCGAGATGCGCCTTGGCCTCTCCAAAATTTCGAATTCTCGTGTGCAGCATTCCGAGGTTGTTGAGAACCCAGGAAACGGCCTCCGAGTCACCCGCGGTCTCGAACGCCGCCAGGCTGTTGGAGTACGCTGCTGCGGCAGCCGCAAAGTCCCCACGCATGTTGGCGAGAACTCCCCGGTTCTGCTCGATCATTCCAAGAAGCCGAGCCTCGCCTGCCTTGTTGGCCAGAGTCGATGCTTTCCGATACAGACGCTCAGTTTCCTTCTGGTCTCCGCGTCTCTGCGCTACTATCGCCAGACAATTGAGCGCGTGAGCCTGCGCGGAATCAGAGTGCGCGCGACTCGCCTTTGCCAGACTATGGGTATAGCAGCGGTAGGCAGCCTCCGTCTCGCCGCGCTCGCGCAGCAGCGTCCCCTTCCAGCGCAGAACGTCGGCGAGAAATGGATGCGCGCTCTCGACATGGAATTGGGCGAGCGCGTCGTCGTACAGGCCGAGCGCTTTGGCTGTCTGTTCGCGTTGTTCGGCGAGACGCGCTTGCCCTACAAGCTCGCGCGCAGCCTCTACGTCATCACGCGCAACGCCGCTGGCGTGATCCGCCAGCGGCTTGCGCGCTTTATTGGGAGTTTCGCGTCCGAGTTCCATGTATGATCGGCTCGCGGCGGATCCGGCTCAGCCCGATGCGAGCATGTACCTGGAGAAGTGATTGATGATCCAGATCTGGGTATCGGGTAGCTTGGATGTTGGCGGAGGACCGAAAATCGTGATGGACGTCTCGATTTCCAGTGCGTGCAGCAGTGTGCTGAGATCGAGGCCATCATCGATTATGTAGGCACCGAAGAGCTGGGTGTTGAGAGCGCTTCCGTAGACCTCCGTGTTCCTCAGGCGCTGGATAACGGTGACCGGTTTTGCAAAGAGGATCCCGTGCGGCTCCATCTGATAGGCGACGTAGCTGGGGTCGGACGTAATCGTAATGTTCGTCGGCTGAGAGACTGCACCCATCGGAAACGTGATCGAGAAATCCGCTTGCGGAATTGTGAGAGTTCCGCCCCACGGCGATATCGTGCCTGATACGGAGTAAGAGACCTTCGCCCGACTGTCGGCCCATTTCACCGGGTGGATGGTGAGACCCGTGGCGTCTCCAACAAATCCGACGACCTGGGTCACGGTTTGGATCAGCCCGCCCAGAAGGCCCGACAGTAGCGCATCGTTCGCATTCTTCGGCGCCGATAGACCGGTGGGCGAATCAGCGCATGAGAGCGTTGCAAACGCTGCGAACACGAGCGTAGCTGACCGTACGAATCTTGAGCGAATCATTTTGTAACCCGGTGAGAGTTGAAAGCCTGATACGAGGGTTCGATCAGCCTGAAGCGAGCATGTAGCGCGAGAAGTGTCTGATGGTCCAGACCTGCTTCTCTGGAACAAGCGGGGAGATGAGCGAGAAAATCGTGGTTGAAGGCTCTATCTCGAGAACCTGAATTTTCCCACTCAGCTTGGCGTTGTCGTCTGCGACGTAGGCAGCATAGAGTTGGCTGCGGAGCGGCGCGTCCTGCAGAGTAGTGTTCGTGAGTGACTGCGTGACAGTCACGTCCTGCTCGAACTGCGTACCTGCCGGCTCCATCTTGTAGGCGACGTACTTTGGATCGACCGTGACGGTGATGTCGATCGAGCCGGCGACTGCGCCCGCCGGGAACGACATCTCGAACCCTGTTTCCGGGATCGAGATCTTGCCTCCGCTGGCGTCGATTGTCCTCGTGACGCTGATGAAGCTTCGCTGGTGCTTCTTCCACCAGACAACCTTGAGGTCGAGCGCGGCTGGGTCGAGCGTTCCGGTTGTCACCGGATCCCTGGACGAGCCGTGCGAGCTTGCCACCGCCGCATCGATCGGCGCTGTGAGTCCTGGTGCTCCAGCGTCGGAGCAGGAGGACAGGGCAAGAGCGGTTAGGAGGGCAACGAATGGGCGGAAACGGGACTGCGTCATTGGCACCGACCGGATAGGGAAGACCACTCAGAGAAGTGGGCACCCCTAAGGCAACGGCCATGCCTAGGCTAAACGCTTGATTTTCAACTACTTACGGAAACGGGGCCTTTAAGGCCGTCAATTACGGTGCAATATTTTGTTACAACCGATTCGTTTTGTTACAGATGAGCTTGGGCGACGTGCCCTAGGTAATGGAGAGACAGGCCGTACCCGCGGAAACCGCGCGCGGCGGAGGACCTACTTGGTCTCCCGACTACCTTTCCCATGAGACAAATGGGTGAGCAGTTTTTGACCCGTCCGCGTAGTAATAATTGGGCGAAGCCAAACTGCCGAGCGACGGAAATCGCTCGGCGACGGGAGATCGACGTTGTTGGAATGGTTGAAACCTGTAGCCCACCACACGTGTCTTATCAGTTACACCCTTTAGCCACATAGCCGTATGTCAAATCGCACTCAGAGAGCCCGGCTGGTTGCAGCCGCACTCACAGCATTCGTTGGTGGATTGATCGTCGCATCCGGACTCAATTGGACGAAGCTCGGGTTCGCGCAGAGTCGACCGAGCGCAGCGCAGATCCAGCCGATTGCCGAAGCCAGTAACGCGTTCGTCGCGATTGCCAACAACGTTACGCCAGCCGTAGTCTCGATCGAAGTCTTCAGCGCGGCGCGCTCGAGCGGTGGCACAGCGCAGCGCCGAGGTCAGTCCGACCAAAACATTCCTCCCGGAATGGAGGATTTCTTCCGGCAGTTCGACATTCCGCAGCAGTCGCGTCCGATGCGCGGCCAGGGATCGGGGTTCATCGTAACGTCGAACGGCTACATCCTCACCAACAATCACGTCGTCACCAACTCCGATCGCGAAACGGTTGCTGATCGTGTGACCGTGAGAATGATGGATCACCGCGTCTTTACCGCGAAAGTCGTGGGTCACGATCGTACGACTGACGTCGCGGTCATCAAGATCGATGGAGGAACCTTCCCAACTGTCTCGCTCGGCAACGACGTCACGTCGCGTATCGGCGAGTGGGTTCTTGCGATCGGCAATCCGCTCGGGCTCGAGAACACCGTGACGGCCGGAATCATCAGCGCCAAGGGCCGCAGTCTCGCCGACCTGATGAATCCCAATGGCACCAATCGTTACGCGATCAGCGATCTCATTCAGACTGACGCGGCGATCAATCCGGGTAATTCCGGTGGTCCGCTGGTCAACTCACGCGGCGAAGTAATAGGAATCAACAGCGC
>JBHEME010000049.1:0-10408 GCA_046262755.1 Gemmatimonadaceae bacterium | reverse complement strand
CGCGAGTCGTTCCGGCGCATAAAGCCCGTTCACTACTTTCTGCAGGCGTTCGGTGAGCGTGTCGCGCCAATGGTGGTGCGGCGTCCGTCAGTTCTACCGTCCGGACTCTCCGACACGACTACTCTTCGCATCTCTGCGCGTACGCTCGGCGAAAGTGGGTACATCTTCTTCAACAATTACCTGCGCGGCCACCGCATGAAGGAGCATAACACTCGCGTGGCGCTCCGCCTTCCTGGGGAGACTCTGACGGTACCGAGCACGCCGACCAGAATTCCGTCGGGCACGTACGGCATCTGGCCCGTGAATCTGAGGATCGGTAGCGCGCTGCTGAAATACAGCACCGCGCAGCTCGTGACGCGTACAAGCGGCGATGATCCGGTCTACGTTTTCTTCGCCATCCCGGGAGTAACGCCCGGATTCTCGTTCGACGCTCGCGGCAACATTCGCGTCAGCGCGCCTGGCGCACGGGTGCTGCGGGAACGCGAGCGCGTCGTCGTGCGTGATCTCACGCCGGGCAGCGGCGTCGCGATTACTTTCGATGCGGGCGACGGCGCGCGCACGCGGATTGTGCTGCTCACGCGGGAGCAGGCAGAAAACCTGTGGACGACTCGAATCAACAATATTGACTTGCTCTTGCTATCACCCCAGGAAGTATTCTTCGATTCATCGAGCATTCACGTTCTGGCGAAAGAGACGCCGCAGTTCTCGATTGCGACGTATCCCGAGCTGCCGGCCGCGACTGTCGCGAATTTCGGATTGAGCCGGCAAGGCCGCGAGGGAATCTTCACCCGGTACTCGGCTTCGCTCCCACCGCGTTCCGTGTCACTCGACGTGCGTAAAGTACGTGAAGCTGCTTTGATTCCGCCGGTGAAGAAGTTCAACGCCGTAACGTGGAGAAAGGAGGCGATCGCACTGGCGCCGAGTGATTCGGCGTTCGATCAGGCGGCGGTGTGGAGCATCGGCGTGCCCGCGAGAGCGCTCGACAGTCTCAGCAACGTTTTCCTCGACATCCACTACGTCGGCGATGTGGCGCGACTGTACTCGGGCGGGACGCTGCTGGACGACGACTTCTTCAAGGGGACGCCGTGGCGAATCGGGTTGCGGCGTTTCAGGTCGCAGCTTGCGCGCGGGCCGCTCGAGTTGCGCGTGCTTCCTTTGAGAAAGGACGCGCCGATCTTTCTTCAGACTTCGGCTATTTCCTTTCCGACGAGCGGACAGACGGCGAACTTGATCGGGATCCGCGCCGTGCCTGAGTATGAGCTGATAATCGACGCCGAAAAAGGGAAGCCTTCAACGACCATCGGCTTTAGCGGGCGGCGGGTGAGGTAATCGCGGCACAGCGACGGGCACCCAAGTATCGGTTCTCCATAAGAGGCCAACCACACCGCCAGTAACGAGGCCAAACAGTCCGCCAGCAAGTCCGCCGAGCGATCCTACGGCGGTTGGGGTGTAACCGTCGTTGCCGCTTGCGGACGAAGATCCGATCAATGCGCCAGCGCCCGCGCCGATCAACAAACCCAACGCGGCACCGGCCCCAAAATGACGATGTCGTCCCCTCACTACATCCATCTTCGCGACCTGATCCCAGCCCAGCGTCTGCGGCGTAGGGTCGGCGGTGAGGCGGTAGTACAGACTGTCGTGACTCACGTTTAGTACCGTGAGGTGGATGCGACCGCTCCCGGTGCCGCTCCCGACGATTCTGCCATGCGTACCCGCTGCAATCGCCGCCGGGCTGACGGGGGGAGCCTGTCCCAATAGCGGGCCGTTGGTCAAAGAGAAAGCAACAACCGCGCAAAGTCCCCGTCTCATATACTGCACCTCTGTTTCGTTACTCCTCACCTTGGGAGCTTCGCGCGGTTTGGTCAATAGCTGTGTTTGATTAATGCCGCGACCACTCCCTCGCCCGAAATGGAAAATGGCTCGATTCTATCCGGACCGCCTGCTGCCATAACGGCGCGGCCCTCAAACTACCACGCCACGCGCTGCGCGCTGTTAGTGTTTTCGCTTTCCGCTGCGGACGGGCGGACAGACCTCGGTAAGGCCGAGCGAACTTCGTGAAGGACTGTCCTTCGGCTTTCAGCGGGTGGCGGTGAGCTAGTCGCGGGTGGCGGGTAGCAGAATTCCAACGGGGGCTGTGGCTACTCTCCTGGTCCTTTGCTTCCATGTCGCGCGAATCGTCCCACCAGGTTCCGTCTCACATCCGGCCACTCGCCGGCAAGAATGCTGAACATCACACTGTCGCGCACCGTTCCGTCCCGTCGCGCCTGATGATGGCGGATCACTCCGTCCTTACGCGCGCCGAGCTCGGCGATGGCGCGCTGGGATCGGAAATTGAATGCATCGGTGCGAAATCCGACCGCTCTGCATCCCAACTTTTCGAAAGCGTGATCCAGCAGTAGAAGCTTGCACGCGGTGTTGACGTGCCTGCGCTGCCAACTCGCGGCGTACCATGTGTAGCCGATCTCGACGCGGTCGATTTGGGCCACGATGTCGTGGTAGCGCGTGCTGCCTATTACTTCGCCGGTGGTCAGCTCGCGCACCGCCCAGGGCAGCATGTGACCGGCTTTCTGTCCCTCGAGCGCGGCACCCACGTACGTCGCGATTTGATCCGGCGCGGGGACGGTGGTGAACCACAGCTCCCACAGCCGGCCGTCGGTGACAGCCTTGGCAAGACCGGTTTCGTGCGCGCGGGTCAACGGCTCCAGCCGAATGCCGTGGCCCTCGAGGGTGACGGGAGACACGGTAATCATAGAGACTCGGGCATTCGGGAATCTACACAGTCGAGAGACCCATTCTTTCTCCCAACTACGCTGCTGCGTGCTGCCCGCTCTTAGTTTTCTGCTGACCGCTGAAAGCCGAGGGACAGATCTTCGCGAGTGACGGCGTTGGAAAACTGTCCTTCCGTCCGCAGCGGGTAGCGCACAGCTAAACAGCGCGAAGCGGGTAGCATACGGGGGTGGGTGTTCGAGTTCGACTAATGTCTCAACTACACTGCTCCCCGCTCCCCGCTTCTAGTTTTCCGCTTCCCGCTTAGGGCCGAGCGACAGATTCGTCGAAAGTGATTTCGGTTGGGACAGTTTGCGTAGGAGACCGTGCAGCATCTTTCGTACATCTACCACCTGGCTGAGCGTTGCCCTGAAATCGGCTTCGTCGATCGCGCGGATATCCTTCGCCACGATCAGGTGGTACTCCAATTCTGAAGTGGAAGCGAGAGCGTAGCGGAGGAAGCGAACAAAGTCCCGCTCGCTGCTTTGCTCTCGGCCCTCCACGATGTTCGCGGGCACCGACATCGCGGCGCGGACGATTTGACTCCGCAACGCCGCGTTCTGCGCGCCTCGCATCGAGCTGGCAAGACGGTGCGCGTTCAGCGTGAGCGAATGCGCTTTACCCCAGACCCGCAACCGCTTGAAATCGCTCATGGCGAAGCATGCGCAATACGCTCTTACTAGCCAACGCCATTTTCTTTACGTCGGAACGTTTTGTCCCAACCCGCCCAACTGTCCCCCAGTCTCAGCGGACAGCGCGCAGCTAACAGCGGGCAGCAGGCAGCACGGCAGTTGGCGGTAACGCCTCTGACTTCCGACTGCCCTACTTCTTCTGCTTTTCGTACGTCCCGACCAGCTCGACGTGCCCGACAAGATGGTCCTGCATCGCGAGCTCGAGCTGCGCCTTGGTCGGATCCTTCAACCCCTGAAGCTTGCTGTCGAGAGCGTACAGCTTGAAGAAATAACGATGACGGCCTACGGGGGGACACGGTCCGCCGTAGGTCTGCTTTCCCCAATCGTTGGTGCCGTGCGCGCCACCGCCGGGCAATCCGCTCTTGGCCGCATTCAGCGGCAGCTTGGTCGTAAGCGGAGAGATGTTGTACACGACCCAGTGCACGTACACCCGCTGCGGCTTGGCGGGATCGGGCGCATCGGGATCGTCCACTATTAGCGCCAGACTTTTCGTCCCACTCGGCGCGTCGGACCATGCAAGTGGGGGCGATAGATCATCCCCTTCGCAAGTGTACTGGGACGGAATCGATCCGTTCTGACCAAACGCGGGCGAAACGAGCTTGAACGTCATCGGAGCCCCGGGCCGAGGTGCTGGATATTACGGTGGCAAGGGGGGGCAGGGAATACCACCGCTCCTCAACGACGCTGCTACCCGCTACCCGCTACTTGCTTTGTGTTACCTGCGCGAGCCGAGGGACAGTTTTCCAAAAGGAGAACCGCGCGACGAAACTGTCCCCTTGGCTTGCGCGCTTAGCGCATAGCTAACAGCGGGCAGCACGCAGCAGCGTAGTTCCGAATGAACGACGATCACGTCCCCGCCGGCGGCCCCAGCTGCTGCCAAAGGTACGTGTACGTGAGGGCGAGACTCTTCGCCCTCTGCTCGTTGGTGACGCCGGCCCCGTGCCCGCCCTCCGTATTCTCGAAATAGTAGAACGGGTACCCCATCGACTCCATCTTCGCCGCCATCTTGCGCGCGTGCGCCGGATGAACGCGATCGTCACGGGTGGTCGTGGTGAACAAGACCTTGGGATACTTCACGTTCGGTTTGAGATTCTGGTATGGTGAGTACTTGGATATGTACGCCCACTCCGCCGGCTTGTCGGGGTCGCCGTACTCGGCCATCCAGCTAGCGCCGGCGAGGAGATGGCTGTAGCGCTGCATGTCGAGCAACGGGTTGTCGATGACTACCGCCTTGAACAGATCGGGACGCTCAGTGAGCGCGACTCCCATCAGCAGACCGCCGTTGCTTCCACCTCTGATCCCGAGGTGCTCCGGCGAAGTTATTCGCTGCCGAATCAACTCCTCGGCGACCGCGATGAAATCGTCGTAGATGCGCTGACGATTTTCCTTGAGTCCCGCGCGGTGCCACTGGGGGCCGAACTCACCACCGCCGCGAATGTTGGCCAGCACGTACGTCCCGCCACGCTCCAGCCATGCTGATCCGATCGTGCTGCTGTAGCTGGCGGTCGACGAACTCTCGAATCCGCCGTAGGCGTAAAGCAGCGTGGGGTTGCTGCCGTTGCGCTGGAGATTGGCGCGATGCACGACGAAGAACGGAATCTTTGTCCCGTCCTTTGACGTCGCTTCCATTTGCTCGACGGTCAGACCCTGCGCGTTGAACATCGCCGGCAGGCGCTTGATCTCGGTCACCTTTCCGTTCTCGTTGGCCAGATAAAGCGTCGTCGGCTGGATGAAAGTCGTGTAGTTGAAGAAGAATCGATTCGACTTCGTCGACGTTGAGACGACGCCCACAGTGCCGAGGTCGGGAGCCGGCACCTTCTCGAACGTCCACGCGCTGCCGGTGTGGCGATAGCGCCGCAGCTCGCCGCGCACATTGTTGAGCACATCGATGAGCACGTAATCGCGCGTGGCGCTGATGCCGCGAATAGTTTCGCGGGGACCCGGCCTCATCACCAGCGTAAGATTGCGCTTGCCCTTCTGGAAATCGTCGATCGATGTCGCGACGAGCGATCCTGTTTGCCAGGTGGTACCGCCGACCGTCCAGGGATCGCGCACGTACACGATCATGTGGTTGCCTACGTGATAGACGTCAGCGTCGTCGGGCACATCGAGTTTGACGATTGCGCCCTTGTCGTAGAGGTTGTGCGTCGAGGTGTAGAACGTCTTGTTGTCGTCGATCCTGATGTAACGACGGCCCACCGCATCGATCGTGAAAGGCGAAGCCGAGACGTGATCGACGGGGACCTCGAACACCGTGGTCGCGGATGACAGAGGAGTCCCGCGCTTCCATAGCTTGACGATGCGCGGGTATCCGGACGTGGTCATGCTGCCCTGGCCGAAGTCGGTGCCGACGAGAACCGCGTTGCGATCGACCCAGGCTAGATTGCTCTTCGCTTCCGGAAGCTTGAATCCGTCGGCGATGAACTTTTTGGTCGTCACGTCCATCTCTCGGACTTCGGAGGCGTCCGACCCGCCGCGCGAGAGGTAAACGAGACAATGTTTGTTGTCAGGCTCGAGACAATCGGCACCCTGGAACGACCACGTCACCCCTTCCACCTTCGACAGTGAATCGACGTCGAGCACGGTCTCCCACTTTGGATTGCCGCGCAGGTAGCTGTCCCATGTGGTGCGACGCCACAGTCCGCGCTCATGCTCAGCGTCCTGCCAGAAGTTGTAGAGTCTGTCGCCGACGATGTTCGGGTAGGCGATTTTGTCCCGCGAGTCGAGTACCTGCTTTATCCGCGTGAATAGCGGCTGGTACAATGGATTCGCGGTCAGCTCGGCGACAGTCGATGCGTTGTGGGCGTTCACCCAGTCCATCGACCGCTTGCCCTCGACGTCCTCGAGCCAGACGAACGGGTCGTCGGGCGTCTGCTGCGCCCGCAACGCAGGCACAATCGCAGTGGAGAGAACGAGAAGCGAAAAAAGAAGGGAAACTGTTGAGAAGCGTTTCATCGGGACTCCGGATGCTGGACAAAATGTGAAGCTTGAATTCTGTGCTTCGGAACTAAACTACGCTGCTACCCGCTCCCCGCTTCTGGTTTTTCCGCTATCCGCTGCCGACCGAGAGACAGTTTTGTTTTTCCGCGGAAGAATAGAGCGGCCTGTCCCTCGGCTTTCGCAGGCAGCGCTCAACTAACCGCGGGTAGCAGGTGGCAGCGTAGTTGGCACTCGCGAATAAACTATGCGCCGGAGCGCACTGGTGGCGCAACGGAGCGATTGTACCGTCGTGTTCGGGCGTGATTAATGCCTTAGAGGGCGACACTGGGACGACCCCACCGGCCAGTGCTCCGGACACTGAATCCCCCCTCGTGGCGCTCCTGGCGACGCCTACCCCACACAAGGCGTTAGCATGATCGACTCAACAGGAACCGCTCCCCAGCCGCCCGGTCATTCCGTCAATCCGTTGGCAAAAAAACTGCCTCCGTACCAGACATCGACTGCGACGAGAGGTCAACGAGAAATGCGACTGGCTGATTTCATATTGGCAAATCGCGCCGCGATCCTGGCGGAGTGGGAGGAGTTCGCGAGGTCATGTGCTCCCGCCAGCGGCTCAATGGGCATTGCGGCGCTCAGCGATCACGCTAATGAGATGCTGACGGTGATCGCGAAGGATCTGAAGACCCCGCAGGGCGGGCTGGAGCAGTCCGAAAAATCAAAAGGGCACGCACCGGCTTCGGAGTCCACTGAACGGACCGCTGCAGAAAAACATGGAACGGGCAGGGCCGAGAGTGGGTTCACCATGGACCAAATGGTTGCCGAGTACCGAGCGTTGCGCGCCAGTGTCATCCGTCTCTGGTCGAAGGATCAGGGCGAGGTCACACGGACAGATCTCGATGACCTTACACGGTTCAACGAAGCGATAGACCAATCGCTGGCCGAATCGATTACGCGATTCTCCCAGGACCTCGATCATTCGAAGGAAATGTTCCTCGCGATACTCGGCCACGATCTTCGGACACCGATAGGCGCGGTGATGACTTCTGCCAAGTTCATGCTCGAGACGAAGGAGCTTGTCGAGCCTCATCTCACGCTCACGTCGCGCATTGTCAGCAGCACAAGTCGCATGAACCAGATGGTTGGCGCTCTTCTCGACTTCACCCGCAGCCGCCTCGGTGGGGGTATTCCGATCTCGCCCGCCGAGATGAACATGGGTAGCGTCGTACATGATGTTGTCAACGAGATTCTAGCGGCGCACCCGCAGCGCAAGATTCAGATCGACGCGCGAGGGTCGTTACGCGGCGTGTGGGACTGCGACCGCATGACCCAGGTACTGACCAATCTTCTCGGCAATGCGCTGGAGCACGGTTCTGACCGAACGATCGTGACGGTCACCGTACTGGGCGACGAGAAAGAGGTCAGCGTAGCCATACACAATCGCGGCGCGCCGATCCCGGAAGAACAGCTCGATGGCATCTTCAACGCTATGAAGCGCCAGCCAACAGGAGGAGGACCTTCAGCAAACCTCGGTCTGGGGCTTTACATAGCCGATCAGATCGTGCGCGCCCACAAGGGAAAAATCGATGTCGAATCGTCGGAGGACGCTGGCACTACGTTTACGGTGCACCTTCCTCGCCGGACGTGAATACTCCACCCTACGAGTCCGACTTCGACATCCTGCGCAAACGGGAAAACGCCGCGAGATTAGAAAAGGTTCGCACCGACATTGCCGGACGGCTGAAGAAAGCCTGTAGCCATTTGTCTGAAGAGGAGTTCGACGCACTCGTTCACGCGATCGCGCGGGTACAGCTGAGGCCTCATTAACACGCTTTATAGTTCCTGGCGGGCCCTTATGGTTAAGGGTCGACGCCCCGGCCGAGGTGCTGGATATTACGGTCGCGAGCGGAAGAGGGAATACGAAAACTTTTCCACGACGCTGCTACCCGCTACCCGCTTTTAGCTTTGCGCTGCCTGCGCGACCCGAGGGACAGTTTTTCGAGTGTGCATGCACGATAAACTGTCCGTCGGTTCGAGGGGGCAGCGTCGAGCTAACCGCGGGCAGCGCGCAGCAGGACAGTTGTACTTCGAACGAGAATACAGCAGCCCTGTCCCTCAGCTTTCGCTGGCAGCGGTCAACTACCAGCGGGTAGCGGGTGGCAGCGTAGTTGAACTTTAGATACAACTATGTGCCAAAGCACGCCGCGACCGGAAAGGCCCGGCTGACTCAGGGAATCGGGTTATTACCAGCGACGAACACCGCGGCCCCGATGACGAGCACTCCGCCGAGTATGGCGTAGGGCCCGAGCAGATCACCGAGCAGGATCACGCCGAGTACGGTGCCCACGACCGGCTCCAGGTTGAGGAAGACGCCGGCCTGGGACGCCGGCACCCGCGCCAGACCCCAGTTCCACAGCCACGTCGTCAGGGTTGTCGCAAAAACGCCGGACACCACCACGGACATCCACGTTCGCGCCGAGAGATGGACGGGCGGCACTCCTTCCGTGACGATGATCCAGATCGCGAGCAGTATCGTGCCGAGCGTGATGATGTACGCGCTGGCAGTCACCGGTGAGTAGCGGCCGGTCTTCATCAACTGCTGGCTGATGAGAATCCACACGACGGCAGTCAGGAGCGAAAAAGCGACGAGTAGATCGCCAGCAAGGCTTGCCTGCGCGCCCGCTTCACCACTCGATGCTCCGAATGCAATCAGCGCGGCGCCGAGCGTTGATGCGACGAGGGCGATCCAGCGGCTCTTCGTAACGTGCTCTCGCAGAAAAATCGCCGAGCCCGCGGCGAGCAGAACGGGCAGATTGCCCACCATCAGCGAAGCGTGTGAGACGGTCGTTCGTGCTAGTCCGGCGAATTGAATGAGGAACTGAATGGGCACGCCGAGCAGCGCGGCGACGAACAACTTGGAGTAGTCCTGACGGGCGATGCGCGTGTCGACTCGGCGAAGTGACATCCACGTCACTGGCGCGAAAGCGAGAGAGCCGAAGAGAAAACGGTAGAGCACGTACTGGCCGACAGAAAGCTCGGCGAGCGCCCATTTGCCGAAAAGAAATCCGGTTCCCCAGAGGCAGCCCGCTGCGGCGAGGGCGGCGAAGGCGCGGGCTTGCGTGCCGTGGGCGGGCTGATTCATGGCGAACTTTAATTGCGCACAGCAAAAATTGCAGGGCGCTGCCGGTGTTTACGTGCGAACGAAACACGTCTATCTTGGCTTTTCGAAGCTCACCAACGAAGAGCCATCATGACAAAGCAAGCAATGTTGACACGAGCGGCTGGATTCGCCTCGCACGTGCGAGCCGCCGGCGGAATTGTCGGTCTGCTATTAGCCGTTCTCTCGTGCGCGCCTCCGCGCCCGTCTCCGTCAGGAACCGTGTACGACGTCGTCATTCGTGGCGGTACCATCTACGACGGACTCGGCGGCGCTCCGTACGTTGGCGATGTCGGGATCCTCGGCGACAAAATCCGCCTCGTCGGCAACTTCTCCATACCGAAGCCAAAGCGGGAGATCGACGCGCGTGGGATGGCGGTCGCGCCGGGCTTCATCAACATGCTCAGTTGGGCCACCGAATCTCTCATTGAGGACGGACGCAGTCAGGGCGACATCCGACAGGGCGTGACGCTCGAGGTGATGGGCGAGGGCTCGTCGATGGGACCGCTCACCGACACGATGCGCAAGGAGATGATCGCCGAGGAAGGCGACATCAAGTACGACGTCCCGTGGACGACGCTGGGCGAGTACCTCGATTTCCTCGTACAGAAGGGGATCTCGCCGAATGTCGCGTCGTTCGTTGGTGCGACGAGCTTGCGCGTCCACGAGATCGGCTACGCCGATCGACCGCCCACGCCCGCGGAGTTGCAACGCATGCAGGCTCTCGCGCGGCAGGCGATGGAAGAAGGCGCGTTAGGGATTGGCTCGTCGATTATTTACGCTCCGGCGTTTTATGCGAAGACCGACGAGCTCGTTGCACTGTCAAAAGCCGTGGCGCCCTACGGCGGGATGTACA
>JBHEME010000048.1:0-10751 GCA_046262755.1 Gemmatimonadaceae bacterium | reverse complement strand
CGTCAACGGTGCGGCGGCACTTCGCCTCGCGGGAGAAACGGGGCAGATTTCACCCGGTTTTTCGGCTGATTTGGCCCTCTTCGACATAGGGGATGTGCGGGAGTTGCCATACTGGTACGGAGCACGTCTTTGTGTGGGGACGTGGAAGGCTGGCGCGCCTTGTCACCCCTCGGAAACAGTAGGTAAGTTGAACCCTCGCCCCCCGGAGGCCCTCTCTGCCGGGTGAGTCATCACCGGCCGCTGCTTAATGTCCAACGTCGAAAAGCTCAAAAAAAAAGCTGCCGAATTCGAGCAGAAAAAGCAGTTCGACCGGGCTCTCGAGGTCTATCTCCAGATTATCGGCGCGACCGAGAATCAGGAAGAAAAAGACGTCACGGTTTACAACCGCATTGGCGACCTCTACCTCCGTCTCAATAAGCCCGACAAAGCAGTCGAGTTCTACGAGCAAGCTGTAGATCTGTACACAGACGGCGGCTACCTCAACAACGCGATTGCCCTCTGCAACAAGATTCTCCGCCACGCGCCATCGCGCCACCAGATCTACTACAAGCTCGGTAAGATCTCAGCCAAAAAAGGCTTCAACAGCGACGCCAAGAAAAATTTTCTCGAGTACGCCGATCGGATGCACCGCGCCGGCAGAGACTCCGATGCGTTCAAGGCGCTGCAGGAGTTCGCCGACCTCTGTCCGGGGCAAGACGACATTCGGCTCATGCTCGCCGACCAGCTCGCCAGGGCGGGGAAGAAAGACGAGGCTGTCGAGCAGCTGCAGATACTGCACGAGTCTCTGGACGCCGAAGGCCGAACCGCGGAAGCCGAAGCAACGGTACAGCGGATACACTCGCTCGATCCCGCCGTCGAACCGCGTCGCTCCACGACGCCGCGCACCAACGATTCGAGCGGCTTGGTCTTCCTCGATCTCGGCGGTTCCCCGTCAAAGCCTCAGCCGAAAATTGCCGGGTTGCAACGCACGTCGCTGATGCCGGAGCTGCGCCAACGTCCCAAAACGCCGCCGCACGTGCAACCCGCGCCTGAGTTCGACGCGTTGCCCGACATCGACCCTTCTGTCGACATTCCTGGTCTCCAACGCCAGGGCGACTCCTCGTCGCTACCCAATGGGGAGCCAGCGTTCGATCTCACTCTCAATGACCTCGAGATCTCGCCGCTTGAAGGACTGGAGTCGGCTGCTGATCCGATTCAGTTCGCTCTCGACCCGGAGGTGAATCCTGACCAGCTCGACACCGCCGTGTCGGGATTCATCCCGTCCGAGCCCCTGCGTGAGCCGGGACTGGGTGAGCCGCTCAATACCCAAGATCCCCTTGCGGGTCTTTCTCTGCTCGAAGAGCCGACGTTCTCCGACGGGGACGCGAATCCGCTCGACGGTTTGCTCGGCACGCCAGAGCCACCGATGTCAGGCCGCTCGGGCAAAAACAAAGTCGTTCAGGAGCCCGGCGAGTCTCCCGCTCCTGCCGACGAAGAGGAGCGCGAGCTCGAGCCCATCGAGCTCGATATCGCGGAGCCAGAACCGGTGAAGGCCTCCGCGAAAGCGCGTCCGAAGCCAGTCGAACCGGAGCCGGAAGAGGAAGAGGAAGTCGAGGAGCCCGAGCCGGTTCGGCCCAAACCAAAGCTCGTCCAACCCGTTCGGCCAACGCGCCCCAAGAAGCTCGAGCCGAAATCGGAACCCGAGCCTGCGTCGAAATCGGAACGACGCCCGATCAACCCGTTCCAGCGCGCCAAGCCCAAACCGAAAGACCCCTCGCCAGCGGCGACTCCGCGTCTGAGCACTCCGCCCAAGGAAGTGCCGCACGGTGCCGCGCCCAAAGAGAACACGCCGCCGCAGGGCCGCGCCGACAATTTCGTCGACCTCGCCGACTGGCTGCGCGACGACTCACGTCCGCGCTCGACGCGCATGATCGCGGAAGAGGATGAACACCGCGAAGACGGCGAGCAGGCTGACTTCACTGACATGCTCGAGAAATTCAAAGCGGGAGTAGCCGCCAACGTCGACGAGGAAGATTTCGACAGCCACTACGACCTCGGCGTCGCCTACAAGCAAATGGGACTCATCGACGAGGCAGTCGCTGAATTCCAGAAAGCGCTGCGCGGCGCCACCCAGCGCATTCGCGCCTACGAAGCGCTCGGACAATGCTTCATCGAGCGCCATGAGTACGATGTAGCCATCACCGTCCTCGGCCGCGCCCTGCGCGAGCCGGGAATGGAAGACGAGGACCTCATTGGCGTCCTTTACCTGCTCGGCTATGCTTCAGAGCACAGCAGAAAACCACGGGACGCATCGGCGTACTACCAGCGGGTGTTCGCCATCGACGTCGACTTCCGCGACGTCAGCAAGCGTCTCAAGCAAATGAGCAAGGCCGCCTCGAAGTGAGATCGGCCGCAGCCGACCACCGAGCCGACGTGAACGTTGCAAGTCCGCGTGGAGTGACACTCCAGGCAATTCAATTCCCAATTCGAGAAAAGCTGGAAGCCGTATCGCAGACGATGGGGCGCGTCGTTGCCAGCGAGCTGCCCCTGGTTGGGCAGGTGAGCGGCCACCTGCTCGCGATGCGCGGGAAGATGTTTCGCCCAACGCTGTTGCTTCTGTCGAGCGAAGTGACCGACACACCCGACGCGAAAGCGGTAACGATCGCCGCCTCGCTGGAGCTCATTCATCTCGCCACCCTCGTCCATGACGACGCTGTCGATCATTCCGCGCTGCGCCGCGGGATGCCGACCGTGAACGCGATGTTCAGTCACCAGATCTCCGTCATCATGGGAGATTTTCTTTATTCGACTGCGCTCACCCACCTCGTTGCCCTCGGGGACATTGAAGCGCTCCAGGCGCTGACCCGTGCGTCGACGGAAATGACACTCGGCGAAATGCGACAGCTCGCGGTTACTGAGCCGCTCCGGTTCAGCGAGCAGGAGTATTACGATCTCATTCGTTCCAAGACTGCCTCCCTCATGCGCACCGCGTGCGAGCTCGGCGCAATGTCCGGCGCGCGGGCACACTGCGCAACGCTGGGGAATTTCGGCGAGAATCTCGGCATGGCGTTCCAGATCACCGACGACCTGCTCGATTACCGCGAGGCCAAGGAAACGACGGGGAAGCCGTCCGGACTCGATCTCAAGGAACACAAAGTCACGCTCCCGCTCATCTACGCCCTGCGCAAGATGTCAAAGGCATCGAGAAAAGAAGTCGAAAGACTCTTCGCCAGCGATGAAGCAATCGACGAGGACATTGCGGCTGTTGTCCGCATCGTCGCGGAAAACGGCGGCTTCGAGTACGCCCGTGCCCGGGGTGAAGAGTTCGCTGAGCACGCCAACGACGCGTTGTCGGATTTGCCCGACACCGTGGCGCGCCGCTCCCTGAGCGCGTCTATTTCCTACGTCATGGAGAGACACTCATAATGCCACCGCTACGGAGCTCTCCGGCCCCACGCGGTCATTCCCGGCGCGGGTCTTTGTTCCACGCGCTCATCCTCGCCGCCGGGTTTATCACGGGCGGGCTGCTCACGCAGGTGGGGCGCAGGTTCCTGCCGCCGGGTGCGGCCAAGGACTTCTTTACGACCGGTGTGACGCCCGCAATCGGGCCGGTGCCCGTCGATTTGGTTATAATCAAGTTCGCGCTGGGTCCAGTCGCGCTCGACGTGTCACTATTGAGCCTGCTCGGTGTACTCCTCGCTTACCTGATAGCGCGTTCGCTTTTCTAGGAGCTTTCTATGTTCGGAAATCTGGGCTTTCCCGAGCTGCTGATCATCATGGTGGTTATCCTGCTTCTGTTTGGCGCGAAGCGGATCCCCGAGATCGCGGGCTCGATGGGCAAGGGAATTCGCGAGTTCAAGAAGAACATCAACGAAGCGACCCGCGAAGTCACCGCCGAGACCAAGCCACCGCTCGAATCCGAGACGCAGTCGCGTCTCACATCGGCGGAGCTGGAGCGTCGGCGCGCCGCAGAAGAAGCGGAGCGGCCCGCGCCAAAGAGACTGTTGTAGCTACTGAGTAGCGCGAC
The DNA here is from genome assembly GCA_046262755.1 of Gemmatimonadaceae bacterium. Classification (GTDB taxonomy): domain Bacteria; phylum Gemmatimonadota; class Gemmatimonadetes; order Gemmatimonadales; family Gemmatimonadaceae; genus UBA4720. Next base: position 6,745 of record JBHEME010000048.1, on the reverse strand, counting down.
GAGTGGAGGCTTCTATCTGCTTCCGCTTGTCGTCGATCTTCGCCGCCGCCCTCAGATTCGCGAGGTAGTCCGTCACCCGCTGACGTCTGAGATTTTGCACCTCCTGCTGCTTGAGCGCAGGCTTCTGTGCCTCGAACGCGGCGCGATTGGCTGGGTAGCGCGCGTCGACGCGCTCCACCACGACACCATTCAGAGATCGCAGCGGCTCGCTAACCACGCGCAATGGTAACGTAAACGCTGCGCCGACCGCTTCCGGCAGACGCGCCAGCTCGGGCACACCGGTGATGCGAGTGAATGGAGCGGTCTTGATCAATTGCATGTTGAGCAGTCGGGCCGCCGACTCCAGCGTTCCTCCGGCCGCAACCTTGGCAAAATTCCGCGCCTGTGGTACCAGCAGGTCCACTTTCTTCTGGCGAATCAGGTAAGTGCGAATGTCGGCCTTCGCCTGGTCGAGACCGAGGGGACCACCCTTGGTAAGGGAGTCCAGACGAGCGAGATAGTAGCCGTCCTCTGAGTCGAACAGCTCGCTGGTTTCACCGGGATGCGCGCCCTGGAAGGCCCACGGCCCGACGCTCGGGATGTAGCGACCATCGACGGTGAGCGCGTTTCCCTCGATTGCCTGCGCCTTGAGCACGGGAATGTGAAGCGTTCGCGCTGCCTCGTCGAATTTGGCGGGTTGATCGCTGCTCGCCGCAATGCGTGACAACGAGTCGGCGCGTCGATCGGTTTGCGCCGCCGCGGAATCGCTCTGCTGGATCTTGAGCAGAATGTGACGCAGCGCGATTGTGTCGCCCTTTCTCTCGTCGACGCGAATGAGGTGATAGCCGAACTGCGTGAGCACGGGCTGCGAAATTTCCCCGGGCTTCAGCGCGTAGGCCGCCGTCTCGAAGGGCGCCACGAATCGGCCCTTGCCACCGCGGCCGAGCGAGCCGCCATTCACCGCCGACGCTGAATCGACCGACTCGGCGCGGGCGATGTCCTCGAACTTTTCACCGCCGATGATTCGTGACCGGAGCTCGAGAGCGTGCGCGCGAACCGCGGCTGAATCCTGCGCGTTCACCACCCGCGGAATTATGAGCACCGATACCTTGGCGCGACCCGGCCGCTCGAACAGCTTCTTGTGCGTGTCGTAGTAGCCGCGAATCTCATCGTCACTCACTCGCACCGAAGAATCGGACACTCGATCAGGATCGAACGCCACGAACGACACCTGCGCCGAGTCGTGAACGTCCTGCCATTTGCGCCACAACTCTTCGTCGGTGACGTAGACGCTGCTGGCGATCTGATCGAACAGTTTTTCCTTGGGGATTTCGTTCCGGTAGTAGTTCTCCAGCTGGTAGAGGAGACCTTCCTGCCTGGCCAACGGACTGCGCAGAAAGCGCTGGTACTTGTCCGGGTCGAACCGTCCGTCCGTCTGCAGGTCGGGCGACTGCATCAGCTGCGGCGGGGGGTTAAAGCGTGCCGCTTCAAGGATTTCGTCGTCTGTAACGGTGATGCCGCGTCGCCTGTACTCCTGGCGAAGGAGTGCTTCGTTGACGAGCTGATCGAAAGCCTGGTCCTCGAGCCGCTGCCGCTCGTCGAGCGTGATCGTCGCGCCGCTGCGCTGGGAGGCTTCCTGCTCGAGAGCTTGGGTAGCCTGGTACCAGGTCGTGGCGAGAATCTCTTCGCCATTCACTTTGGCGACGGCGGTAGTGGTGGTGACCGGCGCTCGCCCGAGCAGACCCGATGTCTGGGCGAGCAGGAATCCACCGACGAAGAGCACGACGATGATGATCCAGATGTATTTTGCGGAGGCCCGCATGGCTTGCAGCAAGGCACTTCTCCTGTTCCGAAACGAATCGACGCCGCAACTCGAGGGCGTAATGGGCTATAGCCTTGTAAGGTATGAGTTTGAGTGACCTGGATGCAAGTCGCGCGAAAGCGGAGATTGGTGCATCTTTCGGCGTTGGCGTGAGCGTGAAACCGGAGTTCCCGAAAGTTGTTGCGCGATGAGCAGAGGTAGCTGATGGATTACGATCGTTTGCGCGAGCTGCAGCAAAAATTCGAGGAAAACCCTCGCCGCTACTTCGCGCCGCTCGCCAATGAGTATCGAAAGGGCGGCCAGCCGAAGCGCGCCATAGAAATCTGCCGCGCGCACCTCGCACAAATGCCCGGACACATGAGCGGGCAGATTGTGTACGGACAATCCCTGTTCGAAGCCGGTGAGTTTGCCGAGGCGCAAAAAGTTTTCGAGGGAGCGCTTACTCTCGACCCCGAGAACCTCATTGCGCTGCGCTGCATGGGCGACATGTCGCTGCAGGCAGGGAACACCACCGATGCGCGGACCTGGTACGCGCGCCTCCTCGAGGCGGATCCGAAAGACGCCGCGGTGATTTCGCTGGTATCGGAAATCGATGCGGCAGCCGAGGGGGTTCCGGTCTCGCAGGAAATTCCCGGTGTCGATACGGACATCGGAGATCAGCAGATACCCTTCATTGAAGTTCCCGAGGAGTCCGCATCCGCAGACGCGGCGGGTTCGACGTCAACCGGGCCCGCTGCAGCTCCGTCGATTTCTCCCGCGCCGACTCTCTCAGCGCCGCCGCCCGCACGTGATGAGCGGATTGCCCCGCCGATGCCGTCCGAGCTGGCCACGCTAGCCGCATCGGAGCTTGCGAAGACCCGCGCCGCTGCCGAAGCTGCAGCTGCACCGCCGGAATCCGCCCTCGCCGGCATTGAGCCCAACGCCGCGTTGGAGCCGGAACCCGCGATTTCGTCGCCTGCGGAGACTGCTGCTGCGGATACGCGGGAGACGCCGATGGCTGCCACTTCCGAGTCAGCAGCGCCCGATACCTCTGCTCCACTCGGTCTCGAACGCCATTATCCCGACCAGCCCGCAACAGCGGAGCGCTCGGAGATAACCGAGACTCCTGGGCTCGAGACCGTCGGCGGTGCCAGTCCGAGAACGGAAGAAGCCAAGGACGACCGGCTGTTCGTGACTGATTCCAACGAGCCCTTCGTCAACGAGACGATGGCGCAGTTGTATCTGCAGCAGGGTTATCGGCAGCTCGCGATAAAAGTTTACCAGCAGCTGCTCGAGTCCCGTCCGAATGACCAATCGCTCAAGGATCGAATCGCGCAAATCGAGGCGGAAGACGAAGCCGCTGCGCGACGCGACATCGAATCGCGGCGAGAGGAGCCCGAACGTCCTGTCCAGCCATCGCCGCGCGCACCATCGATCGAGACTCCGCGGCCCGGTCAACGCGAATCGGAAGAGACTCCGAGCTGGTCACCAATCGACTCGCCAGGGTCGCGACCATCGCGCGATCGAGAATCGATCGAGTCTCCAGCGCGCGACGAGCCGCGGGCCGACCCGGATGGCTATGCCGCCCGTCAGCCGTCGATCAGGGAATTCTTTGCGACTCTCGGGCGCCGTCGACCGCAGCGGAGTGGATCCGGTGGACGCTCCCACACCGGCGGGAATTCAGGTGGCCAGGCCGCAGACGGTGGCGCCTCCATGGCCGGTGCTGGACCGTCGGCGTCACTCGACAACGTGTTCGCCGGCGCGACGGTGAGTCCTTCAGATAGCCGCGCTGCGTCGCGACTGGCGGGCGCATTCAGCGGCGCGCCGCGATCGACGACTCCACAGACGCCTGCCATGCCGACGCCGCGTGTCAACCCACGCCTGCAAAACCAGGAGTCCGAGGAAGACGTCGCCAAGTTCCGCGCCTGGCTCGATGGACTCACGCGCGAGTGAAGATCGCCGTGATCAATGGACCGAATCTCAACCTACTCGGCACGCGTGAGCCCGCGCTCTACGGAACGGAGACGCTCGCCGACATCGAGAAGCGGCTCTTGAAAGTGGCGAAGGAGCTCGACGTCGAGCTCACGTTCTCCCAGCACAATGGCGAGGGCGATATCGTCGACGCGGTTCAATCGCTGCGCGGAAAAGTGGATGGCGCGCTGGTCAATGCCGGCGCTTACAGCCACACCAGCCTCGCCATTCGTGACGCGTTGGCGGCAATCAAAATTCCGTTTGTCGAAGTTCACCTCACCAACATCTACGCGCGCGAGCCGGAACGGAGACGCTCGGCGCTCGCAGATGCGGCGGTAGCCGTCATCTGCGGTTTCGGCGCGTATGGCTACGAGCTCGCTCTACGGGGACTGGTGAAGCAGAGAACGGCAAATGTCTGAGCGACGTCCCGCGCGCATCGCCGCGCTGCGCGATGCCCTCACCGCCGCGCACATCGACGCGCTCGTTCTCACCAGCCTGCCCAACGTGCGTTACCTCACCGGCTTTTCGGGATCGAGCGCGTTGGTGCTCGTGACTCAACGCGACGTTCATTTCATCACCGATTTTCGCTACGACACCCAGGTCCGCGACGAGGTCGGCGCGCTGGCCAGCGTTCGCATTGAGCAACAAAGCTTGTGGACCGGACTGTGGAGTCTCGGGCCGAGCTTGAGCGGCATCGAGGTCGTCGGATTCGAATCAGCCCACCTGCTGCACCGCGATTTCCAGCGCCTGCTCACCGATGGTACCCGGTACCAGTGGCGGCCGCAGCTGAATCTCGTCGAGACGCTGCGTGAATCGAAAGACGCGGATGAAGTCGCGCTCATTCGTCACGCCGGAGAAATCGCGATTCGCGCGCTCGAGAAGACGCTGAAAGAAATCAAGCCGGGCATGACCGAGCTGAACGTCGCCGGCATTCTCGAGAAGGCGTTACGCGACGAGGGCAGCGAGGAGTTTCCGTTCTCGGCGATCGTCGCATCGGGTCCACGGGCAGCGCTGCCGCACGCCCGCGCTTCTTCGCGCGTGATCGAGCGCGGGGACCTGTTGCTGCTGGATTTCGGAGCGCAGTACAAAGGGTATTGCTCGGACGTCACCCGCACTGTCGTCATCGGCCGGGCGACCGACGAGCAGCGCCAGATCTACGACATTGTGATGAAAGCGAATGCAGTGGCGTCGCAATCGGTGCGCGCCGGCATGAAGGGCCAGGAGGCCGATGCTCTCGCCCGTCGCTACATCGAGGAGCGCGGCTTCGGCGATGCGTTCGGGCACAGCCTCGGCCATGGACTTGGACTCGAGGTGCACGAGGCGCCGCGTCTGGCAAAAACAGTGGAATCCCCACTTGGAACGGGCGCGGTCGTTACGATCGAGCCGGGAATTTATCGGCCGGGATGGGGCGGAGTTCGCATCGAGGACGACGTCCATCTGGCGGCGAGCGGTCCCGAGATACTCACTGACTTCACGCGCGAGTTGCTCCAGGTAGCATGATCAACCCGCGCTCCACGATTCCGACCAAATCCGACCCGAATTGACGATGATCGACCTCCGCTACGTGAAGAAGCTGGTGGAAATGCTGGACGACTCGACCGTCGATTCGATCGAGATATCGTCCGACAAGGGGATGAAGATCAGGCTGTCCAAGACCCCGCAGCAGCGTGGGGCGGTGCAGATGGCGGCGCCGATGGCCATGCCGGCCCTGCTACCGGCCGCGGTTGCCCCGGCCGCCGCCCCCTCGGCGGGCGAGTCGGGCTCGGCGGCCGCGGAAACCCCCAGGGAAGAGCGCAAATCGAAGTTTTTAGAGGTAAAGTCGCCCATGGTAGGCACTTACTACGGGGCTCCCGAGCCGGGGGCCAAGCCCTACCTGACGGTCGGAGATCACATCAGCAAGGGTCAAATCGTCTGTATTATCGAAGCGATGAAAATCATGAACGAGATCGAGTCCGAATTCGACGGCGTGGTGAAAGAGATTCTTGCGCAAAACGCGCATCCAGTCGAGTACGGGCAGGTCCTCCTCCGTATTGATCCCAATGGCTGACGAAATGAATCCCGGCGCGAAGCGAGAAGCCGCCGGCACCGCAACACCTGCTGCCTCGCGCATGACCGCGGGCGGTCCGGCGTTCGATTACAAGGGCGTGCTGCAGCAGATGATCCAGAACAACGCGTCCGACCTTCACTTGAAGGTGGGTCGGCCTCCGACGCTGCGCATCGACGGACACATGGTGTCGCTCGAGATGGCCCCGCTCAAACAGGAAGACCTGCGCAGCCTCGCCGAGCAGGTGATGGCGCCCAAGAACATCAAGGAGTTCTCGGAGAACAAGGAGTCCGACTTCGCCTTAGCCGTGCCAGGTATTGGCAGGTTCCGCGTAAATGCCTACCAGCAGCGCGGGACGATCGCTTACGCGTTCAGAACGGTCCCATTCCAGGCGAAGACCGTCTCTGAGCTGAATCTTCCCCCGGCGGTAGAACAGATCGCGATGATGCCGCGGGGACTGATCCTGGTAACGGGAATCACAGGCTCGGGAAAATCGACTGCGTTGGCGTCGATGCTGCATTACATCAACCAGAACCGGCACGCCAACATCATCACGATCGAAGACCCAATCGAGTTCCTGCACCGCGATATCAAGAGCAGCATCAACCAGCGCGAGGTGGGGACGGACACGGGCAGCTTCTCGCAGGCGTTACGGCGCGTTCTTCGTCAGGACCCCGACATTCTGCTCGTTGGTGAAATTCGAGACATAGACACCCTCGACACCGCCCTCAAAGCGGCGGAAACGGGACACCTGGTGTTTTCAACGCTGCACACGACCGACGCGACCCAGACGATCAACCGGATCCTGTCTTTCTACCCGCCCCACCAGCAGACCGAAGTGCGGTACATGCTGTCGACTGCTCTCCGCGCCATCATCTCGCTCCGTCTGGTCCGGCGCGCGGACAAGAAGGGCCGAGTACCGGCCGCTGAGATCCTGGTCAACACCGAAG
>JBHEME010000047.1:0-11173 GCA_046262755.1 Gemmatimonadaceae bacterium | reverse complement strand
CTCTTATGTCGTTCGAGACGGCTGGAAATCGACATCGCACGCAGACGGCGCGATGTTTGATGTGATGGGAGTTTCCCGATGACGGCAAAACGGCAGGCTCAACCCGCACTTCCGCCGCGCGCGCGCATCATCGCCGCCGCCGAAATTGCCGGCGCCGACGCCATTCATCCGGGGTACGGGTTTCTCGCCGAAAACGCCGAGTTTGCCGAAACGTGCGCGGCATCCAACATCACGTTCATCGGACCCACGGCGCAGCAAATCCGCGTCATGGGCGACAAGGCTGCCGCGCGAAAAACGATGGAGGAAGTCGGAGTCCCCATCATCCCCGGCACGCCGGGACCGATGGAGGATCCGGACGAAGCGCTAAAATTCGCACACAAGATCGGGTTTCCCGTGATCATCAAGGCGGCCGCGGGTGGCGGCGGGAAGGGGATGCGGGTTTCAACGGATCCTGACGACTTCGCGCGCTCGTTCCAGCTCGCGCGATCGGAAGCGCTCTCGGCGTTTGGAAACGGCGACGTCTACGTCGAGAAGTACCTCTCCCGTCCCCGCCACATTGAATTCCAGATCATGGGTGACAAGTACGGCACCGTCATCCACCTCGGCGAGCGCGACTGCTCGGTGCAGCGGCGCCACCAGAAATTGATCGAGGAGGCGCCGAGTCCGGCGATGACGCAGCAGCTGCGTGAGCAGATGGGCGACGCGGCGGTGAAGGGAGCCAAGGCTATCGACTACGTGGGAGCGGGAACGATCGAGATGCTCCTCAACGAAGACAAATCGTTCTACTTCATGGAAATGAACACCCGCATCCAGGTCGAGCACCCGGTGACGGAGATGCTCACCGGGGTCGATCTGGTGAAAGAGCAGATTCGCGTCGCCAGCGGCGACAAGCTGTCCATCAAGCCGCCAATCGAGCGGCGCGGACACGTCATCGAGTGTCGAGTCAACGCCGAAGATCCGGCGCGAAATTTTCAGCCGTCGCCGGGGCGCATCGACGTATTTCATCCGCCCGGCGGGCCGGGTGTCCGGCTCGACACCCACGTCTACGCCGGCTACAGCGTTCCACCCTTTTATGATTCATTGCTGGCGAAGCTCATTTGTCAGGGGCGCGATCGGCAGGAAGCGCTCCGTCGCATGCAGGTCGCACTCGAGAGCTTCATCATCGAAGGCGTCACAACCACAATCCCATTTCTGGCCCGTGTAATGTCGAACAAGAAATTCCAGGACGGCGCGGTCGATACCAAGTTCCTCGAGCGCGAGACCGAGCTGATGAAGGAGCCCGCCGGTGCGGCTTGATGTCTTCTTCACTCCGAGTCAGGTAAAACCGTCCGACACCGCTGGCCGACTGGTCGCGATCGTCGACGTCCTCCGTGCTTCCACCACAGTCGCCACCGCCCTCGGCAACGGCGCCAAGACGGTGATTCCCCTCGAGGGCGCCGATGAGGTGATCTTTCGCTCGCGAGAGTTCGCGCGGTCCGAGATCCGACTCGCCGGGGAGCAGAAGATGTTGCCCATCACCGGGTTCGACCTCGGCAACTCTCCCGCCGCCTTCACCAGGAAGGCCGTCGAGGGCAAAACCATTCTTCTGACGACGACCAATGGCACTCGAGCTCTGCTGGGTGTACAGGGCGCGCGTGACATAGTCGTAGCCTCGTACGTCAACTTCACAGCCGTGCTGACCATGATGAAGCTGGCGGCCAGCTCGGAGACGGACATCGCGATAATCTGCGGGGGCGAAGAGGGAAGCTTCACGCTCGAGGACGCCGCCTGCGCCGGTCGTTATGTTCGGGCGATTCCCAAGCGCGCGGAATCCGTCGTGGTCAATGACGCCGCTGCTGCTTCAGTGCTGATCGAACGGAAATATGGCGACAACATCGAGAAAGTCTTCAAAGAATCGTCCCACGGACAAGCCCTCGAAGCGGCAGGATTTGGTGACGACCTCACCGCGGCCGCGGAAGTGGACGCCTATCCTGTGGTCCCGATCTACCAGGACCGGCAAATCACGAAGCTCGGACCAGAGCGCGAGCGGTAGCTCGCCTCTCGCCCGCGAGATTCGCGGGATCTTCCTCCTTCTCTTCGCGATTTTTCTCGCCGGCTCACTCGCCGCGCAGGGATTCGCGGAGTGGAATGGCAGCGGCGACATAAGAGGGAACTTCGGCTGGATGGGAGCGCTGCTCGCGCACCCGATCGCGTTGTTTTTCGGCTGGCCCGCCGCAGCCCTCCTTCCACTCGCGCCCGCCGCCCACGCACTGCGTCTCTTCGGTCGACTAGGCCAGCGCAAGGATCGCTCGTGGATGGTGTTCCTGCTCGGTATGGTCTTCCTGCTGCCGATGATCTGCGGTCTGGCGCAGGGTGGCCTGCGTGAGGAAAGCGCGCTCTCCGGAATATGGGGCTCGTTCGCGGCGTTCTACGTCCTGCAATTCGCTGGATCCGCGGGCGCCTGGATCCTCGTCGCTCTCAGCCTCAGCGCTTTGACGGCGGCAACACTGTCGTGGAATCCGATCCGTGTCGTCATTGCCAAGAGGGTGATAACGCTCGACCAGGCGATGGCGTCGACTCCGGCGGAGCGAGCGGGACTGGATCCGAACAAAGAAATCGTCGTGCCGCCTGGCGCTGCGTCGATCTCGGCGCTGGAGCCGTCGCCCGAGGAAATGCCCCAAGTCGATCTCTCGCTCATGGACGATCACTCGATCGATTCACTGGGCGAACAGCCGATGATTCCGATCGAAAAGAGAAAAGAACGTAAAACGAAGTCAGCAGTTGCGGCGCAGCACGCCGAACGCGTTGCGGCGGGGATTGAGGCCGCGGATGGCGACGCGAACTGGTTCACAGAGGAGGATCTTCCGTCGCCAGACCTGCTCACACCCGCACCGCCGCGCAATGCGGACATCGGCAAGCGCGAGCTCGACGCCATGGGCGTGAAGCTGATGGACGCCCTGCGGACGTTCCGAGTGGAGGGTGAGCTGGTTGGCCGCACTACCGGTCCGGTCGTGACGCAATTCGAGGTCGCTCCCGCCGCCGGAGTAAAGGTTCGGCAGATCGCCAACCTGTCCAACGATCTGGCGCTGGCAATGCGCGCGCAGAGTATTCGCATCGTCGCGCCCATTCCAGGGAAGGGAGCCGTCGGCGTCGAAGTGCCAAATCCCAACGCGGAGATGGTCGCTTTCCGGGAGCTGATCGAGTCGCGTGACTTTCAGACCGCGCGCGCCGCGCTGCCGATCGCGCTGGGCAAGGATCTCGAAGGTCGTCCGATCATCGCCGACCTTGCGAAGATGCCACACTTACTCATCGCGGGGGCAACTGGGTCGGGCAAGAGTGTTTGCATCAACACACTGATCACTAGCCTCGTCTATCGCCATACGCCGACGACGCTGCGATTCCTGTTGGTCGATCCGAAGATGGTCGAGCTCTCCGTCTACAACGTGATGCCGCACCTGCGACACAAAGTCGTCACCGACAATCGCGACGCCGCGGCAGTGCTCAAGTGGGCGGTGCTGGAGATGCAGGACCGTTATGAGCTCCTCGCGGCAAACGGCGCCCGCAACATCCAGGATTTCAATCGCAAAGTCCTGGAAGGCGCGCCGCTCAAAAACGCCAAGCGCAACGACGTGGCGTTCGAGGAGCTAGAGTACAAGGGCGGCATCGTCCCGTACATCGTGCTCATCATCGACGAGCTCGCCGACCTGATGATGACGGTACAGGGGGAAATCGAAACGCCGCTCGCGATGCTCGCCCAAAAAGCGCGCGCCATCGGCATCCACCTCATTCTGGCCACGCAGCGCCCAAGCGTGAACGTTATCACCGGCCTGATCAAGGCGAATTTCCCGAGTCGCATCGGGTTCCGAGTTGCATCGCAGGTCGACAGCCGGACGATCCTCGACGGCATCGGCGCCGAAGCTCTGCTCGGCAACGGTGACATGCTCTTCATTCCACCCGGCAAGTCAGAACCGGCGCGGTTGCAAGGCGCGTTCATTTCGAGCGAAGACACCGAGCGTTTGATGGGCTGGTACGAATTGCGTCGCGAGCAGCGCAAGGCCGCATTCGAGGCGCAAGGTCTCATCGTCGACGAGACGCCGAGCGAGTCGGACATCATAGAGACCATTCGTCGCAAGGAAGCGGAGGAAGCCCAGGGATCGGACGCCGAGCAGTTCGACGACGCGGATCGCGACAAGCTGTTCCGCGAGGCCGCGGAAGTTGTCATCCAGCACCAGCAGGGCTCGACATCGTTGCTGCAGCGGCGGTTGAAGGTCGGATACGGGCGTGCCGCTCGCATCATCGACCAGCTGCACCTGGCGGGGATCCTCGGGCCGCCGGACGGGTCGAAGCCGCGCGATGTTCTCGCGGGACTGGACGACCTCGATCGCATCGCTGGGCCTCGAGTTTAGAGTTCTGGGTTCATCGCGCGGTCGGTCGGCGGGGGCGTGCTCTACGACGGCGACTCGCTTACACGCATCGAGCCCGTCAGCCCAATCGTCGCTAGCGCTCCGATCGGGCACCCAGCCGGTCTCTTGCTACGCGAGAACGCCGTCTAGGAGCACACCCCCGCCGACCTCCCAGGCTGGCCATTACTCAAACTGGGCCTCGCTGCTCTTGACCGTCGCCCAGTACTGCGTGTGCGCGCGGACTTCACTGCGCACAGTTCGCCATTGTGGCCTCCCCGAGCGCCAGTATGGAAGCTCGCGGCTTTAGCTGCAAAGCTTGTAGCTCCCTGCTTCGGTATTGTGGGTGTCAGGAACGAGCGGGCATCTATAATGAGGGCGAATTTCTCGGTGTTCGTTCGGGTTTGCAGCCTTGCGTTTGTCCATATCTGGACTAATATTACAATTAGTCTAAATATGGACACCGGATGCCAGCCAGTACCAGCCTAAAGCCGCCCCGCGCGGCGCCCATCAGCGAGCCGGCGCAGGCGGGCGCGGGACTTCGCACCTTTGCGCGTGTCGCCGAGCGCTGGAGCTTGGGGGCTGTCGACGCGATGGCACTGGTAGGCGTCGACTCACGCTCAACGTACTACGAGCTCTTGAAGCGAGCGCGAGAGAGTCGCGAAGTCAAAGGACTCAATCGCGACCAGCTGGATCGACTCTCTTATGTCCTCGGCATTTTCGAGGCATTACGTGTGGTGTTTCCGCACAGCGCCGAAAGCCGCGACGGTTGGGTAATGCGACCGAATAGCGCGGAGTTGTTCGGCGGACGCTCGCCCCTCGAAGTCATGTGCTCGAGCATGATCGGGCTGTACCAGACATTCGCGCACGTTTCCCAGGCACGCGGCTGGTAGCCTCTCCTGGCGCAAGAAAAAAACGAAACGGCCGGCCTCGCGCCGAAGCGGTTGGCCTGGAAAAAGTCAGTAAAACTTGTCGCAGCGATTTTTCCGCCCGTGGATCTCTTCGAGGAAGTAGCGGATCCTGCTGATCTCGACGCCGTATTGGAGCTGCGGAGCCGCACCGATCCAACGCGTCGCGAAGTCATCCAGAGTCTGCTCATTCCTGCCGAAGATCGCGTCGTGGGCCCCGGTTCAGGATATGTGATGGCGCGCTTCGTTCATATTTCCCCAACCGGGACTCGATTCGGGCCGCCGGCGATGAGCGCCGCACCCTTCGGCGTCTATTACGCGGCGCGCGACGAGGCGACGGCGATCGCTGAGGTCAAGCACCATCGAGTGGAATTTCTCTCAGCGACGTCAGCACCTGCGCAGGACCTCGACTTCGCCGTTCTCAACGCTCCGATCAAAGGAGCCCGATTTTACGATTTGCGCGACCGCCAGAAGGAATTTCGCGATGTCTACTCTCCGACTAGCTATACCGGATCGCAGAAGCTCGGCGCACAGCTGCGCCAGAAAGGTGCGGATGGAATCGTCTACGACAGCGTCCGCCGCGAGGGCGGAGAATGCGTTGCGGTTTTTCGCCCGCGGTGTGTTGGGCCGTGTCGCGCAGTGAAGCAGCTGATCTTCCGCTGGGACGGCGCCGTCGTGGAAGCGGTGATGGAGACTCACCGCATCGCCTAGCTGCTACGGAGCGGGCAAGCTCACGCAACAATGAAGGAGTGCGGCTGCTGCGATCGGCGGCGGAGCGAGACGGCGCGCGAAAGCGCAACACATAACTTCCGCGCGAACCCGAGTGATGTCGACGGACAAATTCGTCCGCGTACTTTGCGCGCATGTCAGCGGCTAGGCAAGCGATGGGCATCAAGGGCGAGCAGGTGGCCGCTCGTTGGCTAACCGTTCACGGTTGGGAAATCGCCGAGCGGCGCTTTCGCAATGGACGGCGTGATATCGATCTCGTGGCAACTCGCACCGAGCCGGAAGGAACGGCTCGCATGGTTGCGTTCGTCGAGGTGAAGACCCGCGCTTCCAACGATTTTGGCGGACCGGTCAGCGCCGTCAATTGGCGTAAGCAGCGCGAGCTCAGCCGATCGGCGAAAGTGTGGATGTCGCGGTTTCAGAAGCCGGGCGACACCTTTCGATTCGACGTGATCGGAGTCATTCTTGGTCCCGAGAAGGTTAAGGTCCAGCACGTCGAAAACGCCTTTCTGCTGTCGAGCCGCAACTGATGCGGGACCATGATTTTTCTTGCCGGAATTTGCTCCAAAAATCTTGCGGTTTTTCTGCTAGCTTCGTAGTTTGTTCGGGTACAATGATTCGCGGATTTCACCTGCTAGCCAGGTCATAAACGTCTAACGACAGGGTGAACGAGATGGCTGTTTCGACGGTTCAGGAAGACAAGAAGAAGGCGTTGGGCCTGGCGATCGCGCAGATCGAGAAGAGCTGCGGCAAGGGCGCCATCATGAAAATGGGCTCGAGCGACGCGCGGGTTCGGGTGGATGCGATATCGACTGGCGCCATTAATCTCGACGCCGCCATTGGTGTCGGCGGTATCCCCCGCGGCCGCGTGACCGAGATCTACGGACCCGAGTCGAGCGGCAAGACCACGCTCTGCCTCCACGTCGTCGCCAACGCCCAGAAAGCTGGCGGAGTGGCTGCCTACATCGACGCTGAGCATGCGCTCGATACGGACTACGCCGTCAAGCTGGGCGTGGACGTAGAGAGTCTCCTCGTCTCGCAGCCGGACACTGGCGAGCAGGCGATGGAGATCTGCGAGATCCTCGTGCGGTCAGGAGCTGTTGATGTCGTGGTGATCGACTCTGTTGCCGCGCTCGTGCCGAAGGCCGAGATCGAGGGGGACATGGGCGAATCCCACATGGGTCTCCAGGCGCGTCTCATGAGCCAGGCGCTGCGCAAGCTCACCGGTGCGATCGCCCGCTCCAAGACCTCGGTCATCTTCATCAACCAGTTGCGTGAGAAGATCGGCGTCATGTTCGGCAATCCGGAGACGACGACGGGCGGAAAGGCGCTCAAGTTCTACGCGTCGGTGCGTCTCGACATCCGCCGCATCGCGCCGGTGAAGGAGAAGGAAGACGTCATCGGCTCGCACGTACGCGTGAAGGTAGTCAAGAACAAAGTCGCCCCGCCGTTCAAGCAGGCCGAGTTCGACATCATGTATGCCGAAGGGATAAGCCACGCGTCGCTCGTGCTGGATATTGCCGCCGAATCGGGCATCATCGACAAGTCCGGCGCGTGGTATAGCTACGGCGCGCAGAGAATCGGGCAGGGTCGCGAGAACGCGAAGATGTACCTGAAGGACAACCCCGCTCTCCTCTCCGAAGTCGAGGAGAAGGTCAAGACCGTACTCGGCATCAAGCCCCAGCTTCCTGTCGAGACCGAGGTCGAGCTCGCTGATTGACGCGCCCGACCGCGTATAACTACGCGCTCAATTTGTTGGGCGCGCGGAGTTATTCGACACAGGCGCTGCGCAGAAAACTGATTCAGAAGGAATACCCGACGGCGGACGCGGATGACGCGATCCGCCGTCTTGTTGATAACGGCCTGTTGAACGATGCGAAATACGCCGAGCAGTACGCGCGCTCGAAGATCGTCAGCACAGGCGCGTCGAAGCGGCAGGTGCAACAGGATCTCTATCGCAAGGGGATCAAGGGCGAGCTCGCGACCAACGCGATCGCCACGATCATTGAGGACGAGCAAATCGACACCGCGGCGGTGGTGGAGCAAGTCGCCCGAAAAAAGCTCGCGCAAATGGGTGATCTGGAGCCGCTCGTTCTTCGGCGGAGATTGTTCGCGTTCCTGGCGCGGCGTGGGTATGAGCTCGATGAGATCAAGGCAGTTGTCAGTCGGTTGATCTGAGCGTCGGGCTTTGGTGCCGGTACGTCGGAGCGGGTCCTCTTCGGCTCCGGGCTCTCGCGGCCCCCGAGGTTCACACCATCGGTTGTGAATCGGGATTACTCCCATCCGAGATTGCGTAAGAGGTAAGGGGACCGCTCGTGGGTCGTCGCCTGCGAGGACCCCCACCCACTTCCCACGGAGCTCGATGCTAAATCAGCCTCGTTCTTCGCGCCGAACAGAACAGCGCGCGCGAGCGCGCCGCGCGAAGCGCGGCATCTCCGTGCAAAGGGGGACGCGCCCCGCCACAGAGACGCGGACATATGTGCAGTTGCAGATCTATGTCGGGAGGCGCGGGTGTCCGCGCAGGCGACGACCCACGAGCGACGTTAACCACGCGTCACAATCAGTCGGATGGAGATGGTCCCGATCCAAAACTGGTGGTGTGAACTCGGGGTCGCGAGAGCCCGGAGCCGAAGCGGACACCCGCGCCGACCCAAAACGAGATGCCTAGGCAACCGGGAGAACGAACACGCGTATCGCGTATATTCCGGTAGTAACAAGCCCTCCCACCCACACCCGGAGTCCTGACATGCGCGTGCTTCTTTCTTCGCTGATGCTTTCCGCGACCGGATTGACCCTTACACCATCTCCCGCGGACACGCCTCTCCGAGGATTTTTTCCGCAGTCCGTGCAGGCTGAACGGGATCTCGAAGCCCGTTTCAGAGCGATGCCAGATCCCTCACGAATGCGTGAAGCGATGAAGCTGTTGAGCGCACGCCCTCATCATGTCGGCTCACCCTATGACCGCACCAACGCGGAATGGCTTCTCGCGCAGTTCAAGTCCTACGGCTGGGACGCCCACATCGAAAACTTCGATGTTCTCTTTCCGACCCCAGTCGAGCGAGTCGTCGAGCTTGTCGCTCCGACCCAATATAAGGCGAGCCTTCAGGAGACAGCGCTTACACAAGATCCGACGTCCAATCAGCAGCAGGAGCAGCTGCCCTCTTACAACGCCTATTCGGCCGATGGCGATGTCACAGGCCCGCTCGTCTTCGTGAATTACGGAGTTCCCGCCGATTATGAGGAGCTGGAGCGCCGTGGAATCTCGGTCAAGGGCGCCATCGTCATCGCCAAATATTTCGGGTCATGGCGCGGGATCAAACCAAAAGTCGCCGCCGAGCACGGCGCGATCGGATGTCTCATCTACTCCGATCCGCGCGACGACGGCTACGTCGGTGGCGATGTCTTCCCGACCGGCCCTATGCGTCCCGCGCAGGGAGTCCAGCGCGGTTCGGTGGAGGACATGCCCACATACCCCGGTGATCCGCTCACGCCGGGAGTGGGCGCGACGAAGGAGGCGAAGCGGTTGACACTCGCACAGGCAAAAACAATTACGAAGATTCCCGTCCTGCCCATCTCTTACGGCGATGCACAGCCGCTGCTCTCGGCGCTGGGCGGACAGATCGTCCCCTCAGCGTGGCGCGGTGGATTGCCGATCACCTATCGGTTCGGTCCCGGGCCCGCGCGCGTCCACCTGAAGGTGAAGTCCGACTGGAGCAGCAAGACTCTCTACGATGTGATTGCGAAGCTGCCCGGAACCACCGAGGCGGATCAGTGGGTCATTCGCGGCAATCATCATGACGCGTGGGTCAATGGCGCCGAGGATCCCATCTCCGGCTTGGTAGCGGAGCTCGAAGAGGCGCGCGCGCTCGGTGCGCTGTATCAGCAAGGCTGGAAGCCGAAGCGCACGATCATCTACGCCGCCTGGGATGGAGAGGAGCCCGGGCTACTCGGCTCCACGGAGTGGGTCGAGACCCACGCCGACGAGCTCAGGGCGCACGCGGTCGCGTATCTCAATAGCGATACGAACAGCCGCGGCTATCTGGACATCGAAGGCTCGCACTCGCTGGAGAAGTTCATCAACGGTGTGGCGATGGACGTGCCGGATCCGGAATCCGGAGTCAGCTCGTGGAGGCGAATCCAGGCGTCGCGCATTTTGAACGGCACGCCGGAATCGCGGCGCGAAGCGCGTGATCGGGATGACCTCAGAATCGATGCGCTTGGCTCGGGCTCCGACTATTCCTCTTTCATCGATCACCTCGGCGTCGCCTCGATGAATCTCGGTTACGGCGGTGAAGACGAGGGGGGCATCTACCACTCGATCTATGACGATTTTTACTGGTACACGCACTTCAGCGACACGTCGTTTGTGTATGGCAAGGCACTGGCGCAGGCGGCCGGTACCGCCGTTCTCCGCCTCGCCAACGCCGATCTTCTGCCCTTCGCTTTTTCCAATCTGGCCGAGACGGCGCACACTTATGTTAAGGATTTGCAGGGCCTGCGGGACAAGCGCGCGGAACTGATAGCGGAGCGCAACAAGCAGATCGACGAAGGTCTGTACAAGTACATCAGTGATCCGCGCGATCCGGTGCTGGCCCCGCGACGGGAGCAAGCCGCGCCGCAACTAAACTTTGCACCGCTCCTCAACGCGCTGGACTCGCTCGACCACGCGGCATCGCGCTACGACTCCGCTTACTCACGAGCGGTTTCGGCGGGCCGCGTCGCCAATGCAAAGCTCGTCAACCAGAGATTGATCCAGGCGGAGCGGGCGCTCACGTCGGCCGAGGGCCTGAAGAATCGGCCGTGGTACGTCCACATGCTCTACGCGCCGGGCTACTACACCGGGTATGGTGTCAAGACGATACCTGGCGTGCGCGAAGCCATTGAACAGGGAGAGTGGCAGGACGCGGACCGAGAGATCGTGCGAGCCGCCGCCGCGATTCTGCGCGAGGCCACGCTGGTGGGCGGGCTCGCCGCCACTCTCGCTGGAGGGTGAGCGAGGGCGTATAGTCGGCGCATCTAGCCTCGATTCGCTATTGGTGCCGGTACGTCGGAGGGGGTCCTCTTCGGCTCCGGGCTCTCGCGGCCCCGAGGTTCACACCATCGGTTGTGAATCGGGATTACTCCCATCCGAGATTGCGTAAGAGGTAAGGGGACCGCTCG
>JBHEME010000046.1:0-11457 GCA_046262755.1 Gemmatimonadaceae bacterium | reverse complement strand
GCATCGCGGCGATGCTGAAGAAGACGACCGATTTTCGAGTCGTCGCCGCGGCATCGAGCGGTGACCCCCAGCTGCTCCGAGGCAACCAGCCGCAGGTGATTCTTCTGGACCTGGGGTTGTGGGAGGATGACAGCTTACGGGTCGCCGAGGTTATCTCGAAGGAGTCACCACACTCACGGATCATCGTTATGGACCTGCTACCGGCGCACGAGGATGTTGTCGAGTTCGTGAATGCCGGAGTGTGGGGTTTCATAATGAAGGATGCGACGCTCGAGGATCTCGTCGGCACCATTCGCTCGGTCGCTGCGGGCGCGAAGGTCCTTCCTCCGCAAATGACGTCGAGCTTGTTCTCGCAAATCGCGAAACAAGCCATAGACGCGGGAGCGTCGGTTGCAATTGAATCCGTACGAATGACCGCACGTGAACGCCAAGTGATCGACCTCATCGCCGAGGGCCTGAGCAACAAGGAGATCGCGGCGCGATTGGAAATCGCGGCTCATACGGTCAAGAGTCACGTGCGGAACATCATGGAGAAGCTTGCGCTACACACCCGCCTGCAGATCGCAGCCTACTCGAACCGCCAGGACGACTGACCGAATCTCGCATGATCGGCGTTGAGATGTTGGTGGGTTAGTTAGCCTCCCCACCGCTGTCACAAACCCGCTGGTCTCCCCAAATGAGTAGGCGTCTCTCATCCCTTTGAGCGATACGACCGGCGCTTGATGTGCGCTAACGTTAGACATGAACCCCAACGTGTCGAGTGTTCGCTGTGCGTCCTAGCAGGTTTACCGAAAACCAAATCGTCGGGGCCCTTCGACAGGTCAAATCCGGTACGCCCGCGGTTCAGGTGTGTCGGAAGCTGGGAATCACGGAAACGACGTTCTATCGCTGGCGCAACAAGCACGATGGAATGCACGGAAGCAACAACGAAGAAGTGCGCGCGCTACGAGACGAGAACCAGCGTCTGAGGC
Organism: Gemmatimonadaceae bacterium; assembly: GCA_046262755.1. Taxonomy (GTDB): domain Bacteria; phylum Gemmatimonadota; class Gemmatimonadetes; order Gemmatimonadales; family Gemmatimonadaceae; genus UBA4720. Next base: position 10,486 of record JBHEME010000046.1, on the reverse strand, counting down.
AGATCGTCGCGAATCTTCTGCTGGATCAGCAACGAACCGTCGAAGCTCGCGCCAGAAAGTGACGCGTATGCAATCCCGAATCCCAACCTGGTTCTAACATGAGCGCAGCCAACCCTTCATTTGTCGATCGCATTACCTCCATCGGCGGGAAAGGCAGGAGAAATCGGCGACGCGCGGAGTCACTGCTGCGGACTGGTGCGCTGCAGACCGCGATCTTCAACAGCGCCAACTTCTCTAGCATCGCCACCGATGCCAAAGGCGTCATCCAGATATTCAATGTCGGCGCCGAGAAAATGCTTGGCTACACCGCCCTCGAGGTGATGAACGTCATAACGCCGGCTGACATCTCAGACCCGGAGGAGTTGATCATCCGCGCCGAGGTGCTGAGCGCCGAATTCGGCACTCCCATCACGCCCGGCTTCGAGGCGCTCGTGTTCAAGGCGTCCCGTGGCATTGAAGACATCTACGAGCTGACTTACGTCAGGAAAGACAAGACTCGGCTACCCGGCGTGGTGTCCGTCACCGCGCTTCGCGACGCGAATGATGTTATCATCGGATACCTGCTGATCGGCACCGACAACACCGCGCGCAAGCAGGTAGAAGCGGAGCGCGTGAAGCTCGAGCAGCGCCTGCAGCAGAAGAACGTCGAGCTCGAGGAAGCGAGCCGGATGAAATCCGAATTCCTCGCGAACATGTCGCACGAGCTGCGAACCCCGCTCAACGCCATCATCGGCTTCTCAGAGATTCTCCGCGATGGTCTCATCGGCGAGCTGACGGATCAGCAGCAGCGTTTCATCGGCGACATTTTCAGCAGCGGCAACCATCTACTGTCGCTGATCAATGACATTCTCGACTTGTCGAAGGTGGAAGCCGGCAAGATGACGCTCGAGCTAGAGTCCGTCGAAATTTGGTCACTGTTTGCCAACAGTCTGTCCATCATTAGAGAGAAAGCCGCGGCCCGTCACATCGAGCTCAGCATGGATGTGCCGAAAGAGCTTGGCTCCATTCAGGCCGATGCGAGGAAGGTGAAGCAGATCGTCTACAACCTTCTTTCAAACGCCGTCAAGTTCACGGTCGATGGCGGTCAGGTGAAGCTCTCGGTGAGCAAAGTTCCGCGATCAGACGTCGGGCACGTCGGTGGGTCCTGGAACTCTCGAAGCTTCCCGTTGCCCGATAACGACTTCGAAAACTTCCTGAGGATCAGTGTGAGCGACACGGGAATTGGCATCTCCCCGGAAGGCCTAGACCATCTGTTCAATCCATTTAGCCAGATCGACAGCGGTCTCGCGCGCAAGTTCGAGGGTACCGGCCTGGGTCTGGTGTTGTTGAAGAACCTAGCCGAGCTGCATGGCGGGTCGGTCGCCACTGAAAGCGCCGTTGGCGAGGGATCGTGCTTCACGGTGTGGCTTCCGCTTCGTCCCCCGAAATCCTCTGGCCGAACAGCGCCCAAGGTTCCCGTATTCAACCGCGTCGCCAGCACGGCTGAGGTTCGCACCGCGCTCGTGGTAGAAGATGATTTCAAGTCTGCCGATCTGGTGCGGGTCCAGCTCGAGGCGGAAGGCTTCGAGGTGCTGCACGCCGCGTCCGCGGAGGCCGCGCTGGTTCTGGCGATTCAGCAGCCGCTGGCGCTCATCACGCTCGACATCATGCTGCCCAACATGGACGGGTGGGAGCTGCTGAGCAGACTCAAGCAGGTGCCGGAGCTTCGTCGCATTCCGGTAGTGATCATCTCGATTGTCGCGGATCCGAGCAAAGGGTTTTCGCTCGGCGCGGCGGCTGTGATGCAGAAGCCGATCTCGCGGCAGGAGCTGCTGGAATCGCTGGGAGATCTGGGTCTGCTGACGGTTGCGGATGGGCGAGGCTTCAAGGTTCTCGTCGTGGACGATGACCCGAATGCCGTCGAGGTCGTGGCGCTGCGAATCAACGCGATGGGGAGTACGGTGCTGCGCGCATACAATGGACGTGACGCCATCGACATTGCCCGCCAGGAATTGCCCGACGTGATAGTTCTCGATCTCATGATGCCCGAGGTCAGTGGTTTCGATGTCGTTGCGGCGCTCAGCGAAACACCGGAGACCGCGAGCATTCCGGTGCTCGTCGTCACGGCGCAGGACATTACGGATTCCGAGCGCGCCCGATTGAGCGGCTCCGTCGCGGCGATCATGGAGAAGGCGAGCTTCAATCCTGAGGATCTCACGTCGGAAGTTCGGCGCGCGATGGCCGGCCGACGGGTGTTGGTCTAAGATGGCGACAGTTCTGGTGATCGAGGACAATCCGGCCAACATGACGCTGGCAGCATTTCTGCTCGAGTCGAAGGGGCACACCGTTCTCAAGGCCACGGATGCGGAAGCGGGCGTGACGATGGCCCGCGAGCGACAACCCGAACTCATCTTGATGGACATTCAGCTGCCGGGCATGGACGGGCTTCAGGCGACGGGTCTGCTCAAGGCAAACGCGTCGACGTCCGGCATTCCAGTAATTGCTCTTACTGCTCTCGCGATGAAGGGTGACGAAGAACGCATTCGCGCAGCCGGTTGCGACGGCTACATCGCCAAGCCAATCCGCTACAAGGACTTTCTGACAGCGATCGAGGAGAGACTTGCAGTCACTTGAGACCCGTGTGGCGCTGTCCGACTTCATAGTCGGGAACCGGGAGCCGATAATGGCCGAGTGGGAGGCTTTCGCCCGGACTTGCTCGCCGGCGAGCGGCTCCATGGACATCGATTCCCTCCGCGACCACGCCAGCGACATGCTCACCGTCATCGCGAAGGATCTCGACACTCCGCAGAGTCAGCTCGAGCAGTCCGAGAAATCAAAGGGGAACGCGCCAGTCGAGACCGGTAAGACCGCTGCCGAGCGCCACGGCGCCGACCGGGCGGAAAGTGGGTTTACCACCGTGCAGATGGTGTCCGAGTACCGCGCGCTGCGGGCAAGTGTGATCAGGCTCTGGATGAAGACGAAGGACGAGATGACGCGTCCCGACGTCGACGAGCTCACGCGCTTCAACGAGGCGATCGACCAGGCGCTGGCTGAATCAGTAGTTCGTTACACCCAGGATCTCGAACATTCCAAGGAAATGTTTCTCGCCATACTCGGCCATGATCTCCGCACCCCGATCGGCGCGGTGATGATGTCATCGGAGTTCATGCTCGAGACGGGAGAGCTGGTCGAGCCGCATTTGACCCTCACTCAGCGCATCGCCAGGAGTGCGACGCGCATGAACCACATGGTTGGCGCGCTCCTCGATTTCACGCGCAGCAGGCTTGGGGGGGGAATTCCCATCGAGCGCGCACCGATGAACATGGGCAAGCTGGCGCACGACGTGGTCGACGAGATATCGGCGGCGTACCCTACTCGCACCATCGAAGTGGACGCCCGGGGCGCTCTGACGGGGGAATGGGATTGTGCCCGCCTGAGCCAGGTACTAAGCAACCTCACGAGCAACGCCCTCGAGCACGGGTCCGCCACAGCGCCGGTTCTCGTCGCGGTCAAAGGCGACGACAACGAAGTCACGATAGCCGTGCGCAACGTGGGACCCCAAATTCCGCTCGATCAGCTGAACGGGATCTTCAACCCGATGAAGCAAAGGCAGGCGAAAACAACTTTACTCGCCGTCGGACCATCGGGGAATCTCGGTCTCGGTTTGTACATCGCCGAGCGAATCGTGAACGCGCACAAGGGGAGAATAGATGTAGAGTCCTCCGCTCAAGGCACGACATTCACCGTGCGGGTGCCGCGGCACTGCTGATGCTGACGCTACCCAGCCAAGTCAATTTGACGACACAGCGACGGGCGATAGTTCGAGCTGATATCATGCGCCGGCTCCGGTCTGTCTGCGCGCACCTGTCGGAAGAAGATTTTCTGCGGCTCCTCGACCAGATGGTCGAGCGACAGATCAAATACGAGCGCGCAAAGTAAGTCCCGTCAGCAGAAGGCCACGGGCAGGCCGAAGGAGAGTGCGAGTATAAGCCCCGCGATCGTCGGCGCAGAAGGACCGCGGCCGCGCGTCCAGCGCAGAAAGAACAGCAGCGCGATCGGGAAACCGATGCCCAAAATGGTGGTGAGCAGCGACAGCCTCGGCGCAGCGACGGCGATCAGTGCGAAAGCAGCGAGGCAAGCGATCGCGGCGCCCTGTGCCCGCACCGCGGCTCGTCGGGAGTTACGCAGCAATCCGATTCCTCCGGCAAAAAGCAGCGCGCCCGCGACGATGCCCGCCACCGCCGACGTCAGTGAGAGGCCATCGCGATTCCCGATGCCGCCGGCCCACCCTTCCATAAAAGCACTCGCTGCCAAAACGACACCGATCAACATCGCCAGGTTCGCCATCGTCTTCATTTTCTTCTCCTTGGTTTGAATGTCCTCATTCCATGCGGCGCGTGCTGCCTCCATCCGCAGCGCGGGTGCGCTTCGCACGACGTCCCAGACCGTTTCCGCCCAGAGTCGGACGAGAGACTCCGCGGAATCCCGGCACTGGTCTTGGAAGACGCGCTCCATCTCGCGCCCGTAGGCCGAGCGGAACTCCTGAGGGTATGCGCGGAGGAGCAACCGGTATATGCTTTCGTGCGCGCTCATGCTCGCGCGGGTCCAATGAGCTTCTTCTGCCGGGCAGCTCGCACCATGAGCTCCAGCCGCTTCGCCTCGGCGCGCGCCACTGTCAGGCCACGTTCCGTGATGCGGTAGTAACGGCGTCGCTCGTCTCCGGCGTCCGCGTCGGGCCGCTCCCCGGCCTCATCGACCAATCCAGCCTCGAGCAACCGCTTCAACGTTCCGTAGAGCGTGCCGGGTCCCAGCCGCATCCCACCATCAGTGTGCTCCGCGACCTCCTTCATGATCGCGTAGCCATGGCGCTCCCCGCCGACCAACGCCAGCAGGATCTGGAAGGTTGCCGGTGGCAGTGGCGGCGCCGCGCCGTTCGTCTCTTGTCTCGCCATGCCCTATCGCCGCCGCGTTTTGAGGATACTACGTTACTTGATATATCGACCATCGATATAGAGGTAATATAGGCGATAGCAAGCCCGCGTCAAGCCTTCCGCCTTTACGCGGCCGCAGCCCCTGCCATCATCCGCCACCTGACCCTCCGAACCCTTCGGGAGGATTGGAAGTATTCACCGAACGCCGCTGCGAAAGCGTCGGGAAAGATATCGTCATTACCTGCTTCGACTCCGTCGAGTATGCCCTGCGCGGCGTCATGCGCCGATGCCTTCTCGAACTGGAGACTCTTGGACTTGCGCTGGCGGCTGTCGCTAGCGCCTGGGGACAACCCTCGCAGTTTCTTCACTGCCCGTGGGGCTTTGAATGATCACCGTTCTCTGGCTACTACTTCCTGCGAATTCCAGGCGACTCTGATCGAAGTCGCCGCTGAAGAAAACATTGCCGCCGAGTGGATAGAGCTCTCTTTCCGGCTCGTTGCCGAGCGAGTAGTAGAGCCGGCTGGAACGGCACGTGATCGAACGATTGTCCTGATATTCGCCGGCTACGTGTTGACATTGTGCCGCGGTTAACTGTGTTCCATTCAGTCTCTGCCGAGCTGCAGCGAGATCCCATTCGAGAAGGCGGGTGCGAGCCGAGTCGCGCGGAGCAGATTTGAGCAACCCCTCGAGCGCCGCGACGTGGGCGGCGTCCAACGCCGCAGGTGCGGGAGCGGCGATGTCGGGAACTACGCCGACGCGTTCCCAGGAGCGCCCATTGACCGGACTGCGCGCATTCGCCATCGGGACAAAGAGCCGCAGACCCGCACCAATGTTTCTGTATCGTCCTGCGTTGGCGCCTCCACGCGTCCGGTCGCCGACCACACGCGCGCGAGCGAGTTGCTGGAGTCCGAACGCGAAGGCTTCCGCCGCCGAGAAAGTCCCTCGGCTGGTGAGGATGTACAACGGAATTCTGGGCAGCCGCTCGCCAGGCACAAATGGCAGCGTCCGGTCCTCGGTGAGTCGATGGTCGGCCCGTCGCCAGGTTGCGGTGATCGCAGTCTGGTCATCGAAAAACCAGGTCGCCAGATAGCGAACCATGTCCCCCGTTCCGCCGCCGTTCTGCCGAAGGTCGATGATCAAAGCATCGGAGTTGGCCAGAAATGCGATAGCACCCGCGACGGTCTTGCCCGCAACCTCTGGTGGCGGAAACGATGCCATCTCCAGATACCCTACGTTTCCCAGCAACCGCTCCGCTCGAAGGAAATCGAAGTTCCGACGTCTGAGCGGCGGAAGCCACGGTCGTGCCGGGGCTGAGTCTCTTACGGCACTTAGGGGTGCTGGAGACGGCGACGCAGCAGGAGGGGCGGGCTGACTTACCACTACTTCCAGATGCTGATCGTTCGCGCAGGCGCGCAACTGCGCAGTGATCTGCTCGGCGAACAGCGTAGCTGCAATCGGTGCCGAAGGCGGAGCGCTCGATCTTCGAGCGGCTAGAGCGTCAGCACAGCGCGCGCCCGTCGTGTCGTAGACATAGTCACTGCGTAGGAGTCCACCGATCGCAGTGATTGCCGAGTCCTGCTGGGCGGGGGATAGCGTCTGTGCATGGGCCGCATTGATTGCGCCACCAAGCAGCAGCAATGTCACGGCAGCTGCAATGCCCATGCGCCGCCAGACGGCAACCACAGTTGGTGCGACGAGCGCTTTCATGAGATCGGACGACAGATCACACGGACGCATGAATCGCGATATCCCACGGGCTTGCGATGCTACCGACGTGCGAACGATCGGCAATCACGGCGGCAAGCCTCGAACCGCCATTGAACCAGTTCGCGCGCACGGCCCGCTCAACGCCGGTAGCTGTACCGGTTCGTACCTCGCGGATGATCGCATCGTGCTCGGCAAAGGTGGGCGCGAAGTTCGGTCCGGTTAGAGGAGCGAAGAACCATTCGTAGCGGTCGACCTGCGGGCGGATCGCCTCGAGAAGGGCAGAGACAGCCGGGCTAACCGACGCGTTCCTGATCTTGCGATGAAAGGAGTCATGTAGCTCGAACAGCGAATCCCAGTCCTGGTTCTTCTCGACTGCGGCCGCCCGAAACGCGCGGTCCGCCTGCGCGATGTCCGCGGCGATCCTGCGCCGCTCGTTCGTCTCCAGTGAAGCGATGTTCCTGGCCGCGACTCCCTCCAGCGCGCCGGTCGCGCGGTAGAGCTCCTCGACGACGGTACGAGAAAGAGGAGCAACGACCAGCCGGGGGCGCTCGCCACCACCCACCGGGATTACCAGGCCTTCGTGCCGTAATTGCCGTAACGCTTCGCGCACCGGAGTTCTGCTGACGCCGAGGCGCTGAGCCGCGTCAGCCTCGACGATCGCGGTGCCCGGCGCCAGCCGTCCACGTACGATGAGGTTGCGAAGGCTCTCGTACGCGCCCCCGACCAGGGATGAAGCAACCGTTGCTGGCATAAGGTATACTAATAAGGTATACTAAACCGCGTCGAACACAAGGCGCCAATACCTGCAGGAGACCTTTTTATGCGTTATGAAATTGTCTTCGTTTCGATGTGCGCTCTGACATCCCTCGGAGCGCAGCAGCCTGTATTAAGGAGAATCGCGCCAGTCGATGCGCGTGTTCGCGCCGCCGTCTTAGATAGCATCGCCCACGAGATGTCGCGGCTCTACGTCGATGCAGACACGGGCCAGATGATCGCGGCCAGGCTGCGCCAGCGATCGAGCCAGCACGCCTACGATCAACTCACGGATCCCCGCATGTTTGCCGATGCGTTGACCGCTGATCTTCAGTCGGTAAATGGAGATAAGCACCTTTACGTGGCTTATGCGCCGGGTCAGTCGTTCGACCGGCCGGGCGCCGGTGGGATCGTCAATGACACCGGTAGGGTGCAACGTAATACTCCGCAAGACGACACCGCGGCGAGGCGCACGCACTGGGACATCCTTAACGCTGACGTCCTCAGAGGAAACGTCGGCTACCTCAAGATCGAAGGGTTTGAAGGATCGCCGGCCGCACTAAAGGCTACGTCCGACGCGCTCAGCTATCTCGATGGCACGGATGCGATGATCTTTGATTTCCGCGGCATGCGTGGCGGGAGCGGTGAACAAAGCAATTTCCTGATCAGTCATTTCACCGGCGCGGACACCGTGCCATCACTGGTAGTTACGAATCGCTCGGCGGGTAAGCGCAAAGTCCGCTACACCCTCGCCACGGTTCCGGGTCGTAAACGACCGAACGTGCCGATCTGGATTCTGACCGATCGTGGCACCGCGAGCGCCGGTGAAGATTTCGCGTTCGTTATGAAGCAGATGGGAAGAGCAAAGACTGTCGGCGACCGAACGGCCGGCGCGGGACACAACAATGATTTCGTCGATGTCGGCAATGGGTTCGGCGTCTCGATCTCTTATACGCGCGTTGCCGACCCACGCACCGGGAAAGAGTGGGAGCGTGTTGGCGTAACTCCCGACATCAACGTCGATCCCGCTGAAGCTTTGACCGCAGCGCACGCAGCTGGTCTCGATAGCCTGTCACGTGCGACGCGCGATTCAGCATGGGGCCGGTCGTTACGAGTGGCGAGCCTCGCCGTAACTCTTCAAGCCCATCCTCGCTCAGTCCCGGTAGCTACGCTTGCCACCTACACGGGTATGTATGAAGGCGACCGGGTGGTATCGATGCAGGACGGGGGACTAACTTTCCGGCGACCCGCATCGCGTCCACCACGTCCATTGCTCGCCGTGGACGACTCCACTTTCGTTCTGTCGGATATCAAAGTCTCGTTCAGGCGAGGGCCGTCAGGGCAGATGCAAATGGTGCAGCACCTGAATGACGGCTCGGATTTCGTGATTGCGCGCCTGAGTGCCGTTCCCCAGATGAGATAGCGACGCGCGAAGTCCAAATGGTGAGAAAGTTGGCCGAAGCCGAACAGGACCTCGAAAGCATCTTCTGGCGACAAAGCGATCCGGAAGGGCTCGCGATATACCAGGCCCTCGCGAACTGCACCGGCGCGACTGAAAAAGCAGATCCACCACTATCTCCTGATCAACGGCAGTCGCTACGATCTCCTCGAGGGCAACAATCCCTTCCTCGCCAGCACCCGCTACGAACCCGGCCACGCTTTGTATCCCGCCGGGATCACCCGCCATCCAGGACGCGCTGCCGATTCCCGCCGCCGACCGTCCGTCGAACGCCGGACACCCCACTCCGATGGAAGTGATGGACACGCCGTTCCGCGCCGGCGATCTGCGTCACGGCTACCAGGCTGTCGCCGACAATCTTCCCAACGATCCCAAGATCCACGCCGAGAAGGGGACGAAGAAGATCTTGTTCAAGAACTTCATGGACGCGCGCGTCACCAACGTCGTGCTGCCGATCGGCAAGCTCCTCATGCGCGAGGACCAGGCGAACCTGGCGTCGATGGACGGCTATCTCGCCGCCGTCGTCATGCACGAGATGTCCCACGGGCTCGGGCCGGCCTACGCGCGCGTGAGCGGCAAGCAGGCCGACATCCGCGAGTCGATCGGCCCGATCTTCAGCGGTCTCGAGGAAGCCAAAGCGGACATCGTCGGGCTATACGGTCTCGACTGGCTGATGAATAAGGGCGTGCTGCCCAAGTCTCGCGCGCGCGACTACTACGCGTCGCACGTCGCCGGAATTTTCCGCACCGTGCGCTTCGGAACAGCCGAGGCGCACGCGAAGGCGGAGATGATGGAGTTCAACTATTTCGTGGAGCAGGGCGCCATCACGCGGGATGCCCGCACGGGTCGCTACGCGATCGACTTCGTGAAATTCCCCACGGCGGTCGCGAGCCTGGCGAAGGAGCTGCTCGAGATCGAGGCGACCGGAGATCGTGCTCGCGCCGAGGCCTGGTTCGCGAAATACGGGACGATGCCGGCGGATCTCAAGGCCGCGCTCGATCGAACGACAAAGACCGTACCGGTCGATGTCGATCCGATCACTTCGTTCGGCGATAACGTTCGCTAGGGGTTCCGTGTGGCTTCGTCATCGTCTTGAGTCCAGTTCGGTGTCGCAGCTCACTTGATCGATGGGAAATCGTCCACCGCGGCGTTGTTCGTCACTCGCGTGGGATTAGTCCCATCCGCGTTCATTACGTAGATCTCCATATTTCCGTCGCGGTTGCTCATGAAGGCGATTTGCGCGGTATACCGTGACCAGCTTGGACGCGCATCGGCGAAGGTATTGTTTGTCAGCCGCAGCTGCGAGCCCCCATCGGCGTTCATCACGTAGATCTCGGGGTTGCCATCGCGCATCGACAGGAACGCGATCTGCTGGCTATTTGGTGACCAGGTCGGCATCTGATCTACCGCCGCGTTGGTGGTGAGGCGGAGCACGTTTGAGCCATCGGCGTTCATCACATAGACATCATTGGTAGTGCCGTCCCGATTCGCCTGAAACGCGATATGCTGTCCATCAGGCGAGAACTCGGGCCACAGGTCGCTCGCGGCATTGTTGGTCAGCCGCGTCACCCCTGTGCCGTCGGCGTTCATCACGTATATCTCATTATTGCCATCGCGGTCGCTCGCAAAGGCGATCTTCCGACCATCCGGCGACCAG
>JBHEME010000045.1:0-11865 GCA_046262755.1 Gemmatimonadaceae bacterium | reverse complement strand
GCTAAGCTCTGAGCTTCTCAGCTGTTCAGGGTGACAGATTGCAACGTAGTCCGAGGGGAAAAGAGGACCTTACAAAGCTGAAAAGCTCCCGGCTTAGCGCTCAGAGCCGCCCGCTTTAGTTGAGACAACGCGTAGATCCACCGCCTTATCGGATCCGCGTTTTCGGAGGGGTCTGGTTCAAGCGCGAATTTTTGTCGTCGCCCTCGCCCCGTCTTGCCGCACCGCGAAAAAGCAGCACCTCTTTGAGGTAAGCACGGTTCATGATCGCGCCGATCACCAGCAACGCACTTCCTGCGAGGACGCTGATCGTCCCCCAGCGCCACGTATCGCGCCCGATCAGCGCGGCCGCCATGCAGAGCGTGCCGAGCGCGACGAGAGTCTGACCCGCTTTGTGGGGAACAGCGCGCGTGCGGCGCCGGCGCTCGCGGAGCGGCGCAACACCACCCTTTTGCCACGCGTCGAGAGCGATCGTCAGGCCAATGAGCGCGACGATGACGCCCAGAACAATCGGGAACTGTTCCAGTTTCATGGCACGTTGAGTTGCAAGAAGGGGGCGCGTCCGAGACCGCGGGACGCCTGGCGGGTTCAGGGCTGTTATTTTGAAGCGATGACAAGCAAGCTCGAACGAGTGCGCTCGACCACCATTCTCGCCGTACGTCGCGACGGTCAGGTGGCGCTCGGCGGCGACGGACAGGTCACCGTCGGACAAACGGTGATGAAATCGAACGCGCAAAAGGTGAGAACTCTGCGCGGCGGCAAGCTGCTGGCTGGATTCGCCGGCGCTGCCGCCGATGCATTTACTCTGTTCGAGAAGTTTGAGGAGAAACTCGAGCGCTACCCGGGCAATCTCTCGCGCGCGGCAGTGGAGCTGGCCAAGGACTGGCGCAGCGACCGCGTGCTGAGACGGCTGGAAGCGCTGCTGGCGGTGACGGACCGCGAGCACGGCTTCATCATCTCCGGAACTGGCGACATCATCGAGCCCGACGACGGAATTCTCGCCATCGGTTCCGGCGGATCGTACGCGCTGTCGGCGGCGCGCGCACTCGTCGAGAACACCGATCTGCCAGCGCGCGACATCGTGCGGAAGGGATTGGAAATCGCCGGGGAGATCTGCGTCTACACGAATACCAACATCACGGTGCTGGAGCCGAGCTGATGGCATCACCTCGCAACCAGCAAGCGCTGGAGAGACTCGCCGATCTGACCCCTAAGCAGATCGTGGAGGAGCTGGATCGCTACATAGTCGGCCAGGCGGATGCCAAAAAAGCTGTCGCCATTGCGCTGAGAAATCGCTGGCGCCGGCAGCGAGCGCCGGATGCAATCCGCGAGGAGATATCCCCCAACAACATCATCCTGGTCGGGCCGACCGGTGTCGGCAAGACGGAGATCGCGCGGCGCCTGGCGCGACTCGCCGGCGCTCCATTCGTGAAAGTGGAAGCATCCAAGTTCACCGAAGTGGGCTACGTCGGGCGCGACGTCGAATCGATGGTGCGCGATCTCGTCGAAAGCGCGATCAACATGGTCCGCGCAGAGCGGGAAGGTGATGTGCAGGAGGTCGCGAAGCAGAAGGCGGAGGAGCGACTCCTGGATCTGCTGCTGCCCATGCCTCCCGACCTCAAGCAGTCGACACCAGCAGCGTCCGCGGCGGCGGGAGGCGGCGCGCACCTCTTCGTAGTTTCACCGGCGGGCTCGGTGTCCCACGAGACCGACGCGTCCGAGGTTCGCTACAAGCGCACGCGTGAGAAGCTCAAGCAGCTGCTCGTCGACGGACAGCTCGACGAGCGGGAAGTCGAGATCGAGGTGACGCAGAGCTCACCGATGATGTTCGACATGATGGTCCCACAGGGCGCGCCGGAGGGAATGGATAATCTCTCCGAGATGCTTCAGGACATGCTCCCCAAGCGGAAGAAGCGACGCACGGTGAAAGTCCCCGAGGCGAGGCGAATTCTCGTTGGCGAAGAGCTGGAGAAATTGATCAATAAGGAGGATGTCACTGCCGACGCGCTGGAAAGAGTGCAGACGATGGGAATCATCTTCCTCGACGAGATAGACAAGATCGCGGGGCAGCGCGGCCCGCAATCCGGTGGACCCGACGTCTCCCGCGAAGGTGTCCAGCGGGATCTGCTTCCCATCGTCGAAGGATCGAACGTCCAGACGAAGCACGGCATGGTCAAAACCGACCACGTGCTGTTCGTGGCGGCCGGAGCCTTTCACGTCGCCAAGCCGAGCGATCTCATTCCAGAGCTGCAGGGACGATTTCCGATCCGTGTCGAGCTACAGTCTCTCACTGAAGCCGACTTCGTCCGCATCATGACCGAGCCAGAGAATGCGTTAACCAAACAGTATTCCGCTCTCGTTGAAGCCGAAGGGGCGAAGCTCGAGTTCACGCCCGACGGCGTGGCGGAGATCGCGAAGATCGCCGCCCACGTGAACGAGCGCATGGAGAACATCGGAGCGCGCAGGCTTCACACAGTCATGACGACTCTTCTCGAAGATGTTCTGTTCGGGCTTCCCGACAGCGGTGCCAGGACGGTGGTCGTCGATCAGGAGCTGGTGCGCAGTCGACTCAAGACGATCGCCGACGATGAGGATCTGAGGCGCTACATCCTCTAGCAGGTCCGTGAGTCGACCAGATTCCCCGCGACCAGAGCGGCTCTTCATCGGAGTGCCCGTTACACAGGACGCGAGAGCTGCGCTCGCCAGCGCGCTCCCCAAGAACATCCCTGGAAAGATCGTTGCACCCGACAAGTGGCACTTCACACTCCGCTTTCTCGGTGCGACATCGCCCGAAGCGCGGAAGCAAATCGTCGACCACCTCTCTCGCGCAAAACTCGGGTCGCCATTTCGGGCGCGGTTCGACGCGTTCGGTGCTTTCCCAAATCCACGACGCGCCCGCATCCTCTGGCTGGGCGTTACGTTCGGCGGCGACAGATTATCGGATCTCGCGATGATCGCCGAGGGTGCGGCGCGCAAAGCCGGTTTCGTACCGGAGGCAAGAGCCTTCACGGCGCACCTGACTCTGAGCCGTATCGATCCGCCACAAAATGTCGACGCGCTGCTCGCGCAAAATCATCGCTACGGCGTCGAGATGCCGGTCACCGCGGTGATCCTCTATCGGAGCAGGCTCGGCGGCGGTCCAGCCAGATACGAAGAAGTGGAGAGATTCAATCTCGGGTAACGGGGCGTTGCAGGGGCTCCAATCGTTGCTTTCGCCTGGCGATCAGCACACCATAGGCGAGCAGGTTCACGAGAAGAGCCAGCGTTCCCAGCACGATTTGAGTTCCGCGCGTCAACCCCGCTGGATACAGCAGCGGTTGGATGTAGTGCTCAATGAATCCACCACTATATCCGGCCTCGCCACCGCTCCGCCGCAGCGAGTTCTCGAGCGGAGTCAGCGGACAGATCCAGCCGCTGAACTCGATGAGGACTCCCCACACCGCGGCGGGAATGTGCGCAAACGCCAGCAGCGGCCAGCGCGTCACCAGCAGTCCGCCAAGAACGACGAAGACTACAAACGCGAGATGAACTACGAGTACGAGGTCGGCGAGAGTGCGGTAGATCAACCCACAGCGTCGTCAAATTTCATTTGCTCGACCACCGCTGCGAACCTGGGCTCGTTGCGCAAAGGATCGAGGATGGGATGGACGCGAAGATACGCCATCCATCCCCGACGATCATCCAGGGCAACGTCGAGCCAATCGAGCGCTCTCTGGTTGTCTCCCAGCGCTATGTGCACGATGCACAGCTCCACGGGAGACACGTACTCGGTCCTGACTTTTTCCTCGAGCCGCGCGGCAATCTCCTTCGCGTACGAGCGGTCGCCGGCGCAGGCGAGCGAGTAGGCGAGGGTAACTTTTGTAAACGTTCCATATGCGGGTGCGAGGGTGAGACCTTCGCGAAGGGTCCTTTCCGCTGCAGCGTACTGTTTGTCGAGCGTAAGGATCAACCCCTGGATCCGATAGTTCTCTTCCGCCGTCGGGTTCATCGCTATCGCCCTGTCGAGATGATACCGCCCCTGCTGGTACTTCCTCGCGTACAGGTAGCAGTAGCCGAGGCTGCGCCGAACGGATACTGACGACGGATCATTCTCCTGGGCGGTGTGGCCTTCGATCAACGCTTCGTCGAACTTTCCCTGCGACGCGAGCATGAACGCGTACCACTGGTGCGCCGTGGCGTAGCGCGGGTCGAGCTCGATTGCGCGGCGGAATTCCCGCTCAGCCCCGGCCCAATCCCAGTCGTAAATGAACAGGCTCCAGGCCAGCGACGCATGCGCTTCCGCCAGTGAGTCGTCGAGCTCGATGGCTTTGCGCGCGTAGAGCTTCGCTTTCTCGAATCCCTCGTGAACCGGCACGTTGCGATAGTCGATGTGCAGCGCGTACGAATCGGCGAGCCCCGTATAGGCCAGCGCGTAGGATGGATCCGCCGCAATCGCGTCTTCGAAGTACTTGATCCCCTCGGTCACTCCTTCCGAGGTGCGCTTGTTCCAGGCGTAGCGACCGCGCAGATACAGTCCATACGCTTCCACACTTTCCGTGTGTCGATTGCTCGGTGGCGCGACGACCTCGGCAAAGGAGGTCGAGCGAAGGGTGCTCACAATCGTGTTAGCGATCTCGTCCTGGATCGCGAATACGTCGTGAAGCTTTCGATCGTAGCGCTCCGACCAGACGAGTCGTCCGTCCTCGGTGGACGTGAGCTGCGCCGTGATGCGGAGCTTATCGCCCGAGCGACGCAGTGTCCCCTCGAGCACTTCGGATGCTTCGAGCAGAGCGCCGATCGCGCGCACGTCCTGTGCTTTTCCCTTGAGCGCGAAGACCGATGTCCGCGATGCGACTCGCAGTCCGTCCACCTTCGCCAAAGCGTTTATCAACTCGTCGGTGATTCCATCGCTCAGATATTCATTGTCGGGATCGGGACTGGCGTTGACAAATGGCAGCACGGCAATCGTGCGAGTGGTCAGCGCGAACGGACGATTCGGCTCCGATCTGGCGCGCTCCAGCGCGGTGCAGAACTCGGCGATCGTCGCGAATCGCTGCGCCGGATCCTTGGCGAGAGCTTTTTCCAGCACCCGCTCGAACCCTGCGGGCGCATCCGGACGCAGGCTCCGCAAGGGTCGGGGGCGCTCGGTGACCTGCTTCGCCATGGTTGCGCGCGCACTGGTTCCCCTGAACGGCGGCTCTCCCGTCAGCATCTCGTAGATAACGCAGGCGAGGCCGTAGATGTCTCCGGGAATGCCGATATCCGTTTCCCCCGATGCCTGCTCGGGACTCATGTACTCCGGTGTGCCGAGTGCGAGGCCGGTGAGCGTAAGCGTCTGCCCATCGGGCGCGCAGCAAACGTGTGCAATACCAAAATCCGCCAGCAGCGCGTGGTCGTCGGCGAAGAGAATGTTCTCGGGTTTGACATCGCGATGCACGAAGCCGGCTCGGTGCGCATAATCGAGAGCCGCGCCGATCTCGTGGGCGATGCGGAGAGCCTCGTCGATTGGAAGCTTACCCTGCCGGTTCAAGCGGTCGCGCAGCGATCCGCCCGCCACGAACGGAGAGACGTAGTAGAGCGAGCCATCCGATTCGCCCGAGTCGATCAACGGCACGATGTGCGGGTGGGACAGCTGCGCCGCTATTCCGATCTCGCGCAGAAAGCGTTCGGCGCCAACCGACGCGCCAAGCTCCTGCTTCAGAACCTTGATCGCGACTTTGCGCTTGTGCTTCCGCTCCTCGGCGAGATGCACCGTGGCCATGCCACCGTGGCCAAGAACGCGCTCGATTGTGTAGCGGTCAGCTAGGCTGCTAGTGAGAGCTGTCTGGGCATCGCTCATCTATTGGAATATAGCGGCGGATCATGGAACTCCTGGCCTCAGGTGCCCGGTGAAACTTTCAGCACTCGGTTCCCCGACATCACGTATAGCTCGCCGGCGAAGTCCACTCCGAAGGAGGCGACGTTACCGAGGCTCAATCCCCAATCCTTCTGATCCACCGCCGCGCCGTTCTCGAACCTGAAGCTACGTAAAAATCCACTGCCGTAGTCCGAGTACAAATAGTGACCCTGCAAACCCTGAATTGCGGTGCCGCGGTAGGCGTAACCGCCGGTGACGGCGATGCCAACCGTCGGGTTCACGTAATCCAGGACCGGGAGCGTGAGCCCGGTCCGATCGCACGCCGACGCGTTGTAACAGATCGATCCCTCCATCCTGTTCCACCCGAAGTTGAGCCCTGCAGTGTTTGCCAGCACGACGTCGATTTCTTCGCGCGCATTCTGCCCTACGTCGGCGATGTAAAGGAGTCCCGTCGGCGGATCGAAGGCGTACCGCCAGGGATTCCGCAGGCCCTTCGCCCAGATCTCACCGCGCTTATTTGCCTGGCCGACGAATGGATTGTCGGTGGGGATATACGTTGGGGGACGATTGACGTCGAGTCGCAACAGCGATTCCAGAACTGTGCTATAGTCCTGCGCGTAGCCGTGCGGATCGCCGCCGCCACCACCGTCGCCGAGCCCGGCGTAGAGCATTCCGTCGCGGCCGAACGTCAGCAGTCCGCCATTGTGATTCGGAAACTCGCTGTGTGCCTGAGTGAGAATTGGTGTGCTGCTCGCGGGGTCCGCCGTCTCCGCACCCGTTGCGGTGAACCTCTCAATCCTGATGTCACCACTGGGCTGACTCGTGAAGTAGACGTAGAAGAAGTGATTCGTGGCATACTGCGGGTCGAATGCGACGCTGAAGAGTCCCCGCTCACCGCCACTCAGCACTCGACTCGTGATGTCCAGGAATGGCGTCGTCTGCAGCACACCATTTGTGACGACTCGAATGCGACCGCCTTGCTCGACGATAAAGATTCGTCCGTCATTGAGCGGCTGTGTCAGGAACACCGGCGCGGCGAGTCCTGTGCTGACGAAAGGGTCCGCGCGCAACGTAAGGCCGGGCGGCAGCGTGGTACCGCCTGGTGCCGTCGAATCCGAATGGCAGGCGAGAGCGAAGAGCGCGAAGCAAAGGAAGCCGGCTGACAATCGAGATGGTTTCATTGTCTCTCTGGGATGGGCGCTATGAGCTAGACGGCAACGGTATATTTCCCACGCCTTCGACATCAAAACTCGCCGAGCGCAACACATATGCCCCGAAAAACAGCTGAGCAACCGCATCGCGATTTCCTTCAGATCTCCGACTACTCGGCGAAGGAGATCGACAGGCTGTTTTCGCTCGCCGAGTCGATGCGACGTGGTAAGTACAAGAAGAAACCGCTCGCGGGGAAATCGCTGGCGATGATCTTCATGAAGTCCTCGACCAGAACCCGGGTTTCGTTCGAGGTTGGCGCCTGGCAGCTGGGTGGTCACGCGCTCTTTCTGTCGCCGCGCGACGTGCAGCTCGGACGTGGTGAGCCGATCGCGGACACAGCGCGGGTCTTGTCGCGCTACGTCGACGGAATCATGATCAGGACCTTTGCGCATGCGGAGGTCGAGGAGCTGGCGCAGTACGCTTCGGTGCCGATCATCAACGGACTCACCGATCTCGTGCACCCATGTCAGGTGCTGGCGGACCTCCTTACGGTGAAGCAGCACCTCGGCGGTCACAAGGGCAAGCGCTTCGCCTGGATCGGCGACGGCAACAACATGGCGAACTCATGGATCAACGCCGCATACGTGCTGGGGTTCCAGCTGACGCTTGCCTGTCCCGAAGGGTACGACCCTGACGCCGCGATTCTGGCACGTGCTCAGAAAAAAGCAAAGGTGCGAGTCGTCAGAGATCCAATGGAAGCTGCAAAGGACGCCCACGTGATCAACACCGACGTCTGGGCATCGATGGGCCAGGAGGAAGAACAGGCGATCCGCGAAAAGGCCTTCAAGGGTTACAGGGTAGACACTGCGCTAATGAAGCGGGCGGACAGGAAAGCGATCTTTTTGCACTGTCTACCCGCCCACCGCGGAGAAGAGGTTTCGGCCGACGTAATCGACGGTCCGCAGAGCCGGGTTTGGGACGAAGCCGAGAACAGATTGCACGTCCAGAAGGCCATAATGGCGGTGCTGATGGGCGGCGAACATTTGTGATATTTTGCTCGTCACAAAAGCTGTTTTTCGACCACTTTTTGAGAACGAACTTGGGTGCT
The DNA here is from genome assembly GCA_046262755.1 of Gemmatimonadaceae bacterium. Taxonomy (GTDB): domain Bacteria; phylum Gemmatimonadota; class Gemmatimonadetes; order Gemmatimonadales; family Gemmatimonadaceae; genus UBA4720. The sequence continues at coordinate 3,772 of JBHEME010000045.1, read as the reverse complement.
TTGGCAAGGCCTCAAAGCACGTGAAAGTTCAATAGGGAGATCGTCTTATAGGTAAGCTCATCAACGGAGTTTACCTGTGTTGCGCCCCACCCTTTTCGCCAACCTTGTCAGACCCTTTGGAACGGCCCTCGCCAGCGCCTTTGCGCTGACGATCGTTCTTTCCTGCTCTGATAGCACAGCCCCGGTGAGGGGCGTGGAGCTGGACCCGAATAATTCGATCGTGGTCTTCGTTCCTGACTCGGTCAAGGCGGCCGAGTATGCGGCGATGGGTCAGGCTCTGGGGACAGGATCGCTGCGCAGCAACCTGATGACTGGTGACGCCTCGGCGGCTCCCGCCGCGGGTCCCGTGTCCCTGGTCGCTGGCGCCAGACCTTATTCCTTCGTTGAAGAGAAAAACTTCGCGCCGGAAGCCGCACCTTCGAACATCATTCCGAACCTGTCGGACGACGGCCTTTATCCCGCCATTCCGCTTGGCTTCGATTTTGAATTTTACGGGCAGACCTATAGCTCGTTGAACGTCTATTACAACGGGTTCATCACATTCGGCAGCAACATCCCGAAAGACAGCAAAGGCGTGGCGCTGCCGTTCTACACAGCGCTCAATATTGCCGATCCGACAAACCCGAACAACATGATCGCTCTGGCGTGGAACGACTGGAACCCCGGTAAGGTGCAGGGCAGCGTTCGCTTCGAGACGCGCGGCTCCGCGCCCAATCGCGTATTCGTGCTCCAGTTCACGGCCGTTCCCGAGGTGTCGGGAAGTGGCAAGCTGACCTCGCAGATGGTCCTGTACGAAGGATCCAACAAGATCAGGATTTCTACCACGTCGATGACCGTTACGAACAGCGGTCACCGCGTTACGCAGGGTATCGAAAACGAAGTGGGTAATCAGGCCATGTACGACAGCGTCCAGCAGCCGGTGCTCAAGACGTGGAGCCCGCGCGTACGCAATTTCTTCAACCTCACCAACGACGCGGTAACCTTCAGTCCCCCGCAGCCGAATCGGCCGCCGGTAGTGATACCGCCGGGCAACATCTCGGTGGCGAGCGACGCGACTTCCTGCGCCGCGGTCGTTGATGCAGGCAATGCGGGGGTGAGCGACGATGCGGATGGCGCCACGGTTGTGGGCGTCAGAAGCGACGACGCGAGCGCGCCGCTGAATGGAACGTATCCCCAGGGAGTCACCACCATCACGTGGACGGCGACGGACGTCGAAGGTGCTACCTCGACGGCGACGCAGCTGATCACGGTTACCGACAACCAGAATCCTACGATCACGGCCCCGGCTAATATCAGCGTCCGTGACGAGCAGAATACATCCAGAATGGCAATAGATGTCGGCGTTGCTACGGCGTTCGATAACTGCCCGGAAGTCGTCGTGAACGGCTCGCGCAGCGATGGCGCGCCGGTCGACGCCTTCTATCCTGATGGCATCACCACGATTACGTGGACCGCAAAGGACGCAGCCGGTAATACGTCCAGCGCGAGCCAGACGATAACCGTCATAGCAAACCAGCCCCCGGTCTTCACTTTCGTCCCGGTCAACATGAACGCGGACACGGGTAGCGGCGTATGCTCGGCGCTCGTAGACGTTGGAACTGCGACGGCCAGCGACGACGCGCCTGGAGTACAGGTGTCGGGTGCAAGAAGCGACAATCTTGCGCTGTCGGCTGCGTACCCCAAGGGAGTCACTACGATTACGTGGACCGCAGAAGACGCGGGGCATCTGACCACTACCGCGACCCAGACGGTGAACGTCAGCGACAGGGAGAGCCCGGTCGTTACGGCTCCGGCATCAGTTGTCGTCGGCACCGATCCTGGAATCGCGACAGCGGTCGTAAACGTTGGCAATGCTTCGTTGGTCAGGGACAACTGTCACGATGCGACAGTGTCGTCGTCCCGCAGCGACGGTCGCGCGATGAGCGCTCCGTTCCCGCTCGGGCTGACGGTCGTAACGTGGTCGGCGTCCGACTTATCGGGTAACAGCGTTTCGGCGACGCAGGTTGTGACCGTCGAAGACCGCGAGGCGCCAGTGTTTGGCGTCAGCATACAGTCGAATATGACGGTCGACGCTACGAGCCCGGCGGGCGCGGTCGTCACCTATCCAATAAACGTGACCGACAACGTTGGCGTGACCTCGGCGTCGTGCTCACCCGCTTCGGGTAGCCTCTTCACCGTCGGGAACACCACGGTTGCATGCAACGCCAGAGACGCCGCGGGCAACACCGCGACACGCAGCTTCATCGTGACCGTTCGCGGCGCCAAGGAACAGCGCGCAAGCCTGATGGACTACCTGGTTGCGCTGAACCTGCCCAACGGAACGGCGCAGCCGCTGATCAACCAGCTGCGCGCGGTCGAGAACGATGCGAACGCGTGCAAGAAGATGTCTGACTTCATCGACATGCTGTCGAAGAAGACTGGAAATATCGACGCTGACGCGGTCCGCTACATGACGGCCGAGTCGAGAGACATAATGGCTGCCATGGGTTGCGGTGGAACGAGCAGCACGACCACCAAGATCTCGGCGGCGACGTCGGAAAGGTTCTAGGATTCGAGAAGTACAAAGCGGGGCGCAATAAAATGCGCCCCGCTTTTTTTTGCCGGGGAAATAAACGGATCGTGCTCGGCATGTCTTCTGCACACGAAAAGGGCATGATTACGAGCGCGAAGAAGATCGACGAGCTGTACGACCTGATCAAGGGAATCGAGACGGCGATGTTCACCACTCGCACGTCGACGGGACAGCTCGTCTCCCGCCCGATGGCGACGCAGGAACGCATCGAAGGCGCGGACCTCTGGTTCGTCACCAACGTCGAGACTCACAAGCTCGACGACCTCGCGCTCGATCCGCACGTCAACTGCTCGTACTACAACAACAAGTCGCACGAATGGGTGTCGGTGACCGGAGTCGCGCGGGTGTCGAAGAACCGCAGCAGGATTCGCCAGCTTTACAAGGAAGGCTGGAAGGCCTGGTTCGGCGACGATGGTGAGGACCGGGACGGCGGTCCCAACGATCCGCGCATTGCCCTCATACTGGTCGATGCCGACAGCGCTACCTATATGAAAGTGAACAAGCCAAAGCCCGTGGTGCTGTTCCAGGTTCTCAAGGGCATGGTCACGGGCTCCCGCGTCGATATCGGTGAAATCCGCGAAGTCACCGGAGCCGAACTGATGGATTAGGCAGGGCTTTCAGACCTTTCTGCCAAATTGTCACGGCGCCCCTCCAATTCGAGGGGCGCTTCGCGCATATTGGGGACGGCCCGCAACTACCTCCCAAGGCGCGACAATGGGCGAAACGACCACCACCAGTATGGAAAGCCGCGGACGACCCGCCCAACCCTCAGCCGCGGCCGCCGAACACGGTGGCGAGGCCAGCCCGACGCCTGGCAAGCCACTCAAGCGCACGCCCCTCCACGACGTGCACGCCGCGCTCGGCGCCAAGCTCGTTCCCTTCGCGGGGTTCGAGATGCCGGTGCAGTACCCGACGGGGATTACCGCCGAACACAAAGCCGTGCGCGAGAAAGCCGGACTCTTCGACGTCAGTCACATGGGCGAATTCATCGTGCGCGGACCGCAGGCGGTCGACTTCGTCAACTACGTCACCACCAACGATGTCGCCGCGCTCGAGCCGGGCCAGGCGCAGTACTCGACCATCCTGCGCGAGGACGGAACCATCGTCGACGACTGCCTCGTATATCGGTCCGACGATCGCGTGCTGATGGTCGTGAACGGATCGAACATCGACAAGGATTTCGCGCACATCTCGCGCTAC
>JBHEME010000044.1:0-12010 GCA_046262755.1 Gemmatimonadaceae bacterium | reverse complement strand
ACGAAGGGGCTTACGTATTTCATCTGTGCCTCACCGCGCTCGCCGATCGTCTCTGACAATCGGGTGAACTCGCTGGCGGAATCTTCGACCCATTTGGCGCGTGCTTCAATGAGGATCGTTCCGTGCTCCGCCAGGGCGGGCTCCCAGACCGATACCTGGGCATCGCTCGCGCCGCGCCGAGTCGCGTGTCGCAGGGCGGCATTGCGTCGCACCAGATTCGCGCGGTAGTGCTGTAGCGCGTTGAGGTATCTCTTGTCGGTCAGCGCCAGAACGAGATCGATGTATCGCCGCCTCTCGCTTGGCGCTCCACTCACCAGCTCCAGATCGCGCGGCGAAAACATCACCGACGGAAGACCGCCCAGCGCGTCCGAGAGTCTCCGCGGCGACGCACCGTCGATCGTTACTTTCTTTCGACGCGAGGCTTTATCGAAACCGACTGCCAGCTGATGCTCGCTTGGCGTGCGGGCAACTACGCTGAGGTGGAACCCGTTGGCGCCAAAGCGGGTGAGGTCCTGATCTCTGGCGTCGCGGACGGAACGAAGGATCTGTAAATAGTAGATCGCCTCGAGGAAATTGGTTTTGCCGTGACCGTTGTCTCCGATCAAGGCGATTCCTTCAGGTGGCAGTTCGAGATCCACGCGCTCGAGGTTACGAAAATCTCGAATGGCGACGGAATCGACCCAGACGCGGTCTGCGTGCGCGGAATCGTCGGCTACATCCACGTCCGTAAACTCCTCGGCATGCGGCTCGACGCCCGCAGCGCTCATCTTCCCTTAAAAGCGGGCGTGCGCTTCTCGAGGAATGCCCGCGTCCCTTCGCGCATGTCATCGGTCGCGGCGAGCAGTCCGAAATGATTCGCCTCGAGAATCAGGCCTTCGTCGAGAGACATCTCCAGTCCGCGATCGACTGCTTCGATGCAGAGGGCTACAGCGAGTGGTCCGTTTGCCAGAATCGTCTTCATCATCTCGTTGGCGGTGGCCATCAACTCGCCGGCCGGAACGACCTTGTTCACCAGGCCAATCCGATACGCCTCGGCGGCGTCGATCATCTCGCCTGTCATGAGTAGTTGCATCGCGCGGCCTTTGCCGACGAGTCGCGCGAGTCGTTGGCTACCGCCGTATCCGGGGAGAAGGCCGAGCTTGCTCTCGGGCTGGCCGAACTTCGCCGCATCGGATGCGATGCGGATATGACACGCCATCGCCAGCTCGCATCCGCCGCCCAGGGCGAAGCCGTTGATCACGGCGATAATGGGCTTGGGACAAGTCTCGAAGCGACGGAACACATCCTGCCCCGCACGAGCACGCGCTTTCGCCACGACAGGTGATTGGCCCGACAGCTCGGAAATGTCAGCGCCGGCGACGAATGCGCGTCCCTTGCCGGTGACGAGAGCGCCGCTGATCGAATCGTCGATGCGAATCTGGTCGATTGCCTGGCCCAGCTCGGCAATTGTGGCGTCGTTCAATGCGTTGAGCTTGTCGGGGCGATTTACCCAGAGGATTGCGACGCGATCCTGAACCTCCAGCGTGAGGAATTTGAAGGGCATGCAGATGTGTTTGTGGGTAAATTTGCCGGCGTCCGGCGGGATTCCAGCCGGGCTGGAAATCTACCCAGAAAATCCGATTTTTGGGCGCAACGCCGAGTGTGAATGGGGCAGAAGTGGATCGTTCGTGATGGCTCGAAAACAAAGGGATTTCGCTATGTGGGCCCGACCGGCCAGCACGTCACGAAGGCCACGGACCTCGAGCGCATAGACGCGCTCAGAATTCCGCCGGCGTGGCGCGACGTGCACATCTCCACCAATCCGCGCGCCGCGATTCAGGTGTGGGGATTCGACGCGCGCGGTCGCAAGCAGTACAGGTATCACGCACGGGCGGTCGAGAAGGGCGAGCTGCGAAAGTATTATCGCGTTCGGCAGATGGCGCGCGATCTCCCGACACTGCGCGCGCGTGTTCAGCGCGATTTTCGGCGGAAAGGATTGTCGAAGGAGAAAGTCTGCGCCGGGATAGTGCGGCTCATCTCGCACGGATTCTTCCGCGTCGGGAGCGAGCGGTATCAAAAGGAGAACAACACCTTTGGCATCACCACGATGCGAAAGTCCCACGTCGCCGTGCTCGGGGACACAGTGGTGTTCGAGTACCGCGGCAAGCGCTCGATAACTCAGCGCAACGTCGTAGTGGCGAAAGATCTCGCACGTTTCGTCAATGAGCTGTTGCAGACTCCCGGCGCGCGACTGTTTCGGTACAGGAACGGAAGGAAGTGGGAGAACGTCGATTCGCGCGACGTCAACGACTACATCGAGTCGATCGCCCAGTTTCCTTATACGGCAAAGGATTTTCGGACGTGGGGTGGTACGCTGCGCGCTGCAACTGTCCTCGCGGAATTGGGCAAGGGCAAGAGCCAGACGGAGCGGAAGAAGAATGTCGTCACAACCGTGCGTCTCGTCGCCGCTGAGCTGGGAAACACTCCCGCGATCTGCCGGAAGTCGTATGTGCATCCGGTGATAGTGACGCGCTATCTGCGTAGCGGAACCACGATCACGCTGCCGCCGAACCTCAAGCCCTCGAAGTTGAACGGGATTGGTCACGCTCCCGAGGAAGAAGCTTTGATTTCGTTTCTCGACGAGTATTTCCCGGAAAGACGGAAAGAGCCGAGGCTTGAATGAAGCACGTCCTCGCGATCGATGAGGGAACGACCGGCACAACCGCGCTGATGATTTCAGCCGAAGGGCGTGTGTTGGGCCGTGGTTATCGGGAGATCACCCAGCACTTCCCGCAACCCGGCTGGGTCGAGCACGACGCGGAGGAAATTCTCGAGCGGACATTGATGGCCGCGCGTGAAGCGATCGCGACGAGCCTCGTCTCGCCGGACTGCATTGGGATCACGAACCAGCGTGAGACGATCGTCCTCTGGCACCGCGACACCGGAAAGCCCCTGGCACGCGCGATAGTGTGGCAGGACCGTCGTACAACCGAGCGGTGCGTGCAGCTCAAGTCGCGCACGAGCTGGATCGCCGAGCGAACCGGACTGCGCCCCGATCCGTATTTCTCCGCGACGAAGATCGAGTGGCTGCTCAAGAAACCGGAGATCGCGTTCGTGGCGCGCAACGGGCGACTCCTCGCCGGGACGATCGATACCTGGCTGATCTGGAAGCTCACCGGTGGACGGGTTCACGCCACGGATCCGACCAATGCGTCGCGCACGCTGTTGTTCGATATCACGCGACTCAGATGGAGCAGGGAGCTATGCGATGTTTTCCACGTGCCGATGGAAATCCTCCCCGAGGTGCGGCCGTCGGCGGGAGATTTCGGGAAGACGGTTACATCATTTTTCGGAAAATCGGTTCCGATAACGGGAGTCGCGGGAGATCAACAGGCAGCGCTGTTTGGCCAGGGATGCTGCGGCGAGGGGCAGGCCAAGAACACCTATGGCACCGGGGCATTCCTTCTGCTCAATACCGGCAAGAAACTGCCGAAGGGCGGCGAGGGACTGCTGACCACGATTGCGTGTGACGAAGTGGGCGGACCAGCCTTCGCGCTCGAGGCATCGATCTTCATTGCCGGCGCGGCAATTCAATGGCTGCGCGACGGTCTCGGAATCCTGCAGAGTGCAAACGAGAGCGAACGGCTTGCTCGTGCTCTCGACTCGAACGATGGCGTCTACTTCGTGCCCGCGCTCGTCGGATTGGGCGCGCCCAACTGGGAACCAAATGCGCGTGGGACCGTTGTCGGACTCACGCGAGGAACGCGCCGGGAGCATTTTGCGCGCGCGGCGCTCGAGGCGATGGCTTACGGAACGGCGGAGATGCTCAGCGTGATGGCGAAGCGCGGAAAGGTAAAGTTTCAGACACTGCGCGTCGACGGCGGCGCTTCGATCAACAATTGGCTGCTCCAGTTCCAGGCTGACGTGCTCGGAATTCCGGTCGAACGTCCGGACATCATCGAGACTACCGCTCTTGGTGCGGCGGGGCTGGCGGGGATCGGTGGCGGAGTCTGGCGCGACGCGCAGGAGTTCGTGGGCACCCGGAAATTCACGCGATTCGATCCGGCGATGTCGCGCGAGTCGGCAGACGAATTGGTGAACGGGTGGCAGCGAGCCGTGCGGGCTACACTCACCTGGGCGCGCGACCGCGGGCTCGAGAAACCGACCCGCGGCAAGAAATCAAAGCGCAAGACAGCGAGCACCGGGTCCGGTCGGGCAGCGAGACCGAGAGCCCGGTCGAAATCCGGAGCAAGGCGGAAGCGGGCACGATGAATTCGATCGCGGCACTGTGCCTGTCCGTTAATCTGATATTCGCGCAGACCGCTGTCGCGCGCGATAGCTGGTTCGGCGTCGACAAGATCAAGCACTTCTTCATGTCGGCGTTTATCGAGAGCATCTCGTTCAGCGCGCTGCAGGCCGCCGGCGTCAACCGGCGCACCGCACTCCGCGGAGCGGTCGGTGTAACCGTTGGATTTGGCGTTGGACGAGAGCTCCACGACCGTCGCACGCCGGGGAAGTGGTTCAGCTACCAGGATCTGGGATGGGATGCGCTCGGCGCCGCGGCGGGCTTGGTGTTCCTCAACCAGACGCGAAGGTAAAATGGCAACCGCGCATACTATATGATGGCGCGCGCCGCACGTGCGATTGCTAGTTTGTGCGTCGTATTGCTTGTGGTTGCCGGAGCGGGATGCTTCCAAAACTCGGCGTTCGGCTACGTCGTTCCGTTGATCAACGATTATTCGCTGGCAAGCGATCATGCGGGCTCGTACGCGATCGTCGATTCGACGGGTGGGCTGGTTACGGACAACGCGACTTACGGAATGCTGATCGCAGTCGACGGTGGCGTGATTGCGGGCAGGATGGATACAGAGACCGACGCCTACAGCGTCGCCAGCATCCCGGACCGCTATTTCGTGATCGACACGGAGCGCGACTCGGTCGAGGAAAATCTTTCCGAGGCCGAATATTTGGCGGCGCTGAAGCAGGCTGGAATCGACAGGCCTCCCGCCCTGCGCCGGCCAAGCACGACGATGCGATTCGGGGCGTTCGGCTGGGTACGTGAAGCGCTGCTCGATGTGCTTTGGCTGCTGGCGTTCGCCAGCGTGCCTGTCGTCATCACCTTCTACGTGTACCGCGCCGTACGCAGGAAGGGCGGCCGCAAGGGATGGCTGCGTTTAGCCTGGATCATCCCTTTCGTATTGTTCGCCGCGGCAAATTTTGCCATGTTCGTGATATAGCTCAACCCCATAAGGAGGCTCCAGTGCGTCTGACCACGACCTTCGTCCCGATGGTTTTTGCCGGAGTTGCGGTTGGGTGCAACGGCAGCGCAGGAACTCCTGCCGCCAGCTCGACTTCCGCCAGTACCGCCGACCAGAGCGCCGCCCTAATGCAGACGAGTCGCGATTGGGCGAAAGCGGCTGCGACGGGAAATGTCGATTCCGTTCTGTCGTATTGGGCGGATGATGCGATCGTGCTCGAGCCCGATCAGCCGGCGCACGTCGGGAAGGCCGAGATCAGGAAGATGGTCGAGGGCAGCATGAAGGTTCCCAAGTTCAGCATCACCTGGGAGCCCGAGCGCGCGTCGATCTCGCAGAGTGGAGACGTCGGCTACCTGATCGAGCACAATCGATTCACCTTCGCCGATTCGACCGGGAAGATTCACACGCAGTTCGGCAAAGCCGTGACGATCTGGAAAAAGGACGCGAACGGCAACTGGAAGTGCGTGGTCGACACCTGGAATGGCAGCCCGCGCGAGCACGTGCTCGGCGCGGGCGCGTAGACGCGGCGCTTATTTCCCTTTCTTGGCGCTCGTCGGAGCCGCGGGCGGCATTTGTACCGTGCTCACCGGAGCGTCGTAGAGCACGCGCCACTTTCCGTCCGGCTCGTGTCTCCACACGGCGATGTAGTTCCCGTGGTCCTGAAACGAAGGCATCGGTGAGCCCGGCAGCGCGGTCGCATTGAGAGTGTAGTGGCCTCGTTCGACGGCGAGTGAATCGGCAACGATCACGTCGTCGGTCTTGAGATCGAACTGCCACTTGCTGGTCTTGAGAGTGTTTGTCCAGAAGGATTGGAGAGAATCGCGACCGACGAGCGGGGCCATGTTGGGTGGCATTTGCCAGACGTCCTGCGTGAACAGGCTTCCAATTGAATCGGCCTGACCGGCTCCGGCCCAGTGCATCATCTTGCCGTTCGCCGAATCGATCGCTGTCCTTACGTCGGTCGGATCGTACATCTGGGGACGACTCTCGGCTTTGCACGCCGATATCAAAGCGCAAACGAGGACCGCGACGACGAAACGCTGCATGGACAGAACCTCATTAGAGTGTCTGACTATGGTGGACTTGTCCGGTCAAGCACGCAAGCCGCATGTTGATATGCCCCGACGTCCTCCTCCCTGAACTGATGTATCTCTCCCTATATTGAGAACGTGAAACCGCGCACGAAATTCCTGATCGGTGGCGCTCTCGTGATCGGCACCGCCGGTTATCTCGCCGCGAGCGCCATCAAGGACACCGGCGTCTACTACCTCACACCCGGCGAGCTCTCAGCGAAGACCAAAGCCGATCCGACTTTCTATGACACGGGGATCAAGGTCGGGGCGCGCGTCGTGAACGGCTCGATAACGCGTGATCCAGGCGGGCGACAGGTCGCCTTCAAGATGACCGACGGCGCGCAGACCTACGACGTCGTCTATCGCGGCATCACACCCGACACGTTTACCGACGGTGTCGACGTGGTTGTCGAAGGCAGACTCGGACGCGACAACACGTTCCGCGCTACAACCTTGCTCGCCAAGTGCGCGTCGCGGTACGAGAACGCGCCTGAGAAGTACAAAGACACACCCGGATACAAGCGAGCGGAGAAGGGCGCGTGATCCTCGTTGGTGAGCTGTCCCTCTGGGTCGCTCTGCTCATGGCGGCCTGGGCGGCGACGGTGTCGTTCGCCGGCGGGCAAATGCGCCGAGCTGACTTGATCGAAAGCGGCGAGCGCGCGATCTGCGATCGCCATGGTAGTTCTCGCTTCGATCGGTCTCTGGACTGCGCTGCTCACCCACGATTTCTCGATCAAATACGTTGCGTCATTCACTAGCGCGAATCTGCCCAAGGTTTACACGATCACCGCTTTCTGGGGCGGTCAATCAGGATCGCTGCTTTTCTGGGCGCTCATTCTCTCGATCTATTCCTCGGTCACCCTCTGGACGAACAGGCGCCGCAATCGCGAGCTGATGCCGTACGTGTCGGGGACGTTGGCCCTGATCCTCGTTTTCTTCCTCGCCACCATCTGCCTCGGGTCCAATCCGTTCGAGCGACTCGATTGGGTTCCTCTCGACGGGCGCGGACTGAATCCACAGCTCCAGAATCCAGGCATGGCGATCCATCCACCGAATCTCTATCTCGGTTATGTCGGCACTTCGATTCCGTTCGCGTTCGCGATTGCCGCCCTCCTTACGCGCCGCCTCGACGCCGAATGGTTGGCGGCTGTCCGGCGATGGGCCCTCCTGTCGTGGTTCTTCAACACTGTCGGCATCGTCCTCGGCATGTGGTGGGCGTACGTCGAGCTGGGATGGGGCGGGTACTGGGCCTGGGACCCGGTCGAGAACGCATCGCTGTTGCCGTGGCTCGTGAACACCGCGTTTCTCCACTCCATCATGGTGCAGGAAAAACGCGGCATGCTCCGCAAGTGGAACGTCACGCTTGTCGTGTCGGCATTTCTGCTGGCGATATTCGGCACGTTTATCACGCGCAGCGGCGTGATCTCCAGCGTCCACTCCTTCGCCCAGTCGCCGGTAGGGAAGTGGTTTGCCGGATTTCTGATCGTGTCGATCGCGGTGACCGCTTATCTCGTGTCGACGCGCCTGAACGATCTGCGCTCGAACGCCGAGCTGGAGAGCATGGTCAGCAGGGAAGCGGCTTTTCTTTATAACAACCTGGTGCTCGTCGGCATCGCATTCTCGGTGCTGTGGGGAACGTTGTTTCCAATCATCAGTGAAGCAGTGCGCGGCACCAAGATCACCGTTGGTCCGCCGTTCTTTAACACGGTGAACATTCCACTCGGCTTGCTGCTGCTACTCCTGACCGGCATCGGACCTTTGATCGCATGGCGTCGAGCATCGGTGGCGAACCTGAAGAGGCAGTTCCTGGTTCCCACGGCAGGTGCCGCGTTAATCGGCGTCAGCTTCTTCGCTCTGGGCGTGCACAATCTTGCGGCGTTGCTCTCCTATACGTTCGGCGCGCTGGTGTTGACGACGATCGTCCAGGAATTCTACAAGGGCGTCGGCGCACGCCACCGGATGTACGGAGAATCGCGCGCCGTGGCATTCCCGCGGCTCATCGCGCGAAATCGTCGCCGCTACGGCGGGTACATCGTTCACCTCGGAGTCGTCGTCGTGTTTGCGGCGTTCGCCGGACTGGCGTTCAAGCGCGAGTTCGATCTGACGCTGAATGGCGGACAATCAAAAACGGTGACCGACGCCTGGGGACATCAGTGGACGTTTCTCAGTCAGGGGATCTCGCGCTACAACGTCCTCAACCGCGAAGTCACGGCCATCGCGCTGGATGTCACGCGCGATGGCAGGCCTGCTGGAGTGATTACCAGCGAGAAGCGGCAGCACGTCGATTCGCGTGGCGCGCCTACGTTCGAGCCGTCCACGGAGGTCGGCATCAAGGGATCCTTCAAGCAGGATGTCTACGTCGTGCTGGCCGGGGTGCGTGGCGTCGACGACGCCGAAGTGCGAGTTACCTTCAATCCTCTCGTGCGCTGGGTCTGGCTCGGTGGCGCACTCATGGCGATCGGTGGTCTGGTCGTGATGTGGCCTCAGGCAGATCGCCAGCGAGTGCAGAGCGGTTATGCCGCTGTACTAAAGCCGCAGCACCTGCCCGAGAGGGTGCCGGATTTGGTCGGCGCCTGAATGTCCGGGCGTCAAACCACCATCGAGTGTCGTGCGATCCTGAGCGCGAAGAGCATTTCCCGGCGAAAGTTTCTGCTCACTATTCCGGCGATTGGTCTCGCCGGCGCCGCTGTTCCGCGACGCATTCTCGGCGCTCAGGCGGCAGTGCAGACTTTCAACGGTCCGATGGCCGACGCGCAGGACGTGTATCGTCCGGTGACGCTGGCCGCGATATCGACCACGGCATCGATGTCCGACGCGCAGCGCGACGATCTCGAGCACCAGATCCACTGCCAGTGCGGATGCAACCTCGACGTTTACACCTGCCGCACGACCGACTTCTCGTGCAGCGTATCCCCCGCGATGCACGCCGACGTGATGGGGCTCGTCGCAGGCGGACATTCGGCGCGGGAAATCCTTGCCGCGTTCAAAGCCGTGTATGGCGAGAAGGTGCTGATGGCGCCGGTGAAGAGCGGCTTCAACATGCTTGGTTACACCATGCCCTTCGTCGCGCTTCTCGCGGGCGGTGCTGTAGTAGCGGTTTTGATTCGCCGCTGGAGCCTACGTGCGCCCGTTGTGGCGACGCCCACTATTCGGGCCGTGGACGCGACCGAGGGTGAGCTCGCCGCGATCGACGCCGCGGTGAAACGAGATGCCTGACACGCTTGCTCGGCCAAACGCAGTCTGAAAGTGACAGCACTCCTGGTTGGAACCGCACTCGCTGTTGCTTCGCTCGTGTTCGTTCTCTATCCATTGCTGAAAGGCGACGTGTCTGTCACACCGAAACGATTAAGGCCGTTGGCAAAACACGAGAGCTACGCAGTCGCCGCGCTACGAGAGCTGGAGTTCGATCGCCAGACGGGAAAGATCTCCGACGCTGATTACGAGCCGCTCAAGGCGCGTTATACCGAGCAGGCCTTGGCAGTGATGCGCGCGGGAAACGTGCCGGTGTGCGAGCGTTGCGGTCCCCGCCCGGAGTTGGATGCGGAGTATTGTTCGCGCTGTGGGGCGTTGTTGATTCGATAGCCTTCGCGGCGTTGCTGATTCGATAGCCTTCGTCGCCGCCCTTGACGCTGCGTACCATCCGTAGGCAAAATCGTCGGACAGTCCATCCCCGACGAGCTCAAGTTTTCATGGCGCGGCACCAGCGTGTAACCACGCGCGACCTAACCGGCACTAAGAAGCCGAACGAGGCCAGCCCGACGCTCGATCGCGCGGCATCGAGGACAATCGCCGTCCTCGATCGTGTGTTCGGTGGGCCCGATGAGCGGAATTACGACATAACGTTGTGGGACGGCACCACGCATCCCGGAAACGCCTTGCCGCGCGCGGATTTTTCGCTTGTCATCCGTCGGCGCGGCGCGCTGCGGCGAATGCTTTTACCTCCGTCCGAGCTCTCAATCGTCGAAGCCTTCATCTCCAACGACATCGACATCGAAGGTAACGCCGAGTCTGCGATGGATCTTGGAGATGCGGTAGGAAAGAGAATACAATCTGTGGGTGGGATCGCTGGTCTTATCCCGAAGGTTCTTTCGTTGCCGACAGACGATCAGGGTCGGCCTCTCGACGAAAACCGGTACGCGCGCGGTCTGCGCTTGCTCACGCCGCGCAAGCGCCACAGCACCGAGTCCGAGATTCGGTTCCACTACGATGTCGGGAATGATTTCTACGAACTGTGGCTGGACCCGAGCATGCTTTACAGCTGCGCATATTATAGAAAGGCGTCCGACGACCTCGCGACCGCGCAGATCAACAAGCTGAATCACATCTGTCGAAAACTCCGGCTCAAGCCCGGCGAGCGACTGCTCGATATTGGTTGCGGGTGGGGCGGTTTGGTGATGCACGCCGCCCAAAACTATCAGGTCCATTGTACCGGCATCACTCTAAGCTCGGCGCAAGCGAATTGGGCTCGTCAGCGCATCGAGGAGCGGGGGTTGGCTGACAGGTGCAAGGTGGAGGTGATGGACTTCCGGGATCTTCCCGCTAATGCGTGTTTCGACAAAATCAGCTCAGTGGGGGTCACCGAGCACGTCCCCGAGAAGCAGCAGCCTGCGTATTTCGCGCGAGTGTTCGAAGCATTGGCGCCAGCCGGACTGTTTCTTAATCACTGCGAGGTGAGTGTTCGTGCCGCTCGACGGAATCAGGGACTGGGCGAGCGATTTAGTCGCTGGCTGTGGAAGCGCGACCAGTTCATCGATAAGTACGTGTTCCCCGACGCGAAACTCGTCCCGCTCGCGAGCGTCATACGGGCAGCTGAGAGTGTGGGGTTCGAGGTGCGCGATGTCGAAAGTCTGCGTGAGCACTACATGATGACCCTGCGCGCCTGGGTGCGCGGACTGGAACGACGCAAGACAGAGGCGATCAAGCTCGTTGGAGACCGCACGTACCGTGTCTGGCGGCTCTACATGTCGGCGGGGGCGTTTGGATTCCGCACAGGGGGACTCAACATCGTCCAAACCTTGTTGTCGAAACCTGATGCTACCGGCACCGTTGGGATCCCGCGCACTCGGGAAGACTTGTACGCGTGACTGTCGATTTCATATCAGCGCTAGGGCGGTTTCATATCACGGCGTGTTTCAGCTCCATCCGCAGCTCGCAGTGCTCGGCGAAGCGGTACATTTTTCGCACTAGCTGAGCTTATGGCTGTCCGAGACTTTACCGACGAGAATGGCGTGAAATGGAAGGCGTGGCCCGTGCTAGCCACCGCCATCCATCCGAGAACTGCCGCCGAGGATTTTCTTGGCGATTACGGAGAAGGTTGGCTCTGTTTCGAGTCGCCAACCGAGCGTCGCCGTCTGGCGAAGTATCCGACCGATTGGGATCGTCTCACCGACGGGGATTTGCGCAATCTGCTCAAGTCCGCGACGGCGGTCCCGACTCGCAAAGGCACGCCGCGAACCCCGCCCAAGCCCGGCGACTCCGCGAGCCCTTAGCCGCGAGCTCGCAGCCTGCGGCCGAATTTTGTTGGAGATCGTTTCGCGGGTCAGGCGGGAGGGTGTCGGTTTCGGCGGCTAGGTCGCTTACACGCTGCGAGCCCGTCAGCCCACTCGCAACTTACGTGGCGAGCGGGGGCGCCCAGCCGGTCTCGCAGCGTGTAAGCGAGAGCGGCGGCGTAGAGGACACACCCACCGACCGACCGTGCGA
>JBHEME010000043.1:0-12117 GCA_046262755.1 Gemmatimonadaceae bacterium | reverse complement strand
CCATTCGTCGTCCCGTTGAAGACCTGGCTGTTTGGTTTCAGTGTGCCGAGCACGCGCAGATCCGCTCCACCCGTTCCAACGATGAACTCGCGAATCCCAGTTGCATCGTTGGCAGTTCCATCGGGTGCCTGGGGAGCGAACCGCTCATAATCATGGTCGTGACCATTGAGAACGATCTCGGCATTGTACTGGGAAAGCGCATCCCAGAACGCCGCCTCTGTAGCGTCGTTGCCATGATATCCCGAACTGAAGCGCGGATGATGCCAGTAGGCGATCGTGCACACTGTGCCCGCGTCCGAAGCAGACTGCAGATCGGCCCGCAACCATTGTATCTGAGCCGACGTGGCATCACGCGCAATGTTGCTGTTGAGCGCGATGATGTGCCACACACCTCCGTCGGAGCTACGGATGTCGTAGCTGTAGTAGCCTTGCGTTGGATCGCCCGCCCTGGCGCCAAAGTATCCGAAATAGCCCGACGCGCTCTGGGTCTGGTAATCGTGATTGCCAGGCGAGGGCTGCGTGCGGGCGAGATGGCGGCCCCACGTCGGGTTGTAGCAGTTTGCGAAATCGCTCGCGGATCCGTTCTGGTACGCGTTGTCGCCTAATGTAGCAACGGTGCCAGTTGGGTTGGCATCGAGGACCTTGGCGGTGGCTTCGTCGAAATCGTTGGAGCAGGTGGCGATGTCTCCCGCGGCAAACAGCAACTCGCTTCCTGCTGGCGGAGGCGGAGGAGGCTCGGGAGGTGGCCCGGCATTGACAGTAATCGTGGAGCTGCCACTCTTGCCGCTGGCGGAAGCGGTGATCGTCGCGGTTCCCGCGGCAACACCTTTGACGAGACCATTCCCGTCCACCGTCGCGACCGAGGAGTTAGAGCTTCTCCAATTGTAGTTCTGGGGCTTCGCAGAAGTTGAAGTCGCAGTGAGCTGAATGGTAGCACCAACATCTATCGTTGCCGACGAGGGAGCGACGGAAATCGTCGTCGAAGGTTGAGTCCGTGCATCGGCCGTAGCGCCCGCATCTATGGACGTGATCTTGTTCGACGTGTCGCGGCAGGCGAACACGAGCGCAGCAGAAAGGACTGTGAGCGCGATTGATCGGCGACGAAGCAAGGCTGTTCCTGAAAATGGGACTCAATAATTAGCCACATGTTTACTTCTGTCAATCGCGAGTGCTCAGCAGTAAGAGCTCACTCCACGGGCTAAGGCGTTGCCTTCCCGCTCAAAAAGTGAATCGCGATCACGACGACCGCGAGAACGAGGAGGACGTGGAAAAGCCACCCGACAGTCTTTTTCAGAATCAGAAAACCACCCAACCACACTACCAGCAGTACCAGACCGATGATCAGCAACATTTACCCTCCGGGGTGACAAGCGCACGAGACAGCAGCAAAAGAAATTACTTGAGCGACTCGATGAATAATTTTTTGTGCGGGTAGTCGAAGACACACCGCTCCCCGCGCGGGGTGACTGGAAATTTACCGGTGCACCGGCCAGCGGGAGAAACGCAATGACCGTGAGAAATTCACAAGGGAAATTTACGTCGGTGCCGAAACATCTTCTTGCGGGTTCGATGAACTTTCCTTAAGTAGGTGGCTGAGCAGTACCATCCACCGACGAGGGATGAATGCATCGCCCGTATATAGCTTTCACGGCACTAACGCTCGCGATCGCTTCTCCCGCTCGCGCGCAGACGCACGTCCTACTCGGCGTCGACCAGCTCGATCGTTTGCCCAAGAGCCTCCAGGGAAAACGTGTCGGACTCATTACAAATCACACGGGTCGGGATCGAAACGGGACTTCGACGATCGATCTGCTCGCTGCGCGGACGGACATCAAGCTGGTGGCGCTCTTCGGACCCGAGCACGGCCTCCGTGGCATGGCAACCGGAAAGGTCGGCGACGACAAGGATGAAAAAACCGGGTTGCCGGTCTTCTCGCTGTTCGGCGAGACCGAAAAGCCCACCGACGCCATGCTCGCCAACGTCGACGCACTGATCTTCGATATCCAGGATGTCGGCGTGCGGCAGTACACCTACCTGTCGACGATGGGAATGGCGATGCAGGCGGCGGCGCAGAAGAAAATCCCGTTCATCGTTCTCGATCGACCGAACCCCGTGACCGGCACGATCGTGGAGGGAAATATCCGCGAGCCCGGCATGGAATCCTTTGTCGGACTCTATCCGATCGCGTCGCGACACGGTCTCACCGCCGGAGAGCTTGCCGAGCTTTATAACAAGGAGTTTTCGATCGGCGCGGACCTGCACGTCGTCACGCTCAAAGGCTGGAAGCGGACGCTCTGGTCGGACCAGACCGACCTGCCGTGGGTGAAGCCGTCGCCCAATCTCCCGACCTTCGCGGGGATCATCAATTACCCGGGAACGGTTTTCTTCGAGGGAACGAACCTCTCCGAGGGTCGAGGCAGCGACAATCCGTTCGAGCAGACCGGTGCGCCGTGGCTTCGCGCCCAGGAGGTCGCCGACTCGATGAACGCTCGACATTTACCAGGCGTACAATTCTCCGCCGTCGATTTCGCCGTCGCCGCCGGCGCCCGCAAGTTCGGTGGTCAGACCATTCACGGTGTCCGCCTGAACGTAACCGATCGTGACAAGTATCGGCCGATCGCGACGACGCTGCGATTGATCGACGTCATCCGCAAACTCCACCCCAACGATTTCCAGTGGCGCTGGAATGCAGCGAATCCAACGGCGCCAAGAACCTATTACTTCGACACTCTCACCGGATCGAAGCGAACGCGCGCGGCAATCGAGAACGGCACCCTTGAAACCCTGCTCGCCGAGTGGGATCGGGATGCGCAGAAGTTCGACGCCATGCGCAAGCCGTACCTGTTCTACTGATGCGTCGCAGCCTTCGATTACTCGCTCTCGCAGTCGCGGGAGCGTGCGCTCACCTCCCCGCCGCCGGCTCGCCGATACCGCTGCGCGTGATGACCTACAACATTCGCTTCGGCAACAACAACCTCGGCGGGATCGCCGAGACCATACGCACCGCGTCGCCTGATCTGGTTGCGCTGCAGGAAGTGGATGTGCACTGGGCTGAGCGGAGCAGCTTCGTCGACGAAGCGGCGACGCTTGGTGATCAGCTGGGAATGCAGGTACGCTTTGCCCGCATCTATCAGCTCACACCTCTACGCCCGGGAGAGCCGCCGCGTGAGTTCGGCGTCGCCGTTCTCAGCAAGTTCCCGATCACGAGTTTCGCCAATCACACCATCACGCGTCACTCGACGCAGGATACGACCGCAGTCGGGCCTGCACCGGGCTTTCTGGAGGCGACAATCGACGTCCACGGCACCCCCGTTCGGGTGTTCGACACACACCTCGACTATCGAGCAGATCCGCGCGTGCGCCGACAGCAGGTTTCGGAGACACTCGACTACATCGGCCAGACGTCGACCCCGACGCTGCTGTTCGGCGATCTGAATGCGCCTCCCGATGCACCGGAGATTCAACCACTGTTGCAGCGATTGCGCGACGCCTGGCCTGCCGCGGCAGGTCCAGGTCTGACCGATCCCGCCGACGAGCCGCGCCAGCGCATCGACTATGTGCTGACCTCGAAGCACTTCAGCGTTCGATCGGCGTCGGTTCCCGTCAGCGTCGCATCTGATCACAGACCGGTCGTCGTCGACCTCGTGCTCAATCCATAGCGTTTGCAATTTCTGTTTCAGCTTTGTTTTTCTGTTTCAATCCGTTCAAAGGAGGGTTCGTGTGGAATCGTCAGGTAAGTAATCAGTTGTACGGCGGGAAGTATTCGGTCGCGGCTGGGCTCGCGTCCCTGGTGTTTGTCGCGCTGCCACTCGCTGCGCAAACGGGCACCGTGACCGGTCGGGTGACTGATGTGCGTAGCGGCGCACCGGTCACCACGGCGCAGGTGACGATCACCGGCACCACCCTCGGCGCACCGGTTGACGCCGAAGGGCGGTATCGGATCGTCAACGTGCCGCCGGGAACGCGCGAGGTGAGAGCGAGAGGGATTGGCTATCAGCCGACTGCAACGACGGTGTCAGTTACCGCCGATGGCAGTGCGACCGCTAATCTCAGCATGACTGAGAGCGTGATCTCCCTCGACGCGGTGGTGGTCACCGGAGCGGTTGGTGATACCCGACGGCGCGCAATTGGCAACGCGGTCTCGACTGTCGCAGTCTCCGACGTGCTCGACAAATCTTCGGTGAACAACATCACCGAGGTGCTGCAGGCGAAAGTACCCGGGCTGACTCTGATTCCAGGATCCGGTGTCGCGGGCACGTCGGCGAATTACCGGCTGCGCGGAGCAGGGTCGCTCTACGCCGGAAACACTCCGACGATTTACGTCGATGGCATTCGCGTTAATAGTCGCGGCCAGGGCAACTACACGGTCTTCGGCCAGAACACGTCGTCCCTCGACGCGATCAATCCGAGCGACATTCAGTCGATAGAAGTGATCAAGGGTCCGGCTGCCGCGACTCTATACGGTGCTGAAGCCGCCGCCGGGGTAATTCAAATCATCACCAAGAGAGGTCAGCCAGGACGTATTCAGTGGGATGCCCGCTGGGAGACGGGCAAGCAGTGGTGGCCGGAGGATATGCGGCCCATCAACTACTCTGTTTCCACCGCGGCGCGCATTGCTGACCCTGTCGGCTATCCTGGCTACATCGGAACACAACCGGGAGATATCGTCTCGCACCGCGTGATGTCCGAGCCAGACGCTTTGCGCAACGGTCACGTAGGAAGAACGAGCCTGTCAGCAAGGGGCGGGAGTGATCGCTACTCGTTCTTCGTCTCCGGCTCGCGCGACAGCGAGGAAGGAGTGAACTTCAACAATTACTCGAGACTGGGCAGCCTGCGCGGAAACTTCTCGTTCGTCCCGTCGAGCAAGCTGACGTTCAACACCAACCTGTCGTACAGTCAGAACCACATCAGGCTCCCGCTCAACGACAACATCGCGACGGGTCTGATCATCAGCTCATACCTCGCGATCCCCGGTCGCGCTTATCCGTACCCCGCCGGGCTCAACTATTTCACTCTCATTCCGTCTATTGCCAACACCTATGACAACCAGACGCGCGCGGATCGATTCATTGTCGGTACAAGCGGGGAGTACAAACCCGTGTCGTGGTTCAGCAACAAGTTTCGCGTGGGTCTCGATCTGAACGTCGGACGCGCCGAGCTCTATTTCCCTCCACAGCCAGGAGGTCTGGATCCGTTCAGCTCGCGCGCCAGCCTTGATCTCGTCAACACCAAGGGCTTGATCGCCGAGGGCCGGCCAATCAATCAGGATTTCACGATGAATTATGATGGGACGATCACGCGCGACATCACGAGCAGCCTCGTCTCGAACTCTTCCTTCGGCGTTCAGTTCCTCTCCAACGCGTATCACAGGACTGACGCGTACGGCCAGGACCTCGGAAGTGTGGGAATTCGATCGGTGTCGTCAGCGGCCGTCACGACAGGCGCCGAGCAGGATACGACGCAGAAGTCGATCGGTCTCTACGTGCAGGAGCAAGCCGCCTGGCGGGATAGGCTTTTCCTCACTGGCGCGGTACGCGTGGACAACAATTCCGCGTTCGGCTCGAAGCTGAATCGCGTGTTCTATCCCAAGGCGTCACTGTCGTGGGTAATCTCGGAGGAACCGTTCTTCCACCTGCCAGCGCTGGATCAGATGCGCCTTCGCTTCGCCTGGGGTCAGGCCGGAAACTCGCCCGGACCATTCGACGCGGTCCGCTCGTACACGACGTCGGTTGTAACGACGGCAACCGGTACGTCTTCAGCCCTTCGCTACGGCTCCGTCGGCAACCCCGACCTAAGGCCTGAGAGGGGCTCCGAGATCGAGCTCGGCTTCGAGAGCCAGTTCGTCGGTGGGCGGCTCGGATTGGACGCGACGTATTACAGCAAGACCACTCACGACGCGCTGCTCCAGGTTGCAGTTCCACCTTCCACCGGATTTGCGGGTACGCAGCTGCAGAACCTGGGCACCATTTCGAACAGTGGCGTCGAGGTGGTCCTCAACGCGACGCCTCTGCGTCGCAACCCGCTCACAATCGAGACGACGTTGTCGATGTCGACGAACCACAACAAGCTGGTTTCATTCGGCGACGACCGGGCGCCGATAGTCTTCGGGGACTACGCTCCGGTGCAACGCTACCAGGTAGGATTCCCGCTGGCCGCTTACTGGGCACAGCAGGTTCTGCGCGATGCGAACGGGAACCTCGTCAAAAACGCTGCGGGTCAGCCGATCATAGATCCGGTCAGCGTCTACAGGGGTCCGTCCGTCCCGACCAAGGAAGCCGCGCTGTCGACGGAGTTCATCATGTTCGAGAGGCTACGCCTACACAGTCTGTTCGACTACAAGGGCGGCCACTACATGTTCAACGTCAAGGATTGGAGACGCGATCGCTCCGCCTTGTCGTGGGCCACGGTAAACCCGGCAGCGAATCCCGACGAAGTTCTCGCGCGGGAGTTCGCGTCGGAGAACATCTACGACGTCCAGAAGGCTGACTTCCTCAAGCTGCGCGATCTGTCGCTCAGCTACGATCTGCCGACGGGATTCGTGGGCCGGTTCGCTGATCGAGCAACCCTGATGCTGGCGGGGCACAACCTCAAAATCTGGACGAAATACGGAGGAGCGGATCCGGAGCTCAACTTCAATGGCGGTAATGCGACGTTCAATCGCAACGACTCGTGGACTGTGCCCACGCTCCGCCGGTACACCTTCTCAGTGATGCTGGGGTTCTGATGAAAACTCACAAAATTCAGCCCACTGAGGCTGCGATCAAGTTGCTTCGCCGCATTGGCATGTTCTGCGCGCTCGGACTTGCGATAGCGGGCTGCAACGATGCTCTATCCGTGAAGAATCCGGGTGCTATCGATGAAGGCCAACTCGGCGACCCAGCGCTGGCGCAACTAATCGTCAACGGCGCCATCGGAGAATTCCAGTACGCTTACGGCCAATACTCGCAATGGTCCGCGGTTCTATCCGACGAGGCGTTCACGGATCACACCAACGTCGACGTGCGAGACTTCTCCGAACACAACTTCGGCGATCTCAATACCGTGAACCGCGACACTTACGAGTACGTCCAGCGTGCGCGTCAATCCGCTGACGACGCCGCCGACCGTCTCAAGACAATGGCCGGAGCAGGCGCGACATCGAACCTGGACGTCGCCCGAGCGCTGGCTTACGGTGGGTACTCCTACGTCCTGCTGGGCGAAGGCTGGTGCGAGGCGCCGGTAAACCTTAGCGCTGCGCTTCCGTCGGACTCCCTGCTCCGACGCGCCATCAAGCACTTCGATGAGGCAATCGCGGTGGCGACCGCCGGCAGTCAGGGCGCCAACGTCGCGGCCGCCCAGGATATCATCAACATGTCGCGGGTGGGCGCCGCGCGCGCGGCCCTCAAAGTGGGGGACCCGGCGCTGGCGAGAACGTACGCGGCTCTTGTACCAGCCAACTACGAGAAGCTCGCTTATTACTCATCGAATACCGTGCGCGAGAACAACGCTCTCAACGGGTTGACTCACGCGTCGCAGCCGTCGCTCGGGATGGGGCCGAGGTTCCTCGGTCTCAACGATCCTCGCGTTCCACAACCCGCCAGCTCGCAAGCCGGACTGACGGGCGGATCGATCTACACTCCGCTGACGCCATACATGTACACGGGCTGGGTACCCAGCGGCCCGAATTCGCCGAGGATCGACGTCAACTCCGACGTGAAATTCGCGACAGGCCTCGAGGCACAGTACGACGTTGCCGAGGCCGACGGCCCCACGCCGGCGACGCTCAACTTCGTGAATGCACGACGCGCGGTTGGCGGTCAGGGTGCGGTCGCCCTCACTGGTACAGCGCTGATGGCGGAGCTGGCGGATCAGCGCGCGCGCGATTTCTATCTCACGAGTCAGCGCCTTGGTGATTTACGCCGCTACCTGAAGGCGGGCAACGACATGTTCCCGACCGGAAAGTATCCCGTGTTCAACGACTCTTACGGGCCGGCCAAGTGCATGATCATTCCGCTAACGGAAAAGGCAGGCAACCCGAATATTTAGCAGAGCGGGAGACGATGTGGATTGCTATTGGCCAGAGCGACGCTTCAGGCTCTGGCCAATAGCTTTCTCGGCAAGTGGCGCCATGATGCGGTAACCCACTTCAGTCGGATGCACTCCATCGCGGCTCAGCCCTTCGCGCATTCCCTGTCGCCCGTCGGCCATCGCCGAGTGATAGTCGATGAAGCCCGCGCCAACGTGGGACGCATACTGTTTGATCCACGAATTGAGGGCGACGATTTTCTGTGCTGGCTCGATGCCCGGCTTCCAGGGGTAGTCGTAAACCGGCAGGACCGAAGAGAGCACGACGCGAATTTCATTTGCCTTGGCGATCTCCGTCATCGACCTGAGGTTGTCCTCGATCATCTCGAGCGTGGACACGCCCGTGTTGCCGGCGATGTCGTTGGTGCCCGCGAGAATCACAACGACCTTCGGATCGAGCGCGACCACGTCCTGGCGGAATCGGACCAGTAGCTGGGGTGTCGTTTGGCCTGATATTCCCCGGTTTATGTATGGCTTTCCCGGAAACATCGCCGGGAAGTATTGTCCCCAGCTCTCGGTGATCGAATTGCCGTAGAAGACCACGCGGTTCTCACCGGCTTTGGGTGGGCCAAGCTTTGTATTGTCGTCGCGATATTTGGCGAGATTGGCCCAATCGTTCTGCCCTGCCCCGACTTGAGCGTCAATGTCAGCGGAGCACACTGCAACAAGCAATGCCGGAAAGATTGCGCGAACAAAATGCATCATGCCGCTGTTGGCAAAGCGTTCGCTGGCATTTTACGGCAGTGACCCGGCGATCTTCCTGAACTCCGACTCGGTAAAAGCGCGAAATGTCTCGCTGCGGATGTTGCCCTGGGCTCCGAGGCCCAATGCCATGCGTGCAACCGCTTCATCGTTCGGCATCTCGGCGATTACCACCAGATCGTACTGGCCCATCGTCAGGTAGATCGCCTTGAACTCCCCGCCCGCTTTCTTGTACGCCTCTTTGGCCGCATCGACCCGCTGTGGAGCAGACTTGGCGTTGCTTATTCCCTGTTGGGTGTAGCGCAGCAGGGAGATGTAGGTGGGCATGACATTCCTCCTTAGGTTGGCGTCTCTTCCGTGAGTGATCGACACTCCCAACCTGCGCTGATCGATCCCGCAAAGTCAATAAATGGACTCGGCGAGTACATTGACTCGTGGCCCCCAATCCAGCAAAGCTCAAACCGATCGCAGCCGCGCGGCAGATTCGGTTGGACGACGACGATGCAGCGCGACCGAAAGGCCTACCCAAAGGCCGCGAGCTGAAGAAAGCCAGCAAGCGCGAGTCCAAGCGCATCGCGCAGCTCCAGTCGGTCTTTTACGCCGATGGCCGTTATGCGCTGCTCGTGGTCTTTCAGGGGCGGGACGCGTCAGGCAAGGATGGCGTGATCAGGAAAGTTTTCCGCCGCGTCAACCCACTGGGGTGTCAGACGACGAGCTTCAAGGCGCCCACCGAGGAAGAGGCGGGGCACGATTTCCTCCGGCGCATCCAAAAGCACCTGCCCGAGAGGAGAATGATCGGCATCTTCAATCGCTCACAGTACGAGGACATCATCGTTCCCCGCGTTCACAAGACGTTGCCTGAAGCGGTGTGGTCGGAGCGCTATGAACAGATCAACGAATTCGAGAAGCGGCTGACCGAGAACTCAGTCGTCATTCTCAAATTCTTTCTCCACGTATCTCGCGACGAGCAGAAGAAGCGGCTGACTGAGCGCCTCAAGGATCCGGAAAAGAACTGGAAGTTCAACCCGGGCGACCTCAAGGAACGCGCACTCTGGGACGATTACACCGCAGCGTACCACGACATCATCGAGAGGTGCAGCACGAGCTGGGCACCCTGGTTCATCGTTCCTGCAGACGACGAGGATGCGCGAGACATGCTCGTCGCCAAAAAGATTGCGGGTACTCTGGACGGGCTCGATCTGCGATATCCGGCGCTCGATCCGGGGCTGAAGAACGTCGAGATCGAGTGAGTGGCGCCACTGGACTGGGAGCCTTGGCGCTCGATTGAGATGGAAATAAGTTAGGCCAGGATGATAGCGTTCACACTCCGCATCCCGATGATCGATGCAGCCGGTCCGTTAGCCCCGCAGCAGGCAAGCCGTGAGTTTCAGGGTGTAATGCCGGAACACGATGCAGTGAACTTTATCGCCACTATCATTCGAGATGGTCTGGAGAGTGCGCACTACCCTGACTTCAAGAACCTCATCGCGTACTCCGACGACTACCTGGTTCAACAAGTGAATCTGGCGATGGCGGTGCCCGACGATGTGTGGATCCGCAACGGGTTTTATCCTTTGAGCGATTGGCAGGAAACCGGCGGATAGATTCCTCCTGAATCGGAGGCTGAATGCTGGAAGCACTTCCGACGAATTTTTTCTCCACCACCTTTCGCCTGCAGCAACAAGGCAAGCTGTTTGGCGAGCTGGAAAGCTCTATCCTGACAGAGAGAGGCGTGGCCGAGCTCGAGGATGGAACGTACGAGCTCTACCGGGAAGGGCTGTTCAGCGGGGACTACGTGCTCGAGAAAAGCGGCAAGGCCGTCGCGCGCGCTACGAAGCCTAGTGCGCTTCAGAATAGATTCGAGCTCGAGCTGCCGACGGGCCGGTTCGTGTTGCGTCGGCTGTCAATTCTGAACCGACGTTACGGCTTGTTCGACGGCGAGACGCAGATCGGTACCATCTTTCCCCAGGGCTTGTTCACGCGTCGCGCGAGCATCGACCTTCCTTCCGCGTGGCCGCTTGCAACGCGCATGTTCGTTTTCTGGCTGGTCTTCCTGATGTGGAGACGGCAGAACGCGGCCGCGTCCTAGGCGGAGGAGCGTCCTTCGCTGCGCCTCGCCCGTGACGAGCGAGGCGCTTCGTTTTTCAGGCTGGAGGCGCCGAAGGTTGGGAGCTCGACCTCGTGGATGTATCTACTGAGGATCGATTCGATTTCTGCGACGACTGGATCGCTGAAGGAAGAGCAATCGCGTCCTTGTTCTCGACTTCGAAGTAGTCGTTGGAGCTGACGTGACCGACCTGTGCGTCGAGGTAAGACCGAATCGCGCCTACCGACTCGCCTTCCCAGATGCAGATCCCGCGAGTGCCATTCTTGTTCGGGAAACACTGATGCAGCTTCACGTGATTGGGAAGATTGGGAACTATCTCTCCCGCCTTGCCCCAGAACGCTTCCGGGTCCTGAATGGTGTGTTGCACTGCGACAAACATGGGTGCCTCCCGTGGTGAGCTTTTACGCACGACCTGACTCGTGCAAGGATGGAGGCTTTGGCCGGGAGGTCAATAGCTGGTTCAAGGTTGGCCTGAAGGGCCTTGGGCGCAGTCCATTACTCCGCCCACAACTTCGCCAGCCTCTCCAGTATTCCGGTCAAATCCGGCTTGGCGTCGAGCACTCCGATTACTGGATCTGATCCGACGCTTTCGAGACGAGCGAGCGCGCTTCTTATAGTATGGTTGCGGGGCTCGAGGGTCTCATTCACCTCGTCCCACACCAACGGCATCGACACCGTTGCCCCGGGCAGCGGACGCACACTGAACGGCGCGACGATCGTCTGCCCGTGCCGGTTCTGCAGATAATCGAGATAAACCTTGTCGCCGCGCTTGGTCACGTGGCGCGTGATCGTCGCGATGTCATTGAGCTCGCGCAGCACCACTCGCGCCAGCAGCTCGCCGAGCATGCGTGACTGCTCGTAGGTGCACTGGCGACCGAGTGGCAGAAGAATATGCAGGCCGGTCTTGCCTGTCGTCTTGACGAAATTCGGTAATCCCACTGACTCACACACACGGTGAAGCACCTGCGCGCAGCGGATTACATCGGAGAACGGCGCTTCCTTGGGATCCAGATCGATCACGCACCAGTCCGGCAGCTCCAGCGATCCCTCTCGGCTCGCCCAGATGTGCAGGGGGATCGAGCCCATGTTGGCGAGATAAAGAAGCGCCTCCTCGGAATCGCAGATGAAGAAACGGATCTCGCGCTGGGTGTCCTCGCTCCAGATCGGGATGGTGGGGATCCAATCGGGAACGAAGACCGGCGCATCTTTCTGGTAGAACGACTTGCCGTCGATGCCGTCGGGGA
>JBHEME010000042.1:0-12472 GCA_046262755.1 Gemmatimonadaceae bacterium | reverse complement strand
ATCACCACCGCCGCCTGCGGCAGGTAATAGAACGCGATCGCCAGCAGCCAGAAAACCGTATGTGCGTTGCCGAGTTTTGCCGCGACGCCGACCCAGCTCGCGCCGACCACGTACATGATCTGCATCAGGACCAGGTCTGTCAGCCCGAGCTCTTTCCTGAGCCCGGCACTCCTGGCCTCGACCTCGGCGACGCGATCTACTGCCCGCTGGCTGGACAAGAACTGAAAGCTTCACTGCCGGGATAATTCCGCAACAAACGGAGTAGTCAGGCCGCAATCCGCGTATCTTCCATGATGCCCAAGGCTGGAATCGTTACAGTGGTCGGCAAGCCGAATGTCGGGAAGTCGACGCTTCTCAATCGAATCGTCGGGCAGAAGCTGAGCATCACCAGCCCGAAGCCGCAATCGACTCGCGACCGCGTAGTCGGGATTCTCACCACCGACGATGCGCAGATGGTCATTCTCGACACGCCGGGCCTTCTCAACCCGCGCTATCCACTACAGGACGCGATGCGCGCCACGGCGCTCCGCGCTCTCGCCGAGGCCGATGTCATCGTCTACCTCGCCGATGCTACGGAGGGGGAACCGCCGGCGCTCGTGGCAGCCGCTGATCTGCAAAAAGAACCGAAGGCACCGATCCTCGTCGCGCTCAACAAATCCGACGCACTCGAGGACGGACGTCGCGAACAGCTCGCGGAAAAGAACGGAGTGGTGCTGGTGTCGGCACTCACCGGAGATGGCATTCCCGAGCTGATGCAAAGCATCAGTGAAAGACTTCCCGAAAGCCCTTTTCTGTATCCGGAGGACGAGATCAGTACCCAGCCCGTTCGGTTCTTCGTCGCCGAGCTCGTGCGCGAAACGGTTCTAGAGCAGCTGCAGGATGAAGTGCCGTACAGCGTGGCGGTGCAGGTCGAGGAATATCGGGAGGATCGCTCCCCTGTGTACATTCGCGCAGTAATTTATGTGGAGCGCGACAGCCAGAAGGCGATCATCATCGGAGCGAAGGGCGCGCAGATCAAGAAGCTCGGCCAGGCGGCGCGCAAGAAAATCGAAGTCTTCGTTCAGCAACAGGTGTATCTGGACCTCTGGGTGAAGGTCCTCGCAAACTGGCGCAAGAATCCGGGGAGCCTCTCCCGGTTCGGTTATCAACCAGCAACAGGAAAAACGACATGAGCTTGTCGCCGCGTCTTCTGGAAATTCTCGTTTGTCCCAAGTGCAAGAGCGAGCTCGAGTACCGAGAGGCGGAACAATCCCTGATTTGTCATAAGTGCCGGCTGCGGTATGCCGTGCGCGATGATATACCAATCATGCTCATCGATGAGGCGACGCCTCTCTAGCGTCGCGCTGCTGGCCCTGCTCGCGTCGTCGGCGCAGGCGCAGGCCGCGAGCGGCAGCGAGGGAGCGCTCTTTCTTCTCCTGCCGACTGGCGCCGAGGCCGTAGGAATGGGTCAGGCAATGGTCGCCGCGCAACCGGGCAGCGAGGGCGTCTGGTGGAATCCGGCTTCCATCGCCAGCCAGGACAAACGCGAGCTCGCCATTCACCATTCCAAGACTGTCGCGGGAGTTGCAGACGCTCTTTCGTTCGTGCTTTCGAAACACGCGTACGGCAGCGCCGCATTCTCGCTGAACATTCTCAACATCGGTGAACAGCAGGTTACCGACGTGAATCAATCCGTTATCGGTGTCATTCTCCCGAGAAATGTCGTGTTTGCCGGGACGTACGCGGCCAGCATGAGCAAAAGGTTGAGTGCGGGAATAAACGTGAAACTTGTACAGCTTCGCGTCGATTGTTCCGGAATCTGCACCAGCGTTGGCGCGGGAGTGCAGAGTGGCGGGGCAGTGGACATCGGCTCCCAATACCAGGTTCAGGTCGGTGCCCCACTGGTCTTCGGCGCCGCGGTAAGGAATCTCGGCGGAAAGCTGAAGTCGAATGAAACGGATCAGCGCGCCCCGCTACCGACACAGATCGAGCTGGGCGCCCTCTACCGGTTGAAGTTCATCGATCACTATGTGAAAGACACCGAGTTGCGAGCTTCCACGAGCTATGTGGACTCGCGGTCCTTCGGAGGCAAAGCAGTGCGCTTCGGAACAGATGTGTCGTATCAGAGCAAAGTGCACCTCCGCGCCGGGTACGTTGGCCACGACCGCAGGGGCGACTCCAGCGCGTCGCTCGGATTCGGATTGCAGAGCGGGTCGTTTGTCTTCGACATCGCTCGGACATTCGGAGGGCTGCCCGCCGACAACGGTCAGCCGCCAACCTATGTCTCTCTCCGCTATCTGTTTTGAGAATTCTTTACGGTCTTCTGATCTTCGTTCCAATTGCGCTCGTTGCCCGTCTGCTGAACGCGCCACCCATCGCGATTTTCATCCTCAGCGCGCTCGCGATCATTCCGCTATCTGGTGTGCTTGGGGTTGCTACGGAGTCTGTTGCCGAGCACACGACTCCAGCCATTGGCGGTGTGTTGAGCGCGACTATGGGGAATCTGGCGGAGCTGATAATTGCGTCGGTGGCGCTCCGCGCCGGTCTGATCGATCTCGTCAAGGCATCCATTACGGGCTCGGTTCTGGGGAACCTGCTCCTGGTGCTCGGCATCTCACTCTTTGCTGGAGGCTTGAAATTCAAAGTTCAGAAGTTCAATCGGCATCTGGCGGGGCAGAGTACAACCGTTCTGTTCATCGCTGTGTTCGGACTGGTGGTGCCGACGCTGTTCCATTCGCTTCATCCCGATCCCGCCCGCGCGGCTACTGTGCGCATGTCCCATTATGTCGCGATTTTACTCATCGCAGGATACGCAGCCTGGCTGGTGTTTTCCCTCTGGACGCACTCCGAGAGCTTTGAGAGCGATCAGCACCAGTCGGGCGTGACTGTAGCCCCGAAATGGTCGTCAAAGAAGGCAATCGTAATACTCCTCCTCAGTGCCGGCGGTATAGGCGTTGTGGCGGAGGTTCTAGTTTCTGCGACCGAAGAAGCCGTGAAGGTGCTGGGGCTGTCGGAGTTTTTCGTCGGCCTGATTCTTATACCCATCATCGGCAACGCGGCCGAAAACAGCTCGGCGATCCTGATGGCATTGCGCAACCGGATGGATCTGTCGCTCAACATTGCGGTCGGCTCGAGCATTCAAGTGGCGCTGCTCATCGCGCCACTGTTGGTTCTTCTGGGGATGGCGTTCAACCAGCCAATGGATCTCGCCTTCAGCACGATGGAAGTGGCGAGCATCGCACTGGCTGTTCTAGTGACGTCTTCAGTGATTAGGGACGCGGAATCGAACTGGCTCGAAGGGGCCTTTCTGCTTCTCGCGTATGCGGTATTGGGAGTAGCGTTTTTTTTCTTCTGACAGAGCAGCATCACCGGCGACCCGGAAGCCAACGATTTGCAGCAGCCAAACGCGATTCGCTTCTCTCCTGACGGAGCTTCATTTCCGGCGCACGTGAGTGCCTGGATAAGCTCGCAGGAAGCCTCCGTGGTGACACTCTCGTCGGCCGACGAGCTGATGTCCATCGGCCTCCGTGCCCGGCCGCGCTTCGTCATCTTCGACGCGCGCAAAGACCCCGCGACAGCACTTGCCGCGCTGCATCGCGTGAAGCGCGACTCCTATACCGCGGTGGTGCCGTGCGCCGTTCTCACCGGCAAGAAGAACGAGGCCCTGTCGGAAGCGTTCGACGCAGGCGCCGACGAAGTGATCCGCGACGGTCTGATCGCCGTCGAGGCGACGCGTCGCCTCAGTGCGATGCTGATCCGGTCCGAGCGCGACCTTATCGTGCATCCGTCCACCCGACTCGCGGGTACCTCGGCGATCGAGGCGGAGATCGGGAGGCGTCTGGCCCTCGGTGACTATTTCGCGGTTTGCTATGCCGACTTGGATCACTTCAAGGAATTCAACGATCGCTACAGCTACAACGAGGGTGACCGGGTAATCCGGATTCTGGCCAAACTTCTGCACGACGTGGTCAAAGGCACGTGCGGAGAGAACGGATTCATCGGTCACATCGGCGGCGACGACTTCATCTTCATAATTCCCTACAACGCCATTCCATCCGTCTGTGGTGAGATTGTTGCGACGTTCGACCTTCTCGCACCGTATCAATATTCGGAGCAGGATCGGCGTGCGGGTTACTTTTTCGGCAAGGACCGTCGTGGCCATCTCGATCGCGTGCCGCTGATGACTCTCTCGATCGGAGTGGTCACGAATCTGCGCAGGACATTGACCTCGGCACGTCAGGCGAGCCAGCTTGCAACTGAGATGAAAACCTACGCCAAGAGTTTGCCGGGATCGGTTTATACAGTGGATAGACGCAGCGATGACCGCGTGACTCCACAGGAGCCGCTGCCAGCAGTGCGTGAGGCACGAAAGGTCGGAGAGGCCGAATGAACGTAAGTTGTCCTGATTGCCGCTCGATTTTTCGCGTTGATCCGGCGAAGGTTCCGCCGTCCGGGGTTCGCGCACGGTGCTCGGTGTGCAGCGGCGTGATCTCCATTCCCGCTCCGACCGGTGGAAACACTCCCGTAACGGGAAGTCCGCGCACAGCGACGCCATCTGGCGGTGCTGCTCCGCCGCGACAACAGTCGACGGCCGGCGGATGGGATGCGCCACCATTCGCTCCGCCGCCTGCCCCCGCCTCGCCACGCGGGGCAGGTCCAGCTGGACCGACTACGCCAGCGGGTCCGCCAATCCAGCGAGGATCCAACCCGTTTGCGTCCTCCGAGAGTGGTCCAACGTCGGAGGCAGCCCGACCGGCCTCGTCACCGTTCTCGACGTCCGCTCCCAGGGGCGCGCCGCCGTTTGTGCCTTCTGCTACGCGCACGCCGCCTCCATCTCGACCACCCACTCCTCCGGCGGCAGCTACATCTTCCGTCTCGCGCGACACTCCCGCCGGCGCGCGTAGACCGGTCAATCCGTTTCTATCCAAGGATCCCAACCAGCGTGCAAAGCGCCTCGCGCGCGCTCTCGTCTCTGACATCGTGACGTATCACCCGGCCAAGCACGCGGAGGGTTTGCGCGACGGGACACTCAAACAACTCTTTCGCGAAGAGATCAAGAAGAGTTTCGAGGAGTATATTGCACAGGTGGGTCAGCCCCTCGCGGAGGGTACCACGTATTTTCAGGAAGCACTGAATGAAGTGCTGGGTGGCGGCAAGAAAATCTTCTAGGGATCGCACGAATGGCGGAAAGCGAACGCAGTCGCGGATTGAAGCAGCAGCGGGAGCGGCTGGCGGAGTTGCGGAGGTATCTTTGACATCGACGGCAAGCGCGCTCGTCTGAGCGTGCTCGACGCCGAGATGGCCGATCCCGGGTTCTGGAACAACCAGGAAAAAGCGCAGGCGACACTCCAGGAAGTGAAAACGCTGCGGAATTGGATCGACCCCTTCGACAAACTCGATGGCCGCGTCGCTAGCGCGCTGGAGCTCGACGAACTCCTTGCCGGAAGTTCCGAGGCGGAGATGGAGCGAGAGCTCGACGCCGAGTTATCGCAGCTCGGTGACGATCTGGATTCGTTCGAGGTGCGTTCGCTGCTGCGGGGCGCGGACGATTTCCGCGACGCACAGCTCGAGATAAGCGCCGGAGCCGGTGGAACCGAGGCCCAGGACTGGGCCCAAATGCTGATGCGGATGTACGTCCGCTGGGCGGAACGCCGCGGCTTCGAGATAGCCGTGCTCGACGAAAGCGAGGGCGAAGAAGCAGGCATCAAGGGAGCGGTACTCGAGATCCGCGGTCAATACGCTTATGGCTTTCTGCGACCCGAGACCGGTGTGCACCGTCTGGTAAGAATCTCGCCCTTTGATGCGAACGCGCGGAGACATACGAGCTTCGCCTCCGTGTTCGTTTATCCCGTCGTCAACGAAGAGATCAACATCGAGATCAGGGAAGAGGACCTGCGCGTCGACGTCTATCGCGCGTCCGGGGCGGGCGGGCAGCACGTCAACAAGACGAGCTCGGCGGTGCGCATCACGCACATCCCTACCAACACGGTCGTTGCCTCGCAGCAGGAGCGGTCACAGTTCAAGAACAAATCGACCGCGATGAAGATGTTGAAGAACAAGCTGTACCAGGCCGAGATCGAACGCCGCGAGGCGCACAAGGCGGAGCTCGACGCGACGAAGTCCGATGTCAGCTTCGGCAGTCAGATCCGGAGCTACGTGTTCCAACCATACACCATGGTCAATGACCATCGCACCGAGCTCAAAATTCCCGACGTGCAGAAGGTGATGGACGGCGGTATCGATCCTTTCATAGAGGCGTATCTAAAGCAGGGCGGCGGATCGACCACGGCGGCGGCGTGAGCGAGGAGCTCAACTTCGTTCTCCAGGCCCGCCGGGAGAAACTTCAAGCGCTCGAGGCGGAAGGTATCGCGCCATACGCCTACTCCTTCGACCGACAGCATACCGCGTCGCAGGCTTTAACACTTATGGGCGACCGGGCAGAGGGTCCCGCGGTGAGCCTCGCCGGAAGAATTGTCGCCTGGCGGTCACACGGAAAGACGACCTTCGCGCACCTTGGCGATTCCAGCGGGAAGATCCAGCTGTATTTCAAGAGGGATCAGCTGGGTGAAGATCATTATCGCCACCTCGCCCACTTCGATCTCGGGGACATCGTCGGCGTCCACGGCCCGCTTTTTCGGACCCGCACAGGAGAAGTCACCGTACGTGTCGATCGAGTGGAGCTCCTCGCTAAATCACTGCGACCGCTTCCGTTCGGGAAAGAGGAGGAGGTCGATGGGGCACTGGTGCGACATTCCGGATTTGCGGATCCGGAGCAAAGATACCGTCAACGCTACGCCGATCTCGCCGTTCACCCGGAAGTACGCGCGCTATTTGTTGCTCGGGCGCGGATGACGAGCGCGATTCGATCCTTCCTCGATGAGAGAGGATTTCTCGAAGTCGAGACGCCGATTCTGCAGCCACTTTACGGAGGTGCCGCTGCGCGCCCATTCACTACGATTCATAATGCGCTCGACATGCCCCTATACCTGCGTATCGCCGACGAACTGTATCTCAAGCGATTGGTGGTTGGAGGGCTCGATCGCGTCTACGAGATCGGGCGCGATTTCAGGAACGAGGGAATCGACCGTACCCACAATCCAGAGTTTACCATGCTGGAGTTCTACCAGGCCTACGCGGACTACACTTCGATGATGGAGCTGGTAGAACAGCTGCTCGAAAGAGTATCGGCCGCGGTGCGGTCGGTGCCGGAATTTGAGACGACTGTCCCGGTTTTCACTAGACCGTTCAAGCGCGTGGAGTGGGTTCCGGCTCTCGACGCCGCAGCGGGGACAGACGTCGCCGCGCTCGACGACGCCGAGCTCCGGTCCCTGGCAAAACGCGTGGGAGTCGAGAAACCCGAATTGCTGAACAGACCTAAAGTAATGGACGAGATATTCCAGGCTTTGGTAGAATCCAGGCTCCAGGAGCCGACGTTCGTGATCGATTATCCGGTGGAGCTGTCACCCCTTGCGAAACCGAAACGGGGGAACGGCAAGCTCACGGAACGGTTCGAGCTGTTCGTGCACGGAAAGGAGATGGGGAACGCTTTCAGCGAGCTGAACGACCCGATCGACCAGCGCCGCCGTTTCGAGGCTCAAGCGAAGCTCAAAGCCGCCGGAGACGAAGAAGCCTCCGGAGTCGACGAAGACTATTTGCGGGCGATGGAATACGGCATGCCGCCGATGGGTGGTGTAGGAATAGGTGTCGACCGGCTGTTCATGTATTTATCGGGCGCGACCAACATCCGCGATGTAATCCTTTTCCCAACGATGAGACCTGAGTGAGCAAACTCGAGCTGCAAATCGCCTGGAGATACCTGAGGAGTCGGCGGGGATCCAAGTTGCTATCGCTCATAAGCATCATCGCCATTGGTGGTGTGCTCGTCGGCGTGAGTGCGCTGATAGTGATCATCGGCGTCATGAACGGACTCCAGCACGACCTGCGTGAAAAGATTCTCGTCGGGAGTCCCGATATCAGGGTCCTGAGCTACGGTGAGGATCTCAAGATCACCGACTGGCCCACCGTGCTCGAGAAGGTACGTAAGCAACCGGGTGTAGTTGCGGCGGCCCCGTTCGTATTGACCGAGGGCCTGATGAGTGCCGGCCATGACTATGCCGGTGGAACCTATATCGTCGGTCTTTTGCCCGCGGGGAGAGGAGTTCCCGACGTCACGACGATTCGGTCGCACGCGATCTCCGGGGATTTCCGATTCGCCAGCACCGATGGCCAGCAACGGGGTGTGGTGCTGGGCAAGCTTCTCGCCTCGCGATTCAACAAGTGGCCGGGTGACACCATCGCGCTCACCTCCGCGGGCGGCGGGAAGGTCAATGCAGTGACCGGCAGTTTTGTCCCGAGGGTAGAGCGCTTCGAAGTTACCGGCGTTGTATCGACCGGCATGTACGAGTATGACAACGCTTACGCTTTCGTGGCGATGGACAAGGCTCAATACCTCGCCGGGCTCGGCGACGGCGTTACCGGCATCGAGGTGAAGACCGCGGATCGGTGGCAGGCAGCTAAGGTGGCTGCCCGTCTCATTGCGGCACTCGGCTGGCCCTATCGCACCGTCGATTGGGAGGAACAGAACCATTCGCTGTTTCAGGCTCTCAAGCTCGAGAAACTGGGGATGGGCGTGATCCTGCTGCTCATCGTTCTCGTTGCGGCGTTCAATATCGTCAGCACCCTCACTATGGTCGTGGCGGACAAGACCAAGGAAATCGGGATTCTCAAGGCCATGGGAATGCCCGCCAAGTCCATTCGGAGAATCTTCTTCGCGCAGGGCCTTCTCATCGGAATAGTGGGCACGCTGTTCGGCCTGTTTCTGGGCTTCGCAGGCGCTCTCGCTCTGGACAAGTACCAGTTCATCAAGCTCGACGCCCAGGTCTACTTCATCGACCATCTCCCCGTTTCAATCCAGGCAACCGACGTGCTCTGGATCATCCTGGCAAGCATCGCGATCGCGGCGGTAGCTACGGTGTATCCATCGGTACAGGCGTCACGACTTTTTCCGATCGAAGCGATCAGGCACGAATAACTATGACTGTCCTCGAAGCCCACGACGTACACAAGACCTATGTCGGTGGTGACGGAAGCATTCTGCACGTCCTGAACGGCGTCAATCTGTCGGTCCAGCGGCGCGAGATGATCGCAATCGTGGGAGAAAGTGGAGCCGGGAAAAGCACTCTCATGCACGTCCTGGGTGCTCTCGACAAACCGACCCGCGGCTATGTGGTGATCGGCGGGGAGCCGGTACACGGTCGAAACGAAACGGAACTGGGTGCGCTGAGAAACCGAACCGTCGGATTCGTCTTCCAGTTTCACCATCTGCTCCGCGAATTCTCGGCGCTCGAGAACGTCATGATGCCGATGCGCATCTCCGGTCGGGCGGAGGAGGAATCGAGGAGCCGTGCGTCGGAGCTTCTCGCGCGCGTGGGGTTGAGCGCGCGGATGACGCATCGCCCGTCACAGCTCTCCGGCGGCGAGCAGCAGCGCGCCGCGGTTGCTCGGGCGCTGGCAATGGATCCGCAGATCGTCCTCGCCGACGAGCCCTCCGGCAATCTGGATCGATCCAACGGAGAGATGCTTCACGAGTTATTGAGCGAGGCCGTCAATGACCTCGAGATCGGCATGGTCGTCGTTACACATAACCGCTCCCTGGCCGCACGCGCGAACCGCGTATTGCTGCTGGAGGGTGGACGGTTGAGCGAATCCGCGGCTGACGAGGTTGTCGTATAATGGTCTGCGATGTCTGCAAGGATGGAGAAGCGGTAATCCAGCTCACCGAGATCGAGGGGAGCGGGGTCAGACAACTGCATCTGTGCGAGAAATGCGCTGCCGAGCGCGGCGTTGAGACGACGATCAGTGCCGCCAAGCCGCAGATCAACAACTTTCTGCAGACCATCCACGAGCAGATGCCCGGCGCGAAGGGCGAGCCGGTTCACTGCCCGTTCTGCTCGGGCACGCTCGCTGATTTCCGTGAGACTGGGCGGCTGGGATGCGCTCACTGCTACGAGACGTTCGAGACGAGCCTTCGGGACTTGCTGCGGCGGGTGCATGGGAATTCACGCCACATCGGCCGCCGCTACGTCGCGCCGCTTCCCTCCGAGCTTCCCCATGTCTCCAGCGCGACCGAGCTCCGCGACCGGCTCAAGCGAGCGATCGAGGCGGAGCAGTTCGAGCTGGCGGCTGACATTCGCGACAAGCTGCGGGGGATCGAGTAGATGTTGGATCTGTCCCTGCTGCCCGATGGCGGTGCGAGCTGGCTGGATGCCTCCGGTGAGCACGCCGACATTGTCATCTCGACGAGGATCAGGCTCGCGCGGAACCTCGAAGGTTACGCGTTTACGCCACGCGCGCGGGACGGTGAGCGCCTCAGAATTCTTACACAGGTTCGCGAAGCATTCGCGAGCTTACGTTCGATAGAGGACGGAGTTCTGGTCCGGGTAGATGAGCTGCCGCCGGACGACCGGCTGCTGCTGCACGAGCGCCACCTCGTAAGCAAGGAGCTCGCGGGGCTCAACGAACAGCCCGTACGCACCGGCGCGGCGGTCTATTTGTCTCGCGGCGTGGGAATTATGGTGAACGAGGAAGACCATCTCAGGCTCCAGGCATTGCACTCGGGATTTCACGTCGCCGACGCATTCGGGGTTGTGGAGCGTCTCGACGCAGAGCTGGGAAACAAGGTGCCATACGCTTTCCACAACGAGTTCGGATACCTCACCGCCTGTCCGACAAACGTGGGGACGGGTTTGCGGGCCTCCGTATTGATCCACCTGCCGGGGCTGGTGCTAACGAAGGAAATCAGCAAGGTCCTGGCTGGATTGCAGCAGGTCGGGCTGACTTACCGTGGTATGTACGGTGAGGGGAGCGAGGTCGTCGGCAACTTCTTCCAGATCTCGAATCAGACCACTCTTGGAAGATCAGAAGGTGAGTTACTTGATTACCTCGTACGCGTCGTTAGACATGTAATAGAGCGCGAAGAAGAAGCGCGCAGGGTTCTGCTGCGCGATGCGGGTTATATTATTGAAGACAAGCTCTGGCGTGCCTTTGGCACGCTGCGATATGCACGCAGCTTGAGCTTCGATGAAGCGATGAATTATCTAAGCGGCGTGCGACTGGCTGTCGGTCTGAAACTGATAAGCGGTCTCAGTGTATATACTCTCAACAAGCTCCTGATTTTTAGTCAGTTGGCGCACCTCGGACATTCCGAGGGACGAGCGCTGAATGACAGCGAAGCGAATGTCGCACGTGCTCGATACGTGCGAGAGACGCTGGCAAAAGAGGCTGAGTAGGGTAGCAGGTTCGCGCGCGCCACGGTCGACAAGTTAGACCCTGTAGGCACACGAAGATCCCGCTCCCGCACTGAGGAATTGCAGAGATGAACGGTTACAACTTCACTGAGCGAGTACGAAAGGTTCTCGCCATGGCGCGTGAGGAGGCTGCACGGCTCCATCACGAGTACGTCGGGACGGAGCACATACTGCTCGGTCTCATCCGCGAAGGCGAAGGCGTAGCTGCCGCCGTCCTCCAAAACCTCAGCGTAGACCTCGACGAGATTCAGCAGAAGATCGAGGAGACGGTCAAGAAGGGTAAAGCCGCAGCCGCGACCGGACCCGACCTCCCGTATACGTCCCGCGCCAAGAAAGTCCTCGAGCTCGCCATGGGCGAAGCTCGCGATCTGAGCCACGGCTACGTTGGAACTGAGCACCTGTTGCTCGGACTGCTGCGCGAAGAGAAGGGAATCGCTGCGCAGGTTCTGACCGACGCCGGCGTCAATCTCGACGCTGCGAAGGCTGAGACACTTCGCCTGCTCGGCACCGAAATGCCGCAAGGCGGAAGCCCGGCCGCGGCGCAGGGTACTCCTGGCACCACGCAGACGCAGACCGGGAAGGGCGAGAAAAAATCGAAGACTCCCGCGCTGGACCATTTCTGCCGCGACCTCACGCAGCTCGCCGGCGACAACCAGCTCGATCCGACCATCGGACGCGGCAAGGAAATCGAGCGCGTCATGGAGATCCTCACCCGACGCAAGAAAAACAATCCAGTCCTGATCGGCGAGCCGGGTGTGGGCAAGACCGCGATCGTCGAAGGCCTGGCACAGCTCATTGCCAACGGCGAATGCCCGGACTCCCTGCGCGATAATCGTGTGTTGTCGCTCGACATGGCGGCGGTCATTGCCGGAACCAAATACCGCGGTCAGTTCGAAGAGCGCCTCAAGGCGGTCATGAACGAGATCGCGCAAAACAAGAACATCATCCTGTTCATCGACGAGCTGCACACGCTCGTTGGCGCTGGAGCAGCCGAAGGCGCGATCGATGCCAGCAACATGCTGAAGCCGGCATTGGCGCGCGGTGAGCTACAGTGCGTCGGCGCTTCCACGCTCAACGAGTACCGCAAATACATCGAGAAGGACGGAGCCCTCGAGCGCCGTTTCCAGACTGTCATCGTCGAGCCACCTTCAGTGGACGAGACCGTGGAGATCCTCAAGGGATTGCGC
>JBHEME010000041.1:0-12956 GCA_046262755.1 Gemmatimonadaceae bacterium | reverse complement strand
GAGCGCGCGGGCTCCAGCCAGTCCAGGATGTCCTCACCGAACGCGGGATGTGCGCCCCGGAATGAGGAGAGTGGGAGTGCGGTGAGCTCGCACCCTTCGCTCTCAGTCTCGCGAATCAACGCGCCAATCGCGGCGTGCGCTTCGCGGAAACTTACGCCTTTCTCAACCAGGTAGTCCGCAAGGTCTGTTGCCATCATGCTGCTCGACAGGGCGGCGCGCATCCTTTTTGGGACGAACGTCGTTTCCGCGAGAGCGCCGGCCACAGCTGGGAGAACGAGAAGCATAGTGTCGACGGCGTCAAATAGTACTCGCTTGTCGTCCTGCAAGTCCTTGTTGTAACCACTGGGCAGACCTTTCAACGTCGCGAGTAGCGTCGTCAAATCTCCAATCGCGCGCGCACCCGAGCCACGCGCCAGCTCCAGCGCATCCGGATTACGTTTCTGGGGCATCATGCTCGATCCGGTTGTATAGGCGTCACCGAATTGGACGAATCCAAATTCGCTCGAGCCGTAAATGATCAGGTCCTCCGCCAGACGCGACAAGTGCGTAGAGATCATTGCCACCGCAAAAAGAAGCTCCGCGACGAAATCCCGATCGCCCACCGCGTCGATGCTGTTCTGAGAAATGGCGCTGAACCCAAGGCTTCCCTGGAGGAGCACGCGCGAGATTGGGAAGGCGCAGCCCGCGACAGCACCGGATCCCAACGGTAGGACCCCAGCGGCGCGTGAAGCTGCCGCGACCCGAGCGCGATCGCGCTCTAGCGGCCAGAAATGCGAGAGCATCCAGTGCGCGGCCGAGACCGGTTGCGCGCGCTGGAGGTGAGTGTAAGCTGGCATCAGCAGATTCTCGAGCGAATCTGCCTGGTCCAACATTACTTGCTGAAGTGCGCGGAGGGACGAATCCAGTTTACTGCACGCATCCATGCACCAGAGCCTGGTGGCGGTTGCTACCTGATCGTTGCGGCTGCGGCCGGTATGAAGCTTCGATGCGAGGTCGCCGATCTCCCCGTGCAGCATTCGGTCGATCATCGTGTGAACGTCTTCATCGGCGGCCAGGACGGGCGAGCCGCCCGCAATCTTTTCGCCCACAGACTTGAGGCCGCGTTCTATCTGTCGGCTCTCTTCAAGTGTCAGAACGCCGGCTCCCCAGAGAGCGACCGCCCAGGCCTGAGAGAGGCTTATATCGAACGGCCACAGTCGAAAATCGGTACCGATCGAGCGGTTCACCGCTTCGAGGGCCGCAGCGGCTGGCACGGCGAAGCGGCCGCCCCAGAGCTTGTGCGTAGTATGATCGGACATTCTTTACCTTCTGGTGTTCACGCTATGGCCAATGCTGCGGGCTCGACTGCTTCTTCCTTGGATTCTTTGGGCCGGGTGGCAGCGGTCATTTCCTGATCACGAATAGCCCGAACGCGAGCGGAAAGACCGTAAAGACGGATAAACCCGGCAGCATCGCTCTGCTGATAAACGTCGTCTTCGCCGAATGTCACGAAACGTTCGTCATAGAGGGCGAATTCACTTTCACGCCCAACAACAGACGCCGTGCCCTTGAACAATTTCAGGGTGACGGATCCGCTCACTCGCTCCTGGGTCACGTCTACGAACGCGTCGTACGCCTCACGCTCTGTCGTCCACCAGCGACCCTCGTAGACAAGATCCGCGTAGCGCGGGGCGATCAGATCCTTCGCCGCAAGCGTGCGACGATCGAGCACAAGCTGTTCCAGTTCACTGTGCGCTGCGTAGAGAAGAGTGCCACCCGGTGTTTCGTATACGCCGCGGGATTTCATTCCGACCAGTCGATCTTCGACGAGATCGATGCGGCCGACGCCGTGACGTCCGCCGATCGAATTCAAGGCTGCCAGCAAATCGACGGCATCAAGCTCGGCGCCATTGACGCTGACAGGCGTTCCGGACCGGAAGGTAATTGTGACTTCTTCAGGAACGTCAGGCGCTTCTTCCGGCGCTTTGGTGAGCATGAAGAGGTCGTCCGGTGGCGCAACTGCGGGTTGTTCGAGCACCCCGCCTTCATGGGAGATGTGCCAGATATTCCGATCACGCGAGTAAATTTTGTCGCGCGTTGCGGTGACAGGAACCTTGTGTAATTCAGCGTAGGCGATGGCGTCCTCGCGGCTGCGAATATCCCACTCACGCCAGGGAGCGATAACCGGTAGATCCGGAGCGAAAGCGGCGTACGTCAGCTCGAAGCGAACCTGATCGTTTCCCTTGCCGGTGCAGCCATGTGCCAGGGCATCTGCTCCGACCTGGCGAGCGATTTCCACTTGTCGACGGGCAATCAACGGTCGGCCCATGGACGTGCCGAGTAGGTATTTGCGACCATAAATGGCCCCGGCCCGGAGGGTGGGCCAGATGAAATTCTCGACGAACTCAGTCCGGAGGTCCTCCACGTAGCATTCGTCCGCGCCCGACGCGATGGCCTTGGCGCGGACGCCCTCAAGCTCATTGCCTTGTCCGATGTCGGCTGCAATGCAAATGATGCGGGCGCCGTAACGTTCCTTGAGCCACGGCACGATGATCGATGTATCAAGCCCGCCGGAGTAGGCAAGGGCAATCGTGCGGATCATTGACGACCTCAATAAGTATTCAGAATTCCTGAATATTTAATCACATTTCGTCTGTCCGTCAATAGCTCGGTCATGGCTCTCCCGCCATGGATCTGAGCCGGCGCAGGACGCGTTCCCGCGCCGCGACGGACCTGCAGATGATCAATATGGTATCGTCCCCGCCAACGGTGCCGAGGATGTCCGCCCAGCCTTCTCCGTCCAGGGCAGCCGCGATCGGCTGTGCACCGCCCGGCACCGTCCGCAGAACCAGCATCTCTCCGACTCCGTCGATTCGCAGAAACAGCTGCGGCAGAAGAGTGTCGAGGGCCGCCCTGCTCTCCTCTATGCTTCCATCGGTAATGGCGTAACGCGCGCCGTCGGGAGTCGGCACCCTGGCCAGCCTCAGCTCGCGCAGGTCGCGGGAAAGGGTCGCCTGGGTGACATCCCATCCCCGTTGTAGCAGGAGCTTGCGAAGGTCCTCCTGACTGCTGACCACGCGGGCACCAACGATCTCGAGGATGGTGTCGTGTCGTTCGCGTTTATTCGCCATGGGACCAGTTTAGCACGGCCGGCAGACGAGCGCGAGCGTCACGCTCGGATCATTGACGGCGAGGGAGTGTAATGTTATGCATTCAATATGCATAAAGTTCCGGTAGGTGTTCTAGGCGCGAGTGGTTACGCAGGTCGGGAGCTCTGTGGATTGATCGCAGGGCACCCCGGTCTCGACTTAGCGTTCGCTTCGGCAAACGAGCAACGCGGGCGACGCACGCGCGTCGGTGCTTCCGAAATCACCTACGTAGCGACTGAGGACGCGCCGCTCGGCAGAGCCGAGGTGGTGTTTACGGCGCTCCCGCATGGTGCATCCGAAGCCTGGGTCAACAACGCCAGGGAGACCGGGGCGCGAGTCGTGGACTTGTCGGCGGACTTTCGTCCGGGCTCCGGGAAAAAGGATGCGCCGTATGGACTGACGGAACTAATGCGAGCACGCATTCCCGGGGCGAGTA
Source organism: Gemmatimonadaceae bacterium (assembly GCA_046262755.1). Taxonomy (GTDB): domain Bacteria; phylum Gemmatimonadota; class Gemmatimonadetes; order Gemmatimonadales; family Gemmatimonadaceae; genus UBA4720. The sequence goes on along the minus strand of JBHEME010000041.1, from coordinate 9,392 downwards.
TCGTTGCCAATCCAGGGTGTTATCCCACCGCGGTCCTCTTGGGAATTGCTCCGTTGCTCAAGCAAGGCTGGGCCTTGCCGGGAGGAATGATCAACGTTTCCGCTGCGAGCGGCGTCACCGGAGCAGGCTATACCGCGAGGCCGGATCTGCTATTCGCCGAAGTGGCGGAAGACTTTCGTGCGTACGCGGTGGGAAACCAGCACAGGCACATAGCTGAGATGCAGGCAGTAACCGCGGAGCTGGGCGGAAAGGACAATGACATCCTGTTCACCCCACATCTGCTCCCCGTAGCTCGGGGCATTCTTGCTACGATCACCGTCCCGGTTAAGGAGCACGTTCCTGATCCATCGAGCTTGTGGCGAGAGTGCTACAGTGGAGAACCATTCATCGAGATTGCCGATCAACCGCCCGCGCTTCGCGACGTGGTGCGACGTAATGTCGTGAGAATAAGCATCACCTGGGCGGCCAACGTTCGCCAGCCGACGCTCATCATTATTGCCGCCATCGATAACCTCATGAAAGGGGCGGCCGGACAGGCACTCCAGAACGCCAATATCCTTCTCGGGCTTTCGGAACAGGAGGGATTGCCAGCATGATGCGCGTTGCGAAAATAGGCGGTAGAGCGCAATCTGATCCTGTTCTGGCCGCAGCCATCAAGAGTGCCTGGAATGCTAGGCCGGGTGGCTTGTGCATTGTTCACGGCGGAGGAGACGAAGTTTCAGCGCTGCAGCGCGCCATGGGAAAACAGCCCCAATTCGTCGGTGGGCGACGCGTGACCTCTGCAAGCGATCTCGATCTGTTGCGGATGGTGCTGTCCGGTAGCGTCAACAAACGGATCGTTAACGCGCTCATTACCGCCGGAGTTCCCGCGGTGGGATTATCCGGTGAGGATGGCGGGCTGATCGAAGCCGAAAGGATCGACTCCTCGGCGTTGGGATTTGCCGGTCGGCCGTCCCGAATCAACATCGACTTGCTGTTAAACCTGCTGAACGCCGGCTATATGCCGGTCATTTCTCCCGTGGCCTATGACGCCTCGGACAGTGGGGGCGGAACTCTGAACGTAAATGGGGATGACGCAGCAGCCGCGATCGCTGTCGCGCTTAGCGCAGTGGAACTACTGCTCATTGCCGACATCGAAGGGGTTCGCGACGAGACCGGCGCCACTCTGGAGGTTCTGAGCGTCGACCAGGCGATGGAGCTCGTTACGAAGGGCGTGGCCGGCGGTGGAATGGCGGCCAAGCTGGAATCAGCGCATCACGCGCTGGAGGCAGGCATCGAGCGCGTGCGAATTTGTGGTCTCGAAGGTCTGCTGAACTCCGAGCGCGGTACTCTCATCACACAATCGGCAGGCGTGACTTCATGACAGCGATATCGTTGGCGTCTCAACCCGAAGCGGGTTCAATCACTGTAGACCATGAGAGCGCACTTCTCGAAACGTACAAGCGCGCACCAATGGAGCTGGTGAGCGGAGAAGGGGTTGAGGTGTTAGACGCCGAGGGGAAGCGCTACCTCGATTTTGCGAGCGGCATCGCGGTGAACGCACTTGGTTATGGCGATGCGGGAATCGCAAGGACGCTAACCGAATCCCTGAGCTCCGGATTGATACACGCATCGAATCTCTACCGCACGGAGCCAGGAGAACGGCTTGCATCTCTGTTGGTGCAGCGCTCGTTCGCGTCGCGCGTTTTTCTCTGCAATTCGGGCGCGGAAGCGAACGAAGGGGCATTCAAATTTGCCCGCAGGTGGGGAAGAAAAATTGGTGGAGACGCAAAGGTCGAGATTGTCGCGCTCCGCGGAAGCTTTCACGGTCGACTGTTCGCGTCGCTTGCGGCGACGGACCGTCCCTCGTACCGGGCGCCATTCAGACCGCTGGCAGGCGCCGTCTCGATATGCGAGCGCGATTTAGGAGATCTCGATACAGCTCTCGATTCGGAAACTGTCGCGGCTCTCATCCTGGAGCCGGTTCAAGGGGAGGGTGGAGTTCGAGTTTTGGACCGTGATTTTCTTTTTGCTCTTCGCGAGCTCACCGCCAAGCGCGAAATCGCCTTGATATTCGACGAGATTCAATGTGGACTTGGACGGACGGGCACCTTCTTCGCCTACGAGAATTCCGGTGTTGTGCCCGATGTAGTAACGCTAGCCAAGCCCCTGGCGGGAGGCCTTCCTATGGGTGCCGTTCTCGTGTCTGAGGAAATTGCCGAGGCCGTTCATCCGGGCGATCACGGAACTACTTTTGGTGGCGGACCCGTAGTTGCTGCGGTTGCTGCGCACGTTGTCGAACGCTTGTCGGACCCGGGGCTATTAGATGCAGTTCGTCAAAACGGCGCCTGGCTTGGAGAACAACTTGGCGCAATCGCCCAACGATCCGGGAAGGTCCGTGCGGTGCGTGGAATCGGATTCATGTGGGGTCTGGACGTCGTGGAGTCCGCCAGTGAGATCGTCAAACGCGGCTGGGATGAAGGACTCCTGACGTTGACCGCCGGCGAGCACACGCTGCGACTCCTGCCTCCACTGATAATGGATCGCGACGATCTGGCGCGCGGCTTGTCGGTGCTGGACAAAATCATCAACACCTAGCACTGGCCGGCAGTCGCCAATCGAGAGTTCGCCGGTTAACATAACGGGGACCCGTCCGAGAGAGCGATGACGAAAAGAGGCTCCTGGATCAGGCGGTCGATCCCGCTGGCGCTGCTTGGCGCTTGCGCGCCTGTTCCGCCAAGTACTTCATTGCCAACTGGTGTTAGTACGGCGGACACCGTCGAGGCACGGCGGCTATTCGAGGAGAATATCGATGCGATACACAAGCGGGATCGCAATCGCTATCTCGCTACCTACCTTCATAGTCCCGCGCTCGCTCGCAATGGACCTGGTGGGCTGGAACTCGGCTATGAAGGGTGGAGCGCGAGAAGAGACACTACGTGGCCCGATACCCTGATTGCCAACAATCTGCGCGTGCTTCCAATAGTTTCAGGGGTGGTCTATGGGACTTATTGCTACACCGTCACACAGCATGACACTACGACGACTGGAGTGTCAGAGAGACTTTTCGTGAAGACGAGTGACGGATGGCGGATCGCTGTTACGACGGCGTTCGGGCTACCCGTGGGCGCAGCTGCTCAATGCAGGTAACACCGGATCAACGGAAAGCGATGAAGCGAATTTTCTGCACCATTGTTGCGCTCGTTCTCCTGCTGGCGGGGAAAGCAACGGCGCAACGCAGCCCGACGCCAAAGCTGGTCGTATTCATCACAATCGACGCAATGCGAGCAGACTATCTGCCGCGCTTTAGTGATCACCTTACAGGAGGGCTGGCCCGGCTATACAACGGTGGGGCCGTTTTCACCAACGCCTTCCAGGACCACGCGATTACCGAGACGGCACCTGGACATTCGGCTACAATGTCTGGCCGGTTTCCCGTTCACACGGGAATCGCAGCGAATACAGCCGGCGTCAACGACACAACAGTAAGGCTGATTGGTGCATCTGGCGTCGGCGCTTCACCATTCCGCTTTCGCGGTACGACGCTGACCGATTGGTTGGCTGCGAAGGACCCGCGAACGCGTGCGTTGTCGGTGTCGCGCAAGGACCGCGCGGCAATTCTGCCGATAGGCAAGTCGAAGCGAACGATTCTTTGGTACGGTGGAAACGGCAACTTCACCACGAGCACTTACTACGGTTCCACTTTGCCAGAATGGGTGCGCGCGTTCAATGATCGGAAGCTTCCTGCGAGCTACGCCGGCCGATCGTGGGACCTGCTTCTGGCTCCAAGCGCCTATCGTGAGCCCGACAGCGTGCCGGTGGAGAACAACGGGACGGCGTTCACGTTTCCGCATTTAGCGCCGGCCTCACCAGATTCGCTCGTAAAAATTTTTGGCGAGTATCCATGGATGGACGATGTCACCCTCGCGCTCGCACTGGCTGGGGTCAAAGCCATGAACCTTGGTGTCGGTCCGCAGACCGATGTGTTGGCGATTTCGCTGTCGACAACCGACGCTGTGGGCCATCGCTACGGACCTGACTCGAGAGAGGTTCATGATCAGATTCTGCGCGTCGATCGAGGGTTGGGCGCGTTTTTCGATTCGCTGTTCAAGATCCGAAAGCAGAGTGATGTCGTGATAGCTTTGACGGCAGATCATGGCCTGACGCCCTTTCCAGAAGTCCACGGGCACGATCCGAATACCGGCGCTATTAGAGTCAATCCACGGCCGATACTCGAACAGTTGAGCAAGTCTCTCGGTGCTGCGGGTGTGGCCGGGACCGGGTTCAGCTACATCGCCGGTGTTTACAGGGGCAACGGATTCTCGTTTGATGCCGGTGTGCTGGAGTTGGATCGCGTGGCACTGCAGAAAGCGCGGGTGAACCGTGACTCCGTGGTGTTGTCAGTGCGCACTGCGTTCCTTCGGCTGCCCGGCGTGGCGAGGGTGAACACCATACCCGAGCTCGCTCGACGTGATACAGTGAAAGATCGGATTGCTCGTCGCTGGCTACACATGTTCGCGGACGATAGCAAGGTCGCCCTCGTTGTGACCCTATCACCGTACAATTACTGGTTATCGAATTATTTCGCCGAGCACGGTAGCCCGAATGACCCCGATACGAGGGTGCCGGTGATTTTCTACGGTACAGCCGTAAAGCCGGGGAAGTACGGTGATTTTGCCAGAGTGGTTGACATGGCTCCGACTCTTGCCGCAATCGTGCACGTGAAACCACTCGAAAAGCTTGACGGTCACGTTCTTCGCGATGCGCTCCGGTAAAGTCTCGCTGCACGCGGTCTGGAAGGCACTGGATGAGGCCGCATTTGGATCCAAAAACACGCTCAACCTAAGAGAGTCGCTGCCCACGCCTGCTGATGCCCGATACCGCGCGGAAGCGTGGTTGCGGGAGCGGCAGATGAGCAAAGCGGGGGAGCTTCTCGTCGTCACAGGTCGCGGCAACAACAGTCACAACGGAGTCTCACCTGTTCGTGAGGCGATTCTATCCCTTCTTCCCGTGTTGCGGCGACGTGGAGTCGTAAGTGAATGGCGGGAGCACTCGCCGGGCTCTTTCGTCGTGAAGCCCGCAGCCATAACGGCAATGCTCGAAGCTCCACGGAGAAGGCGTGACCGTGGAACGGGAACGCCAACCCTGCCACCCAACTCGATCGCACAACTGGAGCCCGCCACGATCGACCTGCTGCGCCGACTTGCCGTAAGATCCCTCGAAGCACTCGGTGTGCGCGAGCCCGACAAGTTTGTCGATGCTGAAATGATCGCAAAGTTCAACACTCTGGCCGCCGGGATCCAGCCCGGTATTGACGGAGAGGAACGACTCCGGGCGGCCATGCTGACGGCGCTCGAACAACTGGACGACTGACGGCAAATATCACTCTGACCATCGCAAAGAAGCCCACACACATGAATTCCTACCTCATAGCGGCTGGAGCATTGCTGGTTGCGGTTCCTCTGACTGCGCAAAGGATGCCGGGCTACACGCCGCAGGGAGCCGTGCAGGAGCGCGCGGCGGAAGCCGGCGCGATGACACATCCTTCGGCTGCCACAGCGTCGAATCACTCCAGGTTTCTCTCGCGGGAGCCCCACATGGCGGGATCACCCGCGCAGGCAAGGACGCGGGATTATGTCATCGCTCAGATGCGATCGTGGGGACTGGAAACCGAAGTGCGGCCTTATAAGGTCTGGATGCCGTACCCAACGAGCACGCGGGTCTGGAGGCTATTTCCGAATCCGGTCGAGTTTGACTTGAGGGAAGGAATTATTTCCGAAGACACGACATCCGTGGCTTTTCCGCAGACACCCTCATTCAATGGATACGGCGCGGCAGGCGACGTACGCGGGGAAGTAGTCTATGTGAACTACGGACTTATCGAGGATTACGCGCAGCTCGACTCGATGGGTGTTTCTGTGAAAGGCAAAATCGTGCTGGCCAGATACGGACGCTCGTTCCGTGGCATCAAGGCACGCGAAGCCGAGAAGCACGGAGCGGCTGGCCTCATTATCTACAGCGATCCAAGTGACGACGGGTACGTTCGAGGCGACGTGTATCCCGTGGGCCCAATGCGGCCGGAGAATGGAATCCAGCGTGGAAGCGTGATGAATCCGAATGGAGATCCAAGCACTCCCGGCTATGCGAGTACCGCAAACGCTCCACGGATTCCCCAAGCAGAGATGGTTGTCCCTCACATTCCAGTGCTGCCAATGTCATATGCGAATGCGAGCGAGTTATTGCGCGGCCTTGCCGGGAATTCCATTCCACAGCAGTGGCAGGGTGGATTGCCATTCCGGTATCACGTTGGCCCCGGCCCGGTGCAGGCCCGGATCGCAGTCACGACCGACGCTCAGTCAAATCCGTACAAGGAGATCTGGGACACTTTCGGGATCATACGGGGCAGCGTCTTCCCGGACGAGATCGTGATGATCGGTGCGCACCGGGATGCATGGGGTCCGGGTGCAGCAGACAATGTCAGTGGAACGGTCAGCGTGCTTGAAACTGCGCACGCACTTGCACAGGAGCTTCGAGCGGGGCGGCGTCCCAAGCGTACAGTAATGTTCGCAACGTGGGACGCCGAGGAGTGGGGGTTGCTCGGCTCCACTGAATTCGTGGAAGAGGATTCAGTACGTCTCTCGAAAAGCGCAGTTGCATACGTGAATCAGGATGACGTAGTGCAAGGGCCCAATTTCGGAAGCACCGGCTCACCATCCTTGCGCGCGCTAATACGTGATGCGGCCAAGGAAGTTGCCGATCCCAGCGGGCAGGGAAGTGTGTACGAGGTCTGGAGAAAAAAAGCCAATCTCGCTGCCGATACTCTCGAACCAAGGATGGATGATCCAGGAGGTGGATCCGACTTCGCAGGTTTTTACAACCATCTTGGAATTCCAATCATTGACTGGGGCTTCGGCGGAGCCACTGGGATCTACCACTCCGCGTACGATTCCTACCACTGGATGTCCAAGTTCGGAGATCCCACCTTCGAGCGACATGCAACGACTGCGCGATTGGGCGCGGTTGTCATATTGAGAATAGCGAACGCCGACATTCTTCCGTATGACTACGTGGAGTTTGCGCGCACTATGCGCGGTTTTGCGTCGCAGATCCAGCATGCTGTGGACGAGAAACATTGGGGATTGTCCGCTAACGAACTCTCCGCTGCGATCACCAGAATGGAATCCGCAGCTGTTGCCTTCAACACTGCGCGCGACGCCGCACTCAACACTCAGCTTTCGACAACCACCGCCAAGCAGGTGAACTCAACGCTTCTTGGAGTGGAGCGCGCTCTCACGCGACCACAAGGTCTCGCTACTCGCCCGTGGTTCAGAAATCTCATTTACGCGTCCGACGAAAATAATGGGTATTCGACGATGGTCCTTCCATCCGTCAACGAGGCAATCAGGACGGGCAACGCGTCAATCGTGGAGCGGGAGATTGCAGATCTCGTTCGCAGGTTCGACTCGGCCACGCAGGTACTGCAAACCGCGACAACACTGCTTCAGAAAACATGACAGCGACGCAAATTCGCGTTTCCGTTTTGGGCCCGGACATTGCGATGATCCCTTTATCAGACGAGAATGCAACAGCTGATGAAGAACGTACGAAATGGAACGCGACGCTCGTGTCTCGCGCCCGAAGACGTGGCTCCTCTTTTCGGATACGGTGCCAAGGCCACCTGGCCGGCCGGGTTTCAGCTGTATCAGCGCGGGACACGCGCCGACGGGGTGTTCATCGTCTTGAAAGGGCACGTCGTCCTACGCAACAAGATCAAAGTAGGTCGCGGTTTCGTTCCGGTGATCGCCACGGAAGGTCAGACTTTCGGCAGCGAAGGGCTCTCGCCAAGCAGCCACTACGTGACGGATGCAAATGCTTCGGAAGAGACGCAGACACTTTTTTTGAGCGGAGTCCAGTTCCGGGCTTGCCTCAGAGAACATCCTGCCCAGACAATTCCGCTCCTGTCGCAAATCATGGCAGAGCGGGCTTACCTGCTGGAGAAACTCCACGAGCTCGCCGCTCTCAATGTCGATCAGCGCTTGGTCTCCACGCTGACGCATCTCAGCTCCGATCACACATTCACGGCAGCGGATGGACGGCTAAAGCTTGAAAGCAATCACCACCGATTGCTATGCGAGATGGTAGGTGCCACGCGCGAATCCATTGCGCTCGCACTGAGCCGTCTGGTTTCTGCCGGCATCGCGGAACGCAAGGGAATGACATTTCTCATAGAACCCAGTTCGCTCAGCTCGACGCTGGAAGCCGACATTTCCCGGGAGGCGGGGATTTCTCTCAGCAAAGAGTTGTCGCGATCGTGAGGCTGGGTGAATTACACAGGAGGCACTGACACGCAGGGGATTCGTTCAGGAGCCGGAACTATAGATCTGCAGGAGGAGGGCTCACCCGGAGTCCTCCTCCTGCATGGCTTTGGAGATACTCCGCAGACCCTCGCCCTACTGGCCAAAAGGCTCCATGGCTCCGGTTACAGTGTGCTCGCCCCACTGCTTCCAGGTCACGGACGCAGCATGGCTGCCTTCCAGGCGTCACGAGCTATCGACTGGATCAACGCAGCGAGACACGAGTTCCTGGAAATGGCGAAGTCCCACCAATCGATCGCTGTGGTCGGCCTGTCAATGGGTGGGGCGTTGGCGGTATTGATTGCAGCCGAATTCGAGGACACGCGCGCGGTAGTGCTGATCGCTCCCTACCTCGGAATGCCACTCCGGCTGCAGCTGGCGGCGAGTACGCATTGGGTGTGGGGGAGGCTCGCCGGGGAGATAAACGCGAGAAATCCCTTGTCGATTCACGATCCCCTCGAGCGCGAGAAAAATCTCGCTTACGGCGCCGTGACGGGTCGCGTCTTGTTCGAGTTGTCGAAAATCGTGCGGTTGGCGAGAAAGGCACTCCCGAAAGTTGCAGCCCCAACATTGATCATCCAGTCAAAGGACGATCCGCGCTCTCCACCCGCAGTGGCTCAATACGCTCTTGGCGCGCTTGGCTCCAAAGAGAAGAAGCTCGTACTAACGGAGGGTGCAGGGCACATCATCACCGTGGATTACGGACGAGCGCGCGTTTTTTCGGAGACGGAAGAGTGGCTCGACACCCACATGGTGAGTGGCGCGACAGCCGCAGTTACACCGGTAGCGGCTGTCGAACGCCCCGCAACTAAAAGCGATCCTGAACGAATTCGGTGACGGTATCCACGGCGCGCTCGCCCAAGTCGGCCGCCTGATGAACAACGCCGGTAGCGACGCGTTTCACCCGTGCGACTGGAGACTGAGTGCGACGACGAGAACGCTTCCGTCCGCTGCTCTTGCGTCCGCTGCTCTTGCGTCCGCCGCTCTTGCGTCCACCGCTCTTACGCGAAGAGGAGCGGCTGCTCGATCTCCGGGAGGAAGATTTCCGGGAGGACGATT
>JBHEME010000040.1:0-13157 GCA_046262755.1 Gemmatimonadaceae bacterium | reverse complement strand
ACAGCTCCCACCGTATCCCCAACTTGTGCCCTCAACCACGCTTCTTGAAACGTGTAGTCGGGCGACACGTCGCCCGGCCGTCGGTTTCCTCTCGCTGTCCTCCATTCGTCGAGAAGTGTTCGGGTCTTCAGCCGATCATTCCTGGCGAAGGCTTGTTGCGCTCTCTGCACCAGGTCGTTCGGAATGACACGCAGTGCGCTCGCCCCACCGGTGCACGGCGAGGCTAGACTCGAAGCCCTGCCCGACACGTCCGCGGTGACACCCGACCGAATGTCGCTATCAACGTAGTTCCGAAGAGCCGAATCCAGTCCAGCCATTGCGGCGGTGAGCTGATCTCCACAAACCCCAAGCGCAGCGTAGGCAAAGAATTCGCTCGCGGGCTTGGCCACAGCCGGCGGAACTACCACGCCCGATAATGTTTTCGTAGAAAGATTGGCCAGCCAATACTTGCTGGTAAGCTGCGCACGACCCGTCAACGCGGCGACCCAGGCAAGATCGCTGTCGACTTCGGCTGCAGACGTGCCAAAGAGCGAATCAGCAAACTTCCCGGCTGCAGTAAATTCGTTCCGCTTGAACAGTACGCGAATGCGGCGCGCCTGCAGCTGTCGGATATCATGCTGGTCGCGGGTCAGGCCTATCGCGGAATCAATTGCTCTGAGCAGCCGACTGGTGCCGGCGGGTCCGTCACCCAGATCGCCGCGCACCTCGAAAGCATTCGCGAGCGCTTCCTGCGCGCTCGCACTCGAAGGAGACCGTTGTGCCCAATCTTTTGCAAAGGCGATGAGGACGTCGGTATTTCGCCGTAACGCAGCTTCATGCTTTGGGCTCCGTGGAAGTGTTGCAAAAACCTTCAAGGGATAAGGGACAAAACCGACGGTGTCGCCTGGCTCGAGACTTGGAAAAGCTGCGAAGCTTGCCGCTATAGGAGCAGTTGACATTCCCTGTCGTGCCTGCGTTGAAGCGATTGGTAATAGCCGCGCGAGTTTCGACGCCGAGAAGATGGCGTACACGCCCTGATTGACCTTCAACGCACGCAGGTATGCCGCAGCCGCTGAGTGATAACTGCTGCGAAACGACCACCCGGAGACTGACTTGCTGTTCGGGATAACCAGACTGTCGAGAGATCTGCATTCGCCGAGTCCATACCATCCCAGGAAGTCGACAGAGTCCCGCTTGGTCAGGCGAGTGTACGCGTCGCACGCCGCGGCGTAGCGACCGTCTGCGAGCGCCGACAGTCCGGTTGTAGCGAGCTGATCACGGACCGCCAATCGATCAACGCCGATGGCCGCCGCGGCGGCTTGTTCGCGCCATTCGTCGTTCTTGCCTCCGCGCTTCCACTCCAGGACATGCGCGAGCCAGATTCGGGCTGGCGTGTAAGTGGCATCGGCAGCAAGAGAGTTCCTAAACTCGCGCTCGGCTGCGGGCAGATCCCACTGCGCCAGCGCAACGTGGCCTCGGCCGTACGCCAACCAAGCGACAAACGAGTCGGTGAGCCCATCTCCTCCGTCAGCGGCAGCGGGTCGGCCCTGAGGCTGTAACAGCCGCATAGCCGCGGGCGCATAAACCCGTGCGTCAGGCGTGGTGTCGAGAAAGACGAATTCGTCCTTGCTGGTACTTGTTGCTACATCATATAGATGGATGCGGACGCGGGCGCGATTGGGTTGCCCGGTCACAAGGCCCCAAACGAGTTTGGCGGCACCAAGTGAGCGCGCGAGGGAGAGAGCTTCGTTCTCGGTGCGAGGCGGCCTTCCTCGATCGGTAACTAGCTGCGCGACTCTCGTATCAGGCACGAGAGGAATGCCACGCCAATGGCTGAACGCATCGTAAAGCCGTTCCGTGACTACAGACCCGACGCGGGTGCCGTCCTGGTCGAGTAGTGGAAGTATTACGATGCGCGAACTATCAAGGGCCGGTGAGGACGCGAATACGCGTTTTAGTTCAGCAGGTCGGGCTGTCAGGAAGTAAACCAGAAGAGCAGCGACCAAACCCAGGAACGCGAGCCCAACTCGACGTGGTGTGAATCCCTCGGGGAAATAGGGGAAGGCCGAACTACGCCCCGCGTGGGCAGGTTGATCGGGTGAACCCACTCGACGGGGGGATGTTTCGACGCTGGCTACCGAGGCCTTGTTTTCGAGCGATGGCGGGCACAGTGCGATGACAAATTCTTTTGCCGACGGGTACCTGCTGGCCGGGTCGCGGGCGAGCGCCCTTTCGACCGCGGCGTCGATCCAGGCAGGGGCATCCTTCCTGATGGCAGAAACGCGCGGAGCGGGTTCGGTGAAACGTCGAACAAAGCCCTCCTTCCCGGCAAATGGAGGCTTGCCAGTCAGCATTTCGTATAAGACGCATCCGAGACTATAGGTATCACTGCGTGCATCGACCTCACGGTCGCCCAATAACTGCTCGGGACTCATGTACGCTGGAGTCCCTGGACTGCCGGTCCCCGTTCGAGTGATCTGACGAACGCCGGCCAGATCTATTGCGCGCGCAATTCCAAAATCGGCGAGGATCGGGTGGCCCGCGGACATAAGAATATTTTCGGGCTTGATGTCGCGGTGAATGATTCCCTGCGTGTGTGCGTAGCTCAGGGCGTCCGCGGCCTCGCGGGCAATATTGCACGCAGCTTCAAACGAGAGCTGCCGTTCGCGGTCGATGCGAGATCGGAGTGTCTCGCCTGTTACAAAGGGCATCACATAATAAAGCAGCGCCTCCACATGCCCTGAATCATGCAGAGCCAGAATGTTGGGGTGCTGCAGGCGCGCAAGCATGCGAATCTCCCGGATGAATCGGAGTTCACCGGTCTCAGAAGTCGGATCAGCATTGAGAACTTTTATCGCGACCTTGCGTTCGTGCTTCAAGTCGCGAGCGAGATAAACGGTCGCGAAGGCACCTTGGCCGATCTGACGCTCGATGTCGTAGTGACCGCGCAGCGCCTGTCGGAGGGGAGCGAGCGGATCCACGAACGCTGAGGTCAATTGCTGCTCCGTGAGCTCAGCCATGAGTTGTTCCTGCGGCTGACTCCGTGACGCAGAAGCGTTCCGGTCGGCGAGCTAGGAGAGGGGCGCGGCGACTCGTCCATTTGAGAGCATTACCACCAAGCATTAACCCTTCTTGGACGAACTGGGCAAACATAGGACGGAAAGTCGTATTGAGCCAGCACGTTTTCGAAAGCTTGGCGTATCATCCCCGAGCGCCGCAGGCTAGCTCCGCCTCGATCGAAGGAAATGAGACCCCCATAAACTGATGCTGTGCTTTCCACGGGACCCTTCCTATATTTGACGCCGTTTATAGTTATTCGGCCTTCGAGACGCGGGCGTCGCTTATCTAGTGATGCTCGAGTGGAAACGATTCCACGATGCTGGTCGAGAGTCGTTACGGCGGACCGCCGAGCGACGGGAAGCTGTCTGATGCGTTGTCCTTTGGAGGAATGATGTGGCGAAATTCTTTCGTTAGTCTCTTTGCATTGCTCGCTTCGAGCGGCGTGGCCCTGGCGCAGTCCGGGACGATCACCGGCACTGTCATGTCTGCTGACGGCGGACAACCCGTTGCCCGCGCGCAGGTTGTCGTGGTGGGATCTACACGCGGAGCCGTTACCGGCGACGACGGCCGGTACACGCTCGTGCTCGATCCCGGTACCTACAGCCTCCGCATTCGGCGCATCGGCTATAGCCCCGACTCCGCGAACGGCGTCGTCGTCACCAGTGGCGGTATAACGACGCAGAATTTTCGCGTGACCGCCAGCGCGCAGATGCTGACCGAGGTCGTGGCTATCGGCTACGGCACCGCGCAGGCGAGGGACGTAACCGGATCGGTTGTGACTACCACTGAACGGGACTTCAACACTGGGCGCGTTGTAAGCCCCGAAGAGTTGATCCGGGCGAAGGTTCCCGGCGTCCAGGTCGTGGACAACAACGAGCCTGGCGGTAGCATGACCATCAGAATTCGCGGTGGTACCTCCACCGGCGCCTTTGGCGCGTCGAACGATCCTCTATATGTAGTCGACGGCGTGCCCCTGCAGGTGGGGGGAGGCGCATCAGCAGGGCGTAACCCGCTGAATTTCCTCAATCCGAGAGACATTGCATCGATGACGGTGCTCAAGGACGCGTCCTCGACTGCGATCTATGGCTCACGCGGAGCGAATGGAGTCGTCATCATCACAACGAAGTCCGGGTCGACGGGACCCAGCTTTGAGTACACCGGATCACTGTCTACATCACGGGTGACAGGCGGGCCCGAAATGGTAAACGCGGCGCAGTTCCGTGCCGCTGTCGCGCAGTACGCGCCCAGTCGGACTGCAATGCTCGGGACGGCAAATACCGACTGGCTGAGAGCGATTGAGCAGGACGCGACCGGGTTTGAGCACACGCTCGCGGTGTCCGGCCGTCGGGACGCTATGAGCTATAGGCTTGGCCTGGGCTACCTGAACCAGACAGGCGTGTTACAGGGGACGAAGGTGCAGCGCGGCTCCCTTTCACTCAACTACTCTGACAGGCTGTTCGATCGCCTAAATGTCCGGACGAACCTGAAGGGATCGCGCACGAGGGACTTCTTTACTCCTGGCGGCGTTCTCGGCAATGCCGTGGCGTATCCCTCGACGCAACCGATTCTGACGGACTCCGGAACGTACTATGAGTTTCGCGGGGCGGGCGGAGCGCCGATCACACTGGTCCCGAATAATCCCCTCGCGATTCTCGCCCAGGTACAGGACCAGGGCACGACACTGCGTAGCGTTGGCGACGTCGAGGGGGAGTACGAGCTACCCTTCCTCACTGGGCTTAGCGCGACGCTTCGCGGCAGCTACGACGTCGTGCGCGCCGACCGAACGACGTTCACTCCTACAACCGTCTACTCCCAGCTCACCGGAAGTACGCCGGGAGATATCTACCGGAATATTCCGGAGCAGCAAAACACGGTGGTCGATGCGTTTGCGAAATACGCTCGCGACTTCGGTGCGCTCGCGAGCTCGTTCGACCTAACGGCGGGGTACTCCACGGAGCGATTCCGTGGCGACTACCCCTCCTTCAACGTGGTAGGGCTCGGCTCGAATCTGCTCGGTCTTTACGGAATCCCAACCGCGACTGAGGCGAGGCCATTCTACAACGTCGATGAGACGCGGCTCGTTTCCGGGTTTGGCCGGGCAAACTGGAACGTGAAGGACCGATACCTTTTCACAGCTACGGTTCGCCGTGATGGTTCTTCGAAGTTCGCACTGGGAAATCAGTACGGAACATTCCCTTCAGCGGCGTTCGCGTGGCGCGTAATCGACGAGCCTCTTTTGAGCGGACGCACTCCACTCTCGGATCTGAAGTTCCGAATCGCATGGGGGAAGAACGGCAACCAGTCGGTCGGGAATTACCTGAGCTACCTTGCGTACACGTACGGTCAGACCACTGCGCAGGCCCAGCTCGGCAACCAGTTCGTGACAACGCTCAGGCCGGGCTCGATCGACCCTGATCTACGCTGGGAGACCACTACGTCTACGAACTTCGGAGTGGACTACGGTTTGTTCGCTAATCGCGTGACCGGCACAATCGATGTGTACAGCAAGAAAACTACGGACCTTCTCTTCGATGTTCCCACGGCAGCGGGTGTCGCGCTATCAAACCACATTGTGACGAACATCGGCAGTCTTCAGAATCGGGGATTCGAGCTCGCGATCAACGCGCAGCTCATCGACCGTGGACAAACTGGCTTCAACTGGACGGCGAATTTCAATGCATCGACTAACCGAAACAAGCTGCTGAGCATTGATCGTCCGGGTATTACTCGCCTGTTGACAGGCGGCATTGCCGGCGGTGTCGGGACTACCATTCAGGTCTTGCAGGCGGGTCAGCCAATCAACTCTTTCCTCGTGTACCACCAGGTGGGCGACACATCGGGTGTTCCGATCTACGAGGATCTCAATGGAGACGGCATCATCAACTCGAGCGACCTGCGTCCCTTCCACAGCCCTGCACCAAAGTGGATCCTCGGGCACACATCGAGTCTTTCATGGAAGTCTTTCGACGCGAGCGCTACACTCCGCGCTTATATCGGCAACTACGTTTACAACAACGTCGCATCCAACCTGGGCTACTACGACATTCTCAGCCAGGCGAACGCGCCGACCAACATGCATGCGTCCGTGCTGACGACCGGGTTCTCCAAGCCCCAGTACCTGTCGGACTATTATGTTGAGGATGCGTCGTTCCTGCGACTGGATAATCTCACGCTCGGTTACACGTTCGGCGCGATGCGGGCGGCGCAGGCTCTGCGCCTCATCCAAGGGGCCCGCGTCTTCGGTACGATTCAGAACGTCTTCACTCGCACCAGGTATTCCGGCGTCGATCCGACGGCCGGCATAAATGGCATCGACAACAATTTGTACCCGCGCGCGCGAACCTTCGTCGCCGGCCTATCGCTCGGATTCTGAACCGGTCGCTCTTCGCCCATCGGCGGAAGCCCCGATTCTATCAGACACAGGAAGGGAGAGAAAAAAATGTTCAGACAAATAATTAAGCTTTTTGGCACCGCTGCCGTGCTCCTCGCTGCGACCACGGCGTGCGGTGACCTAACGGTGGAACCCAAGAGCTCGATCACCGATGCGAGCGTGTTCAGCGATCCCGCCTCTTATCGCGCGTTCCTCGCCAAGCTTTACGCCGGCCTGGTTGTCACTGGGCAGAACGGGCCCGACAACAATCCGGACATTGTAGGAATCGACGAAGGGTTCGGCCAATACATCCGTGGCTACTGGCAATTGCAGGAGCTGCCGACCGACGAGGCAATAATCGCCTGGGGTGACGCGGGCCTCCCTGAGATGAACACCCAGACATGGTCGGCATCAAACGTATTCGTCAACGCCATGTACTCGCGCATCTACTACCAGATCGCGCTGGTGAACCAGTTTCTCCGCGAAACGACCGACGAGAAGCTAGCCAGTCGCGGCGTTAGCGCAGCGCTAAAGGCGCAGGTCCAGGGCTATCGCGCCGAGGCCCGGTTCCTCCGGGCACTCAGCTATTGGCACGCGATTGACTTCTTCGGAAACGTTCCCTTCACCGACGAAAACACCAATGTTGCCAGCCTTCCGCAGCAGGCAACGCGGACGGAAGTGTTCACGTTCATCGAGAACGAGCTGAAGGCAGTGCGTCCGCTGCTTCTGGCGAAGAGCTCTGGCGATAACTATGGCCGCGCCAGTCAGGCGGCGGTGGATATGCTGCTTGCGCACCTCTATCTGAATGCGAAGGTGTACACTGGAACCGATCGATCGTCGGACGCACGAGTCGCGGCCGAGGCCGCCATCGCTGGCGGGTTCACTCTCGACCCGAGCTATACCAAACTCTTCTCGGCGGACAACAATACTTCGCCCGAAATGATCTTCACGGTACCTCAGGACGGAGTGCATACGCGAACCTGGGGCGGGTTGACCTTCATCGTGCACGCAGGCGTGGGCGGGAGCATGAACCCCGCGAATTTCGGAATTGACGGTGGCTGGTACGGCCTCCGCATCCGCTCACCAGTGTCCGATCGGTACGCTGCGGAACCCGCCGGCGATCAGCGTGCGTCGATCATGTATACCAACGGCCAGACAAAAGTCGCCACTTCCATCAGTGATTTCAGCAAGGGTTATGGCTTCCCGAAATACCGCAACGTTACCTCGACGGGCGCGACTGGATCGAACCTGACGTTCCCCGATACCGACTACCCGATGTTCAGACTGGCCGATGCGTATCTCATTTACGCCGAAGCGGTTCTTCGTGGTGGTGGTGGGAGTCTGGTTACGGCGCTCAACTACGTGAACCTCGTTCGCGAGCGTGCTTACGGCGGCCCCACCGGTGACATAACACCCGCGCAGCTCACGCTGCAGTTCGTGCTCGATGAGCGTGGGCGCGAGCTCCCGTGGGAAGCTTTCCGCCGTCAGGATCTGATCCGCTACGGACAGTTCTCCGATGCGGGAATCTGGGAGTGGAAGGGGAATGTTGCCGCCGGCACGGTGACCGCCAAGTTCCACGACCTCTATCCGATCCCGTCGAACGAGCTATCGGCCAACCCGAACATCAAGCAGAACTCGGGCTACTGATCATTCGCCGGGTGGAGCGATCGCCGCTCCACCCGGCTAAGATCTCCGACTTTGTCACGCGCGCTCGCACAGACGGCGTTAGGTCTGGCGCTGCTCTCAAGTTGCGGCGGTGGTCCGTCGTCGCCAGTCGGCACCATTGACCCAGGGCCGGCCGAGCGCCCCTCGGTGTCCCCCGCTTATCGGCCGAGCGGTCACGCCGCCGCTGGCGACGTGTTCGTCCATTTGTTCGAGTGGAAATGGACGGATATTGCGTCGGAATGCGAGACTCAGCTCGGACCGAACGGCTTCAAAGGCGTTCAGGTTTCGCCGCCGATGGAACACAGCGTCCAGGATAGCCACACCTGGAGCGAGCGCTATCAGCCGGTAAGCTATAGTATCGAGCGAAGTCGCTCGGGAACGCGCGCACAGTTCATCGACATGGTTGCGCGGTGTAAGGCGGTTGGTGTCGACATATACGTCGACGCGGTGATCAATCACATGACCAACGTTCCGAGCCCGGGCGTCGGCAGCAACGGCACCGCCTACACGAAATACAGCTACCCCGGATTGTATAGCCAGAGTGACTTTCATTTGCCTGCGTGCACTGTAAACAATTACCAGAGCGCAGCGAACGTCCAGGACTGCGAGCTGTTCGGACTTCCCGATCTGAACACCGGACTTCCAAGTGTGAGGCAGAAGATCGCCGATTATCTCATCTCTCTGGCACGACTGGGCGTCGCCGGATTCAGAATCGACGCAGCGAAACACATCCAACAAGTGGAGCTCGATCAGATCCTTTCTTTGGCAAATCAGACGCTGGCTGCGGAAGGCCGCCCGCTACCGTGGTTCTTTCTCGAAGTGAGCGCTGGATTTGGTGAGGCTCTCGGTCCAATCGATTATTTCGGTATCGGCTATAGCTCCGGCGGCGCAGCCGACATCACCGAGTTCATCTTCAAAGGTGTCGGCGACAAGTTCATTCCACTGGCGGGTCAGCACATTTCGCAGTTGAATCCGGCGGGCACGTCAGGTAATCAGTTCTCGCCCGCGGCGTGGGGACTGATGCCCGCGGATAAAGCGGTAGTTTTTCTCGAAAACCATGACACCCAACGCAGCGGCGGTATCAGCTACCGGGACGGGATGGCGTATCGCCTGGCCAACGTCTGGATGCTGGCGGAGCCATACGGGTATCCGTCGATTATGTCGAGCTACGCCTTCGACAGAGGGTCACAGGCAGGTCGCGATATGGGACCACCGTCCGACGCGAACGGCAACACGAACGATGTGAGCTGCGCTTCCAGCCTGGAGACGGCGAGCATTGGCCAATGGGTATGCGAGCATCGCGATCCCTACATCGCGAGGATGGTGCGCTTCCGCCGCGCTGTCGCCGGGACCGACCAGAATCACTGGTGGGACAACGGCTCCAACGCGATCGCTTTCTCGCGTGGGAACGTGGGATTCGTAGCGATCAATCGCGAAAGCAGCACGCTCACAGCGACGATCCCGACTGGCCTTGCGGCCGGCACTTACTGTGATCTTCTGACTGGCGGGATCAACGGGTCGACGTGCGTCGGCACAAGCATCGTCATAGACGCCAACGGAGCGGCGATCCTGAGCTTGCCTGCCACTACCGCCATCGCCGTGACTTCGGGAACCCGACTGTAAGCCAGCTCCGACGTAGCCTCGAACTACCGCGCTCCATTGCCCGAGGTCGTCACCAGCTCGAAGACGTAGCCTTTCATCGGCGCCAGCGTTCGCACCGGGATGTAACCTGCGATTTCGCCGTTTGGGCCGACTCGGAGCGGGGCTGCAGACGCGTCGCCGAAAAGCGATCGCAGTGTAAAACGCCCAGCGTTTAGAACTTTTCCAACTCCGCTCACTGAAACGTCGTGCAGCGGCGTCTCACCGAGGTTTGCCAGGACCAATACAGTGCGGTTACCATCGCGGCGCAAATAGGCCGCAACCGCGTCGTTACTGGCCGTCAGGGGAATCAAGACGCCTGTTGCGAGCGGTGCATTGTTGTCTCGAAGGTGAATCAGCCTGCGATACTGATTCAGGAGCGATGAAGGTCGCGCGTCCTGACTTGCGACCGTGACGGAGAGGGAGTCGGGCTGCAGTGGTTCCCACGGCGTGCTGCTGCTGAATCCGTCGGCGTGCCCGCCGCTCCATTGCATCGGCGTACGGATTCGCTCGTCCGGTTTTGGTCCGGTCATTCCAATTTCTTCGCCGTAATAGACGAAGGGTATTCCCGGCATGGTGAGCAATAGAAACGACGCAACCGCTAAGCGAGAGGCGTCGCTTTGCAGCCGCGTCGCCGTGCGTGGCTGATCGTGGTTTGAGAGGAAAGGCGACCAGCGGCCAAACGGCACTTCGCGCTGAAGTCGAACAACGGGCGCGAGCAAACCTTTAGCCGAACCTCTGCGAACAGCGCTGATAATGCTATCAGCAACCTCGAATGCGAAGTAAGCGTCGAGCTGATCGGGATAGTACCCGAGCATTTCTTTGGTGCTGTCCGATACTTCGCCGATTGTGAAGGACTGCGGCTTAACCGATCGAACGTACGCGGCGTAGTCACGAAGGACGGCGTGGGTGCCGGCAGTGTGGTGAATCTGCTTTCCCTCCTCGACGAGATATGGCACTGCGTCGAGTCGAAATCCATCGACTCCCATATCGTTAAGCCAGAACGCCGCGACTTTCTTGGCTTCCTCGCGAACAGGCGAATAGGTGTAGTTCAGATCCGGCATCTGACTGGAGAAGAAGCCGTAATACCACTCCTCCCTGACCGGTGATTTATGCCAGTTGCTGTATCCCCACGGATTGAGCTCGGTCGGTCTGGTTGGCGACCACCGAAACCAGTTTCGATAAGCTGAAGCCGTGTCGTGCAGTGCGGCCACAAAGTAGGGATGCTGGCTCGAAGCGTGGTTGAGCACCATGTCCACGAGCACCTTGATCCCGCGCTTGTGGGCTGCCGTGATCAGGCGCTTGAAATCGTCGTTGGTCCCGTAGTCGCGGTTGACACTGTAGTAGTCGGAAACGTCGTACCCGTGATAGCTCGGCGACGCCGCGACGGGCATCAGCCAGATACATCGGGCGCCGAGGTCGCGGGTGGAGCGGGGATCGCCGTCGTTTATGTAATCAAGCTTCGAAATCAGGCCGTTGATGTCGCCAATCCCGTCGCCGTTGCTGTCCTTGAACGAGCGCAGGAAGATCTCGTAGCACGTGGCGCCGCGGGTCCACGAGGCTAGCGACGATGCCCCTTTGTAAGTGCGGATTTCGGATGTCAGGGAGTCGGGCCGCGATCCACCCTCAGCGTCGCCAGCGAACAACCATTGATACGCGGCGGGAAACTCGCGACGCCAGAACCACTCTGAATGTTTGCCATCGGCTGGTGCCCGCGCTCGAAGAGCCCTGCCGATTGGGAAACCGGCCGAGGCGAGGGTGGTGACCATGTGTCGCTGATCGCGCGTTTGCTCGCCGTCGCTCGTTTCGAGTCCTCCCGCGACGAAATAGATCTTGGGCAACGGTAGCAGTGGCTTTGCACGCCGTGCGTAGCTGAAAATTTGCGAACGAACGACCCAACAAGCACAGGAGAAGACGCCAGCGCGTCCAAAGACCGATGGATATTTCAGTGCTGCGTAAAGAGAGATCAACCCGCCCATGCTCGAGCCCATGATCGCGGTATGTAACCGGTCCGATTGAGTGCGATAGTGTTGATCGATGTACGGCTTGAGCGTGTGGACGAGAAAATCGAGATAGGCATCTCCCTCGCCGCCGCCATTCTTGGGATCCGACGCGCGCCAGGGATTGTACTCGTCTAAGCGGTGAGTACCCCCATGATCGACGGCGACGACTATCGCACCCCGGTCGCCGCGCGCGTGCAGCGAGTCCAGAGTTTCGTCGACTCCCCATTCGCCGGCGAAGCTCGTCGCTGCATCGAAGACATTCTGCCCATCCTGCATGTAGAGGACGGGATAACGCTTGGTAGTAGTCGCATAGTCCGGCGGTAAATACAGCCAGACTCGTCTTTTTCGCCCGAGTTGCGGCATCGCGAAGCTGTCGCTGAGTATCGAGACTGAGTGCGACGCGGTCGAGGGGCGGGGCGCTAGCGAAGCAGCCGTCTGCCACTTTCCGACCGAGCCGGTGAACGTCGCTTGCCCCGTCCTGGGCACGACGAGAGTCCTGTTGGGGACGCCTTCGCCTGAAGCGGTGAGCTCGACCGTTTCCCACGACCCCAGAGTGAACTTGAACTCGATCGGTCCGCGGACCGAATTGGGGAGAGTAAGTGAATAGCTCCCATCAGGCTGGCGAACGAGAACATACTCTGAAGACGCCGGGTCCCATCGGTTGAAAGTCCCCGCGACGTGGATTACCGCGCCTGGAGGTGTCGTCGATGGAATCGAAATGAGGCGCATCGTGAGCTGTCCGCCGAGGACGTTCGCCGACCAGAGATGAATGCAGAACAGGGCGGCGAAAATCGGCCAGGGACGAGGTGCCGGGTCTGTGTTGAGCTTGCTCACGAAGAGGGTCTCGGAGAAATGGAAATGGAACATCGTACGTCGCCGCGAAGTAAATGTTATGCACAGCCGAGCGTGCAGTAAGGCGAGGGGTTGTATTCGCCTCCAGACGGCGCTAGGTTGAAAATCCCCTTCCGATCGGTCAGGTTGACGGCTCAGGAAGAGCGGTTGAGGTTCCAAGCCGAAAATTTTGCTTCGAATCACTTGACGAATGAACCACTCCGGTTTATTCTTCAAGGCTGCCGTAGAACCGGCATCAAAAGTGTTTAAGCCACCAGACGGAATGGTGAGCGAGTGCTGTTTGAAAATCGAAGTTGAGATCGATGGATGTGCGAGGCGAGGTCTATGATCCGGGTTCTTTTTCAGTGATCCGGGGAGACTTCAAAACCTGAAACATTCAAAGTGATTCCGGACGTGGAGTCTTTTAGACTACGTCTGGAGACGACCGCGTTCGGAAGAGCAATCAAATCTTCAAACTATTGGAGAGTTTGATCCTGGCTCAGGACGAACGCTGGCGGCGTGCTTAACACATGCAAGTCAAGGGGGCCCAGCAATGGGCAACCGGCGAACGGGTGCGTAACACGTGAGCAACCTACCGAACTGTGGGGGAT
>JBHEME010000039.1:0-13254 GCA_046262755.1 Gemmatimonadaceae bacterium | reverse complement strand
CTGCCTGTCCCAGACATGGCTATATTCAAGTACTGAGCCTTGTTGCGCACGGCAGCAGGGGTACGCCCCAGACTCTCAGCTATCTGAATATAAGTCATAAACGGAGGTTTGTTAGCAATCAGGAAATCTATTTCATTCTGGGTCCAGAACCCTATCATGAGGCCTCCACAATGCGCCTGTAGCCTTCCTCGGCCACGTCTCGTACCTTCTTGCCGAAGAACCTGCGCTGGGTCCACGGGACCTTACCGTCGTGCGTGTGCATAAGTTTTCTCAGATACTCGTGAATCTCCCGGTGACCGTTGGCACATACAGTGACCGTATTGAGAGGACTGGTCACACCACCGTGTGACTTGGGGAGTATGTGGTGAACGTCTATGGGTACTTCGTCTCGGTGTTTGTGTACCATGCAAATCTTACTCATCACATCTCCTACAGAATATGAATGCCTTAGGTTGGTCATCCCACTCGACTTTAATTAACTGATAACCCGTGGTGCATATACGATGCACCCAGGTATGGCACCCATCGCACACCACACTGCTGGTGAACTCACCGTCTACTAAGGTATAACAGACGGTGCAATCTAATGGACCGTAGCCCTTCATGTCATCAAATCTTTCTCCAACTGGGCTTTGGCCTTGTAAAAAATCCGTTGAGCTTTACTCCGAGCCGCTGTCCAGCTTAGATCCGGCCAAAGATATAGGCCAATGTCCTTGAACGTCCAGTCACACTCGCAATAAAGTACAAGTATTTGTTGCATTTCTAGGTCATACCCGTTGAGTATTTGCTGGAAATGCAGATCCGCCATCAGGCTAGACTCGAAGCCATCAGTAGGGATGCGATAGTTGTAATCGGAGTCCTTGTTTTCTCCGTACCCGGTTATATCTTCCAGGGCTACAGAACGATAGGCCCCATAGTCAATGCGACTGCCGTCCTTAGTTTTAATGGGTGTAGTGCCACCGTTTGACATGCGCTTGAGGTAGTACGAAACAGAAGACTGTGTCATACCCAGAGACTTGGCCACAGTTGCTTGTGAAGGCTTCTTCCCATGCAGCCGTAGATATTCATCCATAAACAGCCTGATCTTCTCTCGCAGCTCAGGCTTGCGTACGAACCCCGAGGTATCTACCCGGGTTGAACCCGTGGCCTTCTGGGCATTGGACCCCGGAAAAAGATACTTGCGAGCCCAGTTTTCAGCACGATTGACCATATGATTGAAGTCGTACGAACCCTCCTGGTGGTCTTTCCACGCTCGGATAAGAGCTTCTTGTAGGGCATCTTCTTTCTCCCCGTGTGTGCCATACTTTGCGTTTATACGCTTGGTCACGGTAAGAGCCAGTCCATCAAACTCCATTAGAGGCCTCCTACTCGCTCAGCCATTTCCTGGACGGCCTTGTCACTGGCTATGCCTGACTCCTTCATGCGAAGGATGGCACTCAGAAATACGGCCTTCTTTGCGTGCTCAGGAACCTCGGTACGGGCTCCGGTAATTCCGTGGTACTTCTTGCGCTTCATAGCCACACAGGGCTTGCACCAGGGGGTCCTGCCGTCTGCGGATTCCGCCCGCTTGTGGAACTCGGTAGCGTCTTTTTCTTCGTTACAACTGCGGCACGTCTTCCGCATATTACCTCCAAAACTAAGGAGCCCTAACCGTAGCAGGGCCCCAATAGTTTGTCTAGCTCTTCTTGCAAGATGTGCACAACACAGGAAATCTACCTCTGTCACCCTGGCGATATGTGGGCTCTTTGCAGCTCCGGCACGTCCCGGTTTTGCCTGGGTGCTCAGGGAGGTCTGCGACAACGTCCTCTTTCAGGATGTTGTTGGTGATGCGTGTGGCTGACGGAGGCATGGCCGGGTCTCGGCAGAAGCACTTCTCGTCTATACAACCGTTACCCTCGTTGATAAACCGGGTGTGGTCGTAGCATTCGTTACAGAAACAAAAACAAGTCATAAAGATCTTGTTTGTCCAGATGTCAATGTATTGTTCGTGGTCACAGTCTCTTAGATTGACCATGGTGGTGGCGCTCCTGTTATTCGTACCACTGTGCCGCGTCTCAGGTTACATGCTTCCCAGCAAAATACGTTGTCACCCTGGAGGAGGTCTTTCCAATCATCAAATAAACCGCAGACCCAGCAGACAGGCTTTTCGTCATAGAGAAATGTCTCTACGACATCGCAACACGGAAAGTGAGCTTTCAATTCAGCTGTCCGTCACGGATGGATTCAGGGCCTGCTCGCGGATGTCCTCGTACACGGTCCAACCGTCGGCAATGAGCTGCGCCTCGTGCTTGGTGAAGCTGTGCGCGCAGAAAAGAAGGTCGTAAGGGCCTCGTACGACGCGCACAAGGGCTTGTGCGGTCGGAATGGCACAGGACCGATCTGCTTGCTTAAGAGGCGGGAACACGTGGGTCTCAGGGTCAGGTGTTGCGGTTACCAGTACGTTGCTCATGTCTGTGCCTCTCCTTCGAAGGATGTTTTCGCTTTGTTGTGGTAGAGAAGTTTGGATTGAACCCTTGAAACTGTCCAGTCCCACTCGCGAATGACGAGCCTCCAAAAATCCATGTGCTGGTCTTCCGGGAGTTCGACTCGTTCGTGTTGCGGACGCGGTAACGGGGCCCCCGGTTGCTTATCGTTTTTCACAACCGTTCTCTTTTCTTACACGTGGGGGCCACTCTTGCGAATGGCCCCGTTTGATTTAAACGCGTTCTCTGTTAGCGATGGTCACCCATTCGTGCTCGCCGTTGAAGCTATAGTAGCAAGGCTCTGTCAGGGAGGTTATGAGACGATCATCACACCAGAAGCAATGGTGGATGGGGGTGGGCTTCCATTCCTCGTCGGCGAGTATTTCGCCTTCTAAGGTAATGAATCTACGTACCATATCTACTCCCTAGGTTTTGGGTTTTCTCGCCCTCACTACATGGGATAGATTATACCAGCCTGGCGGCTTATTGTTCGTCTTCTACGTCGTCTTCATCGTCACTATCGTGAACTATTGACTGGACGATGGAGTCTGCCATTGTGTCCGCGTTTAGATCTGCTACGGCCTGGTGGAGCATGCCTAGAATGTCCCAGGGTGCAAGGTCGGGGCTGCTTTCCCATTTGAGTACCTTGCCCCTGTGGTCCACGTATTCGAGCAGCAGAATACCCTTGACGAGAATGCCTTCCTGGCCCAGGGCCTTCCATAAGACCTTGATGCCATCCCACATGGTTTCTATGTCGGGATCGTCCTCTGGCTGATGCTTGATCAGCTCTTCGAAGGCGTCGTCGTCGCTGGACTCGGGAGCCTTTTCCTCTTCGCTCATTTAAACGCCTTCTTCCTTAGACTGCCGGTCTAGTTCCCGTTCTTCTTCAACGGAGAACACCTCTATGAAGATATCAAGGAAGTCAAGTTTGATCTTACCCGGGTGGGAGCTGCACGTCCAGCACGTCTCGGGACTGCACATTAGAT
Organism: Gemmatimonadaceae bacterium; assembly: GCA_046262755.1. Lineage (GTDB taxonomy): Bacteria > Gemmatimonadota > Gemmatimonadetes > Gemmatimonadales > Gemmatimonadaceae > UBA4720. The sequence continues at coordinate 9,806 of JBHEME010000039.1, read as the reverse complement.
GCCTCCTGGGGGAGCTGGCTGAGCATCTCAGCTATTGGATGCCACTCCCTACCGTCGTGAGAGAGGGCGTCGAATTCAGACTGAGGGCGGGTGCACTTGCGGCCATCGGTTGTGAAGCCGGTGATCATGCCCGCGTATTTCTCTGCTTCGTGAAGTATGAAGGGTCCCAGCGAGCCGTCTTCGTACTGCCAGGCCCACCCGTAGGCTGCGCTAAGCCGTGCGTACATTACGAGCGGCTTCAATCGAGGCCATGAGTGTGTCGAATTGCCTTGCCTCGATGAGATCTTTTACGGTGAGGGCAAGAGCGGCATACCCGGCGACATACCCGGCGACATACCCGGCGACATACCCGGCGGCATACCCGGCGCTCTCCCGGACGGCATCCCGGGCGGCACCCCGGACGGCACCCCAGGCGGCCTGCCGGGCGGCACCCCAGGCGGCATCCCAGGCGGCATCCCAGGCGGCATACCGAACCTCATACCCGGCGCTCTCCCGGACGGCATCCCGGACGGCACCCCAGGCGGCATCCCACTGCTGAAGTGTGTACGTTTTGAATTCTTCAAGGAGGGCCACGACAGCTTCCCCATTCGGCCCCAGTGCAAGATATGCCGGGAGTTCTTTTACGACACGAAGAGACCGGAATCCGAATTTGTGGCCTTCCTGTGCCACCTGCCTACCCTTAACCTCGAACAGACGGCATGGCCACGAACCACCTATAAGGGTTTCTGAAGGGGTGTCCGAAGCGTGATAGACAGTGTCGGAGCAGCACGTGTACAGACCTGCATAGTTTGACAGTCGCTTGAGGGACTTCCCTGATTCGAGATGTGCTGCATAGTCGACATTTCCGGTACGGAAGTCTGTGCCGTCTACCCGGGTGGCCTTGTAGTAAATCTGCATTGATTAACCCTTACTCTAGTTAGTGAGGGGTCCGTAGAGGCCCGCCCAGACGTCACCGGCATCGTCGGCCAGCTCGTCGAAGAAAAGGCCCATGTCGGTCTGTCCGGTGTCGTACGCCTCGTTGGCCAGCGTGTTCCAGTCCATGCAGAACGTCAGCCAGTAGTCCTTGGGGGCGATCTTAGGCGTGTTCTCAGTCATGGTGGTCATCTCGGATCTCCCTTGAAGGGGTCTTGATGCGCTTCTTACGAGTACTCTATACCCCAGATTAGTGATGGTCAACACGTCTGGGAGAAAAATTAAATGTCTGTGTTCATGACAGGCATTCTCATGACAAAAAGACCCTGCCACCAGCAGGGGGATACCGGTGGCAGGGTCGTTCGGGAGGGGGCTAAAAGACTCATTTCAGGCTCCCCAGCATGTCGTTCATGACGTCAGATCGTCCGGTCTGTCCCAGCACATCGAAGATCGCCTTCGTTGCCTCGGCCAGCTTCTCGTCCAGCACCTCCCTGTGTACGACGTCGGCGACGTCGGGGAGGGTGTTGAGCTTATGCAGAGCCCGGTACGTGTTCTGCACGTCTGTCGGGTTCCTCAGGCCGGTACGGACTGCGGAGATGACCTCGCTGGCCGGTGTACCGTACCTGTACAGGATAGCATCCTGGTCCTGCCTGTTGGGCAGCGTGTCGGGCAGATGCCCAAGTCCAAGGGTTCCGAGCCTGGAACCGATGGAGTTGAGCACATGCACACCTAGACGCTGTGCTCCTTCAAGCTTACGCAGAGTCTCCATTGGCACCAGGGCGATACCATCTGAAGCATCGATTGCCTTGACAAGCTCAGTCCAGGTGGAGGCTTGTGCGATGGTCTGGGCACCCTCCTTCAACGATGTTGGAGCGGTGACCTGGCTCGTTGTCATGGGTGACTCCTCTTGGGGGTGGTGGGCCGAAGTTATTGGGGGACCTTCGGCCCCTTGCTTGAGGACTACCCCTAGTGTGTCCCAGGTCTCTTCGCAGGTCAAGAGATTATCGGAACTTATTTTCAGGAATGCGATTTTACTTGAAACTTATTTTAATAAGGTTGTTCGGTGCAACGGGTACACGTACATGACAGACCCTTACTTGGTGGGCTTGACGGGAGTGATGGGGGCGTTCGGGAGCGGGGCCGAGCAGTTGAGAGCCACGTAGCCCTCGTCGATGACCTTGAACACCTTGTCGTATGCCTTGGGTCCCTTGGCGAAGGCCTGCCGTGCCTTCTCCGACTTGGAGTCTTTGAACGCCTGGTAGAGGGGACACAGCACCTTGCGACGCTGAACCTGCTGGCTGTTATCGAGACGATCGGTTACCTGCCTCACGCCGTGGGTGGCGTTACTGGCTGTGTGAACGGCCCATGCCACTGTACCGGTGACACCGATGTCTACGATGAAGCTAGCGATGATCATCCACATGATCTTCTGGTTGCGGTGGAGACGTTTGTTGACACCTGCAACACGGGTGTTGGTCTCAGCATTGAGCTTGTTCACCTCTTGAACAAGCTCGTGAGCCGTCTCGGAAAGTGCTTCCAGCCGCTGCGGGATCTTGTCTGGCATATCTAGTCTTCCCCCTCGTCACCTATCAGTTCTTTGGGTATGATGTGCTTTTTGTCGGCCATGTCAATGAAGTCCATTTCTTTCTTGACCTCTTTGGAGAAAGCCTGGAGACCTTCTATAGCCTCTTGTAGCTCGCTCTTGAGCACGACATCCAGTTGACTGCGGGTTTCTTCCTTCCTCACCTTTTTCTTGAGGCGACGAAAAACCCTATCAATCGGCATACGCCCTTCTCCCTAAACTTATGGGGGGGGGGGGGGGGGCTAGACTGTCTCTTCCCCGTTGTCTCCCCCTACGGGATGCGGACTGTCAGCCTGGGCCTTTCGAACCAGATTGTACTCAGCAAGCTGCTTGTTGAGCCGCTGAGTTATCCCCAACATGACCCTGAACGTTTCGTCCCTCTTGGCTATCATGTTGGCGCAGATCACGTCTAGAGTCTGTTCCGGACTCAGGGAGTGGGCAGCGCACATCTTAAGAAGAGGAAGAAACTCTTTCCTGTAGATGTCTTCACTGGTAGCCCACTCCAACTCGTTGGACAGACCTACGAACACTTCCACCAACTCGTCGAGGGCGTCGAGAGTCGGGTTGGTGTGCTGGGTCATACTTCACCCTTCCCGTTGAGCGCTTGTCTCCGCGCTATGCATGTAAGACTACAGTGATGCCCGACACATGTCAAGCTTGTATACACCCTAAATTTAGATCACTCCCAATCTCTCCACTCAAGCACGCGCTTGTTGTTTCGTAAGATTAAAACGCGCTGCTGAGGGGTACGGGGCTGGGGCTTGCCCTTCTGCTTGCTCTTGCGTTTGTTGCTTGAACTCTTTGCGGGGGCCTTGCTGTTCAGATGGGGTTTGGGCTTAGGCATGACAAGTTCCTTAGAGTGAGGGCTAGTTGCCCTCAGTATACCCTACTGGATCATGGGCTTGCTTGTAAAATGCCACCCTCGACAGGTTGGGCACTTGTACACTCGACAAGGCATAACGGGGTTACGCTGCCTGCCTTTGATGGCGTTGCGCCAGACACGGTCAAGGGCCCGGTTAGCCGATCGTTCGCTAGCAAAGCGACGCTTGGGTTTACCGGACCCTGTACACAGACCTGGGCCACTCATCGATTCACCAGTATGTGGATCTTACCTCGGATTCGATCGACCCTGAAAGAACGATAAGCTCCGTCTCGGTCAAGATCCTTGCCCACGACAACCCACCAGCCTCCCTTGGTCTTGATCACATTCTCGACGTTTACACGCCTGTAACGATGTTCGTAAGCGAAGGTCACGGGCACCATGGGAATGTCAGGCTTTGGCATGATCTCACCTTTCTAGAACCAGCAGAACACGTCTACAACGGAGGGCCTGTTCATACGGTTCTTCTGGTAACAGGGCCTGTGACGCTTCGCGTCTCGCATGTTGAAGGCTTCATGTGCCTTCTCGATGGCTTCTGCCTTGTCAAAGGCCCTTACAGAGAACGGATATTCACCCGTAGAGTTCATGTGGCCCATAGTCTTCAGGACCACCGTCCAGCGCTTCATTCTATATCGTCCCACGGTATCTCGGTCACCTTGCCATTTATAACAAGGTAGGTGCCCTCAGTCTTTACGTGCACCATGCCCGAAAAGCAGTTGCAGTTCGGGCAGCGGGTGCACTTCGGTTCGGCCTCAGCCATTGTCTACACGGAGGTCAGGCTCTTCAGAGTTGGTCTGTGACCACTGGTCTGTCTCGCCGTCATCCCAGATGATGTAGACCATGTCGTCGTCAGCCTCTACAACAAGTCCACCCACGTTCGGGACATCCGGATGGGGCAGCAGTCGCATGCCCTTCTTGTAGAAACTCATCACGCACTCGCCTTCATGGCCTGCTCGTAACGCTCGTACAGGGCCAGCGGAACACGACCTCGGTTCGAGATCTCGATACCCTGAGACTGGGCCCAGGCCCGAACAGTGTGAACGTAGTCCTTGGGGTGACGTACGTCGCGCGTGACCCGGCTGGTACGTCCGGTGGAGCGGACCTCGCGCGCGTGCTCCATGTACTTCTTGAGGGAGCGCTCGAAGTTGTGCTTGTTGAGTGGGTTCAGATCGATCTCGAACGTCTTGCCCTGGACGGCGAAGGTGACAGTCTCGACGCTCTCAGCGGGCTTGCCCGTGATGTCGTCTGTGTACGTAATTACGGTCTTCTGCATGAGGGTTCCTTTCTAGGCGGGGTTGCCCTGTACTTCTATGGTGGCGCATGCCACAGCTAGAGTCAAGCGATTCTAGGAGGTTTCTTCTTCGAAGTAGCCGGGCTCTATGACCCTGATGTGGGCGTACGCTAGTTCGTCTTGTGTCCACTCGTTGAACATCATGTTCAAGAAGACACCATACTCGGCTACGCTCTCAAGGTTGTCCTCATACATGATCAAGACTCCGTTACCACCACAATGCCACGGGCATCACAGTAAATACAATTGACGTCGTCACCTGAGCCCCAGTTCTCCAGTAATGCTTGCCGTCTGGGCTGTGGCACTCCGGAGGGCATTTCATACGAGTCGCTCCTGTGTGTACCTGCACTTGGTGCAGTGGCGTATCTGGTATTTCTCCGTACCAAGTACGGGTTTGCTGAGGTGTCGACCCGTAAAGTAACAGTTGCGGATTTTGATTTCCCATTTAGACCATTTGTGAAATATGTGCATCACTTGACCTGTTCCTCCATAACCGTGCCACACGGACATGACGGGGCGCCTAGGCTGTCAAGCCATTTTCTGGTGGTCCGGGCCTTGTAGCCGCAGCAGTCTGCTTGTACGAGAATCATGCGGGTTGTCTGGCCGCCTACCTTGCCGCTCCCTGTGCCTCCCTGAGAAGGTACGAGGATGCCGTGGGGGTATTCCCCCAGCTTGTTGGCGATAGCCTCCAGGTCGAGCATGAGGCTCTCTCCTGGCACTGTGGCTGTCATTTTTCCGGTCAGGCCCATTGCCTTGGCCACACGGGCGAAGTCTCCACGATGCTTGGACTTGCCGTCATCCGCTGCATGTATGAGTTCGTGGAGAGTGGTGGCCAGGACCGTGATCGGATCCTTTATAGTAGGGGCGATGAAGATCTGGTGGATGCCGTCTTCTGCCGCCGCACTGATATAGCATGTGCCGATGGCGTGCTGACTTGAGCGCTTGGCGAATCCGACGGAGATGCGGAGCTGTTCCGGAAGAGGGAATTCATTCTCTGCAAACCAAGGTCGGAAGTGCTCTGTTGCCTCAAGAAGCCACTGTTCCCTGGTCATCTGTGATCACCTCGAATTCACCCTCATAGAAGATCCATGAGTTGCCTTCGTTATCCGGAAGATGGTCAAGCTTGATGTCGTAGTCCCAGGGAACATTATTCCCGTTGAAAGTCTTGATGTCTGTAATGACACCTGTCTGTCCCTCAAAGGGCTCGATAAGATGGTCGGGGTCGTCATATTCAGTCTTGAGTATGAGAACCTTGTCGCCTACTTCAGCCATGGTGGTGTCTTTCCTTTATCTTCCAGATATACCTGGGCTGCTATGTCGGCACAACAGTCACCTGTGCACTCGTTCTCTTTATCCCACCAGAGAACTTCACAATCGTCCGAGCAGAATTCACGGGTTTCATTTCCCTCTATTGGGGAGAATTCTTCTCGACACCAGAGGCAGACGTTGAGGTACGGAATCCCGAATTGGGTCATCAGAATGTCTCTATCCAGACTCGGTCTACATCTGCCTCATCGTAGACGAACATCATGTAGTAGTTGAATTCGTTGGGGGTCTTAGCCAGTAGTAGATCCTCAACCAGCCATGTGACCTCGTTTGAAGTCTCGTACCACTTGCTCTGTTTAAACCTGACTACGATGGCGTCTCGACGCTCTAGGAAAGACTTTGAGTCGTCGTGCCAGATGTCTTTGAAACTGATGGTCTCGAACCAGACAGGCATTTAAACTCCTGTAGAAGAAAGAGGTCCCCACCTCAGTCGGTTTGCAACTCTTGTTGTGTTTTCAGGATTGCGTTAGCTACCTACGAGTTTTCGCACGCACACCGTGAAACTGAGATGGGGAGTTGTACCCTCCTCACCCTCGCGTGCGAGACGCATCGGCTCAGGTGAGGAGGAGTTTAAACCCACCCCGGAAGCCAGTCGACAGGTTTCCCTTCAACCCTCAAAAGAGAGGACGGTCACCTCGGTGGCATGTCCGGGGTGGGAGCTTGTCAGGCCGCTCGACGCACTCGGGTGACTGCCTCGGGGCGGGCCACGGCGTACACCTTCTTCAGGTGGCGGGCCTTGTCCCTGGAGATGTTGCCCAGGTGTGCGGGGACTTCGGAATTGCCGACGACGATGGTCAGGCGAAAGCTGCCGGTGGTGGTGGTGCTCATGATGCTGTCCTCTCTGATCTTGCGTGCTTAAGCGTGGCCCAGGTCTTCGAGCCGGTCTACTTCTACTTGGTAGAAGGCAATGGTCTCGTCGTCCGGCCAGTATCCGATCGGGGCATCCGGGTCGTACGTCTCTTCCATCCAGGCGTTGTGCGCCACGTAGAACTCGTTGTCACCGTAGATGCGTGTCATTCTCAATCTCCGAAGTCTGTGTTGCAGGGACAATACCTATTGTGCAGCCATTCTAGGATGAGCGCAAGCATTTGCTAGACCTTTCTCGTAACAACTGCCACGCGCATCTTACGGCATCTGCACCGACTCAGCGTGACGGGAGACATGAGTGCCGTGCGAGGTCCGTCCTGCAAGTTGAGTACGTGTAGCGGAGGACAGTTACACAGGTGGCACTTCAACCCGGCGACCATCTCTGTAACGGATGACCCTTGCCATACCGGAGAGTTGGCCTCTATCCAGATGGTGTCCACGTCATGCCCCGAACTGAGCCTGGCGCTCCTGCGCGGTGAAGTCGTCGTTGTCATGCTCTCGGATGATCTCGCCCACCTGCCAGGCGGTCTGGGTGCGCTGCTCCTGCATGTACCGTACGAGGGCCGAGTATTCGCTTTCAGTCATTTGGATCACTTCTTCTGAGGAGTTGGGATGCAACGGCTTACGTTTCACGTCTACTCCCGGGGTGGGTACCGTCCGCTGAAGGACTGGAGCGTTTGGTGTATCAGCCGTCGCTATGAAGATTATAGTCTTTTGTCTGCGTCCTCTGTGTTCCTGTTGAGTACAAGACTCCTCCGATTAGTGCGCCAGGTCAACCCCCTTAGCCAGATTAAAATGATCGATCAGAAGAGACGCAGGTCACAGGGGTTATGAGCGTGTAAACTACTCACTGGTAGCATGAAGAAGCCCCTCCGGAGAGGGGCTAAAGATCTTGGTTAGTGTCGCCGGATGCGCTCAAGACGGTCCACAGAGGTCAGGTGGCCGCAGATACCGCAGGACCAGTTACGGGGCCCGTGCTCGGCAAGGTAGCCGTCCGTGGCGCCCTTGTGTAGCTCACAGAGGGGTAGCGGGTTGGGGATGTCCTTGCAGGTCTCCACAACGTAGAGGTACCACGTGGCTACGCGGACCTGAAGAATCCCGTCCTCATAATCACACTCGGCACACGGTTCTTCGTGAACATCTTCTGTAATTAGACTCAGGTCAACTTCAGACGCGGTCTGCATCCGGCCCCTCCTTAAGACAATTGGCAAGCTGTGACCACATGCACGACAGGGCTATGGCCCTGTCCGTTGCGCCACTGGCCATGTGGTTCAGGTCTATGGCAGTCTGGGCCCAGTGCAGGGCCTGTTCACGTGCCTCATCCAGGACGTCTCGTCGCTCCTCGTTGTTCACCGTGTCAGCCTCATCCGTATCTTGTCCGTGGTGGTGTCCTCTATCTGGACATCGGCACTGGTGATCATTATTTCCTTGTAGTGCCAGCCGAGCTGGGTGAGCCAGTAGCCCATCTGGGCTATGGCATCATCGCGGGTGATGTTCTCCGTCCACCTGCGGGTTTCCTTGCCGCCGTGTCGCTTGTTCTTGGCAGACACCACCATGACACGGCTGGGCTTTCGGGGAGTGGTCATGGGCAGGGTGCCTTCCAGTGGTCTGGGATTACTTCGTGGGGCTTGTAACTGCTTTCATGAAGGTATGCGGCTTCTGACACGTAATGGTCTCCCTCAATCTCTTCCACACATGTATAGCAGTCTTCTACCTGCTCCTTGACCGAGAAGAACTGTCGCCTCAGGTGGGCATTGTGGGAGACAGACCCTCTCCACCCCCGAGGCGTACGGTCTCTGTAGTTGTAGTGCGCTTCCAGATACTCTACAGGCGTCAGGGGCATGGCTGCTTCCAGTGGTCGGGTATGAGCTCTTCTTCATCAACGTGCACGCTGCGGTGAAACATTTTAGTACCGACTGTGTGGTGTTTGGAGGAGTCTGGGTCTATGTTCTTCTCGCCCCTCAGAAAGCTACACCTGGGGCAGTATTTGCGGTCGTCTTTAATGCTGTACAGATTGACACCGCCCCCACAACCAGGGTTTTCGTACCCTATACGAATACGGTCGTACTTGTTTTCAAGCCACTCGACTGCCGGATTCACGGCGCGTACCCGCCTATGTAATCGCAGCCGTATATTGCATTAAAAATATCCTTGTGCAATTCCTGGGCACAATGCACCTGGACAAAGCTAGAGTCAGGATACCTGCCGCAGGCTGTGTTATACAGAGCATTGCGGATGATTTTCAGCTCTTCCTCCGTCAGCTCGGTGAGGCTGTATGTGGTGGGAGGTAGGGGCTGCGGCTCGGGAGTGTGCTCGGTTATCTTCATGGATATAAGCCCTCTTTCACTTTCGCACTGGCGGAATTTTGATGGGGGAGGGTCAGCTGATTTTCTTCATACTGGTCTCGGGCAACGGGTGTGTAAACACACGTACGTCTTGGGTCAGCTCTGTTCGACCACTGAAATGTGTGGAAAGCCGTTCCAGGTCTTCCCTGTGCACGAAGCGCCAGTAGCCCTTCTCGGGGTTGGACTCGATGCAGAGCCACGGGCAGGGGTCCAGGGCGTCGGGGCTGTACGACCACATCTCACCCACCTGGGGCACCTGAGCGGGGTCCAGAGGGGTGTGGGGCTGCCAGAAGTGCTTGTTGTATGTCCGGGGGATCCTGCCACCCTCGGGGGTAAGCCAATAGTGACTGTCTGTCTCTGCCACGATCTCCATGACAGCTCCGCTGTTCTCGTGCTTTACGTACTTCTTGGCGTCGCTCATGATATAAGCCCTCTTTCTGTTTACACGATTAGTTGTTTTGGCCGGGGGAGGGGTGTTTCCTTTAATCCGTCCCTGTGATCTTGCTATGTATGGCGAGCAGGACCCTCCGCTCAATAGGACTGAAGTGCGGGGACTCCCCTGCTGCCCAGCTGATGGCGCCGACCAGAACACGGAATTCGTGG
>JBHEME010000038.1:0-14283 GCA_046262755.1 Gemmatimonadaceae bacterium | reverse complement strand
CGAAGTCCGGAACCTTATTCTGTTTGGAAAGGGCGCGCTACCAGAGCTGCGCTCGTGCAAGAATGGTACTATCTGATGTTGGAATTGTCCAGTTTGGGCTCGGGTGCCGTCTATATTCCTTCTCAACTGAAGCGGGCGGCTTTGAGCGCTAAGCTTGGAGCTGGGAGCTTTCCTTCTTTACTCCAAATCGTTCGAGCTCTGGCTGCATTGTTTCTGCTTCTTTGCGCGCCATTGGTTGGGCAGAGCCCGACATCGCCGCCGACCACACCGCCGCAACCGACTCCGATTCCCGCTGTTGTTCCAGCCCAGCCGGTCCGGACACCAGACGCCACTACTATAGTATTGGATCCGTTCGACTCGGTGAGCCAATGGAAGGCGATGCCGGCGGAGGGGGTTGAGATCAGCATCCATTCCGATTCGAGCGGCGTGCACGGTCGGGCGATGCGGCTCGATTTCGATTTCCACGGGCACGGCGGATACGCGGTGGTACATCGCGCGCTCAATCTCATTTTACCAGCCAACTTCGAGTTCTCGTTCGCCATTCGCGGCGACGCGCCCACCAACACTCTCGAGTTCAAGCTCGTCGATTCCACCAGCGAGAACGTCTGGTGGTCGAACAATCCCAACTTCGTTTTTCCCAAAGATTGGAAGACGATCACTCGCAAGAAACGGCAGATCTCCTTTGCGTGGGGTCCAACCGCGGATCAGCAGCTTCGACGCTTTGCGGCGATAGAATTTGCGATCACCGCCGGATCGGGCGGAAAGGGAAGCGTCTGGATCGATGATCTCGTGGTAACGCCGCTCGATCCGAGCGCGACGTACGGTCTCACACCGCGGGTGACGGCGTCGTCGCAGGAGCCGCAGTACTATGCCCTGAACGCGCTCGACCCGAGTCCAACGACCGCGTGGCGGAGCGCCAGAGTAGCTGGCGGACCGAATGCTCCGGTAACGCCGGTGACGCTCGACATCGATTTCCTCAAGCGACGAGAGTTCGGGGCGCTGGTCATCGACTGGGAACCCGGACGTCAGGCGAGGTCCTTCGACGTGCTCGCGTCGCAGGACGGACAGGCGTGGCAGACGTTGTACCGCGTCAATCGAAATTCGTTTGCGCCCGTCTCACGGGACCGACTCGACGTCGGTGGCCGCGATTACATCTATCTGCCGGAGAGCGATGCACGGTACCTGCGACTCGCTCTGGCAATTCCCCAGGATAACACCAAGGGCTTCGGAATTCGCAACATCGCCGTGAAGCCGCTGGAGTGGGCTCCGACGGAAAACGATTTCTCCATGGCGATCGCTCGCGAGGCGAAGCGCGGCGATTATCCGCGCAACCTGCTCGAGCAATCGTACTGGACTGTCGTCGGCGTCGATCGCGACAGCGCCGAAGCCTTGATCAACGAAGAGGGAATGATAGAAGTAGGTCGCGGCGAGTTCTCGCTCGAGCCATTTCTGTATGTCGACGGTAAGCTCGTGACGTGGAATGAGGCGAAAGTCTCCGTAGTGCCCGATCCTGAAGCACTGCCGCTGCCAAAGGTGAATTGGAGCGCCGGAGACGTCGAGCTAACCATCAGCACCTTCGCGGCTGGACCAGCGGACTCTTCCGTCCTCTACGCGCGCTACCAGTTGACCAACACATCCAAGAAATACAAAAAGCCTACCTTGTACCTCGTCATCCGGCCGCTGCAGGTCAATCCGCCGTGGCAGTTCCTCAATCTGCCCGGGGGGGTGGCGCGGGTCGATTCGCTGATGCTTCAGGGATCCACCGTCCGCGTCAATGCCAACAAGTACGTCCGCAGCCTGGCGTCCGCGAGCGGATTTGGCGCTCTGAAATTTGACGAAGGGAACATCGTCGACTGGCTGCGCATGGGAAAACTTCCTGACTCGAAATTCGTGAATGATCCGACGGGCCATGCATCTGCCGCGTTCGCCTATCAGCTCGAGCTCGGCCCGCACGCGACATCCAGTCCGATCGACATCGCTGTTCCGCTTCATGGAGGTGATCTGACCGTCGGTCAATTGATTTCCGCGCATCGCTCGGCCGCTTCCCCGCCAGCGACAATTCTTCCTGGCATGGGTGAGGTAAACGTCGGATTTCAGCTCGAGAACACCCGCAACGAATGGCGGGAGAAAACGAATCGCGTCGGCATCACGCTGCCTCCATCGGCGGCGCGATACATCGAGACATTGCGCGCAAACCTCGCCTACATACTGATCAATCGCGACGGTCCGGCGATCCAACCTGGGTCCCGCTCTTATTCGCGCTCGTGGATTCGCGACGGCTCGCTCACTTCCACGGCGCTGCTGCGACTGGGTCATGCCGCGGACGTCAAGGACTTCATGGAGTGGTTCGCGCAGTATCAGTACGACAACGGCAAGATTCCGTGCTGTGTCGACGAGCACGGCGCCACGCCCGTCCCCGAGAACGACAGTCATGGCGAATTCATATATCTGGTCGCCGAGTACTTCCGACATACCGGAGATCGCGCGGAGCTGTCGAAGATGTGGCCGCACGTCGTGAAGGCCGTCGCCTACATGGATTCGCTGCGACACGAGCGCATGACCGACGCGTACAAGGTGGGCGCCAACAAGCCGTTCTATGGATTATTGCCGCAGTCCATAAGCCACGAAGGCTACAGCGCGAAGCCGATGCATTCCTACTGGGATGATTTCTGGGCGCTGCGCGGCTTCAAGGATGCGGCATACATCGCTGTCCAGCTCGACAAGCCCGAGGCCGAGCATTTCGCGGCGATCAGGAACAGTTTTCGCGCGAATTTCTACGAATCGATCCGTCAGGTGGTGATCACTCGGCGCATCGATTACATCCCAGGCTCAGTGGAGCTGGCGGACTTCGACCCGACGTCGACAACAGTCGCGGTTTCGCCCGGTGGTGAAGCGGCTAGACTTCCTGGTCCGCTGTTGCTCCGAACGTTCGACAAGTATTTCAACGACGCGCGGCTGCGAGCGACCGGCGTGAAAGCATGGGATGCGTACACTCCTTACGAGCTGCGCGCGGTGGGCACGCTTGTCGAACTGGGCCAGCGCCAACGCGCACACGAATTGTTGGACTTTTTCTTCCAGGGCCAGCGCCCCACAGCGTGGCACCAATGGGCCGAGGTAGTTTATCGCGATCCACGAAAACCAAGCTTCATCGGTGACATGCCGCACACCTGGGTCGGCAGCGACTACATAAGAAGTTTTCTTGATATGCTGGCCTTCGAGCGAGAAAGCGATTCAAGTCTCGTCATCGGCGCCGGAGTAAAAGACGATTGGGTAAAACAGGTTCCCGGTATCACGGTCTCAAACCTGAGCACTCATTACGGTCTACTCAACTACGACATGCGCGCAGTAGGCACGAGCGTGATAGTGAATCTGAAAACTGGAATCCGCCTCCCCCGCGGCGGTGTGGTAGTCTACAGCCCGCTCGACCAGCCAATCCTAAGTGCTGCGGTCGACGGTATTCCTACCGCCATCAAGGGCGCGGAAGTAACAGTGCGCAAACTTCCCGCGGTGATAACGATCCGCTACGCGCGATGATCCCGACCCAACGGAGCGCGGTTACGAATCCAGAGGGGGAAGCCGGGGATGTCCTCGCAGGCGAAGTTCGCGAGCGCCCGAGGAGACCCGCGACCGAGCGGGGCGAGGGAGCGCAGTTAGGGGCTCCGACCAAGCGAGCGTCGTCCCCGAAGAGGACACCCCCGGCCTCCCCCGCGCAGGCATCCAAAACAAACGCGTCACTTGGCGAGAACAGCGCCGTTGGATCGAATGACCTCGGAGTAGTACCGCCCACTGGACTTGATCGTGCGCTTCTGAGTCGAGTAGTCCACGTGCACGAGCCCGAAGCGCTTGGAATATCCGAGCGCCCACTCGTAGTTATCGAGCAACGACCAGGCGAAATACCCCTTGAGGTCAACGCCTTTGCGCATGGCATCATGCGCCGCGCGGAGATGCTGTCGGTAGTACTCGATACGCAACGGATCTTCGACGCGGCCGTCGATTGGGGACGGCGGATCATAGAAGGCAGCGCCGTTCTCGGTGATGTAGATGGGGATTTTGCCGTACCGCTCCGTCACCCAGAGCAGAATCTTCGTCAACGCCTCCGGAAAAACTTCCCAGTCCGTTTGCGTCGTGACGGCGTTAGCCTGCGGGACGCCTTTAGCCTGAAGTGGCAGAATCTCCCGGTAGTAGCGCGTCACGTTCCGCGTGTAGTAGTTGATACCAAGGAAGTCGAGCGGCTGTCTGACAACACGGAGATCCTCGTCGGTCCACTCGGGCCACGCTTCACCGAAGATTTCCTGCAGCTCTTTCGGGCTGCTGCCGAGAAAAATTGGATCAAGGTACTGGCGGTTCATGTACGCGTCGGCGCGCCGAGCCGCGTCGCTATCCTCCGGAAGTTGAGACGCCGGATACTTCGGTTCGAGGTTGATCGCGATGCCGATCTTTCCCTTCTTGGCCGCCTTGCTGGCGCGGAATCGCTCGACCGTCAGCCCGTGCGCCAGAAGCAGATTGCGCGACGCGATCGGCGCCTCGAACAGGTTCGCATGTCCGGGAGCGAGCGCTCCGTGCAGGTATCCGCCGTCGGTGACGACCCACGGCTCGTTGAGCGTGGACCACATCTCGACGCGATCGCCGAGCGCGTCGAACATCGTAACGGCGTAATCGCAGAACCAATCCGTGATGTCCCGATTGAGCCAGCCGCCGCGGTTGTCGAGCGCCTCGGGGAGATCCCAGTGATAAAGAGTGACGTTCGGCTTGATTCCTTTCTTGAGCAGCTCGTCGACGAGCCGCGAGTAGAAATCGATTCCCTTTTTGTTGACGGTGCCGAATCCGTCGGGGAAGATGCGACCCCAGGCGATGCTGAAGCGGTAAGCGTTGGTGCCGAGCTCGCTCATGATCGCGACGTCTTCCTTGTAGCGCCGGTAGTGATCGCAAGCGACGTCACCGGTCTGGTTCAGCCAGGTGTTCTCGGGAGTGTGGGAGAAGCGGTGCCAGATGCTGGGCCCGGCGCCGTCGGCGGTGGGGGAGCCTTCGATCTGATACGCGCTCGTCGCGGTGCCCCAGAGGAAGTCGTCGGGAAATCTATAGTTGTCGGTCATCGCGGAGCGGGAATTGGCATCAAGTCAACTAAAGCGGGCAGCTGTGAGCGCTAAGCTGAGAGCGATTCAGCTTTACCACAGGCGAAGAGTCGTAATGTCGGTTACTGGCGGAGAGAATCCATGGCGCGGGTGACGCTCGATGGCGTTCGAAAAATTTACAACGAAGGCAAGGAACAAGTAGCCGTCGATCGCGTCGATCTCGATGTGAAAGATGGAGAATTCGTTGTGCTCGTCGGACCATCAGGCTGCGGCAAGAGCACAACGCTGCGCATGATCGCGGGACTCGAGACCATCAGCGAAGGGACGGTCAAGATCGGTGACCGCATCGTCAACGATGTCCCACCTAAAGCGCGTGACATCGCTATGGTGTTTCAAAACTATGCGCTTTATCCGCACATGAGCGTCGGCGAGAACCTCGGGTTCGCCCTCAGGCTGCGCAACATGCCGAACGCCGAGATCAGCTCTCGAGTGAAAGCGGCGGCCGAGACGCTCGGTCTGGAGGAATTTCTCGATCGCAAGCCGCGCCAGCTCTCGGGTGGCCAGCGGCAGCGTGTGGCACTGGGCCGTGCAATCGTGCGCCAACCCCAGGTCTTTCTGTTCGACGAGCCACTGTCGAATCTCGACGCCCAGATGCGGGTATCCATGCGACGCGAGATCGCGCGACTGCACCAGGAGCTCAAGGTGACGATGATCTACGTTACCCACGATCAGGTCGAGGCGATGACACTTGGCGACAGAATCGTGGTGATGAGCAAAGGCCACGTGATGCAGATCGACACGCCCCTCAATCTTTACGAAAAGCCCAAGAACAAGTTCGTGGCCGGGTTCATCGGCAACCCGGCGATGAACTTCGCCAATGGTACGATCGAGGGTGGGGGTCCCTCGCGCTTCGTCGCGGAAGGAGGCGAGTGGGAGATAAATCTTCCATCGCGAGTGGCGAGTCGACTACCATCGGCGCGCGGTCGCGCGATCACGATGGGGATACGCCCCGAGGACGTCTCCGTTGTAGCTGGTCCCCGCGCGGCTGCCGCGACTGCCTCGGCGCGACTCGATCTGGTCGAATCACTCGGCAACGAGACGTTCATTTACGCTCGTGCCGGTCGTCACGACGTCACCGCTCGCGTATCGCCGCAACAATTGCCGCCGCTCGGGTCCAAGATCACATTGGCGTTCGATCTGGAGAAAGCGCACTTCTTTGACGCTGTCTCAGGCGAGAGGATCGGCTAACTGCCCCGACGTCCGGACATTCGGGTGGTGGCTTTGGCTTCGTTGTGAAGATGCTATGGAGAAAAGAAAGGCCCGCAATCGCGGGGCTTTCTTCTGGAGACCGCTCAGTTGCTATCGTTTTCCTGCTGTTGCTGCCGCTTCTATCCGGGCGCGGCGGCGAGAGTTGACGCCGCGAGTGTCCTGCAGGTTCAACGCGTAGTTGTTCGTTACTCTTGAATTCCAGTTCGCCGCTTCGGCGCTGTGACCGAGTGCTGCATGCGCCTCGGCAATGCGATTCATGACCAGCAAACTCGTCGTGTCGGATGCCATGAGTATTTTGAGCGCATCGGCGGGGTGACCCTGCTGAGTGGCGATGTAGCCCTCCAGCGCGGCGGCCGCATCCACTGGAACGGTGCGATCTGTCTTTGCCAATGACTTGATCGTCGCCAGTTCTTCGTTCGCCGGCCCCCAATGTTTGAGTAATGCGTGCGCTATGCCCGCGTAGTAGTCGACGAACCAGGGCACCGGAGTAAGCGTGCTTTTCGCCGTGGCGATGGCCTGGTGCGCGGCGGTGGCGTTGCCCGCATTGGCGTAAACCGGTGCCATCTGGGCGTAGGCACCGGCGGCTGTCTGATTGTCGTTGAGCGCCTTCGCTTCATCAGCGATTGCCTGGAGCTGGCGCACATTCACATCCGTTGTCCCGCCTTCGAGCGCATAAGTGCCAGCGATCTGACGTGCGTAACCAAGCTTCTGCTGCGGTGACCACGCATTGGCGATCGCTTCTCTGAGGTGAGATCGCGCTTCCTCGTAGTTTCCGCGAAGCGCGGCGAGCTCGGCGAGTCCGGCGTGCGCCTCCGGGAAGCGCGGCGTCAGTGTCGCGGCGCGACGATACTCGGCGGCTGCCTCGGCAAAGTTGCCGTTCCACTGAAGAATTTCCGCGTAGGTGTCGTGTGGATTCGGGACATTCGGATTCAGCTCGACCTGGCGCTTCGCCGCCGCCAATGCGCCCGCCTTGTCTCCGTTTTGCCAGAGGAGATAAGCCAGTGTGTTGTACGGCGGTCCGTAGTCCGGATTCCTCGCCACGAATTCCTTGAGCCCGCTAAGCTGCGACGTGCCTGCCGGGAACAGACCGACCGCACCAAAGCCCGCGTACCGATCGGATGGCATCAGCTCGGCGGCGGCGCGAAAGAGCGTGGTAGCAGTAGCGTTGTTGCCCAGTGCTAATTCCCTGTAAGCAGCGGCCAGTACCAGCTCGTTGGTGCTCGCTCGCGCGGCATCAGCAACGCCTCGATCGAGCTCAACCCGCTGCTGCGCCGGCGTCAGGTTCGCCGCGGTGAAGGCGTACATAACGTGGCCAAGTCCGAACGCAGGATCCGCCTTGTACACTGCCGCGAAATGCTCCGCCGCCGATTCGGTCGACAGGTTTTCCCAATCCCTCACGCCCGCTCGAAAGTCGGTGGTGACCTGCGGGCTGGAAGTTGTCAGCTTGAGCGCGCTGTCGGTTTGACCTGTGGATGGAACTGGGCTCAGGCACAAAGTGAAGATGGCGCCGAGCAGGGTGACACTGGTGAAGCGAGTGCGCATGTGAAGCTCCTTGGATGGGTGGGAGCGATCGAGCGCGCAATATCGACGGCTCGACCGGAGCGGCCTCTAATACGTCCTCGCATGCTGCTCAGGGCAAGCCCGAAGATCAGGCGAAGGAGGTATCCTGCCGCGACGCCCAATCCTCCCAGGCGACCGTCACCCAATTGCTTGCCTAACACGAGGGACCCATATTCGGGACCCCACCCAAAGGAGCTCGAAATGCTGACCCTTCGAAAGCTCTCGATCTTGCTCGCTGTGGTTACTGCAACAGCGTGCGCCACTACCGGAATTCCACCTGCGGCCACTCCTGTTGCGACGGACAACGCAGCGGCATTGATGGCGATTCCAATCACCACCCAGTCGGCGAAGGCGCGCGAGGAGTTTCTCCTTGGACTTCGTGATCAGGACCTCGAGCGAAATGTGGAGGCACGTGCGCATTTCGAAGCGGCGGTAGCGGCCGATCCGAACTTTGCCCTCGGTCACCTCTATGATGCGTTCAATGCCACTTCGCTAGCTGCGTATCGAGCGCACCTCGATGAAGCAGCTCGGCTTGCGCCGCAGGCGAGCCCCACCGAGCAGCTCTGGATTCGCGCCGAGCAAAGAGGTTTGGACGGCGATGTCAACGGTCAGTTGGCGCTGGCCTCGCAGCTGACGACGATGACGCCCACCGATCCCCGCGCGCTCATCTACCTGGCGAACGTTCAATTCGCTGCCGGCCGGCCGGCCGACGCGCGCGCAACGCTGCTCCGAGCGACGCAGGTCTCCCCGAATTTTGCGCAGTCGTTCATCCAGCTTGGTAACTCCTATCTCGTCGTCGAGCCGAGCGATCCGACGAAGGCGGAAACGTACATTCGGCAGGCGATGGCGCTCGAACCCAACGAGCCGGTGGTTCACGACTACATGGGTGACGTGTATCGAGCGGAGAACCAACTAATTCCAGCGCGGACGGAGTACTCGCGGATGATCGAGTTGGACCCGAACCGAGCTGGCGCGTATCAACAGCGCGGCCACGTGAATTCGTTTCTGGGAAACTTTTCCGACGCCAGAGCCGACTACGATCGAGCCATGAACCTCGCCGCCCCCGTCGATAAGATGGGATTGGGACTATTCCGTCCCCTCGTGAATGTCTATGAAGGGAATCCGGCAGCAGCCGAGGCCGAACTGGAACAGCAGGTGACGACGATTGATGCGATGAATCTTCCGAACGCAGTCGGAGCAAAACTCGGTGCTCTGGCGTACGAGACGCAGATCGCGCTGCACAACAAACACCTCGACGTCGCACAGCGCGCGATCAATCGCATGACGGATCTGTATCGTCAGCAGGGTGAAGCGTCGAAGTCGGAGTCGTTCAAGCGCGCGAGCGAAGCGAACATCGATTATTGGGTGGGACTGCTGGCCGCGCGCCGCGGAGACTTTGCAAAGGCTCGCGAAGAGGCGCAGCAGATGATGCAAAAGGTCGCGCCCAATCAGAATCCGCGGAAGAACGAAGGAGCGCACGAAGTTCTTGGCATGGCCGATTTGTTACAGGGGAATTTCCAGTCGGCTGCCGGTCATCTCGCCGAAGCCAACCCCGACGACATCTACGTGACGTACAATCGTGCCCTCGCCCTCGAAGGCGCAGGCCGTACCGCCGAAGCGAAGGCACTCTTCAGGCGCGTAGCGGGTTGGAACTTCAATGGCGCCGATACGGCGCTCATCAAGAAGGATGCGGCGCGGAGGGGAGGCTGATCGAGTCGCGGGTTCGAGGTTGCGGCGACCACTTCGCATCTTCACAACTAAATCGGGCGGCTCACAGCGCTAAGCTGTGAGCCGTTCAGCTTTTTGAACCCGCCGCTGCCTCGGGAGTGGGTGATCCAAAACCGAGGAATTGCGCGAACCCGAGCCAGCCAAGTCGTCCGCGTGGGAGAAAGGAGAACGGCCAGGCGTAAAGGGCGAGGCCGGCGAACATGAAATCCATGTTCGCTTGACGGCGCGCGGATCGAAGGCGGCGAGATCACCGACGTCTGCGAATCTAGTGGAGTCGCTATGGCAAAAAAAACGGCCCGCAATCGCGGGCCGTCTTCAGGCGAGGTCCTAGTTTCCGCCGTTGTCAGCCGGGCTCGTCCAGATTTTGGTGTTGACCTGGATGTTGTCGAGGAAGGTGTAACCGGAACCGTACGGCTGACCCAAGTATGTGGTTCCCTCATCGAACACGATTAGAAGCTCGTCGATCGTTAACGGACTGAGAGGATTGAAGTCCGTAGTGAATCCAGTGGCCGGAGGCAAAATGAGCGCGCCGGCAGGCGTGCTGGGCTGAGTGTCTTTCAACCAACCTGGCTCGCTACCGGGGGTGTGCACAGCCAGTGCGCAGCCGAGGAAAATCACGCCGCGGTTTCCGTTCTCGTCGGCAACGATGATGTCCCAGCGGGGAGCGCCAGCGCCGCACCAGCCATCAATGCGATGTTCCCACGATAGGCCCTCGATGGCGGATACGGGCTGTCCCTCGAGTCCGGTGATGCGTGCGACGCCCGCGGCATTAGTTTCGGTCGCAGTAAACTTCTGGAAATACAACGCCTGATCCGCATTTCCAGTGCGGTCCTGCTCTCCCTCGTGTGCTCTCCACGCTGCTAAAGATTTCGGACCGAATCCATCGGGATGAAGCTTGAGGCTAGAGCTCGCATTCGCGACACCGGTTGAAACCGCTGCCATCGAGGGACTTTGCCCCGGGCCAGAAACGGTTTGGTCCGCGCAAGCTGACACGAATAGGAGTGTTATGGCGGTGGAAAGTAGGGCGGGTGTTTTGTTCATGGTGACTCCGAACGATCGAAAAAAATGGTGTTCGATGGAGATCCTTTGCCCTCCTAGACTATCTCCTCCCGGAACATGCGGTTATGTCGATTTCATATCATCGGACTGTCGATTTCATATCACTCGCATTTCCATGATTTTTGAACGGTATTAGTCAACTACGGCACTTTTCCGTTTCACGTTCTCTGATCACGACTTCCGCTTGCTGAGTGCGAGCAACGCTTCGAGCTCAGGAAGATGATCGAAGTCGCGCGGACGACCGGCTGCGCGCTTGGCCTTGATAAGCGAAGGGAGATCGAGAACGCGGAAGCTTACGCCGAGCGCGGTAATTTTTTCGGAATGTTTCCGCACCTCGGGGTAAGGACCAATGCCAGCGATCCGATCCATTACATCGATATCACCCTCGGTCGATGTAAGGGTTAGAATCGGGGCGCCAAGGAGAGTCCGCTCATCCATGATGAAAGGAAGACCGCTCTCAACCCCTCTCGGGTACGATTCCCAACTGGCGAGGAGCTTGGCGAGTGCAACGACGTTACCGCTATCGACTGCGTCGTAACAGATATCGAGGTCATTGGTGACGCGAGAAGAACCGTGCGCGGCAGCGGCAAGACCTCCCACGACAACAAATCGCACCTTCTTCGCGGTCAATTCGCTCAGCATGGAGGCGAAGCTCACTTTGCTCTCGCTCGCATCTCACGGAGGAAATCAACGTTCGCGTCGAGCGTCGCCAATCGCTCGGCAGGCGTTCGGGCGAGCGCCGACTGGATAAGCCCGAGATCAACTCCGTATTGCCGCGCGGACCTGAGAGCGCCGTGGCCAGCGGCGAGACTCGGTGGACGGCCTTTCCGCTTCGGGGTCTCGTGAACCAGAGCTCGTGAAAGATTAGCGAGAAAGATTGATTCGTAGCGCGCCAGATCAAGGAGAATGGATGCGGAGTGTGATGCATCCGCGCCGATGGTGACCCGATCGGCTGGCCGCGTAAGGCGAAGCGAAGCAGTAGCCCCCGCCGCCGCCGCCGCCAGGGGCAAACCGATTCCTTCGGTGAGGAGCCTCACCAAGCCCCACCACTTGGCTTCGGCCACGTCGTACCTGAGGCGGCGGCGAAGGAGGCCGGCGGAATTCATGATCCACTTGATATCCGCCGCGGCTGCGACGGCTAGCTGTCGGGCAGTCATCGCTTAAATATGTCTAGTTACTAGACTTATTTCAAGGCGGAGGACGGTGATTTCGGGACCGTGGCATCCACAATACTGAAGCAGGGAGCTGTAAGCTCGGCAGCCAAAGCTGAAAGCTTTTCTGATGGCGCAGGAAGGGGCTCTACTGGGCCGCTCACCGGCTGGCGTCTCGTCTCGCAACCCTTTATCTCTCCAGTTCCCCCACCGGTCGCGAGAACCTATGCGCGCTGCATTGCTCAAAACCGAGCTCCTGCTGTTGGCATTCCTCGGTTGCCGGACCGACCCCATCTCCCCCGACTTTCCCGCGCCTGAGGTCCCGTCGCTGGAATCCGTCAACTTCGCTGCCATTGGCGCGGGTAAAGTCGCATTCGAGCGGATCGGCCCAACCGGATACAACACGATTTACGTCATCGATGCCACCGCGATGACATCACCCCACTTCTTCGACAATCAGCTGGAGTTTGGCGCGGCCATCTCCCCCGACGGCCAGCGCATCGCGTACGCGACATACGACAACGCAACCTTGTACGACGCCTTCGCCTCCAATCTCGATGGCAGTGGACTCCAGCACGTCACTCGCTTTGCGCTGCAGGAAGGTCCGCCCAGCTGGAGCCCGGATGGCGCGAAGATCGTGGTATCCGGGGGCAATTCCAACAGCCTGGTCTACGACGTCTATTCGCAAACGGCCACGACGAATCCAAGTGACCAGACCCAGCTCACACATTTCAGCGCCACTCCCGGGGTTCCAGTGAGCTGTCCCGTGATCATCGACAATCAAAGCCGCGTCGCAATTTCGAGTCAGGGCGCTTTGACTTTCGCCTGTCTCAACGCGGAAGTGGATGTGCTCTCGTCAACCGAGACGCTGGTGGCGTCGTACAAACCGGCGCGCACCGATCGTACTCAATGGCCCAACTTGTTCGCGGCGCAATGGGCGCCGGATGGGACCAGGATCGCTTTCATCGAAACGACGTCGAACGTCGACGCCAATTTCCTTTTACTGAGCTACGCGCTGAAGGTAATGAATGCGGACGGAACGAACGTGACCGCACTCGCGACCATACCGATTCCGGCTTCGGCTAACGTCCAGACGGGCGGCGGCTGGGTCGGAATGAACAATTACTCGCTCTGCTGGATGCCCGACGCATCGCGGCTCGTCTTCAACGTCCCGGAAACGTCGACCATCGGGCATCTCTGGGTTGTGAAATCCGATGGCACCGGGCTCACCCAACTAACGTCCTCACCAGGGGTGTACGACCGCAGCGTGTCATGCTCTCGCTGAAAGGGTCGTCGTGAGGGCCTAGTCCCGAGCGAGCGCCCGCCCAACGGTGATCGTAACGTTGTCCGTTCCCCCGGCATCGAGCGCCTCCTTCAACAAATCCTCGCACACTTGTCTCGACGATCTCATCGCGCCGAGGCACTCGGCGATGCGATCGTCGGAGATGTGCTTGGTCAGACCATCGCTGCAAAGGAGGTGCGTCGTCGACCAGGAGTTCGGCAGCCGCTTCACGACAGGTTCGGTCTTGGGCCCGCCGATGGAGCTGGAGAGAACGTTGGCAAGCGGGGATTTTCCGGCGACTGCTTTCGCGAACACGCCGCTGTCGAGAAGTTCCTGAGCCATCGTCTGATCGCGTGAGATCTGAATGAGATTGCCCTCACGGAACTGGTAATAGCGCGAATCGCCAACCTGGAGGAGATAGCACCAGGGCCAGACCCCAATCCAGAGAGTTAGAGTTGTCGCCATACCGGCGAACTCCCGATCAGTCTCTCCCCGCTGGACGAGCGAGCGGTGGCAAGCAAGCGCCGCCTGCTCCAGTGTTTTCAAAAAGTCGGCGTCGCCGCTCTCGGCGGAGTAATAGCAGCGAACGCTCTCGGTGATGTAGCGCGTGAGACCTTCGACAGCGAGATGGCTTGCTTCTTCGCCCTTCTGTCCGCCGCCAACTCCATCCGCCACCATCATCAGAGAAGCGAGCCGATCCTCGGCGATCGGCAGCTCGGAGAAATCGGGAAGGCTCGATTGGCGGACGTGCAGGCGTTGTCGCAGCGAGCCGATGAGGAAGTGGTCCTGATTGGAAGGGCGGACCAAGCCCTGGTGAGTCACTCCGTAGACATCCAGCTCCTCGTCACGCGGTTTGCGGAACATGGGTCAGAGTTATCATCGGCCGGTCGGAGGGTCAAGCGACGCAAAGAACGACCAACTACGGTGTTAAGCGCTTGCATCGCCTTCACAAACTACCGTGCTACCCGCTTCCCGCGGTTAGCTGATCGCTGCCCGCTGCGAACAGACTGGACAGCTCTCTATAGAACAGGGACGAACGGTTCTTGCGCAGTTAGCGGGAAGCGGGTTCACTTCCGGCGGGCGCGCGTAGCAGCGTCGTTGCCTGGATCGAGGTGCACTGCGGCATGGAACTCTATTCGCCAAACGGTGACCGGTCAATGAA
>JBHEME010000037.1:0-14312 GCA_046262755.1 Gemmatimonadaceae bacterium | reverse complement strand
GTGCTTGATGGCCGTCTGGACAGAAACGGGCAAGCACGGAATCAGCATCGCGTTCGGAAGACGTGTGTGCGTCATCGCTCTTGGCGTCTTTACCCTGCTGGCCTTCTGGAACCATGAAGCCTGGATCATGAATCGCAACATCGACAGGGCTGCCGTAACTGGGAAATTTGATGGCGCCTATGCGAGGCGACTTTCGCACGACGCAACCCCCACCCTTATCGCCCGGCGCATGGAGCTTCCGCCGGCGGAGCGTCCGGGTGTTGAATCATGGCTACAGTGCATTCAACCGCTGGGAGGGAGGCGGTGGTTCGAGTGGAATCGCAGCGTGTGGGCGACGCAGCAGGCTCTCCAGAAGGGCAACGTTGGTCCTTGTGCCATCAATAGAACTCTCACCCAGCGCTTGCCCGGGCTGCGAGCCCAGTAGTGTTTCCTAGCGCACCTCGCTGGCAGGCGATTTAGGCTTCATCAGACGATACACGGGCCAGCTGAGCCCTAGAAGAAGGATTGAATAGACACTGTTTTTTGTGTCGGTTACCGCCGCTCCAACCAGGAACGCGAGCGACAGAAGGAATACCAGCCCGGTAGTCCAGGGATGTCCCCTCGCCCGGAATGGCCGCGGCGCGTCTGGCTCACGTTTTCTCAGAATGAATACGCTGGCGAAAATGAGTGCGTACTGCAGCACGAACAGGAATGCGGTGACCGCCAGCACGACCTCGAGCGTACCCGTCAACACCAACGCTATGCAAACAGCCGCGCTCAGAAAAAGAGCGATGACCGGAGTGCCACCCCTGTTGACGTAGGCAGCCCCGGGGAGGAACCCGAAAATGCTGAGCCGGTGCAATACTCTCGATGTCATTAGTTGGAACGCGTTCACCGCGCTTAACAGCGACACGATGGTCAGGACTCGTATGACGGTGTCGCCCCGCGCGCCGAATACTTCCCTGGCCGCGGTCGCCGCCACGAGTGGCTCACCCGCCATCCGCTCCATGGGCAAGACGTAAAGAAAGCCGATGTTGACAAGCAGATAGATGACCCCCACCGAGATGACGCCGCCGAAGATGGAGCGCGGAATATCGCGGGCGGGATCGCGCAGCTCACCCGAGAAGTACACGATTCCGTTCCAGCCGTCATAGGTGAAGATGACTGCCTGCATGGCAAGCACGAACGCTACGAGAAATGGAAACCCCGCTGGAACTCTTAGCGTTTGTCCAACCGCCCCAAAGCCGCTTCCGAAAGCGAAGCAGGCGACGACGAGAAGGCCAAAAGCCAGGGTCTTGATGAATGCGGTAAGGTTTTGGGTGTTGCTACCGGTTTTGACGCCGCGCCACTGAATAAGCGAGAAGATGAGGATCACTGCGCAGGCCAGGGTTGAGATAGCACTCCGGCTGATCCCGAAGAGGAGTGTCACGTACTCGCCGATGACGAGCGCTGCCAGCGACGCGCTGCTACAAGTGGACAACCAGTCGGTCCAGCCAATAACGAAGCCAGCGTAAGGGCCCATTGAACGTCGGAGGTACACAGTGTATCCGCCCGACTCCGGCATCATCGTCGCCAGCTCGGCGAGGGCGTTCGAGCCAAGTGCCGCGTATCCGGCGCCAAGGACCCAGACGCCAATGAAGAGCCAGGTCGCAGGAAGAAGGTGGGCAACGATGCCAGGCGTTCGGAGGATACCGGATCCGATCGTGTTCCCGATCGTGACCGACAGCCCGAAGACGATTCCAAGAACAGCGAGCAGACCTCGCTGAGGCCGGGCTTCTTTACTCACCACGCCGCCGACAGTCCGTGAGGCTTCTGTCAGATGGAAGGATTGAGTGGTGTCGATCCGTTCCCGGAGATTGGACGCCGCATGAAATCCGCTAGGAGCTCGTGGAAGTGGTGGGTTCCCACTTCACGGCGCTCGGAATAGCGTCCGCGGTCGTAGAGTCTCGATCGCACGCCACGCTGGACCGATTCCACGACTTCTTCGTCTTCCATCTCGACGCGATGGAGCCCGGAGCCGACGCCGCTTTCGCGGAGAGCGGACTTCCACACGTATGAATGGAACGCGACCTTCGTCCGGTCCACGCTCAACGGCGTAACAACGTTGAGCGATAACCCCCACGGATAAAAGTTGAACATGATGTTCGGGAACAGCCAGAAATAGAACGCGCCAACGCGCTCGCTCTCATTTGGATGTCCCTTGGGCAGATCAAACGCTGGCTCACCTGGTTTGGCGATGCCGAGCTGCAGATTTCCGTAGCTGAATCTCTCCGTGCGATATCCGGAATAATCGAGCTTCCCCGCCAGTCCGGCGTGCACGTACGGGATGTGGAATTCCTCGAGATAATTGTCGCAGTACAGCGCCCAGTTGGCGTTGATCAAATAGTCCTGCGATGTGGCGTTGTCGCGAATGAACTCCTGGAGCGGCATGAACGAGACACGGTCTCTAACTGGCGCGATCCATTCATCGAACGGCATCTCTGGTGCAAGACCGCTGAACAGCATCGGCCCAAACTGCTCCAGCGATAGCTGTGGAAGGTTGTCCTTCTCCGAGGGAAATCCGACCGTAGTATCGAACTCGGGCATCGAGACAAACCTGCCGTCGAGTGAGAATTTTCTGCCGTGGTACCGACACCGCAGCGATCGAGCGTGGCCCTCGCCTTCTACCACGATAGCCCCGCGATGAGTGCAGACGTTGGAGAGACAACGCAACGTCCCTTCGTCGTCCGAGGTGAGAACCAGCGGCTCGTTCAGACACCCCTCTAGCAGCGTGAACGGCGAGATTCTTCCCGGCGCTTTGACCCTGCTCGCATCCCCGATCCACTGCCAGCTTCGCACGAAGACCCGGTCCTTCTGCAGCTCGAAGAAAGCGGGATCGGAATACACCCGCGCCGGCAGCGTCGAGGCTCTGCGAATATCCTTGTCGATCTCGAAATCGCGGGCGCTCATCCCGCGAATCTAAGTTCGGCTTACGAGCCCGCCAGATCCCAGAACTCGACGCGGTTGTTCCCCGTCGGAATGGCGAGCCGACCGCGTTTGGTGTCGATGCCGATGTCGGCTGGCGAGGGAACGTTGCGAACGATCTGGCGGTCCTTGCCATTCGAGAACAGGTGCACGCTCGAGTCCTGCCAGCAGCTCACGAGAAAGGCACCGTCGTTGAGGACCTCCACGCCGTCGAATCTTCCCTTGCCATGAGCGAGGATTGTCCGCGTCGAGTCGGACGGATGCAGCGCGTACACTTCGCTGTGCCAGGTATCGAAGGACACCACCACCCACCGCTTGCCGTGCGGATCCCATGTCACTCCGTTCGGGCGGCCCAGCACGTTGCCGTGCGCGACAATCGAGACGGAGCGACCGGGTCCGATCGCAATTACTTTGTCACCGCCTTTGTAGATGACACCGATCTCGCTCATGATGATGCCCGTATCGGTCACGTAAATCGACCCGTCCGGACCCACCGCGACATCGTTGAGCAACACTGCCCCCTGCGGTCGCAGATCTATTTCTCCCACGGGCTGACCGCTAAAGCGGTTGAAACCGCGGAGCACATCGATATCCGTCGTCCAAAGAGTATCGCCGTGAATCGCGAGTCCCTTGGGCGCGTTCAAGGTGACACCATTCTTTCCGCCGACGACGAGCAATCGGCCGCGCCCAAGATTGCCGGCATCGATTTGGACGATGTAGCCATTGTTGTCCTCCTTCGAGCCCGGCCCATTCATCACCGAGACGAAATAGGCGTCCTGGTCGGGCGAGTACCTCACCGATTCCGGACCGTAAAACCCCTGCACAACGCCGAGCTTGTGTGCGGTCGCGGTCACCGAATCGACGGGATAGTCCCGCGGTTTTTCGGCGACGAACGTAGTGCTCTCCTGCCTGTTGCAGCCGGCTAGCTGGAAAAATAGCGCTCCAAGTCCCGTGAGCGCCGAGACCGTACGATGCGTGGACATATGCTCGTCTTTATTGCGAGCGCTGTGCCGCGGCGCGCCATCACCACGGATTAAAAGGATGGCGGCTAAAGTTTACACAACCCGCCGTAAGTCTCTGGCCTCCGGTCGCGAAAGAACTGCCAGACGTTCCGCACCTCACGGATCTTGTCGAGATCCAGCTCGGCGGTGACTAGCTCGTCACGATCCCGTTTGGCTTGCGCCAGAAACTGGCCACGCGGGTCGCAAAAATAGCTCTGACCGTAGAACTCGCCGATGTTCCACGGCTTCTCGTAGCCGACACGGTTGATGGCACCCACAAAAAACGCGTTCGCTACCGCATGCGCAGGCTGCTCTAACTTCCACAGATACTCCGACAATCCGGCTACGGTGGCCGACGGATTGAAGACGATCTCGGCGCCATTCAAGCCGAGCTCGCGGGCGCCCTCGGGGAAATGGCGATCGTAGCAGATGTAGACGCCGACGTCGGCGTACTGCGTCTTGAAAACCGGGTATCCAAGATTGCCGGGGCGGAAATAGAACTTTTCCCAGAAACCCGGACCGCAATGCGGGATGTGATTCTTTCGGTATTTGCCGAGGTACGTGCCATCGGCGTCGATTACCGCTGCCGTGTTGTAATAAATTCCCGTTCCTTCTTCCTCGTAGATCGGGACGACGATCGCCATCGAGTGACGCTTCGCCACTTCCTGCATCAGCTTCGTGGTCGGCCCGTCGGGGATCTGCTCCACTGAATCGTACCACCGCGTGTTCTGCTCGGCGCAGAAATACGGGCCGGTGAAGATCTCCTGCATGCAAACGATTTGTACGCCCTCGCGCCCGGCCTGATCGAGCAGCTTGAGATGTTTTTCGATATTTGCGTTGCGGATTTTCTCGAGCGGCTCGTCGGTGGAGCACGCGTGAGTAGCCTGAATCAAACCGCATTTGACGACGCGAGCCATCTCGTCCCCTCTCTAGAACTGTGATGATGGTTGCACGACGCGCTGGCGACGCATCAGCACCCAGTAAATTACGAAGCTTAGTGCAAAGGTCACGAACCATGCATATGAGTAAAGCCGGTCGAAAAAGTTGGGATTCGCGACCGTTCCGCCGGGCGTCGTTACGGCGCGAATGAAACCCGGGACGACAGGGGCAATCGCAATCACCAGAGTCAGAATCGCGCGCGGATTCACCCCATTGGCGTAGGTGTAAATACCGCGGAGCCGGAACAGGTCCTCGGTCTTGAGCTGTTGTTTTCTGATCACCCAGTAATCCGCGATCAGAATGCCCCCCAGGGCGCCCATCAGGCTGGAGTAGCCGAGCAGCCACGTAAAGATGTAGGCGGCTGCATCAGAGTAGAGCTTCCACGGCATCATCAGGATGCCAAGCACCGCGGTGATCAGACCGCCGGTCACGTAACTGATCCTACGCGGACTGAGATTGGAAAAATCATTGGAGGGCGATACGACGTTGGCTGCCATGTTCGTCGTGAGTTGCGCGGCGAGCACGATGAGCGCGGCGAAGATGATGACGCCAGCCGTGCCGATGCGACTGACGAGCACGACCGGATCCCAGATCGCTTGCCCAAAGATCACGATGGTCGCGCTTGTTACCGCGACACCGATGAATGCGAAGGCAGTCATCGTTGTGGGAAGTCCGAGTGCCTGTCCCAACGCCTGCGAGCGCTGACTCTTGGCGTAGCGAGTAAAATCCGGGATGTTGAGACTGAGCGTTGCCCAATACCCGACGTTGGCGGTAAGTGCAGCCGGAAACAGCACCCAAAATTCGCCGTGCCCCTTTTGCAGTTTCTGTGATTCGCTGAGGATGTGGCCGAGTCCACCGCCGTTTCGAACCGCCCACCAGAGAAGCAGGGCCCCTCCACCCAACAGTAGCGGCGCAGACCAGCTCTCCAGAATCTTGATCCCTTCGGTTCCCTTGAGAATGATTGCGACCTGGATCGCCCAGAAAATGGCGAATGCGATGGCGGTGCTTCCCGGGAGCTGCGCCCAGCCGGACCAGGCCGCCCGGCAAAGCGCATCGAGAGCCAGCGCTCCAATCCA
Organism: Gemmatimonadaceae bacterium; assembly: GCA_046262755.1. Taxonomy (GTDB): domain Bacteria; phylum Gemmatimonadota; class Gemmatimonadetes; order Gemmatimonadales; family Gemmatimonadaceae; genus UBA4720. The sequence continues at coordinate 8,353 of JBHEME010000037.1, read as the reverse complement.
CGTCTGGATTCCAAACCATCCACACGCGACAATCGCTCGCAGAATCGCCGCCACGTTCGCTCCACGCACACCGAAGCTGGCCCTGCAAAGAACGGGAAAGGAAATCCCGTACTTGGTTCCCGCGTGCGCATTGAGAATCATTGGTACGAGTACGATGATGTTGCCCAGTAGAATCGTCATCATCGCCTGCGACCACGTCATCCCCTGCTCCATCAGACCCGAAGCAAGAGTGTAGGTGGTTATTACGACGCTCATGCCGATCCAGAGCGCCGCGATATTGTAGGTCGACCAGGTGCGGCGCGACGGATCCGTCGGCGATAGATCGGGATTCCAGAGCGGGCTGTTCCGGATGTCCTCCGAGACGAACATTCCTTCCGCGCCGGTTCTCTCTCCGGCGGCGACTGCCGTCACGACGCGAGACCGGCCGTGGTCCTCGGCAACCACTGGCCGCGTCCTTCCTTGCCGACGACTCGATAGTCGTCGACGATGACTTCCCCGCGTGAAAGTGTCGTGCGCGCGAAGCCGGCGAGATCCCAGCCCTCGTATGGAGACCAGTCCGCGTTGGTTTCCATCTCTCCCGGCTCGACGCGATGAGTACGGTCAGGATGAATGATCGCGATGTCAGCGTCCGCGCCCACCTGGATCGCGCCTTTGCGCGGATACAAACCCATGATCTTGGCCGGATTGGTGGACAGTTTGGTGCACATGTCCTCGAGACTGATTTTGTTGCCGAGCACGCCATGCGTGTAGGTGAGTGGCATCAGGGTCTCGAGACCGGGCATTCCCATTGGAATTTTCGTCCAGTCTCCGTTCCACATCGCTTTCTGTTCGCGATTGAACGTGCACGTATCAGTGGAGACAACGGAGACCTCGCCGCCGCGCAGTCCTTTCCACAGACGCTCGACATCCTTGGGCTTCTTTAGCTGCGGACAGCATGCATACAGATGCCCATCTTCACGCTCGAACACCGAATCGTCCAGTACCAGGTATTGCACGCAAGTCTCAGCCAGAACAGGCACGCCTCTAGCCTGGGCCGCGCGAATGATGTCGGCGCCTTCCCCAGTCGACATGTGGACGATGTAGAGCTGGCCGCACGTTGCCTCGCACCACTGCACCGCCCGCTGAATCGCCTCTGCCTCGATGAAATTCGGACGCGTCATCGGATGCAGTCGGGCGCCGTATTTCTTCATCATCTCCGGCGTATGCGACCTCGCAATGAGCTCGTCCAGCACTCGCGCAGACTCGGCATGCACGAGCAGCATCGTTCCGTATTCTTTCATCTTCTCGAGCGTGCCGAACATCGCTCGGTCGTCGGACTGCCAACCCTCGGATTCATAGATCATGAATTCCTTGAAGGTCGTGAAGCCGCGGTCCACCATCCCCTTGATCTGATCTTTGTGATCGTTCCAGCGGGTGATGCAGATGTGAAACGTGTAATCGATGAGCGACTTACCCTCGGCCTTTTTCATCCAGTTGTCGGCCGCCTGGTTGAGCGACTCACCAGCGTAGGGAATGGCGAAATCGATGAGCGTTGTGACACCGCCGCGGGCGCCGGCGCGGGTGCCCGTTCGATAGTCGTCCGCTGAAACCGTTCCGCAGAACGGCAGCTCCAGATGCACGTGGACGTCCAGCACACCGGGAATGACGTGGTGTCCGGTTGCGTCGATCACTTTCGTCGACTTGTCCGGTTCCAGCTCGACGGCGAGCGCGGTGATCTTTTCGCCGGTAATGCCGATGTCGCCGGTAAAAGTCCCGGCGGGAGTCACGACATTGCCACCTTTAACGATCCGGTCGAACTGCATCGGGCTCTTGTTTTGAGGCCGGCTCGATGTTGTGGAGCGGGGAGAGCTCATCTTCGGGCGAGGCCTTTTAGCTGGCAACGGCGGTTAGTGCGCGATGAAGCACGTCGAGCGTAAAATCGGCATCGTCCGCGGTGATGCACATCGGTGGTTTGATGCGAAGCACGTTTCCGTCGAGTCCGCCCTTCCCGACGAGCACTCCTATCTCACGCGCGGCTTCCAGTACTGCCAGCGTCTCCTGCTTGGCCGGTTCCTTCGTGCCTCGGTCGCGAACCAGCTCGACACCGAGCATGAGGCCCATTCCGCGAACATCGCCAATGAGTTCGTGATCCTTGGCCAGCTGCCTGAGCCCATCCTTCAGCCGTTTGCCGAGTACGCGCGAGTTCTCCTGCAAACCGTCTTCGTCGATGACGTCGAGCACCGCCAGTCCCGCCGCCATGCACACCGGGTTGCCGCCAAACGTGTTGAAGTGAATCCGCTGCGTCAGCGCTTGCGCGATCTCCATGCGCGTCGTGACGGCGCCAAGGGGAACGCCATTGCCAATGCCCTTGGCCATCGTGACGAAATCCGGCACGACATCGAAGTTCTCGAATCCCCAGTAGTGGTCGCCTGTTCTTCCGAAGCCGGTCTGAACTTCGTCGGCGATGCAAAGACCGCCGTGCTCGCGAATCACCTTGTACGCTTCGCTCAAATAGTTTCTGGCGCCGTGCGTCGCACCACCAACTCCCTGCACCGGCTCGGCGATGAATGCGGCAACCTTGCCCGGAGTCGAGTAGCGAATGATGCCGCGAATGTCTTCAGCGCTCTTGGTGGCGATCTCTTCCGGTGTGCCCGAGAACGGGCTTCGATAAGGATCCGGAGAAATGGCGTGGTGCACACCGAGCGCACTCGGCACGGGGTACTTCCAGGTGTTGTGCGACGTGAGGCCCATCGCGCTCGGGCTGCCGCCGTGGTAGCCGTTCCGAAGGGCGATGACGTCGGTATGGCCGGTGTAAAGACGCGCCATCGTGACCGCAAGATCGTTCGCTTCGCTCCCGTCGTTGACGAAATAGGTGACGTCCAGACCTTTCGGCATTTTCGCCGCGAGCTTCTTGGCCAGCAGGGGAAAGTTCGGATGCAGGTAGATCGTCGTGGCGTGCTGCAACGTCTCCACCTGTCTCTCGATTGCGGCGACAATCTTCGGATGGCAGTGTCCACACGAAACCGTCACGATGCCGCCGAACATGTCCAAGTAGCGGCGTCCAGTCTCATCGAACAGCCACTGCATGTAGCCCTCGACGATGAGTAGCGGGTCGCCGTAAAGGGTGAAGATCGCAGGGTTCGTGTATTTCTTTCTCATCGCGAGAACTTCCGCGCGCGAAGGTCCGGAATACGGTTTCGGCTTGTGGTTACACGGCGGCATTTTCAGCGTCGAGTCTCCTCGCGCCCCTGTCTTGCGGGCCTGATCGATACTCGTTGGCGCTGACGTCGAGGCGGTTGTCATGTTCTAAGCCCGAGCCGCAATTTCTTCGGGCTGAGGCGCAGCGTAGCCTTCCACGGTTTCGTAGCCAGAATGATAATCGGCTGACTCCGGACGCCTGATCTCCGATTGCAGGACAATTCGGTCGCGCCGAATCCCTCTGAAATCCTCGACGCTTTTCCAGCCATCCTTCGCGTGCTCCTCGAGAAAGCGATCCAGACCTGCGAGAAGACGCTTCACGACGTTGGGACCGACAGCCTGGTCGAGCATGGCCGCAGTGCAAACCTGCACTGTCCCACAACCCAGCAAGAAGTAGGAAAGCGCCTGATTGAAATCGGAGATCCCACCAATGCCAGAGAAATTTTTATCAGGAAAGGCTTTAGTAAGTTGTGCCATTTTCGCCAGCGAAAGCGGAAGGATTGCCGGACCACCAAGCCCGCCACTCGACACGAGTCCATCGACGTTGATCTCGAATTCGAGTGTCTCGGGGTCGATCAAGGGAATGGAGGGGAACGTGTTCGACGACACGATCGCGTCTGCCCCACCGCGGAAGCACGCGCCTGCCTCGACGACGATGTCCGCCGTGGCTGGTGTGAGCTTGCACCATACCGGCACCTTTGCGACCTCCTTTACTGCTTCGGTCACCACGGAGCACAGCCCCTGATCTTTTCCGATGTTCGAGCCCATGTCGCGCCGGTCCATGTGCGGACAAGAAAAGTTCAGCTCCAGTCCGTCAGCGCCTTCGCCCTGAGCCGTTTCAGCAAGCTCCTGCCAGTGCCGCAGCTCTTTGTCGTTGCCCGAGCCAGCCATGATCGATGCAATCAGTACCTTGTTCGGGAACGCTTCCTTGATGCGGCGGATGCGCGGAGCCCACCACTCGAGGGTCTTGTCGGAGATCAGCTCCCAGTTCCACGACGAATGCAACGCGGCGCCCGGGCGCTTTTTCATGGAGACGTTTGCATCGTCGGGCGTGGTGCGCAGGAACTTCGCCTTGGCGCCGAAAACGTTCACGACCGGATGGAGCCCGATTGTCTTCGTCACAACGCCACCCCAACCCGCGTCGAATGCGCGAGTGATGTTCGACTCCGACTCGGTCGGAGGCGCGGACGAAAGAAGAAACGGGTTCTCGAAGCGAATCCCCGTGAACGTTACTGATCGGTCGACGCTCATACATCCTCCAAATTGTTTGGCACTGCGAGCCGCAACGACACGGTAACGCCGTCCGCATCCCGGCGCGGCGAACTATTACGGCGTCACGACATCCAGTTCGTTCCAGCTTCCCTGTTCCATTTGGTGGTCATCTTCTTCGCCTGCGTCCAGAATTCGATCGACCCGCGGCCGGTGATGTCCCCTACCCCGAACTTGGAGTCGTTCCAACCACCAAATGAAAATGGCTCGCGAGGAACTGGCACCCCGACATTCACGCCCACCATCCCGGCGCTGGCGTGTTCCATCACGTATCGGGCAGTTCCACCGCTTTCAGTGAACACCGACGCGGCGTTGCCGTACGGAGATGCGTTTTCAACCTTGAGTGCTTCGTCCACGTCTTTCGCCCGTATGATCACCAGCACGGGCCCGAACACTTCATCCTGAGCGATCTTCATGTCGGGAGTGACGTGGTCGATGATCGTCGGCCCGATGAAGTAACCCTTTTCCTTTCCCTTGACCACCGCTCGGCGCCCATCTACCAACACCTTGGCGCCTGCCGCCTCCGCCTCACCTATGTAACGCTCGATTCGCTCCTTTGCCGCCGCGGAAATTACCGGACCGATATCCTTGCCCGGGACGATCTTGCGCGCGTGCTCCACCATCCGCTCGATGATGTGGTCCGTCTTGGATACAGCCACCATCACCGAAGCAGCCATGCACCGCTGGCCGGCGCACCCCGACATCGACGCGACCACATTGCTCGATGTCATCTCCTTGTCAGCATCCGGCATCACGATGAGGTGATTCTTCGCGCCGCCGAGGGCGAGGCAGCGCTTCAAGGTCGCGGTAGAGCGACGATATACGACCTTGGCGATCTTGGTAGATCCGACGAAGCTCACCGCGGAAATCCCCGGGTGGTCGCATATCGCTTCGACCGCTTCCTTGCCGCCGTTCACAATCTGCAGTACTCCCTCAGGCAACCCTGCTTCCTTCAACAATTCGGCTATTCGTCCGGCGCTGAGAGGCACCAGCTCAGACGGCTTGAGGATCATGCAGTTGCCGAGTGCGATCGCGTTGGGAATCGACCAGTTCGGAACCATGTTCGGGAAATTGAACGGCGTAATCGAAGCGACCACTCCCAATGGATATCGCTCGATTCTGCACTCCACTCCGCGACTGACTTCCAGGACTTCACCCGGTGCGATCTGCGGCAGCGAACAGGCAAACTCGCAGAGTTCCGCAGACTTGAGGACCTCCGCGCTGGCCTCGCTCGACACTTTCCCGTTCTCCTCGGTGATGAGGGCGGAGAGCTCGTCTATGTTCTTTTCGAGCAGGGCCTTGTAGCGGTAGAAAACCTGGACACGCTCCTTGATTGGCGTTGCGGACCAGGCAGGAAATGCCTTTTGCGCGCTCGCTACGGCTCCATCGACGTCGTCCTGACTGGAGAGCGGCACGCGCGAAATGACGCTGCCATCGCTCGGGTTAAAGACCTCGAGAAGAGGGCGGTCGGTGCCGACAAAAGACCCGTCAACGTAATTGCGGACTTCGGGATACTTCATGTTTGCTCAAGCTCTACAAGCGATTATTCGAAGATGCGTGCGGGGAGTGACGCGTGCAAGTAATTTTCGGCATGAAGCATGATGTTTGGTAGGTCATGACCGCGCACCGGAACTTATTGATGACTGAACCTGCCGCTACTGTCGAGCAGCCCGCCACCAACCTACCGCACGTCGACCTCGGCATGTCGATCACCAAGGCTTCCATCATCGCGATCGTCTCGCTGGTTTTTGTCGCGGGAGCAACCTATGGTGTAGTCAAAGGAACCTTGTCGGCGGGAATGACTCGCCTCCTTGCCGTTATTGCCCTGTTAGCCCTCGCGTCGACGGTTTACGGGTTGATAGAGTTGGCTCTAGCCGTCATCGCGACCACCGCGGAGCGGAGAAGGAAGGCGCGAGAAGTGACGGAGCGCCGCAAAGGCGATCGAGCCAGAAAACCCAGGAATTAGATAACAAAAATGAAAAAGCCCCCGGTTGAACGGGGGCTTTGGTTGCCACTCGCGATTTCTACCAGCGATAGTGCGCAAATGCCTTGTTCGCTTCGGCCATGCGGTGGGTGTCTTCCTTCTTCTTGACCGCGTTGCCTTCGCCTTTGCTGGCCGCAATAACTTCGGCCGCGAGCTTCTCCGACATCGATTTCTCGTTGCGTCCGCGTGAGAAAGTGATCAGCCAGCGCATCGCCAGTGCGGTACGGCGATCGGGGCGAACCTCGACGGGCACCTGGTAGGTTGCGCCGCCAACGCGTCGGCTCTTCACTTCGACAGCGGGCTTCAGGTTCGTTAGTGCCTGCTTGAAGATCGTCACGCCGGGTTGTGAGGTCTTGTTCTCGACGATGTCCATAGCGCCGTAGAAAATGCGCTCCGCCGTCGACTTCTTGCCCTCGTACATGATGGCGTTGATGAACTTGGAAACCGTCTGGCTATCGTAGCGCGCGTCGGGAAGAATCGGACGCTTGATCGACTTCTTGCGGCGGCTCATTTATTTCTTCTTACCTCCACCAGCTGCACCGGCAGCCTTCGGTTTCTTCGTTCCGTATTTGGATCTGCTCTTGTTGCGGCCATTTACACCCGACGCATCGAGAGAGCCACGAACGATGTGATAGCGCACGCCCGGGAGATCCTTCACACGTCCGCCGCGAATCAAGACGATCGAGTGCTCCTGCAGATTGTGCCCTTCGCCGGGAATGTAGGCGGTCACTTCGAATCCGTTGGTCAGTCTGACGCGGGCAACTTTGCGCAGTGCTGAGTTCGGTTTCTTCGGGGTCGTCGTGTAGACACGCGTGCACACCCCGCGCTTCTGCGGGTTGGACTTCAAGGCGGGCGCCTTTTCCTTTTTCTGAACGTCGCGTCGGCTCTGACGAACGAGCTGATTGATTGTCGGCATTAATCCTTGAACTGATTTCGACGGTCGCCGAAGTGGCGGCAGACCAGCCTACAAAGTTAGAAGCGACATGCGCTTAAGTCAATTGCCGAGGGCTTGATCGCTGACGCCGCGGTGGTCGGCCGCCGAATAAACTACTCTGCTACCCGCTGCCTGCTCTTAGCGAATTCGCGGCCCGCTGCAAACGACTTGACAGGTCTGCCTGAAGAGCGAAGGAGCTGTCTCTCGGTAGTCAGCGAAAAGCAGGCAGCGTTCAGCGGGCAGCCCGTAGCAGCGTACTTGTACCATTAAATTGATTTTTTCCCTACTTCAGTACCGCTCCTCCGAGCGTTGCGAGTGCCGGAAGCGCGTCTCGAGCTCTGACCCCTTCCGCGAATGGCCCGAGCAAATGCGCGATGCTGTTGGCGTAGTAGCTGATGAGGGGTCGACCGCCCGGGAGAATAGCGTACCCGTCCCCTACCCGTTCCAGAATTCGTCGCATGCTGAGCATCCGCCACGCCCGGTCGAACACTTCGACTACGTCGCCCTCGCGGTGAATCACCCGACCATTCAGCTCGATCAGCACATCGCGCATCTCAGCCATCCGACCAAGCAGGGCTTGATGCGAGACGAAGTCGCTGTCGAAGCTCTGAATCGCGGCGCAGGCCAGCGGCACGGGCGTTACTGGAATTATGTCCCCGACCCTTCGCAGGGCGAGATCCGCAAGATGTTGCACGCGCTCTAGCCGATCGGGCCGCGCGAGCGCAAATAGATCACCAGTCTCAGCATCCTGCTGCGCGAGCCATGGAGCAACCGCGAACGGCTCTCCGACTACGACCGCCGCGCGACCGTAACGCTTCCAGCGCCGGCCGACGAGTCGCGCTGCGTTCCACCAGATGTAGCGCGCCACCTCTGCGAACTGGGCGTGCAGGGGCGGACGCTTCTTTCCTTCGCGCGACGCCAGCTCACGGAGAAGCGACCTGTCCTCGAGAACCCGATCATAATTGATTGCGACCGGAACGATATGAAGC
>JBHEME010000036.1:0-14843 GCA_046262755.1 Gemmatimonadaceae bacterium | reverse complement strand
GGATAGCCTTTGATCTGGACGTCGCCTTCCTGCATGATGTTGAACAATCCCACCTGAATCTTGCCGGCGAGATCGGGGAGCTCGTTGATCGCGAAGATGCCGCGGTTGGCGCGCGGCAGCAGGCCGAAGTGCATCGTCAATTCGTCGGACAGGAGGTGCCCGCCGCGCGCCGCCTTGATCGGATCGACGTCGCCGATGATGTCGGCGATCGTCACGTCGGGCGTCGCCAGCTTCTCGACGAAGCGCAGCTCGCGCGGCAGCCAGGCGATCGGCGTCTCGTCGCCGTGCTCGTTAATCAGCTCGCGCCCGTACTTGGAGATCGGGTCGAACGGATCATCATTCACCTCGCTGCCCGCGATGATGGGAATTTCCTCATCGAGCAGCGTCACGAGCTGGCGCAGGATGCGGCTCTTCGCCTGCCCGCGCAGGCCCAGCAGAATGAAGTTGTGACGGGACAGAACCGCGTTGACGAGCTGCGGCAGCACCGTCTCTTCGTATCCCACGATGCCCGGAAACAGCGGCGAGCCGTTCTCGAGCAGGCAGATCAGGTTCTCGCGCATCTCATCTTTGACGGTGCGCTGGCGACGGGCGGGGCTGGCCCACTCCGTTTTCTTCAGCTCACCGAGTGTGGTCGCTTGGGTCATGGCACGACGTTAAACCCGTCAGCCGGTGCTCTGCAACCCTTGCGCGATGCCGCGCACGGTTGCCATCAGCGCCCGGAACACCTCGTTGTCAGGGCGTGCGGCGGCCCGCCACCGCTCCAGGAGATCGATCTGCAACAGACTCATCGGGTCGACATACGGATTGCGCAGGAGAATCGAGCGCTGCAGCGCGGGGTCGGAGTCGAGCAGCGCCGTCTCGCGTTTCAGCGCGAGCACATGGGCTACCGTACGATCGAATTCCGCGCGAATGATCGGGAAGTAACGCTCACCCAGTTCGCCACCTAGGCGGGCATAGCGCGCTGCGATTGTGAGATCGGTGGTGGCGAGCACGGTCTCCACGCCGTCGACCAGGGCTTGGAAGAAGGGCCAGGCGCCGATCATCTCCTCCAGCGCCACCCGATGGCGATCCGTCGCGAGGTCCAGTGCTGTTCCGATGCCGTACCAGCCGGGGAGGAGGTGCCGGCTCTGCGTCCATGCGAACACCCAGGGAATCGCGCGAAGCCGCTCGATCTCGCCGCTCGATTGCCCGGCACCCCCGCTGCTCTGGCGCGCCGCCGGGCGGCTGCCGATTTCCATACGTTGAATGACGTCGATCGGCGTCGCGCGCTGGAAGTATTCTACGAACGACGGATCGTCATAGACGAGCGCGCGGTACGTCGCGCGGCTGTCACGGGCGATCTCGTCCATAACTCCGGTCCACGTCGCCTCGCGCGGGTCGGGTGTACGGGGAAGCGCGGTGGCGAGCGCCACGGCGCTCACCGTCTGCTCGAGCGTACGCATGGCAATGCCGCGCAGCCCGTATTTGGCATTGATCGCCTCGCCTTGCTCCGTCACGCGAAAGCGCCCGCGCACCGAGCGTGGCGGCGCGCTCAAGATGGCGTTCGTGATCTTGCCCCCGCCGCGGCTGACGGTGCCCCCACGCCCGTGGAAAAACGTGAGATCGACGCGCGAGCGCTCGGCGGTGTCCACCAGCGCGGCTTGCGCCTGCTGTACCGCCCAGCGCGACGCGCCGATGCCGGCGTCTTTGTTGCTGTCGGAGTAGCCGATCATGATGATCTGATGCGTTCCGCGTTCGGCGAGGTGCGCCCGGTAATACGGCTCGGCCAGCAACGCCTGTACGATCTCTGGAGCGCGCTGCAGATCGGCCACCGTCTCGAACAGCGGCGCGACATCCAGGGGCACGTGACCGGGGCCTCCGAGCCCGCCCCAGCGCGCCAGCACGAGCACGGCGAGAATGTCATCCAATCCGTGCGCCATACTGATGATGTACGGCCCCACCGCGCCGGCCCCGAATCGCGCGCGGCACTCCGCGATGGCCTTGAAAACGTCCAGCGTGCGCGTGGCCTCCGCGTCGGGCGACGCGACGGGCTTTTCGCCGTTCTCCAGCACGCGCCGAAGCCGCGCCAGGCGGTCGGCTGCAGAGCGCGTGGGCCAATTGGCATCGCCCAGCAGCGTCGCCAGCACTGCCTGATGCACGCGCGAGTGCTGACGGACGTCGATCGTCGCCAGATGGAAGCCGAATGTTTCCACCCGGCGCAGCAGACGCTGCACGCCGAACATTCCGGCGTGTGCGCCACGATGCGCGCTCAGGCTTGCGATGACCAGACCCAGGTCATGGGCCAGCTCGTCGGCCGTCGCGTAGCCGTCAGGTGCGTCACGCCGCGTCGCTTCCACGCGTTGCGCGATCAGTGTCAACAGCACGCGGTATGGCATATCGTGATAGCGGGTGGGGATCGTGGCCAGCGCTTTGGGAAAACGCGCGCCGTACATCGCAACACGCTCCCGCACGTCGTCATTCGCGCCCGTCAGCGCCCCCGATTGCGATAACCGGCGCGCCAACTCCGCCGCGTCATGGCGGTAGCGGGCAAGCACCAGGTCGCGATGGCGCGCCAGCCCCGCGCGCAGCGTTTCGGCGCCGGCGTTCGGGTTGCCGTCCATGTCTCCACCAACCCACGAGCCGAAGCGGAGCAGCGGCCGGATGGGGACCTCGATGTCGTACGTTTTCCGCACCGCCCGCTCCAGATCTTCGTAGAACGGCGGAACGATCCGGTAGACGATATCGGTGAGATAGAAAACCACGTTCTCGAGCTCGTCCATGACCGTGGGCCGAGCCGACGGATGCGGATCGGTCTGCCAGGCGGCCGTGATTTCCTCGCGGATCCTGCCGAGCGCGGCGCGTTCTTCGTCGGGCGTCAGTGACGGATCGAGCCGCTCTACCAGCAGCCGACCGATCGTTTGCTCTTTTTCGAGCAAGGTGCGCCGGGTCGACTCGGTAGGATGCGCCGTAAACACCGGCTCGACCTGCAACCGCTGCAACAGCGTCGCGACCTGTGGTGGTGTGACGCCGCCGGCCGCCAGCTGCGCGACCATGGCGTCGAGACTTCCCTCCTGCAGGTCGGTCGCGCCGCGCAGATAGTCGCGCCGGCGCCGGATGCGGTGAATGCGCTCCGCGAGGTTGACGACTTCAAAATAGGTGGCGAATGCGCGGACGAGTGTTTCGGCCTCGCGCGGCGGCATGCCGCGGACCAGCGCATCGAGCTCGTCGTCGGCCGAGTCGATCGCGGCGTGGCGGGCACGCTCCACGAGCTGAAAGAAGGCGTCTCCGCATTGCTCCCGTAGTACATCGCCGACGAGCGCGCCGAGTGTCCGCACGTCATCGCGCAGCTGCGCGTCCTTGGGAGCGAACTCGACCTTACGACGAGGGAGGCTGCGCACCGGAGGCTTCGGAAGTAAACAGCCGGGCCGCGCCCACGCCCCAGGCCGCGAGGTCCACCGACGCGCGCCCGTCGCCGCCGACCGCAATGGCATCGCCGTTGAGCTCGACGAGATTGACGCGTCGCGCTTGCTTGAACGCAAACGCTGCCGGCCAGAGACCCACCGTACGCGCCTGGCCCGATACGTCGAGCAGCTTCACGACAATGCCCGTGCCGTCATCAGCTGGTTTCGCGCCGACGATCAGCACTTCCTTATCGGCGTAGAACAGCGCGCGATCCTTCGGAATGAGCGACGGAGCCGTGTCATTGGTAAAGGAAGGGCTCACATACAACGGATCGGCCGCGGCCCATCCCCGGCGCACAGGTTCCGCAGCGTCGCCCGGCGGGAGCAGCGAGAGGCGGAAACGGAACGTCGCAGCGCCGCCTTGCGATGCCGGGGAGTTCGTGTACCAGTAATTGTTCATGGCGTAGGCGAAGAGCGTGCCATCGGGGACGATGCTGCGCCGCCACGCACCGCGCACCAGCTCATTCAGCGTGAGCAGCGGCGTGTCGGGCCCGCTCCATAGGACGCCGTCACTGCCTTCGTGCAGCCACACCCAGTGCGTGTGACAGTACCAGTCGCGGCAGCTCCCCGGTTGCTGGTCGCGCTCCACCGTCATGCGCCCCAGCGGTACTTCGAGCTCGACCGTCGGTTTCAAAAAGGCGAAGGGAAAGGCGACGTAGAGCGCTTCTTTCGCGAGTGTCGCCGTTTTCACGATGTGGTTGTCGATGTCTATCCACGGCAGCTCATCATACAGCGTCACAGTCGACGTGATGGCGGGGAATCCTTCGAGTGCTCGCTCGATGAGGAGCCGCTCACCGATGCCCGGGAGCCGCTCCCGCCGCGCGCGCACCAGCTTGGACTGTGCGATTGCGAGCTGCGGAGGATTCCTGAGATCGTCGAGATTGTCTGAGGTCCACAACGCGCTACGTTCACCGCCGGCGGCGTACACGAGCTGATTCAGCCCCGACCACTCCGTCGATTTGACCCGCTCCTTGCCGTCGGGTCCCGTCATGGAACCGATGGCGCCGGTCGCCGGGTCAAGCTTGACGGTAAAGCCGCCGGCGTTTGCTTCGAGTGCTTCGCCGTCCGGAACAGGCGACCGCGCGTCGCGGTCCGCTTCGCTCAGCGCGAGATAACCGAGCGCCGGGACTTCACGGCAGAGTACCAGCGCATCACCATCGTCCAGATCTACGGACGCGAGCTCGTGACCATCGACGCTGAATGATTTTCGGGCGCCACCGGACACGCGCACGACGTCGGTGCGCTCCCACGTGCCGGCGTTGAACACGAGGCGTCCTCTGCCTCGCCCGGCGGCCTGGCCGAGTCGCACCAGACCGTCGGCCAGGTAATCGCGCGCAGCCGCGGCGCCCGCGTCGATGAAGCGTTTTTTGTAATCCCACTGCGCCACGGTTTGGCGCGAAGTGGGCGCCGAGACGCTTGCTTCGGCGCCCCACGTATGCTCGCCGAACAGGAGCAGATCACGCCACATCGCTGCCCTATCGGCGGCGCGATCGCGACGCCGCTGCAGCGCTTCGTCGTCGCGAGACTCGAGCCGGTCGTCCCACAGTGCCACGATCTCGCTCGCGCGCGCCGCGAGCTGCGCCGACCGGAACGCCGCCAGCTCGGCGGCAGTCGATGCCGCACCGTCTTCCCGATAGACCCCGGTGTCACCGCGGCGCACGGGAATTTTCGGGCCGTAGCGGCGCTCCACGTCGCGAAAAAAATCTTCGGCACGACCCATGACGATCCGGGGCCAGGTGAAGCGCCGGCCGAACTCCTCGACGTTCGCTACCAGCGCTTCCTGCATCAGCGCATTGCCTGTCCCATCAGCGCCGTACAGCAGCGCGGTGTCATACGGCCAATTTGACGAGAGAAATCCGGGTTGATTGAGCAGCCACTCGGAAATGCGGTGGCCCATTTCCTCGGGCCCTGCGTCGAAGCCGAAACGCGTGCCGTCGCCATACTGGTACGCGCGCCAATGAAGCACGCGGCTACCATCCGGACCCTCCCAATAATAGAGCTGCGGATACGGCGTCCCTTCGGCACCGCCACTCGGCGGCAGGAGCGGCACGGCGCGCTCCGGGCTGGGCCCGGTCGCGAGATACTTCACCCCGCTTGCGGCGAGCAGCATGGGGAACGTCGCCACCTGGCCCGGCACGTCGCTGAGCTGCGCGGAGACACACGTTAGGCCGCGTTCACGCGCGATGCGACCCGCCGGCTGCACCAGTCGCGCGAAAGTTTCGTGATCGAGCAAACCGGTGAGCATGTTGGCGAACAACGCCTGCCATCCGATTTTGCCTTCGCGGATCGCTCGGACCAGCGCGTCGCCCGCGTCGCTCGAACGATTTTCGAGGTACGACAACACCTGCAACGCACACTCGGCAGTGAAATGGAAATCACGATGCGTCGGGAGCCACGCGAGCGCGGCATCGAGATTTTTCCGGTGCGTTTCGAGCGTGCGCTCCTGGAGATCGGTGTACCCGACGTCCGTATGGATCGACGCCAGCCAGTAGAGTGTCCAGCGCTTGGGTGGCGTGAGCCGGACGCGGCGGCGCGCCGCACGCGCTCGGCCGACTTCGACGTCGACCTGATAGTCCGCCGCCTCCGACAGTGGTACCCAGAGCTCTCCACTGAGCGTATCGCCCTCCGGGGCGGGCAGGAGCCCCGCGGTGCCAACCAGCGCGCCGCGCCGATCGGTGACACGAGCACGGGCGGCGGGCGCGCCGAGTCCGCGGGCGGTGACGCGCACGAGGTTCTTGCGCCCCTCCGGTTGTTGAAAGAGGGCCGTCGGCCGGACATCGATGACCGGCTGCTGGGGAACGTCGGCGCGGATGCGGCGTACCAAGGGCAGCGTGGTGAGCCACGCGAGGAATTCGCGGCGATCAAAATCGAGCATGGTTGCTATAACTTAGCGTAGCTTGACTGTGCAGGTCCCCTATGTACGTTTCGCCGTCTTCCAGACCCGTACCCCAACAGGAGCTAGCATGAAGCGGATCGCATTGGCCGTGGCGCTCGTCGTCATGGCAGCAGGCGCCTGCAAGAAGGCGGAAGATCGTGGCATGGCCGCCGACAGCACGCGCGCAGACTCGATGAGAATGGCCGATTCGATGAAGATGGCGCCCGCCGATACGACGCGTATGACGGGTGACACGATGAAGGCCCGCACCGATTCGACACGGGCTCGCCGTCCGACGACGACGCGGCGTCCGTAAGCGACGCCGCAGCTCTCACTCAAGCCCGGGCCAGGCGTCGCCCGGGCTTTTGTTTTGCGACACCGCCCGCTCGATGGCGCTGCGCGTATCGAATGGCGGCGTCCAGCCGAGTTCGTCGCGGATCCGATCAATCGAGTAAGGATTCTCTCCCACTAAGAACGCGATCGCGGACGCGCCAACACCCGCATATCGTCCCGGCCGCAGCAATCGCGAGAACAGACTCCAGAGCGCCGCCCCGGCTCGCGCCACCACCACCGGGACACGCACGAAGACCGGCGTGACGCCCAGGTACGATCCGAACGCCGCGAAAAATTCGCGTTGTGTGAGCCGAGGCGGCGCGTCCGCGGTGACATTGTACGCCCGAAAGCCCGTCCGAGGGGGGCCGTCGATCGCGGCGAGAATTGCGGATGCCACGTTGCCCGCATACACGCACGAAAGATGATTCGACCCCGACCCAATCTGCGGTAATATTCGGCGGCGCACCGTGGCGATGACGCGACTGGTGAACAGCCGGTCGCGCTCGCCGTAAATGACATTGGGTCGCATCGCGACCGCGGTGAGACCATCCTCGCGCGCCGCTTCTTGCTCGACGAGTTGCTCCGCCGCGCGTTTGCTGCGTGCATAGTAGTCCGAACCTGCCAGTGGATGGAACGGATAGGTCTCGGTCGCGCCGCCCGCTCCTGCATCGTATACGTCCGTCCGGCCGTACACCGCCACCGAGGACACATGAATGAGCCGTGCCCGCTCGCGTCGCGCCGCGGCGATCGCCAGTCGGGTGCCGCCAACATTCACGCGCGTGAACTCTTCGTAGGTGGCGCGCGTCACGACCAGCGCCGCGGCATGGACGATGGCGCGGACGCCCTGCGCCGCGCGCTCCCATGCCGTCACGTCGGTGACGTCGCCGACGACGACGTCAGCGCCGAGCGCCGCGACGGCGGCGCGCGAATGTTCGCGCACCAACGCCCGCGGCCGCTCGCCACGCGCGCGTAACGCGGCGAGCACGTGGGTGCCCACGAGCCCGGCGGCGCCGGTGACGAGCACGGTCACGCGGGTTCGACGGTCGGCGCGACGAAGGGCAGGGTCACAACGCGCGCCTCGCGCCCGGCCGCGCGGACGAGCGTCCCGGGCTCTACTTCTCGTCGCAAGATGGCGAGGCCGATCCAGCGGCCGAGCAATGAGCCACCGCCATCGGGGAGCCAGGCGACGCTCGTGACACGCCCCACGTCGCGTTCTTCGTGCATGACGGCGATCCCGCCAGTCGGCGGCGTGGCCGGCGGATCGGCTTCGAACAAGAGGCCGCGCAAATGCCTATTGGCGTGGCCGCGAAAATGCAGGCGGCTTACCGTTTCCTGGCCGGTATAGCAGCCCTTGGTGTACGAGACGCCGCCGATTTCGTCGAAACGCACTTCCTGCGGAATTGTTTTCTCGTCGACTTCCGAGGCGAGACGCGGCCAACCGGCCAGGATGCGCGCCAGCTCGAGCGCCGGCGGCCCGGCGCTATGGGCGCCCGCGTTGATCAACCGCTGCTGTAGCGTGTCGCGCCGATCGGCGGGTATCGTGATCTGGAAAACGAACGGGCCGAGATCCCCGGCACGCGCCACCTCGATCGTCCCGTCACCCACCTGCTCCTCGACCACTCGGTGGGCGGCCGGCGGCAGCGGCACACCTGCCGCACCCATGACGGCGACGGCGTGCGCTCCGGCGATCCGCAGGGCCGTCAGATCGGTCCCGCGATCGGCGAAGCGCGCCAGGCGCGGCGGCACGGAGCGCTGGAGAATCGCCAGTGCGCGCTCGCGGCCTTCCGCTGGCACGGTGAAGCGGACCCGAGGGCCAAGGCGCGCGGCCCAGCCGTCCACCACGATCATGCCCTTGGGCGTGAGCAACGCCCCATAGATGAAGGCGCCGTCACCCGGTTTTTCGATATCGTTGGTAAGGAGGCCCTGGAAGCAGGTGACGGCGCCACTGCCCGGTCCGGTCAGATCGATGATGCCGACGTCGGCTGGCGCCACGATGGCGCCGGCGCGAAGCTGATCGACGACTTCCGCAGGCAGGTCCTGACGCTCGAGCCTGATCACGGCGTCGCTCATAGCCGGGCCAGCTCCGCTGCCGCGTGACCGGCCAATGACTCCCAGACCAACGCCGCGCCGCGTCCCTCGAGTGCCCGCGCGGCATGACTCGTCGTCAGCATGACGCACGGCATGCCAGCACCGCGAGCCGCCTGCAGGCCCGGCAGCGAGTCCTCGATGACGACGCAGCTTTGTACAGAAACGGGCCGGCGCTCGGCAAAGGCCCGGTGCGCCGTGAGGTACGCTGCGGGATCCGGTTTGCAGCGCGCGACGTCGTCCGCCGTGACGATGATCTCAAAGCGGTCGGCAATATCCGTTCGCGCGAGCACCGCGTCGATCTCGCGACGCAAGGCGCCCGACACAATGCCCAGGCGGAATTGCGTCGCGGCGTCGCGCACGAACTCGGCGGCGCCGGCCACCATGCGCAGCGAGGTCTTGACGATACCCAAGTAGAGCTTCGATTTCTTCTCCACGAAATACTCGAGCAGCTCCGGCGTCACGGTCCGGTTTACCCGCCGAAACGCCTGGATGAACCCGCTCCGATCGTCGAGCCCCAGATATTCTTCGTAGTACTGCGCGCGCGTGAGCGTGATGCGCTCATCCGCCAATACTCTTTGCAGCGCCTCACAATGCTGCGATTCGTCGTCGATCAGGACGCCGTTGAAGTCGAAGAGAATGGCTTCGGTCACAACGTCTCCTTGAGCCATGTCGCGATGCCCGGCCAGCAGCTGGACCGGGCCTCCGCGCTCAGCACCAGACCGCGATGCGACAAGCCCCGCTCGACAACCAGTTTCTTCTTGGCGCTGCCCACGTGCTCGACCACCTGCCGGCACGCCGCGGCTGGCGCGAAAATCCGATCGGATCCGCCCGCGACACCCAGGTAGGGCGCGCTCACGGCGCCGAGTCCCGCAAAGTAATCGAAGCCGTCGATTCCCAGCCAAATGCCGCGCACGTTCCACTCCATCCACTCGGCGATGATCTCGGCCGCCTCGTCCTCGTTGCCAAAACGCAACGTCCGCGCGGGGAAGTGTCCCAACAGGCGGGAGACTGCGATGGTCGCGCCCGCCAACGTGCGGCGCAGCGGCCCGAGACGACGGGGACCCGGTGTGCCGAGCGTGACGACCGCGGCGATCGGCGCCACGCCGACAGCGCGTGCCAGCCAGCAAAGGCCCGCCGCGCCGCCCGCGGAATGTCCCACCCAGGCGAGCGGCGCACCGTCGGTTTCTTCGCGCACGCGCGCGACCAGCGTCGGCGCATCGCGCAAGACCCAGTCCTCGAACGTCCACGCCCCGCGGCGCGGTTCGCGCGCGCTCTCGCCGTGGTGGCGCAGATCGGCCAGCCAAACGTCGAAGCCGGCGGCACCGAGAAAGTGCGCCATCCCGCCGAATGCCTGGCCGTCGGCGGAATGCAGCCAGAAGCGATGGTTGGTGAACGCGCCATGCACGAGCAGCACGGCGGGACGGCCGTCCCGATACGCGCGCAGCCGATGGAGCGCGAGCTCGACACCGTCGGCCGTGGCAAGACGACGGGTGCCTCCGCTCATTCGTAGCGGCCGGCTGCGCGGTAGGCATCGTCGAGCAGCTCAACCGGATGTCGCACCTCGGCGGCCAGCCCGGCGGCCGTGAGGCCCGCGCCCAGCTGCATCAGGCAGCCCGGATTGCCCGTCGCGACCACCTGCGGCGCCGCTTCGCGCAACCGCTCGAGCTTGGGCGCGAGCACGGCGCGCGACATCTCGGGCTCGAGCAGTGTGAACAACCCCGCGCTGCCGCAACACTCCGCCGCGCCCGGCACCGTCACCAACTCGAGCAATGGAATGGCGGCGAGCATCGTGAGCGGTTGCACGGCAACGCCTTGCGCGTGGAGCAAGTGACACGGCGGATCGTAGGCAACGTGCAGATCGAGCGGCGCGCCCGTGACGGGGGTGGCGAGCAGCTCGCTGACATCGCGAACGCGCGCGGCGAATCGCTCGCTGCGAGCGCCCCCGAGTAGATGCCCATATTCCTTCATGAGGGCGCCGCAGCCCGCACTGTTGACGACGATCGGGTCCTCGCCGTCGCCAAATGCGGCGACGTTGACGCGCGCCAATTCTTTCGCGTTCTCGAGCAGGCCGGCATGAGCGTGCAGCGCGCCGCAACAACCTTGGCTCGCCACGTCATGGACCTGATAGCCGTTCACCGCCAGCGTCCGGATCGTCGCGTCGTGGACGTGGGAGAAGAGACCCTGCTGGACACAGCCCCGAAAGAGCAATGCGGAATTCGCAATGCGAAATGCGGAATTGACCCCTGCATTTCGATTCCGCATTCCGAGTTTCGCATTCCGCGTTGGTTTCGTCGCTGCCAGCATCCCCATCGCAAACCCAAACCGTCCCCATCCGGCGAGGAGGCGTGGCAATCCCGATGCGCGCAATATGCGAGCAAACCCATACGCGACCGCGCTGACCTCCGGCGTCGTCAGCGCCCAGAGCGCGAGCCGTGCCAGGAGCGGCACACCTCGGACCGCGGCGATGCGGGAGCGCGCAGTCTCGAGGCCCTGTCCGTAGCGCACACCGGAGGGACAGACCGGCTCACAGCCGCGGCATCCCAGGCAACGGTCGAGATGATAGGAAAGTGCGTCATCGGCGGCGTCGAGCTCGCCCCGCTCGAGCGCACGCATCAGCTCGATGCGGCCGCGCGGCGAATCAGACTCGTCTCCGGTGGCGAGGAACGTGGGACAGGCTTGAAGGCAAAACCCGCAATGCACACATGCATCCAGCCCTGCGAATCCTGCGCGTTGCCCTCCCGTCATGAGCCTTCTGTCGCGACGACGAGGGCGCCGCCGGGATCAAACGTGCGCCGCAATCCGGCCACCAGGGGACCGACCCCTTCGCGGTAGGCGCCGAAGTGCCCGACCGCGGCGCGCACCGACCACGGCGCGCGCTCCAGCGTCAACGGCACTTCAAGTCCGGCGAGCGTGCGGCGCAGCCGCTGCAATCGGTCGATGCTCGCTTCACCGGTCCAGCGGATCGCGCCCGCGGCTGGCGATGCCGAGATCCATTCGTCGCCAAGTTGATGCTGCAGCAGATCGAGCAGCTCGTCACTGGCGGCTGGGACGCCACCGATGCGGAACGTTACCGGCCGAACCGCGAACCCTTCCGCCAGCCGCATCCAGAAGGCGTGCGCTTCCTCGGCGCGCAGCGCGCTGAATCGCCCGCCGCCACCGGTGGCCGCTCCCAGCCCCGCTTCGTCGGCCGATACGAGCGCCGGCGATCCCGCGAGCCGGACGCCCAGCACCCATCCTTCACGGCGGGCGAGGGCGGGAGAGACAAGCTCGAGCGCTGCCGGCGTGAGCCCCGCCGCGGCGATGTCTTCACCCACCTGTGTCAGGTCCTCGCGCGTTCCTTCGAGCAGATAAGTGATATCGGCGCGGGGCAACGTGCGCAGCCGTAAGTGCACGAGCACAATCACGCCGAAGGCCCCGAAGCCGCCCGCCTGCATACGCGTGAGATCGTAGCCGGCCACGTTCTTCATGACGCGGCCGCCGCTTTGCACCATCCGGCCATCGCCGGTCACGAAGGTGACCCCGAGCAGGTGGTCCTTGATGGGCCCGTAGCCGTGGCGCAGCGGCCCGGCGCTCGCCGTTGCGACGACCGATCCCAGCGTGCGGCCCGCGAGGCCGGGCGGATCGATCGCGAGCCAGGCACCACGATCGGCAAGCTGCTGGCGCAGCTGATCGAGCCCGATGCCGGCCTCGGCGGTCGCCGTGAGGTCGGACGGTTCGACGGCCGGGACGCGATCGAGCCGGCGTGTCGTGAGCGCGATGTCGGCGGGGGCATCGCCCTGGAGCCAGGTCCCCGCTCCCTCGATCCGCACGCGCCACCCTTCCTGGTGCGCGGTGCCGAGCAGCAGTGCGACCGCGTCGGGAGACCCCGGCGCGACGCGCGGCACGCGGTCGATACTGGGCTCGAGCACGGCGCCTTCGCCGAGCAGCGCGGTGACTTTCTCGAGAATGGTCACGCGGCCTTCCATTCCCGGCACGCGTGCACGGGCACAACCTTGCCGGGATTCACGCGCTCCTCCGGATCGAACACCCGTCTCACGGCTTGCATCGCACCCAGCGACTCGGCGTCGAAGATCAGCGGCATGTAGCGGAGTTTATCGATCCCGACGCCATGTTCTCCGGTGATGGTCCCGCCCACGGCGATGCACGCCGCCATGATTTCCGCGCTCGCGGCCTCGACGCGCAGCTTCATGTCCGGATCGGTGGCATCGAACGAGATGTTGGGATGCAGGTTGCCGTCGCCGGCGTGAAATACGTTGCTGACCACGAGATTGTAGCGCTGACCAATGCCGCAAATCGTTTCGAGCACGTCGGGAAGCGCCGAGCGAGGCACGACGGCGTCCTGGACGACGAGGTCACGCGACAGCCGTCCCATGGCGCCGAACGCCTTCTTGCGGCCCTGCCACAAGCGCTCGCGCTCGGCCGCACTCGCGGCCGCACGCACCGATCGCGCGCCGGATTTTCGCAGCAGCTCCGTAACGACCTCGGTTTCCGCAATGACCGCATCGGTATTTTGCCCGTCAATCTCCACCAGCAGGATGGCGGCGGCATCGCGCGGATATCCCGCGGCATACACCGAATCCTCCACGGCGCAGATGCACGACTGATCCATCATTTCCAGCGCGGCGGGGACGATTCCCGCGGCGATAATCGCGGAGACCGCTGCTCCCGCGGCGCGCAAACCGTTGAAGTCGGCAAGCAGGGTGCGCACGGCGGTGGGTAGCGGCGTGAGCCGCACGGTGATCTTTGTGGCGATCCCGAAGTTGCCTTCGGAGCCGACGAATAGGCCGACGAGATCGGGCCCCCACGGCTCACCGCCGGGACTGCCTGCCGTAACGAGTGATCCATCGGCGAGCAGCAGCTCGAGCGCGAGGATGTGATTGGCCGTCACGCCATACTTCAGGCAGTGCGGACCACCCGCGTTTTCGGCGACGTTGCCGCCGATCGTGCAGGCCGTCTGACTGGACGGATCCGGTGCGTACTGCAGACCATGCGGGTGGGCGGCAGCGCCCAGTTTCGCATTGACGACCCCGGGCTCCACCACCGCCAATCGGTTGGCCGGATCGATGTGCAGGATCTTGTTGAGGCGAGTCAGGACCAGCAGCACGGCGCCCGCGTCAGCAAGAGCGCCACCCGAGAGCCCCGTGCCCGCGCCACGCGGTACGAACGGCAGACCGAGCGCGGCGAGCAAGCGTACGACCGCGATCAATTCTTCTCGTGAGCCGGGAAGCACGACGAGATCGGGAACGCGTCGATGGGTCGGCAGGCCGTCCATCGCGTAGGTGACCCGCTCCGCGCGCGTTTCGCGCACGTGCGTGGGACCGACAATAGCCGCGAGATCTCGGGCGAGCTGCATACTATATAGTAGCCGAGGAAAGAAGAGGGGCCAGGAAGTTGTCTTCCCGGCCCCTCACACCTTAGGCTTCAGACCACCCGGCCCCGTCGTTAGGCCGCTCTCCAGAACCCCTTGAGCGCTTTCCCATCGGGTGACTCGCGCAGCTTCTCGAACGCCCGCTCTCTGATCTGCCGGATGCGCTCGCGCGTGACACCCATGAGCGCGCCGATCTTTTCCAGCGTCATCGCTTCGCTGCCCTCTTCGAGTCCGTAGTAGAGGTACAGGATCTTGCGCTCGCGTGGCGTGAGATATTTCTGGAAAATGCGATCGATGAATTCGCGCATCAGCTTGCCGTCGGTGCGCTCTTCGATCTCGCCGCCTTCTTGGCCGGCAAAGCGCTCACCCAACGTTGCCGCATCCTTGTCGGTGCGATCGACCGGGGCGTCGAGCGACAACTCAGCGGCCGTCATGCGGCGGGCGGTGCGGACGTTCTCGACCGTGTCCTCGAGCGCGCGCGCGATTTCGTTGTCGGTGGGCTCGCGACCGAGCTCCTGCGACAGATACGTCTCGGTGCGGCTCATCCGAATCAACTGCGAATTCTGATTCAGCGGAATGCGCACGCTGCGCGTCTGCTCCGCCAGTGCTTTGAGGACCGCCTGACGCACCCACCACACGGCGTACGAAATGAATTTGACGCCCTGATCGGGATCGAACTTGCGGACCGCTTTCAGAAGACCCTCATTGCCGATCGCAACGAGCTCGCTCAAGTCCAGTC
>JBHEME010000035.1:0-15881 GCA_046262755.1 Gemmatimonadaceae bacterium | reverse complement strand
AACCAGACCCATGCTTGATCGTCGATCTTGCCTGTGTCCGTGACCTCAGACAGGCCGTACCAACGGCCGTGCGAGCGGTCAAGATCGTCAAGGCTGGGGCCGTCGGTGAGCTGGACCAGGACCGACGCGTAACCCGCGTCATAGTCCGTGATCACGCCGCGTGTGGATTCGCACGTCGTGACGATGCTGCCCTTGCGCATGATCATGCTCCGAAGGTCGGGTTGCGGTACTCGGTCCAGTGGACGTAGACCGTGCGGGCGAGCACGTGATCGCTCCACTGATAGATGATCGTCAGAGTCTTGGACTCCAGAACCTCGTACGTCATGATCATCACACCTCGGGAATCGGCGGGATAGTCCGGACCACGTGATCGGTGAGTTCGTCCGGAACGGTAGTAGGGCAGGACAGCTCGGTACCCTGCACAGTGATCGTCTCGTCTCCGAGTTCGATCATGACCAGCTCATTGCCCTCCGGGTCTGCCGGGTCGGGCACGAAACCGACAACCTCAACACGGTCCAGGCCGTAGTACGCGTAGGTGTGCATGATCACAGCTCCTCTTCAAGATCACGGGCGGCGGCATGGGCGGCCTGCGCATAGTCGGATATCGACTCCAGTGAGGCGGCAAACTCGGGCAGCGTGTCGCCGTAACCCTCGGTAGACCACTCGCGCTCCGCCACGTAGGCCTCATACTCGGCGGCGGCCCACTCCAGACTGGCGTGGTGCATGCGCGTGTCCACCAGTGCGGTAGTTATCCCGGACGTAAGAGGCGGATAGGTCCCGAAAGTCAGGTTGTGTGCCATGATCATCACACCCAGGTCAGAACGGTCGCGTACAGATGGGAAGTGGTGGTGTGGTCGGCCCAGCGGACCACCACAAAGCGCGCGTCGGGAGTGATACGGACGATCACACCGTGTTCGCCGGACGGGTCCGTCACGGGCATGCCCTGCTTCAGCTCGTTCATGATCAACACTCCCTTGTGGATCTTGAGCGGGTGGTGCGCGCGGGAAGCTTTTCCGTTTCAGGACTGCGGTTCGGACTGGATACCGGGCCCCTGTGAGGAGGGCCGCCCGCGTGGGCTGTGATCTTGCTTCCCGCTGTGTTGTTGTCTGACTCCAGTAGGCGGCCCTAGATAGATAGATAGCAAGAGGTAGAAGGCAAAGAACGGGTAAAACCGCCGTTGTGGCGTCGTCATCGCGCCCTGGGGGCTGTGATCTCAGTGATCCGTCGGGCTGCTGTGTACGCCGTGAAGATCTTGCGGTTGGTCTCGGCGTCCTCGGAGTTGTTGAACCTGACTGCCGGGGAGTCCATGTAGCGGGCGTAAGCCTGACTCTTGCTGATGATGCTCTGTGTGTTCGTCATGTATCCAGTGTCTGCCGGAGGATAACGGGTGTCCATGGATAAAGAGCAGAATAGAGAGCAAAGAACGGGTAAAGTCTCTGAGGCGCTACAAACACCCGCGGCGCGGATCTAGAAAGGGTCGATTCAGGGTGTCTGACCTGCACAAATCCCTGTCAGGTGGTGGTTGGTACGAGGGTACCCGAACGCATGTCGATCATGTGTATGGGCCGTGTGGCCGGTTTTTGTACCATGTCGATGCCGGTACGTTTGCAGAAGGGGTTTGCGGGAACATCCGGCGTTTGCTTTTGCTATCCGAGCAGGTCAGAGGCAGTTTGCGATCATGCGTTGACCAGCGCACTTAACAGCTGTGAATACACAGTCCGCGCGGCAGAATGATCTTACAAGGCCGCAAATGACACTCATTTTCAGTTACAGAGAGTGAGGCCGGCACCTACTCTGCGTAGCTAGCTGAAGGTGTGTCAGGAACTGATAGAATGTCAGAATATGACAGCGCATCAGAACACATAGAAACGGAACAAACCATGAACAAAGAACAGGAGTGGGAGCGCAAGCAAAAAGCTTATGACATGCGCTTACGTGGCAAAACGTATCGTGCCATATCTGATGAACTGTCAATTGGTGTAGGAACTGCACACAGATGGGTTGACGAGGTATTACAAGCCACTGTGCTGCCTTCAATCGAAGCCGTTCGCAAGCAAGAGATAGACAGACTCATGCGGTATCTGGACAAGCTTGATGCACGCATCGAAGAGGAGGACGACAAGGCTATCGCACTTGCGTTGAAGGTTTCTGAAAGGCTGTCAAAGATGCTCGGAATCGATGCACCACAACAGTTGCACGTCGAAAAGACCGAGGTAACTCAGGTTGACCTGGCCATACGTGACATACTGTCAAGCGTTGAAGCCCGTAATGCCATGCGCAAGCAAGAGGCCAGAGAACTGAGGGCGGGCACAACTGATATTGACGATCTGTCAGAAGACGCTGTCACACGCATAGTTGAGGACATGTGAGGTGAGACATGACGACACGTTACCTAGTGCTGATACATGGTCAAGGAGGCGGCGGTACTGCTGTATCCCATATGCCACTACGTACTGAGCAAGTGTCAGAACATGCTGCTGTGGACATCATTGACCTTGAGACGATGAGTTGTCCGTGCTTGAGATGTCTAAACGCGCCAGTTGACAACTTGCCAAAACCAATAGTCGAGATCCGTGCGGAAACTGAGGGAGTATCAGAATGAACGAGGGCACTACTGTTGAAACGACCGACCGGCCTTTAGTTGACGGGGCGTTAGCTGACTGGCTTTCAGACGAGGGCCTGCTGGATTGGGTCTCTGTTGAAACGGGGGCTGACTGTGAGTGATACAGAGTGCTGTGGTGGGATTGACGGGGCGTGTGTTTATGACGACCCATCAATTGCCGTCTATGCAGAGTCAGATGACACGCCCTCAGACATGGACGACGCTATCTCTGTGTCTTACGGCTACCTGGACTTGCTCATACAAAGGGCCAACTCGGTACATTGCAGGACATGTTCCTGTTAACTGAACGGTTAGTCAGTAGACTAAGGCGCTGCCTGACACCGGGCTTAGGTTGCGCCTAGTCTAAGGCCGTACGTTTGACGTGATCCTGACATGAGGCGTTACCCTCTCCCGTTTGTGTGTACCCGCATATGCGTACACGCACACATGCACACGTGCACGCTCACACCTACATGCACACGTACATACACGTACACATACATATACGCATACATACATATACATACGCATATACATATACGTACATATACATACATACCCATATACATACATAGGTACATACATATACCCATATGCATAGGTACATACATACACACATATACTTACATACATATATACATTACATATACAACATAACTATAAACATAACAAATAATATTCAAGTAAAATATTTTATTAAATAAATAAATAATTAAAAAGTAAACTATTAATTATTAAATGATTTGATATTGAATATGATTAGATATGAAATGAATGTAAATATGGAATGGATATTAGATTTGATTGAATCCAAAATAGAAATGGATAATATATTAGATCTAATCTATTCTCGAACTAAAATAGATTTAGATTAATTCTAAAGTAGAAATGATATGGAATTAGAATAGATCTAGAAATGAATTGAAGATCGGAATAGATGATGAAAAAGAATGGATCGATTCAAAAGATCTCCCGGCAGTTGCTTGAGTTAGGCAACCCATGGGGGGTAAACGATCTTGCTGGGTATAGCAGAGACATGAGAACTTTCTAGAGCAAATTTTGAAAGTACCTTGACATGTACGCCTCAAACGCTCTGGTCGGCAGCTTCCATTGCAGCGTCCATCATGGCGGGTTCAATACGTTCTTCAGCCATCTTCAATCCCAGTCGACGGGGCATTGATGTACAAGGGGTGGGGCTGGTCGTGTCTGCTCACACGCGGTGCAAAAGGTATGGCAGTCACAGAAATTACACCTGGCGGTGTTCTTGAAATAGTCGTCGAGAATCCAGACATGCTGAGTCCAGCAGGGACAGTCAGTCATCTATAACTTCCCCCTCGTAGTGCCGTACCAGAAAAGACTTCTTCCCTGACGAGAGATTCTTCCAGGACAGCGGGTCGTGGTCTTCGCAGAGTTCCTGCACCGTCTCGGTCCTGCTCCAGCCTCCTGTTGCCTTATGGGTGTCATAATCAGAGCTGTCGCCAACGGACATGCGCAGCAGGAAATGCTCTGCCATCTCGTCAGTCATACCGATACCCGTGGCCCCGCACACCTTACATGTAACGATCATGTATTATTCCGCCTCTCGGGAAGCCATTGCAGGGACCCTCTCCAGGCGTGGCACAAGCATGGCCGGGCCGAGTACACAGGCGAGGGGTATCCCACTCATAATCTTCAGCGAGATTAGGGTAGATACGGTAGGCCAGTCTCTTGCGGAACCTGGCCCAGCGCACTTGCCACGGATGCCACCATGGAGGTTTATACGCCATCACTCGTACCATGCCCTGTCTATCAGCTTGCGGTATCTGTTGGCTTTTTCGTGCTTGCCGGTTCCGGTACTCAAATCGAATGTCATTACCACTGTTGTCAGGACTACCAGCAGGCCCATTTCCACGGCAGTGGCAAGAAACAGAATCAGCAGGAAGGGGGCCGGGCTGGCGGACATACCCACCACGATGATTCCGTACAGTGTCAGAAGAGGTAGAGGTTTCATTTAACACTCACCAAAGGTCCTTACGTATCTCTTTGTCAAGCTCTTCGGACTCTTTCCTGGTCAGACAGGAAGGCCATCTACAGGGGTTGGGGCATTCATGGTCCACCATCGTGCAGCCTTTGTGGCAGCCGCACTCGTCACGCTTGTCTGTCACCCAAACCACTTCCGTTTACAGGCACAGTAGCCAGCGCAAAACCACGCCAAATCTATGATGACGTGCACCAGAACGTTCACTCATGCTCCTCGTGATGCTGTTTACACACGTCATCGGTCAGCTTGTTGCAGTAGAGCCTGAACTCGTCCATGATCTTGTCCAGCACAGTGTTGAGTCTGGTGTAGGCGTGGTCTGGGTTGCCATAAGCGTCTGTGAACCACTCGTTGACCGAGATCTCCTGCATGAGGATGCGCTTGATCTTGCCGAACTTCAGCTCATTCCAGTCACTGGTATTGGTCACAGTTTGAACCTGCTTTTCTGTATGTGGCTGTCAGCCCACGAGAAAGCCCTACCAGAAAGGTCAATAATCAACCAGTAGAAAAACTCTCGTCTGCGGTAGGGCTTACTCACTTAGACTCCAGATTACTTTATGTTGTTTCGGATTGCCCAGTTGTTGAGAAGAGTATATGCGCCCTTCACGTCCTGGTCAACGACCGGAGCAGGAGCAGGAGCAGGGGGCGTAGGAATCGGAGCAGGCAGTGTGGCCGGTACGGGAACGGTTACGTCTCCTTGGTCGGCCAGCAGATCCTGGAACTGGAGCACAGGAATCCGGAAGTGGCCCGCCTTGCCGTACGAGGTGCCCCAGGAGTTCAGGAAGTACACGTAATTGTTATCGTAGCCATCGGCCACATACTCGTGCCCACCAGCCACGCCGGACCTGGTGTCGACATTGACGGTGCCCTCGGAACCAGCGGCGTCGAACATCGAGTTGTACCACGTGGTACCGACCATGACCGGCCCGACATTCAAGGCCGTCAGAAGAGTGTTCCACTTGAAGGAGTGCTTGTAGCCATTAGCGTAGCTAAGCTCAGTCATGCCCTTGCAAGATGACGGGCCGTCAGATCCGGTGTCGTCCGGCGGGTAGGTGCCGCGGATGCTGTCCTTGATAGTGGCATAATGATAGAAGGTCAGACCGGTAGCATCGCCGGAGGTCTTCAGCGCTGCTTGCCGGTTCGGAGAGAGCACCTCGAAGTACCTGTCATACCCCATGAGACCAGCTCCGGCGAAACCGGCGCAGGCCCCGATATTGCCCTGGTTCAGCACAGGGATGTTGGAGTGGTGTTGGACAGTACGGGCTAAGTCAAACACGGACGAGGTAAAGTGTTCGTACTGCCGGTTCCGGCTGTCGTGGTGTACGTGACGTCCTAATCGAGGATCAGTCGG
Organism: Gemmatimonadaceae bacterium; assembly: GCA_046262755.1. Classification (GTDB taxonomy): domain Bacteria; phylum Gemmatimonadota; class Gemmatimonadetes; order Gemmatimonadales; family Gemmatimonadaceae; genus UBA4720. Next base: position 9,911 of record JBHEME010000035.1, on the reverse strand, counting down.
GTTGAAGGTGTGAACAGTTAGGGTGTATGTCATTTCTCAAACCTTACGTATCGGTCGGCCCAATCCATGGCCATTTGCCAGCTAGGCATCCACACATGCCAGTTTGCGTTTATACGGGGCTCTACAACCCAGAAAGGCCTGCCGCGAAAGTCGCGGCAGACCACTCTGAGACCGCCTCCGTAGTAGGAGGCTAAGTCAGAGTACATCGTCCAGGGCCATCTTCTGTGCCACAGACCAGATCATGACCGCACGCTCGGGAAGCTCCCCGAAGGCGCGCCAGTCCATGAATTCGTCCTTTGTCATCCCGAGGTAGTCATACACCGGAATCTGGTCACGCCGGTATTTCGGCATGTCAATCCACTTGTCCAGACGGCTGTTGAAAAACTTCTGCCAGTGGTGATGGTTCACTGTGTCACCAATCGTCGTCTTCATCGTCTACTGGTATCCACTCGTGACACCAGCACCGACAGTCTAGCGGATCGGTTAAGTCGTAGGGCTCTTCGCAGCAGTGACGTGCATCACTCACCGGTTGTCTCCCGAGCCGCCGATGACTCCGCGACGCTGACGACTTTCAAGCTTCCGTATGTTGGCAGTCGCCACATCAGCAAGATCCAGACCAAACTCGGTGGCCAGGGCTGCCAGATACCAGAGGACGTCACCCAGCTCCGCCTTGATGTCATCCCGGATCTCACTGCCGTCCAGACCATCTCGGTAGATCTTCTTAACCTTGTTGGCTATCTCTCCGGCTTCCCCTGTCAAACCCATTACCGGGTAGGCCAAGTTGATCTCTCCAGGGTATAACGCAAAGCTGTAGGCCTTAGTTTGGTACGAGTTAAAATTCATTATCTTCCTGAATCTGTACAGAATTCGCCACCGGGGCAATACGGGTCAGTCGGACTCTTCATCGTCGGAAAAGAGCTGGCGCTCCATTTCGAGGAGGGTTGCGGGGATTTGGATATCCGCTTCGGTGTATCCGACGTACGGGCCGGGCCAGCCTTTGGCTTCGAGCTGAGCGAAGTCGACGGGCTGCTCGGAGAACTCTTTGGCGAGCTGCTTGAGTCCCGAACTTGGGGCAGTTCTCCCCGTGGCGGAGATTTGCGTGCCGCAGCCACCGCAAGTAAAGCCACCACCAGGCAGGCGCTCAAAACGAGCACCGCAGTGGCAAGTGAAACCTTCACACTCGGGAGGGGTATCTTCATTCGTCATCGTATTTCGACTCGCAGTAGCTAGATCCGCACTCCGTACAGAAGTACGTAACCAGATGGTCAAAGGTATGGCAGTCGGAGTGATCCAGGGCCCAGTGATCGAAATGCTCAAGGTCCAACCTCTGGGCCCAGCCCAGGATTCTCCAGGTAAGCCTACAGGCGCCCCAGGTATGTCCAGGCATTCGGGTGAACATGGATTCCAGATCGCCGGGACCTTCGTTCATTTTCCAGCGGCGCTGAGGCGTCTTAATACTAGCCACTTTGCCACTTAGCCAGTACACAGACTTGGCTAACCACGTGCTCTGAACCATTTAAACTCTTTCTGGTAAAATAGGTGTTTTAGCGCCAGGGCCGCATACCCCACGCTGACCACAGCATGCTCAGAGCGAAGGTCACACTGAGGGCCGCCCAGATTGCCTGTATCAACAGCTTCTGATCCTTGGCCATATCTACTCCCATGTCACAGGCCGGACTGCCTGTGCTGGAACAGTACCGCATAGGAGACACAAAATCAACCCCCAAGATTACTGTTTAGACGGCTTCAGCCACCGATGGGAGACCACCATGTGTGTAAACGACTGCGAGGACAATAACTGTTGCGTCGAGTGTACAGAGTGTGACTGTACCGACTGTCACTGCGAGGAGAACAGTGCTCTCTGAAATAGGCGGACTGTTTACATGTGACCAGTGTGGTGCCTCTGTAGCAGGAGACGGTACAGCAATACACCTCAACTGGCACGCCGAGATAGATGAGACATTTCTAGCCATGGCTGAATGGGTTAAAGAGATCACAAAGAAGGTAGACGATGTGTCTTAAATTTCGTACAGGTATAGCAATAATCACCCTGGCCATCGTAGGGGTTTTCTTCTGTGCCCCTCTGGCATTCGCTGCCACCATGCCAAGTACCAATGTTAAACACCACTGTATAAAACACAGCACAGGGCTATGTGGGTGGAAACACCACAAGAAACCTAGGGATAAGTACGAGACTGCTAAGTGTAAGGATGCACGTCTGTCGTACTCAAGACACACACAGGGAACCTGTTCACATCACAAGGGTGTCAGGTACTGGTTTAAGTAAGGACGGGAAAATGTCCAGTGAATATACCGTAGACAACTGGAAGGACAAGGTCGCAGAAATAGACCCCAGGCTTTTAGAGAGCCCGGTAGGCCGCAGGGCCTTATGTGAGACCGACCCCTTCTTATTTGCACTGATCTACTTCGTCGACCACTTGAAAGACGACGAAAACAGAATCACATTTGGCGAAAACCATTTCGAGTGGTTCGAGCTTGCCAAGAACTGGCTGCATCCCAATCCTCAGCCGAAACAGTTCAGGGACGCTTTCCTGGCCCCTCGTATGTCCGGCAAATCCACGGTATGGTTCACCATCATTCCCATGTGGTTCGCAGCCTATGGATACTCAAAATTCCTGGCGGCGTTCGCCGACTCCGCCTCACAGGCCGAGATGCATCTCATGACATTCAAGATGGAGCTAGAGAGTAACGAGCTTCTCCGTGAGGATTTCCCGGACCTATGTCGTCCTGGTAAACGCGCCCGAGGCACCCTACAGGGCGACTCCAAAGGTATGCGTATCTGCGGTAACGGTTTTGTGTTCGTGGCCAAGGGTATCGACTCCCAGTCACTGGGTATGAAGATCGGTAAAACCCGTCCAGACACTCTTCTATTCGATGACATCGAGCCCGACGAGTCTAACTACTCCGCCTACCAGATGGAGCAGCGACTTGAAACAATTCAGAGCGCCGTCCTTCCCCTTAACGAGCGCGCACGTGTTGTCCTCTCGGGGACGGTTACCATGCCCGGTTCCATCACCCACCAGCTCATCAAATATGGCCAGGGTATCGAGGACATAAACAAAGAGTGGCAATGGATTGAAGAAGAGAACTTCAAGGTCCATCACCAGTTACCCATTCTCGACAACGGGGATGGTACTGAGCGAAGCATGTGGCCTGAAAGATGGCCACTCGAATACCTCAATAAATACCGTCACACCCGTGTCTACCAGAAGAACTTCCTGAACGACCCCATGGCCGCAGACGGGGAATACTGGACAAAGGATGATTTCACTTACGAAGATTTTGATTTTTGCGCTTCAACCGTGCTTACTATCGACGGGGCGGTTACGACTACGAAGGAATCTGACTATACGGGGGTGGCAGTCATTGGATACCAGCCAGCCAGACGTGAAAACGGCAAAAAAGTTAGTCCTGATCGCTGCGTAGTCAAGTATGCAAGGCCCGTCAAGCTCAAAGGTGACCCTTTGAGGCGCTTTGTGCTGCAAATTTTGGACTCATTTCCTGAAATCAGGGCCATTTTAGTTGAAACCAACCAGGGTGGAGATATGTGGCTTGATACTTTGCACGGTATGCCCGTAAAAATTATCACCATCCACAATGATGAGAAGAAAGAGAGCCGTGCAGGCCGTCTTCTCAATCTATATCAGCTCATCCCTACACGTGTTACTCATGCTCAGCCCATTTATGCTCTAGAAGAGCAAATGGTGGCCTTCCCCAACGGTCCGAACGACGACCTTGTGGACGCTGTAGGCAATGCGGTACTGCAATTTTTGGCCCCCAGACGTCGTGTAAAGGTACGTGGAAGGACTATAAACCCACGATAACGCCTTTAGAAGAAAGAATAAAGGGGTTTAAATGATATACTCATCGGAGTTCTTTACATAGGAGACTTTTATTAGGAGGCGTGATGGATCAGACACCCAATGACTTAGTCACGGGCTATTCTGAGCTTTGCAGGGCACGCCCGGCCTATGAAAGAGCGGCAGCTTTCTATGAGGGCAAGGTTGAAGAGGTATACGCAAGCGCTAAGGTCACCCGATTACTGACAAAGTTTGGCTTGGACGCTATCGACTCCTTCAACTTTGCCCATATTCCTGTTGACGTTGTAGCTAACAAGCTTCACATCAATGCTGTGACTCCTGATGATGGCAACTCGGCTTTTGACAACACCACACCAGGCTCAAGTGGTAAAAAGAGTGTAAACCCTCTGGATACAGCCGTTGAAGATCTTTGGGATTACAACGAGCTTGGCGAAGAGCTTCCCATTCTGCACCGTAATATTTGTAAATACGGTGACTATTACATGATGATCTGGCCCGTGGTGGGTGACGATGCAGATAGCACCTCCAAGGGTTATGACACCACTGACGCTGCTCAGAGGCTAGGCACACCACCTGAAGGTTGGGCATTCCATGGTCCTGATGACCAGGCAGGAGACCCCGTAGAGACTCAGATAGGCTCCGGGGCAAGCATCGTAGCCGTGGACATGATCTGCCATGAGCCTCTCACCACTCGTGCCTTCTATGACCCCGAAAACCCTCGCAAGATGACATACGTCATCCGTTCGTGGGAAGAGGGTCAAGGACAAGAGCTTACGGTCAGGGCAAACCTTTACTATTCCGACCGTATTGAGCGATATGTTCATAAGGGTCGTCCACCTTTGAAGCACCGCTCCAATGCAAAGTACAAGTGGGAACAGTACACAGCTGATGGTGCGCCCGCGATCCTGTCTAATCCGTTCGACCAGATCCCCTTCTTCCACTACCGCACAGACCGTACATACGGGAAGCCAGACCACTTCAATGCATATGGCCCACAGTTGGCCATTAACAAGATTGTCACATCCCATTTGGCGACAGTTGACTATCAGTCATTCCCTCAGCGTTATGCCCTTACTGATCCTACGGCGGACCCTTCAGGCGTATCCGGTACCGACAACGACTTCTTCGGCGGGGACGACGATGACGACCCTGAGGACAATGGGGGAACAAATGATCTTCAGGCGGATCCGGGATCTGTCTGGAAACTAGATGGTTTCAAAGACGTGGGCCAGTTCCAGGCCGCAAACCCTGATGCATATCTCAAGCCTTTCGACCGTTATGTAAAGGCCATGGCTCAGGCGACCGGAATTCCTTTCCACTTCTTCGACAAACAGGGTGAGCGTCCTCCGAGTGGGGAGAACATTCGCCAGGTCAACGAAACCCTAAACTCTATCGTCGAGACACGCATGATGTGTATTGGCGGTACTCACAAGAGTGCGTTCACTTTCGCACTCAATCTACTCGGTCACGATGTAGAGAAAATTAAAGTCGTCTGGCGTCCAATTGATGTCGTAACTGACCTGGTCGGATGGCAGGCAATCAACGAGAAGCAACTGGCCGGTGTACCACCGGAAGTCACTCTCGTTGAGGCGGGTTACCTCGAATCCGAGGTTGCACCGTGGAAGGCAGAGTGGGACAAGCAGGCTGAAGAAGCTAAGCAGTTGGAGGAGCGTCAGCTTGAACAGCAGCAGGCATTCTCCTCTAGCTCAAAGGTTGTCCACAATTCCGCTGCCCGTGCTATGCAGCGTTCCACTAGAACATCTAATGGAACACCACTTCCCGGATCTGGAGATTCAGGAACGCACGGTAAAAAAGGTCAAGGCGCATAAGTAATCGCAGCAAGCGAGAAAAGACAAGGATCGGTAATGATCGAGACAACAGTAGACACAGAAATTCTAACCAACGAAATCTCCCAGCCACCCGGCACAATTGTTGGCTATCGTGTAAACGGAAAGCCGATTTACAATATAGCTGGAGGCGACGGACGTGTTGAAGTCGACACAGATGATGATGACGACGATGACACGGATGCAACTGACGTTGATGAGCAGGATGACTCTGACGACGATAAGGACAAGTGGGTCCCACCGTCTAAGGAAGATTTCGATAAGCTCCTAGCGGCCAAGTCTAAGGCTGACAGTGAAGCTGCGGCTCGTAAGCGTTTCTTACGTGATGCTGGTCTTGATCCCAAAACCGGTAAGGCGGTACCTAAGCGCGAGGTAAAAATAGATCTCGGCTTCGGTGATGATAGTGCAGACGATGACGACGAGCCACAGGACAAGGGTCCCTCAAAGGACGACCTAGTTCGTACTCAGCGTGAAGTTCAGCGACAGGTAGAGCGAGAAATCGCTAAAGCTGAGCAGGCTGAGCGCCGTCGTGCGGCTGCTCTGATTTCAGCGGTGCCCTCCGCACTTGAAGAGGCAGGCTGGAACGGCCGTAACATGCCTCGCATGCTTAAGCTTCTGGACCTTGACTCTGTCGAGGTTGACTCCGATGGAGACATTGAAGGTCTACAGGACCAGATCGACGAGCTTAAGAAAGACTTCCCTGAATTCTTCAAGCGTCAGCGCATGAAGGAAGCAGCTAAGGAAGTCGCTGACACTAAGACTGTAGGTGGTGGCAAGAAATCTGTCGCTGCTTCTGAGGAAACCCTAGACTTTGCAACTCGTTTAAAGAACCAGTTGTACAAACAGGGCTGATTTTAATCTGGGCTTTGTGCCCGAAGCTTGCCGAGTAAGGCAGTAATTATTCATTTCTGAAAGGATATAGGCACAATGACACAGCAGACAAACTATTCTTACGTAGGTAGCCCTGGCTACCAGGATGACTGGATTCCCATCGAGTGGGACTCTGAGGTAGTCATGCGTGTTCTCAAGACCTCAGCTGTTGAGGCTCTTGGTGAGCGCCACTCAATGGCCACTGCAACAAAGCGTATTCTACGCCAGCAGAGCTACTTAGTCACAGCGGGTAAGGAATACACCCGCGATGACGGCGACCTTGACTACGTCACACTGACAGCCCGTCGTTTCATGGGTCAGTCAGTACTTGACGAGGACGACACAGCAGACGCCAACATGATTGTTGACACTGTTTCAAAGCGTGCCGCTGACTGGGCGATCTCATACGCCACAGCCTTCGACAACTCTTGCCTAGGTGTTACTGCAACTGAGAACGGTACAACCGCACCGTTCACATCTGTCTACAAGGCAGTTCGTACAACTGACTCAGCAGTCAGCTATACAGCTGATGCCAACTACGTAAACCACGGTGGTGCAGCAACAGCTGCTTACGGCGACATCTCAAAGGCCCTAAAGCTCGTTGAGGTTAGCGACTACTGGGATGAGGGTAGTGCTCTTCTAATCGCTAACCCTGCATTCCGCGAGGTTCTACGTAACGTCAAGGACAACAACGGTCGTCCTATCTTCGTTGAGGGTCAGGGTGGAGACTCCGGTCAGCCCGACCGTATCTTCGGTGTAGAGATCTACTGGAGTCGTGGCGCTAAGACAGCCCCTGCGATGTCTGCCTCACCTTCAGGTAACCCTCTACTTATCTTCGTAGGTAACCGTAGCCTTCTAAAGCTCGGTGTCCGTTCAGGTCCAGAGTCTCGCATGGCTGTTGCTGACGCACACGCAAACGTAGACGACATCGCTATCAAGTTCCGCTCACGTCGTGGATTCCAGCTTGGTCACGTCGCTGGATTCAGCGTCCTGGAGAAGACTGCGTAATAGCAGCCTAATCGCCCCCGCTAGGTATTGTCCGCCCTCCATGCCTAGTGGGGGTTTCTCATGAAAGAAGGTGAATGCCATGAGCGCTTGGGCTTCAATAGCTGACGTTCAGCTTTACACTGGCATCTCCGTGAGCCAGGAAAACATAGATGCTTCCCAGGCGATGGTGGAGCTTTTTGCTGACTGTATATACAACCAGACAGTAGACACCTCAGGTGCACCTCTTATCCGTGCCAAGAATTTACGACTCCTGAAAATGGCTGTCGCGTATCAGGCAGCATGGATGAGCGACCACCCAGACCTGTTTACACATGTTGATATTGGATCGATGAACCAGGACGGCGTGTTCTTCGTATACAAACACGAAAACGCCAGCCTCTTAGCCCCTATGGCTAGACGAGCTATTGCTCGTCTCTCCTGGAGGCGAAACAAGAACATCAAGGTCAGGCCTTTCGCGGGTCGCAGCATTCTCAACAAGCGGTACGTGCAGGAATCAATGGACGGTATCGAGATCACTCCACTCTCTAGATGGGAGCAGATGTGATAAACAGGGCCACAACCACCGTAACTGTCTATCGTGGATCCACATACAATGCCTGGGGTGACGAGGTAGATTCAGATACTATTGTGGCCACTGGGGTTCGTGCATCTATCCTTGAACAAACGGTAGATGCAAAAACAGAGATCACAACAGTACCTCACTCGTACAGGTTTGCAAAGATGCGTGTCACTGCCGGAACAGATATCCGACAGAACGACAGAATCATGGATGAAAAGACTCAAGAAGTCTGGACAATAGTACAGATCTCTCGACGTGCAAATCCAGTCTGCTCTCAGGACATCCGCGTCGACTTGGAGATGATGGGATGATCCTCGTCCCTTATAATTTCAAATGTAAGCAAAACAGCTAGTGATACCCGTAAACGGTTAGGCTGAATTGCTCTCGATCTCGTAAAGGGAAGAGGACCGTAATTTGTCATGCTTCCCGCATGTGGTTACGGTCCTTTTTCTTTTGGAGGTGTCATGGGAGTACGAATCGTTTGGGATGAAGCAGGCTTCGCAGGCATCGACCATGCAGTAGAAGAGTTCATGCACGATCTAGGTCAGCGCGTAGAGGCTGCTGCAAAAGGACTGGCTCCGGTAAAGACGGGCGCTCTGGTCGGGTCTATTGAACTGGAGATGGAAGGCAAAACTGCCATCATCAGCGAAAACGTCTACTACGGTATCTATCAGGAACTCGGTACTGGGCCCCACACAATTGAACCTTGGGTCCACCACCCAGGCAACCCAGCAGTCCACTATCTGCGCGATGCGCTCTTCTCAATCTAGGAGTGGTTAATGCACGCTAACAGCGAATTAGCCACAATAGCTTGGCTAAAGACAATAAATGGTCTGCCTACAAATTCTATAGGTACCACGCTCCCAATGGGTGAGGACGGTACCCCTCCATCCTGGATCAGCACGGGTTTCGTACAAGTCATTGTCACAAAGGGTGCAATGTCGCAACGTAATCATCCACTCAGGAATCCCATCATCACAGCGCACTGCTGGGCAGCAAGTGCCAAAAAACAAAAACCACCGTGGCACCAGGCAAACGATCTCGCTGAGATTATATGGAACGAATGCGTTAAAGAGGGTAACGGAAAAGAAAATCTCGTGTTACCTGTAAATGTTGCTTCCCCACCTAAGGTGAGAATCCTTCAGGTCTGGGGTATTCAAGAACCTCGTCGAGTTCCTTATGGATTCCCGACGATGGGTAGAGGACAATTTATAGACCCTGGAAACACTTGCCAGTACACGGTGGATTTCCAGTTAGCATGGGCGGAGCTACCCTAAGTGAAATATGTATTATTGGGACGAGTAAGTAAAGATGCACTTAGTTATCGAGGCAAAATTATTGTCCACGATGACAAGTCTGAACTTGAGTTCTTGTTTCCCAACGAGCGAGTGGCCCCACTGCCAAGCTACGTAGATGACAGCTTGACTATGGCACTCAAGGATCATCCGGACATGGATGCAGTGCAGTTTCCTTTGAGACTACACATGAATCAATTCCGTAAATGACAGATTTCTTTTCTAAGTGCGGTCATGTTAAATCATCTGACAATCTAGTGTCTAATGGTCGCAACAAGCCCCCTATATGCAAAATGTGTAAACAAGCTAGACAACGTGGATACAAGGATGAAAATCCGGAAAAGATACGTAAGCAATCTAGAGTTAATCAACGTAAATATAGGGGAGGGTTAAGAGGTAATTTCTGTGCACAGAAGACAGAATGTCCTAAGGGCCATCTATATGATGATGAAAATACGTACCACTACAAGGGCATGAGGCAATGTAAGAC
>JBHEME010000034.1:0-16188 GCA_046262755.1 Gemmatimonadaceae bacterium | reverse complement strand
GGCGGTGAGTACGACGGACGCGATCAGGGCGGTTGCGAAGAGGATTCTGCGGCGGATCATGGGAGTATCTCCTGACTGAAGGGAGTAGGTGTTGACCTAATAGGCTCAACGTACGTCTGTAAGGAAATCGGGAAATGGCGTTTTCTTATCAGAAAATGCCTGTTTCCTATCATCAATAGCCTTTTTCTTATCACCTAACCCTCGCGCTCCGAGCTGTTCTTAGACAGTTTCAACGGACCATGGGCGCGATCGGCTCTTGAGCGTTGCTGCGTTCCTCCCACCGCGGCTCCTCAGCCACGTCAGGCACGTCTTCGCTGACGAGCCCGACCTCCTCATCGCGAGCTCATGGGAAGAGCTCGATTCGTTTATCAGGCGAAAGCCCGTAACCGCCGTCATCCTCGATCCGCTCGCTGATGGCATCATGAACGTCGCAGCGGTAGCCGGGTTCCTCACCCGGTACCCATCACTTCCCCTCATTGCCTACGTCACGCTCGGCGCTCCCGCATTCAATGCTGTGGCGCAGCTCGCACGACTTGGCCTCGAGGACGTTCTTCTTCACCGTTTCGACGATTCGCCCGAGCGATTTCGCGAACGCGTAGAACAGGCAAAGGGCAATCCCCTCAGCAACCGTGTAATAGGGGCCGTCAAGCGCTCGCTGGGTCAGCTTCCCCGACAGCTTGCGGTGACTGTCCAGAACATGTTCGACCAGCCACACCGCTATACCAGCGCGCTGGATCTGGCCATGGAGGCGGGCATCCCAATCGTCCGTCTCTACCGAAACCTCGATGTCGCCGGCTTGGGCTCCCCGAAAAGACTGCTCATCGCGGCCAAAGTCCTGCGAGGATTCGGATACCTGAGAGATCCCGGATACTCGGTGCTCGATGTGTCGATCAAGCTCGGATACCGCAGTACACGAATTTTTTCTCAGCACTCGGTGACAGTGTTTGGACTAACCCCCGCCCGAGTCCGGACCAGGCTGACCGATGATGACGCAGTCAAGCAAGTGCTGAACTGGCTGGAGTCCACCGAAGAATCGCCGCTTGGTCCATCGACATCCACACCACACCGGCGACACAATAACCGACTAAAGGGTCGGAACGCGGGCCAGCACTAACCAGCCAGCTCCGACGAGACACTTCGTTCTGAGGGGCCTCACCTGGACGGCGGCGGCGCGCTGTCCGGTGGATCGAGATGATCGAAAGCAACCGCAGCGCCACCCGTGAATGCAGTGATGGCCATCCGCCCGTCGCCAGCTACTCGCCTCGCAGCAACCATGTGGTCAGCGAACCAGCGACCGCGATGAGTGCTCAGATCATCGTACCGAACCCCGTTTCCACTGGAGGAGGAATGAATGAACCTCCCGTTTCCCGCGTAGATCGCGACATGACTGATTTGGCCACCCTGTGCAAAGAGCATGAGGTCGCCCACCGCCAGCGCGCGAGCGGAAGGCTCGACGGCCACGCCGGCACCGGCCATCTGCCGCGAAGTTCGCGGCAGGCTGACTCCGTTCATTCCGTAGACGTACTGCACGAATCCCGAGCAATCGAATCCGGACGGACTCGTGCCGCCGTACCGGTAGGGCGTGCCGATGTACTGCTCCGCCGTTGGCACCACACGCCTAGCTGCGCCACGAGCAGAGCTGGTGCTGACAGGCCACACTGTGCCACTCGACCGAGTAGGCCGAGGAGCGCGCGGCGGTCGATCAGAGCCGCGTCGCGAGTAAACCGGTGAGCGTCGCCCGCCGCCTCCGAAATGAAATCCGATTCCCACCCGATACTCGAGGCCCCGCACGAATTGTGAATCCGCTGGTGTCGCATCGGCAGCCAAGCGACGGTATCTAGCCTCTCCGTTAACGGAAACGATCCTGCCGAGCGCTAACTGGACACCACCGCCGTAGCTCCAAGTTCGGATGGCGTCGGTGAAACCAAGTGGCTGCGCGCTACTCTCCATACCGAGACCCGCGAAAGTGTAGGGCATGAACCCCTCGCCAAGCCCGGCGTTCAGTGGGCCGAGCATGAGGTCAGCGGTCGTTGCCCATACGAGGTCCGACGGACCATCAGTAAAACCGTTCTGGCTGCCGAGAGAAGACATGCCGAGCGCACCGCTGCCACGAATGCCGATGTACGGTGTTCCCACGCTGAGGGAGAGCCCGCCCATTGTTCTCGTTATCGGGGACGCATTGTCGAGCGTCCCGTAGATCTCGACTCCTCCACCAACCTGGGCGGAGCCAGCGGCGGGCAGCATCAGATACGAGAGAGCTCCAGAAAGCCCTATCCAACGTCGGAAATTCATACCGACTCCACAGAAGAGGTTGGGGCGTATAGTGGCATTAGCGGGGCCGAGGCGTGCCAATGGCGTATCTCTAGGGGTATCATGGACTTAGCTTGCGAGGGAACCGTCGCAAACAACTGATTGTCATCTGCTTGTGACAAAGAGATGGGTCAGAGGAACGATTGATCACGGGAGGCGTATAGCCCTAGTGACTCGCCGTTCGGTGACGGCTGCGATTCATATCGACGTTCACTCGCGGAGCCAGAATGTCAAAATTCGATTGGCGTGCGGTCCTCGCACTGCTCTCTGCCGGGTTAATTGTCAGCAGCGGGAGTCCGATCGCTCCATCGCTGCGCGATGCTGTCACAATCGCCTCGGCCAACATCGCAGACAATCTCGCCGGACCCCACCTCGGATTCGACACCTTTACGTATCCCGGTGATCGTGCGATGCGCGCGTGGATGACGGCGGACAAGCCTTACAAATGGGTCGGCTATTATCTGTCAGCGCCTTGTCATAACGACGCGTCGTGGGAGGGCAAGCGGGAGACGCTGACCGACATGGGTTGGGGAATGGCGGTGATCTACGTGGGGCAGCAAACCTGGGGAAGAACCCCAGGCGAAAAGGTTACGGTAACCCGCTACGTAACGAAGCGCGTTCGTGAGTCGCGAACCCTACATGGCAGGCGTGTGGTCAGACACGTCAACAAACACGTACCAGTGAGGGTTCGAGTCGCCCCGCGCGCGTCACGCGGAGCGAGTTGTTCGACACAACTGGTGAGCGCCGCGCGAGGAACCGCGGATGCGAATGACGCGATCACCAAAACAGCCGCGCAGGGATTCGCCAATGGAACCGCCATTTTCCTCGACATTGAAAGAATGGAATCGGTACCCGCGGCGATGCGCGAGTATTACCGCGCCTGGACCGCACGTGTCGTCGAAGATGGTCGTTTTCGTCCCGCGTACTACGCGCACAGCTACAACGCGAACCGGGTTTACAATGACGTGAAACAGGTTCTCACTGCTGCGGGTATCACTTGGGAGCCCTCATTCTGGATCGCGAGCGAGCGCGGTTTCTCGGAGGACAAGGATCCCACGGACGTTGGGCACTCGTTTGCGCAGGCCTGGCAGGGCGTGATCGACGTGGTCGAGACTCACAACGGAGTCAGACTCCCAATCGACATCAGCGTCGCCCAAGGGGCGTCGCCGAGCGAGAACTTCCCCGCGGGAGAATGAAGACTACTTGACGCGCGTGATGTAATCTTCGCGAACAGGCGGTCTAAAAATCAGGTCTACCGCCAGCCAGGTAGTTTTGGCGAACGGATAGCAGCCAATCGCGCCGAGGATCGAGAGAACGACTCCGCCGTATTGCAGCGCCATCCACGGGGGATTGGGCCGAGTGACGTAAACCACTATCAGGAAGGCGATCGCGAGCAGGACCTCCACAGCGATCAGGTTGAGAGTGTAGGCGCCGATGAAGTAGTCCGCCTCACCTCGCTCGAGCAGTATTCCGCAGGTCGGACACCGCTCCTTCATTCGAAAAAAGCCGACGAATAGCGATCCTCCCCCGCAGTTGGGACAGCGGAGGAGGAGTGCGCGCCACAGTTGTCGAACGGGTGGCTGTCGCGAGATGTCGGGATGTGTGTCACCCATCGTGTGCCTCCCGCGGCAGCGCCCCGCTTACTTCATGGCTTCAAAACCACCTTGAGGCATTCGTCTTCCTTATGGGTGAAGATATCGTAGCCCACCGGCGCGTCCTCCAGCTGCATCTTGTGCGTGATGACGAAACCGGGGTCGATGTCACCCTTTTCGATGTGCTTCAGCAACGGCTTCATGTAGCGATGGACGTGGCATTGACCGGTCTTGATGGTAAGCGAACGATTCATCACGGAGCCGAGCGGAAACTTGTCGTCGTATCCGCCATAAACTCCGACGATGGAAACAGTCCCGCCGTTGCGGCACGTCAGTATAGCCTGCCTGAGCGCGGCGATGCGGTCGTTCTCCCATCTCATCGCCTGCTTGGCCTTGTCGTACAGTCCGTGCACACCGGGGGCGTGGGCTTCCATTCCTACGGCGTCGATGCAGGCGTCGGGACCGCGTCCGCCGGTGAGCTCCTTCAGCGCATCGACGACGCTCGTCTCTTCATAATTGATCGTGACGTCCGCTCCCGCCCGCTCCCGGGCGATCTGCAGCCGGTAGGGAAACCGGTCGATCGCAATGACCCGCTCGGCGCCGAGCAACCTCGCGCTGGCGATCGCAAACTGGCCAACGGGACCACAACCCCACACGGCAATCGTGTCGCCCCGTTTGATGTTGCACATCTCGGCGCCCATGTAACCGGTCGGGAAAATGTCGGATAGAAACAGGACTTGATCGTCGCTCAGATCCTCCGGGACCTTGAGCGGTCCAACATCGGCAAAGGGAACACGCGCAAACTCGGCCTGTCCTCCCGCAAATCCCCCGAGCATGTGCGAATAGCCAAACACACCGGCAGGTGAGTGACCGAGCATCTTCTCGGCGATCCACGCGTTCGGATTGCTGTTTTCGCAGAGCGACCACATGTCGTTCTTGCAGCTCCAGCATTCGCCGCACGCAATCGGGAACGGGACGACGACGCGGTCACCCACTTTGAGCTTTTTCACCTTCTTGCCGACGTCCATCACTTCGCCCATGAACTCGTGGCCCAGTATGTCCCCGCGCTCCATTGTCGGCATGAAGCCGTTGAACAGGTGCAGATCGGAGCCACAGATCGCGGTCGAGGTGATTCGCACGATTGCGTCGGTCTGGTTCAGGATCTTTGGATCCGGAACGTCCTCGACCTTTACGTGCTTTGCGCCTTCCCAGCAAGTCGCTCTCATATCGTCAGCCCTCCAGCTCGCGGTACTTTGGCGGCTGAGCGGGATGCAGTCCCTTTACGGCACTGGCATCCGACTTCACTATTTCGCCGAGCTCGATCACCTGCTTGAAGCGGCGCAGGTCGTTCATCATCTGAGTTTTCGGAACCGCTGAAAAAAGTCTGGCAATCTTGTTTCCGATTGCTCCGCCCTTCGGCTTGAAATCCATCTCGAGCTCGACTTCGGTGCCACGGTTGCCGGTCGCCGGGCGGAAGCGTACCGTGCCGGTATTCTGGATGTCGGATTCATCGACGGAGCTCCAGGAGATCATCTCGTTGGGCGTGTCGGTGATGGTCTCCGCATCCCATTCGACCGTCAACCCAGCTGGACCTTTTGCGGTCCAGTGAGAGCGTCGACCGCTCGTGATGCGGACTGACTCGAGCTGGTCCATGAAAGCGGGAAAGTTCTGCGGGTCCTTCCAGAATGCGTAGACTTCTTCGACGGGCTTGTTCACGGTGATGATCGCGCTCAGCAATTCTCCGGTCTCGCTCTCGGCGAGTCTGAAGCTTCCTTCGTCGTGACCGGCGGCAGGATTGGATTCGCTCGTCAGGCTCAAACTGCATAGGATGTCCAGCGCCGTTACTCCAAGCACGGCAATGGTGGCGGTGGTGAGCCTCGTTTTGTTGGTGTCCGCTGAGCGCATCGCTTTGCCCAGCGAAGCGAGATCTATGGCGTCGCCGATCACACGATTCCACATCCAGTAAGTCGGTTTGGGACGGGTGAGGATTCCGATTCCCGCAGCGACTTCGCGGATTCCGTAGGCGCGGAAGACCGTGGTGTGTTCCTCTTCGTCCACCCCTATCAATCGCGCCACCGCCTGTGGCGCGAACAGCTCAGCGACGCCAAGTCCGACGCTGAACCATCCGAGCGCCTGAGTGAGTGGATCTTTCTCGGTTCGCTGTGTTTCTGAGTAGTGCGTTGGCGCGTCCTTGGCTGAGACCTCGGTTGCCGAGCGTTTGCGTAGTGATTGGGATTTGCGTCTGCTCTTACGCGGCGGTCCTTCGGTCTCGACTGCGTCTGGTGTCAACTCCGTTCCCATTTGCATCTCCTGCTCGATTTGGCTGCGCGATTCTGCAGAGCTAGTGCTCTGTCGGCGAACACAGCGGAGGCATACAAGGCAGACGATGTGCCCGGAAGGGAGGAGAGGCACGAACGCTCGGAACACACGTTCGACGATGTGTATCAATAGTCGTGTGATGCCTGGGGGATTGTAAGCTCAGGCAAAAAAACAAGAATTCGCAGCTCGGTGGGCGAACCTTTCTGGTTCCGCTCGTCGTAGGCGCGTGTGGGTAACTATGGCTCTTACTCAGACGTTGCGGACAAGCACGTCCGCACACAGATCGTTTGCGCTTTCACCGGTGAAAGCCGGTTGGTTGGCAGCGCCTATCGTTCTCGGCCTCATTGTCGCGACGCCAGGCATGGCGCCAGCGCAGACCGTCAGCCGTGCAGTCGGCAATCTCTTCTCCGGCGCGAAGCTCTACGTCGATCCCGCTTCTGCCGCGAAGCGACAAGCCGATGCGTGGCGTAGGAGTCGACCCGCGGACGCCGCCCTCATGGACAAGATTGCGGCGCAGCCGATCGCGCAGTGGGTCGGGAGCTGGAACGCCGACATTGGAGGTGATATCGCCGATGCTGTTTCGCGCATCACGGGACAGAACGCACTTCCGATATTCGTCGCGTACAATATTCCCGGACGCGATTGCGGGCAGTACTCGGCTGGCGGTGCCAATGGCAGCGATGCCTACAAACGCTGGATCCGCGACTTCGCCAACGGGCTGGGAAACCGGCGAGCGGTGGTCATTCTCGAGCCGGACGCGCTTGCCGGAATGAACTGTCTGAGCCGGCCATTGCAGGAAGAGCGCATCAATCTCATTCATGATGCGGTTCGGGTTCTCAAGGCGAAGAGGGCTGCGGTATATATCGATGCCGGTCACGCTCGCTGGGTCGACCCCGTGGAAATTGCGAATCGTCTGAACCGCGCCGGGATCGCCGAAGCAGACGGCTTCAGCCTCAACATCTCCAACTTCCTCGGAAACTCGGTGAACATCGCCTACGGGACCGAGGTATCGAAGAGAGTCGGGGGGAAGCACTTCATCATCGATACGAGTCGCAACGGATTGAACGCGAGCAACGCGGGGAACTGGTGCAATCCCACTGGCCAGCGCGTTGGCACAGCTCCAACGACGAGGACGGGCAATCCTCTGGTGGACGCTTTTCTCTGGATAAAAACCCCCGGTGAATCTGATGGCACCTGCGGCGGAGGCCCGGCGGCAGGAAAGTGGTGGGGTGAATACGCCTTGGGGCTGGCTGGCGGGGCCTGGGACAGACTGCTCGGCAGGCGATAACCCGCAACAGTTAGCCCTGCGTCTGCAGTTCCCACTCCTCGACCAGGACTAGCGCAAATTACCGAAAACGGCCTCAACCCTTTTCGGGCACGCGGTGTCAGAAGGACGACCATGGCGCTGGCTGCTTACGAGTCTCGGAGCTCGGTGAACGATATCCAATTGATCACGCGGGTGGTCGCTGGCGATGCTGCCGCCGAGCGTGAGCTGTACGAGACATACGTCGATCGCATTTACCGGCTGACGTTTCGTCTCGCCGGTGATGACGATCTCGCGCGGGATTTCACCCAAGCAACCTTCATTCGCGCGTTTGAAAAGATTGGAAGCTTTCGCGGGGATTCGTCGCTGTCGACGTGGCTGCATGCGATTGGGGTGTCGGTGGCGCTGAACGGGCTGCGGAAAACAAAGCGTCAAAAACACCGCGAAGCGCCAATGGAAGAAGGGATGATGGTTGGCGGGGTACCGGTTCAGGCCGAACCAGATCTCAAGGAAAGAATGACGAGGGCGATCGACTCGTTGTCGGAGAAATACAGGACGGTGTTCGTGATGCACGACGTAGAGGGCTACACGCACGAGGAGATCAGCGGGACGCTCAACATTCCGATAGGAACGTCGAAGTCTCACCTCTTTCAAGCACGGAGCAAACTGCGTGTGGCGCTGGCGGATTTTGCCCCGGAGTGGGTGTCATGACTGAAGACAACAAATTCGAAGCATTCATCAAGAAAACGGCGCAGGGTTACAACTCGCCGCCGGTGCGCACGCCGCGCGAAGAAATGTGGAGCGCGATCCAGGCAAGAAGGGCGGGACCTCGGGTCGTTTATGGCGGCGCGACAATGCGTGCTCCGGGGGAGAGGCGTTTCGGGTCGCGCGTATGGCTCGGTGCGGCGGCCGCCGCACTGCTTCTGGTAGCGACCGGCGTAGGAATCGGACGTTGGAGCGCAAAGCCGGGAACACCGCGTCGAGTCGCTGTCGTGGCTCCGGGCGTAAATCCGACGTCTGGTACTTCCGTTGGCGCTTCTGACTCGCAGGTCGGCGGGGCACCGGAGGAGACATCGAACGCCTCGCGTGGTCGAGTTTCCGGGGTGCCACGTCGAGCGCCGGATGATCGGCGGCCGGACGTTGGACCGGATCGCGTTACCCGCAAGACTGAGGGAGTCGCAGAGGTGGCTGGCTCGTCAGCATACCAGATCGCGGCTGCCCGTCACCTGAGCGATGCAGAGGCGCTGCTCACGTCCTTCAGGTCCCGCTCGGCGGCCGACCAGCAGATGGATGCGCAGCTCGGAACGTGGGCGAGAGAACTTCTCAGCAACACTCGTTTGTTGCTGGACTCACCCGTCGCCAACGATCCGCATCGTCGTCCGTTGCTGGAAGATCTCGAGCTGGTGCTCGTTCAGATCGTACAGCTATCGCCCGGAAGCACGGCACAGGATCGGGAGCTCATAGAGAAGACGTTACAGCAGGACCATGTGCTGTCGAGGCTTCGGACCGCGATTCCAGCGGGACCTCCGCGCGGCAGTTAAGGCTACTTCAATGACAATGAAAACACTGATCACAGCAGCAGCAATAATTTCATCGGCCGGGTTGGGACTCAATCAATCTCTGCCTGTCGTATCGACCAACCCTTTTGCCTCGCGCGTAAGAGCGGAAACGCAGCTGAACGCGAGCTTCGCTTCGCTCGGGCCGCAACCCAGCGAGCTGCCGCCCGCTCCGTGGGCAATCGCTGACCCCGCGGATTCACTGTACCGCCTCGCTCGCGAGGCGCTGTCACGCGGCGACTATAAGCGGGCCGCGGAAGTCTTTCACCGCATTCCCGAGCGCTACCCACAGTCGGCGTACGCGGGTCAGGCGATGTACTACGAGGCCTACGCGCTTTATCGCAGCGGCGAGACCGAAGATCTTTCAACCGCGATTGACAGGCTGAACGCGCTGGCGAAACGCTACCCGACTGCAATGCAAGGGGACGCGCGCAGTCTCAAGACACGCGTCTGCGGCGAGCTGGCCAAGCGTGGCGACGAATCGTGCGCGGTCGACATCAGTGAAAAAGCGGAAGGGGACCACGATGTCAGCAGCGGACGGACCCGGACAATTCCGGGACGCGCGTGTCCATCCGACGATGACGACAACGACGACCGGATCGCTGCTCTCAACGCGTTGCTGCAGATGGACGCGGAGCGCGCGATGCCAATTCTGCAGAAAGTTCTCGAGCGTCGAGATGCCTGCTCGGCGGCTCTTCGCCGAAAGGCGGTGTTCCTCGTCTCTCAGAAGCGAACGGACCAGACGGCGAACATCCTCATGTCCGTCGCGCGAAGCGATCCCGATCAGGAAGTTCGCGAGCAGGCAGTCTTCTGGCTGTCGCAGGTCCCCGGCTCCACGGGGCTACTCGAGACGATTCTTCGCGGCAACGGCGACGTCGGTATCAAGGACAAGGCCCTCTTCGCGCTCTCACAGCAGCACGAGCCCCGGGCCCAGCAAATTCTGCGGGACTTCGCGGTGCGAGACGGAGAAAACGAGGAGCTCCGCGAAAAGGCGATCTTCTGGCTCGGTCAGCGGCGATCGACGGAAAACACCGAGTTCCTGCGTAACCTGTATTCCCGGCTGACCAACGAGGATCTCAAAGACAAGGTAATGTTCTCGCTCTCGCAGCAGCGGGGAGCGGGCAACGAGCAGTGGTTGATGAACATTGCCGTCAACCCCCGCGAAGACACAGAGCTGCGCAAGAGGGCACTGTTCCTCGCCGGGCAGAGCGGTGTCGCTACTTCGGAGCTGGTAGGGCTGTACAATCGAATGACCGACGCCGAGCTGAAGGATCAGATGATCTTCGTGTTCTCGCAGCGTCAGCGTGATCCAGCAGCGGTCGACAAAATGCTCGACATCGCCAAGAATGACCGTGATCCGGAGCTTCGGAAGAAAGCCATTTTCTGGCTCGGACAGTCACGCGATCCACGCGTGCAGCAATTCCTGCTCGATCTCATCAACCGGTGAGGATTACGACAATGAGATCAATCACAGTGATGGCTTTATGCGCACTCTCGATCGCTGGCTGCGTGAAGGGCGCCGAGGGGCAGAGCATCGCCAGCAGGGTTTCACGCGTGTCTAACGGCACTGTGCGCATGACTTTCGCCGTGAAACCGGGGATCTGCGGGAGCGGAAACTCCATCCGGCACGATGACCGCGGGGGAAGGACGTCGTGGGGCAACAACTCGAACTGGTCGCGCGATGTGGAGTGGGAGTCAGACTGCAGTGTCGGTCCCGGACGCGTGGTGCTCGATCGGACGAATGGGGAGCTGAGCGATCTCAGATTTTACGTCGGCGGTCGATGGAGACCGGCTGGCTCCGATGTAATCGACCTCGGGAATGTTTCCGCGGGAGAAGTAGCGGACTATCTGGTTTCGGTCGCGCAAAGCGAACGCGGCAGCCTGGGGGCTAAAGCGATTCTTCCCGCGACACTGGCCGACAGCGCCGACGTCTGGCCCGCGCTGATTCGCATCGCGCGGAACCCGGATCTCCCGCGCAATACCCGAACCCAATCAGTGTTCTGGCTCGGCCAGGCTGCTGGTGAAGCCGCGACGAAGGATCTCAAGGACATCGTAGTCGACAACGACGTCGACCGTGAGGTCAGGGAGCAGGCAGTATTCGCGTTGTCGCAGCGACCCCGCGATGAAGGAATCCCCGCACTGATCTCGATCGCGCGTACGAACAAGGACCCCGAGATACGAAAGAAGGCGCTCTTCTGGCTCGGACAGTCGCACGATCCGCGGGCGCTCGACCTGTTCGAAGAATTGCTTACGAAGCGATAAGATTCGACGACCGCTCGTTGCGAAGAGGGATGCTAGGAAATAGCATCCCTTTTTCACATCCGCGCTCTTGGATTTCTCGCACATTTCTGCCCAGCTGTCGTCGAGTCCGCTAGTCGCGCTTCCGATTTTGTTCCTCGCGGGAGTGCTGACGAGCCTGACGCCGTGCATCTACCCGATGATTCCCATAACCGCCGCGATCGTCGGCGGAAGTAGTGTGGGCTCGGCACCGCGCCCGCACTCCCGCACGGTGGCGCTGACGCTGGCCTACGTGCTGGGCCTCGCGACCGCTTACAGCGCGCTTGGATTATTCGCGGGTTTGTCCGGCACGTTGTTTGGATCGGTCAGCACCAATCCCTGGCTTTACTTCGCGATGGCAAATCTCCTGGTTCTCGCGGCACTGGCGATGGTCGACGTCATTCACGTCCGGGTTCCTTCTGCTCTGCTCGCGCGTGCTGCTTCCGCCGGGGGCGGGGGAAGTGTTGCAGGGGCAGTGGTGATGGGCAGCGTCTCGGGTCTCGTCGCTGCGCCCTGCTCGGCGCCAGTCATGGCGGCGGTGCTGACATGGGTAACTGCGACGAAGAGTGGCGTGCTGGGGTTCATCTACCTGTTCGTCTTCTCCCTCGGGATGTGTACCCTCCTCGTTTTCGTGGGACTATTCAGCGGAACACTGGCCCGGCTGCCGCGCGCCGGCGAGTGGATGGTGTGGGTCAAACGCATCTTCGCATTGATCATGTTGGGAGTTGCGGAGTATTACCTTGTGCAGATGGGGCAACTCCTCATCTGAGCGCTCTCCACGGACAACTCCCAGGTACAAATGATTCGATTTTCTTTCCCGCGCGGCAAAGCGCTTCTCGGCGCTCTGGCAATCGGAAGTGCAGTCGGGCTCCCGCTAACAGCCTCTGCTCAGGATCTTGGTATCGATGTCGGGGCCCAGGCTCCCGCAGTGGTGGTGCAATCGCTCGACGGGAAGCCCGTCGACCTCGGGAAGTTCATCGGAAAAACGCCGATGCTAATTGAATTCTGGGCGACCTGGTGCCCGAACTGTCGAGAGCTCATGCCGGCTCTTCTCGCGGCCGAAAAGAGATTTGGGCCGAAGGTGAAGTTCGTCGCGCTTGCTGTGGCCATCAACCAATCCCCGGAGCGCGTGCGTCGCTTCATTGCCGCCCATCCGCTTCCGCACGACACCTACTTCGACACCGATGGAAAGGCAGCGTCCGCTTTTGACGCACCCGCGACGTCGTATGTCGTGGTCCTCGATCGCAAGGGCAAAGTGGTCTACACGGGTCTGGGCGGCAAACAGGATCTCGAAGCGGCGCTCAGGAAGGCGCTTTGAACTGACTGGATGCAAAAGAAGCCGCGATAACTCCGCGGCCTCTTTTGCTTGTGTTACTTCGCCGAGTCGGGTGCCGGCGGGGCGGAAAGGCTGTCTACGACTGCGGCAAGATCGGTGTACGCAGCCGGTGTGAGAACCTTGAACGGCTTCGTCACGTACGCAATTCGTCCGTCGGGCCGGATTACAAAGAGAGAGCGGTTGTCCAGCTTGTTCTTTGGGTCGAATGCCGCGTATGTCTGTCCGACAGTTCCACCGGGGTCGCTGGCGAACAGAATCGGGAAGTCTTCATCGCGTGCCCACGAGGCTAACGCTGTATCGGGGTCGACGCTGATGCCGATGACCACGACGTTGCGGCCGTTGTTGAAGAGCGTGGCGTACTGATCACGGTACGCCTCCATTTGGATGGTTCAGCCTTTGGTGCGCGCCTGGAAAAAGAAAGCAAGCACTACTGTGCGCCCGCGAAAATCGGACAGGCGAACAGGGGTCTTCAGCAGCCCGTAGCGCGTTGCGCCTGGAAGCGTGAAGTCAGGCGCGAGATCATTCACCGCCGGCCCGCGCGGTATTGAAGCGGTTGCAGCCGCGGTCTGTTGCGCACGACCGGGTTGGGCGAAAAGGAGGAAGGCGCCCATGCTCAAAGCGACTGCGTTGGGTCGGACACGAACAGGCACGATCAAACCCCCATGCGATATGAACAAAGTCTAGCCGCGGTGCACGCCGACTGCCACCCATTGCGACGTCAACAACTTTTGCTGCGCGACGGCGTCGGGATCATCGCTCCGTGGAAGACGGGCTGTGGAAGCTGGGCTCGGAGCATTCCTCCCGCACTGAAACTGAAGAGGGTTCAAACCGTAGGGGAAGAGCAGTTGTCTAACCCGGACACACCCGAACGGAGTACTCCATGAAGCGACGAATCCTCGGTGCTGGCTTTGCGGCGGCGCCTTTCCTGATCGCCACGCCGGCATCCGCCCAATGGTCGAGCGACTACACTGCGCCCAGAAACGCGGTGGTCGACGCCACGGGCGCGCGCAAAGTCGAGGTCGAAGCGGCGGCAGGTGACCTCCGGGTCGAAGGCAAAGCTGGCCTCAGGCAGGTACAGGTCACCGGCACGGCCCGTTCCAGCTCACAGAGCGTTCTGAGCCAGATCAGGCTCATCGCCGAGCGTCGAGGCGACGTCGTTTTCATCAAAGCCGACATGCCCGAGAACAACGGCTGGCGTTTCAACAACAACTATTCGGCTGCTCTGGACCTGGTGATTCAGGTTCCACAGGGGATCAACGCCGATGTCACAGACGGAAGCGGCGACGCGAAGATATTGAACGTCGGATCGCTCGATGCGACAGATGGTTCGGGTGATTTCTCGGTACAGGGCGCGACCGGCTCCGTCAAAGTCACCGATGGATCGGGGAATCTCATCATCGAAAACGTTGGTGGAGACATCGAAGTTAGCGATGGCTCTGGCGACATCATCGTCCGCAACGTTACGGGCTCGTTCACTGTCGAGAGCGATGGCTCGGGCGGGATCTACGCGACGGACGTTCGCGGCTCGGTCGTGGTTGAGAACGATGGCAGCGGTGAGGTGGAAGTATCGAAGGTCGGACACGACCTCAGAGTGGATTCAAAAGGCAGCGGAAGCATCAACTACACAGCGGTGAGCGGCAAGGTCGATATCCCCGAACGCCACCGCGATCGCAATCATCGCGACAACTACCGCTAGTTTTTCTTGACGGGCGCGGGGCGGCATCCTATGGTGTGGCGCCCCGTTGGAAGTTTTACCAGACTCGTCGAAGGTGAGCCGCCGTGACTAGTTCCGTCGCCGATAGCATTTCCGTCAACGCGCGCGACCGTTCGAACGCGCTGACCATACCATGGCCGCTCTATGCGGTCGTTTTTGCATCGACCTGCATCGTCGTTGGTCTGATCTGGGACGTTTCGTGGCACCGCACCGTTGGGCGCGACACGTTCTGGACTCTCGCGCATCTGCTCGAACAGTTGGCCGCCGTGGTCGCGGGATTGAGCTGTGGGTGGCTGGTACTCCAAACGACGTTTGCGGGGACACCGGAAGCCAGAGCCCGCTCCGTACGCTTCTGGCATTTCTTTCAGGGTCCGCTCGGCGCCTGGGTATGCATCTGGGGGACGCTGATGATGATCACCTCCGCACCGTTCGACAACTGGTGGCACAACGCGTACGGTCTAGACGTAAAGATCATCAGCCCACCGCACATGATCCTGGCATGGGGAATGGTGGGGATTCAGATCGGCGCGATGCTCCTGGCGCTGAGTGCGCAGAACCGTGCGCCGGCGGAAGATCAGAAGACCTACAGCGTCATCCACGCGTATACCGCCGGTATTCTGATCACGATGATCGCCACCGTGATTCAGGAATATGCCAGCACCGGGAATCACATGCATGGCGCCAAATTCTATGGCATAACGGCGTGGACGATCCCCTTGTTCCTGGTCGGCTTGTCGCGCGCATCGCGCCTGAAATGGCCGGCGACGACGATCACGGGAATTTACTCCGCGATAACTCTGGCCATGATGTGGATCCTGCAGCTGTTCGAAGCCACGCCGAAGCTCGCGCCGATCTACAATCCAGTCACCCACATGATACCGCCGTCGTTTCCGCTGCTGATCATCTTTCCGGCGGTGGTGGTTGACCTCTTGATGAAAAAGTTCGGTCGCGGCCGGGACTGGCGACTCTCGATCGCCCTGGGCGTTGCGTGGGTAGCAGTGATGGTTGTCGTCCACTGGTTCTGGGCTGAGTTCCTGCTCTCGCCGGCGGCGCGCAATTTCTTTTTCGCCGCCGATCAATGGTCCTACAGTGCCCGGCTTGGCGATTGGAGATATCACTACTGGACTCTCGATACCGACGCGCGGGGTAACTGGAGCCCGCCGGCGTTCGCAAAGGGAATCGCCTTCGCGATGCTTCTTGGAGTGATTGCATCGCGCATCAGCCTTTACCTGGGCACGGGAATGTCGAAGGTCAGGCGATGAGTTTTTCACGCGCAGCGCTGCTGACAGCAGTAATCGTGGTGTGCTCCGCGCACGTGGGCAGCCCTGACGCGTGGTACGAAGGAAGCGCGGGGCCATATCACGTCATAGTGCACGTTGCTACTCCCAGTGTGGTGCCGGGAGTCGCAAATGTGTTCGCCCGGGTGCAAGGCGCGGGTGTCGACCAGGTCACGGTGCAGGCCAATCGGTACGATGCGCTCGCCACCGCTCCTCCACCGGAAGTCGCCGAGCCCGTCGAGGGCGATGCGGGACTCTACAGGGCGCCACTTTGGATCATGTCCGGAGGCTCCAACAGCGTGACGGTGAACGTCAGAGGGAGCCTCGGTGCCGGTCAAGCGATTATTCCGGTGGTGGTGGTGGCGAATCGGCGTCTCGAACTGGACCCACGCCTCGGCACCGCACTATTGATCGTCGGACTTTTCCTGTTCGTAGGCCTGGTCACGATCATTGGCGCGGCAGTCAGAGAGAGTGTGTTACCGCCGGGGGAGCAGCCAGACGACCGGCGGCGCCTAAAAGCGCGAACCGCGATTGGTGTAAGCG
>JBHEME010000033.1:0-16651 GCA_046262755.1 Gemmatimonadaceae bacterium | reverse complement strand
CGATGATGACGACCACGATCAGAAGCTCAATGAGGGTAAAACCCTTTTTGTTGCTCATTTAACTCTCCTGAAGCGTTGAAAGCACGGGTCGAGTGCGGGTGCACTCGTATTGGGAATGAGGAGCCTCGCTGAGAGGCGGCCCTAATTAAGGCACCGCCGGTGCCAGCTGGCATGGCACAGTTAAGTCGTTGACGCTGAAAGAGTTACAGCGCCGATGAACTGGCCGAGGCTGGAAAACTGCTGCGTTTTGCGATGCCCTTGGCATCTCGCAACTAGGTTGGCAGCCCGTAGCGGGAGAGCTTCCTATATAGTGTAGACGGGTCGATCCCGAGGACTTCTGCGGTCCGGGGCTTGTTTCCGCCTTCGTTCTCCAACACCCACATGATGTAAGCGCGCTCGATGGTGTCGAGCGTGGGATTGGTCTGCACCGCGTCGCTCACCAGCGGATCGGATTTCGGCTCGACGATTCTCTCGGGCAGCGCTGAAAGTGGTATGCTTTCCCCTTTCGCCAGGATCACCGCCCTTTCAAGCGCATTTTCGAGCTCCCGGACATTGCCCGGCCACGTATATCGCTGCATCGCGTCCAGCGCTTCCTTCGACAGGATCTTGGGCGTTTCGCCGCGCGCGTCCGCCGAACGCTTGAGAAAGGACTCGGTCAGAAGTGGGATATCCCCAGGTCTGTCGCGGAGCGGCGGTAGCACGATCGAGATCACGTTCAACCGGTAGAACAAATCGCTGCGGAAGTTTCCGCGCTTGATCTCTTCCTCCAGATCGCGGTTGGTAGCGGCGATTACGCGCGCGTGTACGGGTTTCGCATCGGTCGCCCCGACCGGTATGACCTCTCGCTGCTGGAGTACGCGCAGCAGCTTAACCTGCGTCGCCGGTGTGGTCTCACCTATTTCGTCGAGGAAAAACGTTCCGTCGCCCGCCGCGGAGAACAGGCCCTCCTTGTCGCGCGACGCGCCAGTGAATGACCCTTTGACGTGCCCGAACAGCTCGCTCTCGAGCAGGCTTTCCGGGAGTGCCCCACAATTGATCGAGAGAAACGGTTTCGTCGCGCGGGGTGACAGATCGTGGATATATCTGGCAACCACCTCCTTCCCCGTTCCTGATTCTCCCTGCAGCAGCACGGTGGAATCGGTTGCCGCAACGGATTCCGCGACGTGAAGAGATTCCAGCCACGTTTTGCTGGCGCCGACCGGACGCCCCGATTTGTCGCGGCGCTTCACTTCCGCTTTGAGTGTCTTGTTCTCGCGGCGAAGATTTCTGTGCTCCGCCGCACGGCGGACAATCGTCACCAGCTCCTCGTTCTTGAACGGCTTCTGGATGTAGTAGAAAGCGCCGTTGTTCACTGCGCCGATCGCCGATTGAAGACTTGCCTGCGCCGTCATCAGAATGACAACCGCTTCCGGATCGTGCGCCCGCACCGACGAAAGAATGTCCAGGCCGGTTACATCCGGCATTCGTACATCGGTGATTATCAGCTCGGGCTTTAGCGCGGCGATCTGCTCCAGACCTTTCTTGCCGCCGAGGGCGGTATGCGGGTTGAATCCTTCGTTCTTGAGCAAAATGCGTATGGTGTCGAGAATACCCATCTCGTCATCGATGACCAGTACAGTTGCGGGCGACGGAGGGTTGGCAGTCATCGTGTGACCTTGGTCGATGACTTGGGCGTGCGGCCATCCGCTCCCAGCTTCGGCAGAATCACCGTGAACTTGGTCCCGGTGGGGGCGCTATCGACCAGAACAAATCCGTGGTGTGCCTCCACCGCGCGGTGCACGATGGAAAGGCCGAGCCCGGTGCCGCCTGTTCGCGTCGTCACAAACGGGTCGAACAGGCTGTCCTTGATCGAATCCGGAATGCCTTTGCCCTGGTCGCTCACCCTCAGCATCATCGCCCCGCGCGTGAAACGATCAGCTTCAGCAGGGAGTTGGTGCCATGCGAGCTCAGCGGCCTCGAGGCGCACTTCGCCGCCCGAGGGAGAGGCTTGCACGGCATTGAGCAGGAGATTGAAGATCGCGCGGTGTAGCAGATCATCATCGCCAACGACGACCAGGGCACTCGAAGGAAACAGCTCGCGGATTGTAACGTTTTCCGGCTTGTCGGGGTGCGCCACGACGAGTGCAGCCGCGTGTCGCGCGATCTCTGTCAGGTCAACTTTGCGCACGCTGGTTACACCCGTGCGCGCAAAATCCAGGAACTCCGAGAGAAGACGCGAAAGCCTGTCGGACTCCCGCTGTACCAGCTTGGTGAGCGTTCGCGTATCATCGTCCGCGCCCGGAACCTTCGCCAGCAGCTCCGCCGCGCTGCGAATTGATGCGAGCGGGTTCTTGATCTCGTGAGCGAGCGACGCGCTCAATTCGGCAACAGCCTCGAGTCGTTCCGCCCGAGTGTGAAGCCGCTCGATGTCGGCCTCACGCAGTCGGAAGGCGGCGAGCTCCGCCGCCATTTCTTCGCGGTTGGCGTTTGCTTCACGCAATCTTGACCCGATGTAGCCGCATCCCAGTGCGACGACGCCAAAAATCCCGAGCTGCACCAGAATGGGCAGGTCGAACGCTGCCGCTTTGTCCACGATGGTGATGCCGAAGTAGAGCACGTCACCGAGCGCGGCGATGAGAAGCACGCCCGCCGGCGGAAGGAGGAGCGCGCTGATGGCGATGACAAGGATGTAGAGAGGTGCGAGCTGCGACGGAGTCCCGGTCTGCGTCAGGTGCACTACCGCCGTGACGAGCAGCAGGTCGAACAGCATCTGCACGTAGAAAAACGTGTTGCCGGGCTCACCACGTTCGCGCTGCTCGCTGAATACAAGAGACCCGCCCGTAAAGAGCAGAGTCGAAACGAAGGCCAGCGTCGCCAGCAATGTCGCAGTGCTGTCGGCGGCTCGCCAAACAACGATCGCGGCAATAAAGATCGCGGTCGCCAGCGACAGACGCCCAAGGTAAAGAACCCGTAGCACTCGCCCTCGGCCGCCGCTGGAAGGCATTGGCAGGGTTAGCGCGGGTCGCGACGCCGGGGGCGCAACGGAGACAGCCGGTAGCAAGGGTTCCAAATTGAGAGCGTTCAACATTTCCGTCAATCAGACGCTCATGTAGGAGCCTAAGTCTCTACTACTATATAGATTACACGGATATGGTCCTTGGACTGATTGCCGCGGAGGGCGCCGATCCTCCGTCCCTCCGAGCGGCGGCGGCCAGCATTGTAGCGGTACTCGGACTGGTCCTGATAAATGGCTTCTTCGTTGCCGCCGAATTCGCTCTAGTTGGAGCCCGCCGTAGCAAAATCGACGAGTTGGCAGCCAGGGGCGACGGCAAGGCGCGCACGGTTCAGGCCGCGCTGCAGCATCTCGACCGCTACATCGCCGGCACACAGCTCGGCATCACGATCGCATCGCTCGCACTCGGCTGGATTGGTGAGCCGGCGTTGGCGCACCTCTTCGACACTCTCTTCAGAGCGTTAGGCCTCAACCCGTCGCCGACGGCCACACACGTCGCGGCGGTACCGGTCGCTTTTTTTCTTCTGACCTTCCTTCACATCGTCATCGGCGAGATAGCGCCAAAATCGATGGCTCTCACGAGTCCCGAGAACACGGCCAGAGCGGTGGCTCGCCCGCTCGTGTTCTTCTCGCGTCTTATGTCGCCCCTCATCTGGATCTTTAACGGAACTGCTAACGCTCTGCTCAGAGTACTCGGCGTCAAAATGGCGAGCGACGAGCAAGGTCATAGCCCCGAAGAGATCCGCTTTCTGGTCATGCAGGCGCACGCGCGCGGAACGCTGGACGACTCCGACCGAGCGATGCTCGCCGGCGTTCTAGATTTTCACGAGAAGAAGGCACGCGACGTCATGCGCCCGCGCACAGACGTCGTGGCGCTGGATGTCGAGTCCACAGAGCAAGAGGTGTGGGAGGTGCTGCGTCGTGAGCGCTATTCCCGCTATCCAGTGTATCGTGAATCGCTCGACGATGTGATCGGCGTTTTTCTCGCCAAGGATCTCTGGCTCCATTCCGGCGATGCACCTTTCAACCTTGCTGATTTCGTTCGCGAACCGATGTACGTGCCCGACAGCCGTCCCGCAGAGCGCGTTCTCGACGACCTGAGAAAGACCCGCGCCCATATGGCGGTTGTGCTCGACGAGTACGGTGGCACCGCCGGAATCGTAACGATGGAAGATCTCGTCGAGGAAGTTGTTGGAGAAATCGCCGACGAATACGATTTCGCCTCACGCGAATCCGTGATCACCGATGGAGTCCTGGAGCTGGCCGGATCCCTGTCGCTAATAGATGTGCGCTCCGATTATCGCGTCCAGATTCCCGAGGGCGATTGGACCACACTCGGGGGTTATGCTTTCGCCAAGCTGGGACGTCTTCCTCGAATGGGTGATCGCATCCCGATCCCCGGCGGGGAGATGGAAGTCGTAGCGATGGACGGACGACGCATCGCCGCCCTCAGAATCCATCGGGCGGGAGTGCGTCAGCCCGTGGCCGCGGGATCCGCTTAAAGCTTTCTTCTGAAGACCGCGCAGGCGTCGACCGCAACCGAGTCGAGCACAGCTTTTCCGCGGGGCTGCACGCATTTCAACAAGCTGTTCCGCGCCAGCCAGTTCGACCGGCGGCGCGAGCCCATATCGGAGACGAACTGTTCGACAGCGCGAGATTGCGATGGATCGAACGCCGATAGCGCCGCCGCCGTCTTGACCGCGAGCTCGCTCTCGCGCGCCCGGGCGTACAGGAGCGGAAGGTGGGCGGCGACCGCGACGTCGGCCGTCGGAACGGATTTGTCGATCGCACCACCGGCGTCCCAGACGGCCTTCGTGTACTTGGCTTCTAGATAATCCTCGTAGAGCGCGGCCGCGTCCTTGCCCCGACCCGAGAACTCGAGGCGCTTCCCTATCGCCAGGTAAGTCTCCGGAGCCCCAACGTAGCCGCGGGACAGCGAGCCGCGAAGCAGCGCCAGCGCTGAGTCGACGCTGCGGGAGTTGAGGTAGAGAGTAGCGAGTCGGTAGCGGGGCTCCCCCAGCTCCGGGTCGACTTTGATCGCATCTCTCAGGACGGCGCGTGCGCGCGATTTCTCCCCGCTGAACAAGAAGGCGTTGGCAAGCAGCACGCGCTGACCAAGCCGTCGCGGACTCAACGCGATTGCGTGCTCGAGGGCGAGCACAGCCTGATCCACGTACGAATCCGAGCCATAATAGTCGGCCGCATCGAGCAGAAGAGCTGCCTCGTGCGTATAGAGCCGATCGTTTAGAGTATCACGGTGGATTTCCGCCCGAAATGTTTGGAGGGACAGGGAGAAAGCGCTGTCGAGAATTTTGCGCTGATCTGCCTTTCGTTCGATCTCGGCAAATCGCTGTTTCAGCGAGCCCATGTATTCCGCGAGCACCATCGGAGTATGAGCAGTTTGCGGCGCCGGCGATGTCGTGACCAGGTCGATTGCGGCGACCGTGCTCTCGGAAAAATCGTGGGTGGTATCGATCCTCGCCAACGCGCGGCTCGCCTGTAGCGGAGCTATTCCGTACAAGTAAAGACTCAGCCCGAAAGCAGCGAGGGTTCCACCGACGAAGGTTACGCGGAGCGGTGATTGCTGTTCGCGGGGAGTAGACACGGGCTCGATCACCGGCTCCGAGTTCGCGTATGACGCGATGAGCGCCGCGAAGAGGACCCACAGCATCGTCGAGTTGATGTCGACGAACCAGAAAAGCAAATACGACGCGTACGCTACCTGCAGTCCAAACAGCACCGAGAAGCCCGCCGCCGAGATCTGGTAGGCTTTGTACGCCCGGTAGAGTGAGAAGAAGATCGCGACCCAGATTCCAAGAAACGCAAGCGTGCCGACGATGCCGGTCGTCGCGAGGGCTTCCAGAAACTGATTGTGCGCGCGATCGTAGATTTCCGTGTCGAGCGAGTAGATCGAGGGATTGAAATGTGCGCTCCACGCCAGATTGTAGTTCTCCGGCCCGTAGCCGAGAATCGGGCGGTCGCGAAATCCCTCGAGCGCTGTTCTCCATTGAATGGTTCGCGAAGCGTCAGAGCCGCTCGGATCGGTAAGCGCGAGTCGTTGTAGTGCCGAGGGCAAACCCGACGTAAAGCGACTCGACGGGAAGGCCCTCATCACCAGCGTTGTCGCCGCGAGGCTGACCGCCAAGGTCAAAGCTGCCACTGGTGCAATCCATCTCCGTCTCGATTCAGTGGAAAGGACGGCAAAAGCTGAGGCAGCCACAACAGACCCCAGGACGAGCGCTATGATCGTGCTCCTGTTCTCAGCGAACAGCAGCGCAACCAAATTGACGCCGCCCGCGACGACATAAACAATTTTGAACCGATCGGCACTGGTGGCGAGAAACACAGCCAATGCAAGGCCGAACATCAGATAGGCCGCAAGAAGGCCTGAATTCCCGACGGTGGACGAGCTCGCCGCTACGACGGATGAAATTCGGCCGAGAGGAACATTTCGAGCGTGCTCGACGATCGTGCCGAGACTGACGACAACGCTGACGGCAAGGGCTCCATTGAGCAGTCGAGCCCAGTCCGCATCGCGCAGCGTTCTCAACAGCAGAAAAAAGACGACCAGATGGAGCCAGGCCCAGACGCCACCCATGCGCTCGAAATCACCGAAGAAGCTGTGAGTGCGAGCGGGAGAAAACAGCGCCGACAAAGAACATGCTGCCACAAACGCGACCAGTGACCAGAAAATTGGCTCGTGCCGCAGCTCGAGCCGCGCGCGTCCGAGGCCGATCACGACAACCAGGATCATTGCGATGAGCTCGACCAGCACGCGGAAATAGATGTTGCGGGGAACGACGAATGGGAAAAAGAAGGAATCCCCGACAATGAGCGGCACGAGCAGACATGCGACTAGCAGCATGCTTATCGCCGACCGCCAGCTCATGCCATCCGGAAATTTCCCTAGTGCTCGCACCCTGAGTCTCGTCGAATGTCGCGATGGATGATTGAAGTATGCAGCCTCGCGTATCGCCCTGCTACACACGCATGCACGTGGAACACGTCTTGCCCCCTCACAGAATTCCTACTGCCGAGTGCAATGATTCGTTCCTGTGGTGTCGCAGCTCTATGCTCGATCCTCGCCGCCTGCTCTGTTTCTCAGGACCAGGAGGTAGCACTCGGCAAACAAAGCGCCGAAGAGATCAATTCGCAGCTGCCGATCGTGACCGATCCCTATATCAGTGGCTACATCCAGGATCTCGGCGAATCGATCGCCAAGACAACCAGTCGCGCTGACCTTGACTGGCATTTCTACGTCGTCAACACCAATCAGGTAAATGCCTTTGCGCTACCGGGCGGATACGTCTACGTCAACCGAGGCCTCATCGAGAGCGCGAACAGGCTCGACGAGTTGACCGGTACGCTCGGACACGAGATCGGTCATGTCATCGAGCGGCACTCGGTGAAGCAGATGGAGAGCGCCCAGAAAACCAACATGGGCGTGGCCGCTCTCTGCACTCTGACCAACATCTGTCATAGCGGCCTGGGCCAGGCGGCAATTCAGGTCGGTGGAACTGCTCTCTTCGCGCGCCACAGCAGACTCGACGAGCTGCAGGCGGATTCAGAGGGAGTCGTCAACGTGACGAGGGCAGGGTACGACCCCCAGGGAATACCGGATCTATTCAAGGTTCTTTTAAAGGAAAGACAGTATCAGCCGACGAAGGTCGAAGGGTGGTTTGCATCACACCCGCTCGAGGAAGCGCGCATAGCGAAAGCGAAGGCGCTCATCGCGGCACTCCCCGGAGGGCAGGGCAGGCGACTTCTGACTGACAGTCCGAGCTTTCACGCATTCAAGGATCGCATTGCGGCGCTGCCACAACCTCCCCAGACGCGACAGCTCCCGAACGACCAGCCCTACTAGCGCACCGCTCTAAGGGAATCCCGGGTGCTAACGCTGTCTCGCCGAGCGCGCGCGTCGCTGTCGGGTTCCGTCGCGTGCTCCGATGGCGGCGCTGGGGCCGATTCACTCTCCAACTGTGGCTCCGGTTCCATCGTTGCGCCCGATTCGGACTGCGTATCGAGCTCCATCTGTCTGCGGGCGGTTCGCATCGCCGTTTGTGCGCGGAGAATCCGGGAGCGGTAGCGCTCGACGAATTGGAAGTTCGGGGGAGGAACGGGCGCCGAGCTGGTGGATTTGCCGGTCTGTGCCGCCTCGGTTGCCTGGGCGAGCGCCACTGTCTCCAGCACGAAGTCGCGGACTGAAATGCCCGACGTCTCGATCGCGCGTCGAGCGCGCGGACTTCCCTGGAGCCGGGCAACCGCTCTATCGATCGCATTGCCTTGCGCCGGCGTCCCTGATGCAACGCGGAAAGCTGACCGCGGAAGCGCGTCGAGATTGCTCTGCGCTTCTTCCCACCTGCTGAAATTCGCGTCAGTAAGTTGGAAGCTCATGGGCATTGCCAGAGCCTCACGCGCATCGGGCGATGCATTGTCGAATATCAGAGATGAACCATCGTTGCTGGTCTGGACCGAATCGGTCCGCTTGCACGCGCCCATTGGGAAAAGGACGAGCAGGCAGATGAATAGGCGACGCCTCAGATGTAGCTCACCCACCAGTCGTGGCGTCTCGCCTTGACGCCGGCGAACCAGCGGCAAAGAGGATAGAGAAGGAGCACTCCGGTCACCCACAACACGTACACGGTTGCGAGATTGAAGCCAGAGCCCGGCGCGGGCGGGGGCGCGAACGCGAGATCACTGAACAAGTAGTCAGTCGGGTGCCCAGCGATCTTACCGGCGATCAGTGCCAACGTGTGCGTCGTCACCCACTGCAGCAAGTAGAAAAAGAGCGGCACTCGTCCGAACATGATGAAAAAGCGCGACACAGGACCGTGCGTTCTTCCATCGAACCAGGTCAGAAAGAGCATTGCTGGCCCGAGCGTCATCATCAGGTACAGCAGAGAAGGCGGATATTTGGAGAGAGCCAGAAATGAAAGTGCCGTCATCACCGGGTTCTTCTGTACTGACCACGGCGCTGGGTCTCCATACACGTTTATCGCCCGAATGACCAGAAATCCGACGGTTGTCACTGCGCCGAGACGCAGCAGAAATCGCCTGCGCTCCGTTTCTTCGAGGCGATAGAGGGCTCCGAAAACGTAGCCAACAGCCATTACAGCAACCCATGGAATCAACGGGTAGAGCACCATTACTGCCGGGCCCCCTGCGCCGAATGGAAAGATCAGTCCCGGCTGATGAAAGATCATATACAGCGACGCACCAAAACCCGGAATGTGTGTTCCCGGCCCCTGCCCCGCTGCGACGGTGACTCCATCCAAAAGATCGTGCAGCGCGATGACCCCGAGGCTGCCGAAGAGAACTACGCGTTGCGGAAGATGGATCAGAGCGGCGAGCACTATCATGCTCCAGCCGAAGACCCATATCACCTGCAGAAAGGCGAAGAAGACATTGTAGTCGACGGTGAAGAAAATGCTGACGCGCAACACCGTGAGCTCCAGCACGATAAGCCACAGTCCTCGTGTCACCAAAAACCTGGAGAGGTCTCTCTTTGGCTTCCCGCGCATCTCCTGGAAGTACGCGCCGGTACCGGCCAGAAATACAAAAACGGGTGCGCAGAAATGCGTAATCCAGCGGGTGAAGAAGAGAATGGGATACGTTCGGGTCAAATCGGTCGCGTCGAACTGGAAAGCCTGCGAGTGGACGAAATCCCTGGTGTGGTCGAGCATCATGATCACCATCACCAACCCACGCAGCAGATCTACGGAGTCGACCCTTGTGCGGCGCTGCGGACTATAGGGTGCACTCGGCGTTGGTGGTGCGCTGCGGACCGCTCGCGCTGCAGATGCTGTTGTTTCCATTCGATATCCCCGGGGTCGGCTGGCTTCGGCGTGCCTATAGTATTGTTCGAGCTTCTTCCCCGCTACCGCAAGTTGTGCGAGCATAAAGTCCCACCAGAAGACGTGAGACTATGAACAGGACACTCAGGTCGCTTTCTGCCGTTGGTTTCGTCGCCCTCGCTCCAGTGCTGGGTGCTCAAAGACCCGTCGATTGGGCCGCGCTTTCCCGCGAAGGCACGACGATCCTGGCCGATTACCTCCGGATAAACACTACGAATCCGCCCGGTAACGAGCTCGACGCTGCCAGATTTCTCAAGCCCATACTCGACCGCGAAGGAATTGAAGCGCGCATACTGGACACCACAGAGATCGGACCCAACCGCGGTAACCTCTACGCCCGCCTGCGCGGGAACGGAACAAAAAAAGCCATAGCGCTCGTCCACCACATGGACGTCGTTCCCGCTACACCATCCTCGTGGTCGGTCGATCCTTTTTCCGGCATGATCAAGGATGGCTATATCTGGGGACGCGGCGCCATCGACATGAAGGGAAACGGTGTCGCGCAGTTGATGGCCCTAATCGCTCTCAAGCGATCTGGAGTTCCCCTCACACGAGACATCGTCTTCATCGGAAACGCCGACGAAGAGCTGACCTCCAAGGGAGGGCTTGTATTCGTCGAGCGGCACCCCGACCTGCTGAGCGATGTCGAGTACCTGATCACCGAAGGGGCGGACAGCTACGTCGAGAACGGAAAAGTGGTCTACTTCGCCGTTGGCGTCGCCGAGAAGCGTACCTTCTGGCAAAGGCTTACGGTGAACGGAGTGCCGTCGCACGGTTCGCGTCCAACGAAGCAAAATCCGGTGCCTCGCCTCGTGGCAGCCCTATACAAGATCTCGCAGTTCGAGACGCCTCTCCACGTTACACCCGGAGTTGAAAAGTTTTTCCGCGACATTGCGCGAAATTATCCGGAGCCGCGCCGCACCTGGCTGTCCAATGTCACGGCAGCTCTCCAGAATCCCGCCGCCCGGGATTGGATCCTCAGCGATGTGTACTGGAACGCCTACCTGAGAAACACCATCTCCCTAACCGGCCTGGTCGGATCGAACAAAACCAACGTCATTCCGGGAGTCGCAACCGCTGACATCGATGTTAGACTGCTGCCCGATCAGGATCCTGCCGAGTTTCTGGCCACGCTTGAACGCTTGGTTGGGGACACCGCGGTGCATTTCACGCCGCTGCTTCAGCCCAAGACGCCCCTGCAAAGCCCAATCGACACAGATCTGTTTCGCGCGATCGAGAAAGCTGCCCACGAACGCGAGCCTTCCGCTTTCGTTACGACTCCCATGGAGACGGCAGCGACCGACAGACCTAGTTATCGAAAGCTCGGCATCACTACCTACGGCTTCAGTCCGTTCAGGACCACGCGTGCAGAGCTCCAACGCGGGATGCACGGCAACGACGAGCGCCTGTCACTGGCCGATATCGGGTACGGCATTCACTTCTTTTACGACATTCTGCGCTACGCGCAGTAGCCGGACGATCTCCCCCGATTCAGCCCTTGTGGCGGAACGTGATGCGTCCGCGCGTCAGGTCGTAGGGAGAAACCTCGAGCGTAACGCGATCGCCGGCGAGCACGCGGATGCGGAAGCGCCGCATCTTCCCCGCGATCGTTGCGTGCACATCGTGGCCGTTGTTCACCTGTACCCGAAACGTGGCGTCGGGTAAGACTTCAGTTACAGTTCCCTCGAGCTCTATCGCTTCCTCTTTGGCCATAAACCTCCTTGAGTCTTCGTACTGCGACAAAAAAGCGGGGCCGGCCTGGAGATGTCCAGAGCGGCCCCGCCTTCTATGCTGCTTTCAGCAAGCTACGACTTAGGCGCCGAGCTTGGTGACGTTCTCCGCGGCTGGACCCTTCTGGCCCTGCACGACGTCGAACTCGACGCGCTCGCCTTCGGCCAACGACTTGAAGCCGTTGCCCTGAATGGCGGAGTGATGAACGAAGCAATCCTTCTGTCCGTTCTCCGGAGTGATGAATCCAAAACCCTTTGCATCGTTGAACCACTTTACTTTTCCGGTGGTACGCATGTTCGGTACTTCCTCTTCAATTCTGTCGGAAGTGCCGTGTTGCGGTACCTGTCCGACTACTGTTTGTTCGCGATCGAACTGATCGCCCTGCTCAGCCAGAAAATCAAAAAAGACCTGGCAACACCCCAGGTCCACTGTAACGATCACTGGCTCTGTAGCGCAAACGTTGCGCTTTCGAGGCTAAACCTAAGTCAATAAGGCTTTGCAGTCAACGAAGATGCACGATTGATCAAGGTATTTCTCTGTTGCCGCTAGACCATCGCGCCGGCGTGCTCCCCCATCACTTCGCCATAGGCCTCGATCACCCCGTCAGGCGCCTGAAGCTGGTGGCCTGTTAGCATGGACTTCAGCATCAGCGCATTGGCCACCGCCTTCCCCTTGTAGTGGTTATTGGTAATGACATAGACCTCGCGAGTCGCTGGATCGGCCGCGATATCTTTTGTCCGCTGCGCCCATGGCTCCAGCTCTTCGGCCGTATACAGGTAGTTGTAGCGCTGCTCCACGGGCGCCTTGTCGCGGAACCAATCCTTGTAGTTCCGGCCATGAACGCGCACATATCCGACGTGCGACGTGACATAGGACGTCGGTCCAATCGAGTCGTGATACAGCGGCTGGTCAATGTTGACGAAGCCGATTCCCTTCTCCTCGAGTGTCTCCAGATACTCGGGCTCGAGCCATGTCGTGTGGCGCACTTCGACGACGAGAGGGTATTCCTTGAAGGTTCTCACCACGTCTCCGAGCCACTCACGGCTTTCTTCGCTGCGCCTGAAGCTCCAGGGAAATTGAAGCAGGACCGCGCCGAGCTTACCTGAATCCATGAGCGGATCGAACCCGGCGCGAACCTGATCGACTTCCGCGGTTGTCCAGGCCTTTGCCCTTTCGTGGGTGAACCGCTTCCAGAGTTTCGCCGTGAAACGAAAATTGTCGTTTTCATGAACCCGGCGGACCCAGGCAGTCGCAGTCTTGGGAAGGGGAGTTCCATAAAAGCTGGAATTGATTTCCACGGTATCAAAAAACTGCGAGATGTACCGAAGCTGATCGAAATGGGCCGGTTTGGGCTGCGGGTAAACGATGCCCTCCCAATCCTTATACATGAATCCGGCAGGGCCGAATCGCAGCTTGCGCTCGACTTCCTTCAGCCGCTTTCTGCCCGATCCTTGCAAGCTCATGCTTGTCATGAGTGCTTGTTCAATGCCATTCGCACGCCGTCTGCCCAAGCCGTGACGCTTCCCATAAGACCACCCTATCTGCCTATGGAGGCCCTGAGTGTCGCGACCATTCCCGAAGGCCCCGATTGGCAGTACGAGCCGAAGTGGGATGGATTCCGCTGTTTGGCATTCCGGGATGGCAAAAAGGTCCAGCTTCAGTCGAAGGCCGGACAACCGCTCGGCCGCTATTTCCCCGAGCTGATCGAGCAGTTTCTGGAGCTTTCGCCGAGCAGATTCGTGCTCGATGGGGAGATCGTCGTGCCCGTTAATGGAGATCTCTCCTTCGACGACCTGCTGCTGCGAATCCATCCTGCTGCCAGCCGGATCGCGAAGCTCGCTGCGGAAACGCCCGCCTCTTTCGTCGGGTTCGACTTGCTCGTCACAGAAAGAGGAACGGATCTGACACACAAGCCGCTGTCGGAAAGAAGGCCCAAGCTGGAACAGTTTGCCGACAAGTTTCTGACATCGGCGCCGCACGTCCGGTTGTCGCCCGCGACGAAAAAGCTCTCGGTGGTCAAACGCTGGTTTGATAACGTCGGAGGCGGGCTCGACGGCATCGTCGCCAAGCAGCTCGCTGAGCGTTATCGCACCGGCGAGCGACGCGGCATGGTAAAAGTCAAACAGCTCCGCACGGTCGACTGCGTCGTCGGGGGTTTTCGCTATGCGTCGAAGGGCAAACTACTCGGGTCACTCCTTCTGGGTTTGTACGACGACGACGGTCTGCTGCATCACGTCGGGTTCTGCTCGGGCCTGACCACCGAGCAGAAAAAAGACCTCACGCCCAAGCTCGAGAAGCTGATAAAAAAGCCGGGGTTCACCGGTCAGGCGCCGGGTGGCCCCAGCCGGTGGAGTACAGAGCGATCGGCCCAATGGCAACCGCTGGCGTCGAAGCTGGTCGTCGAGGTGCAGTACGACCATTTCACGGGAGGAAGATTCAGGCACGGAACCAGGCTTCTCCGCTGGCGGCCGGACAAAGCCCCCCGACAGTGCACGATGGATCAACTGGCAGCGCAGAAGTCGTCGCCTCTCTCGCTGCTCGATCGGAAATAACCGTCAGCGAAATCGAATAACCCTCCGTAGTAGCCGGCGGGCCAAAGGCGACGCACATTCTTGGACGATGCCATACGCTTTCCACACGGCCGACGTCTTCACCAATCATCTGCACGGCGGAAATCCTCTCGCCGTGATTCCGGATGCGCGCGGCCTTTCCGATCGACAGATGCTGGCGATCACGCGCGAATTCAATTACTCCGAAAGCGTGTTCGTCTTTCCGCCGGAGACGAAAACAAACACCAAGCGCGTGAGGATCTACACTCCCGCGGGTGAGCTTCCATTTGCGGGTCATCCAACGGTGGGCTGCGCATTCGTGCTCGCCTCTATCGGTGAGATTCCGCTGAACGGCGATGAGACGCGTATCGTTCTCGAGGAGGGAGTAGGACCCGTGCCGGTGATGATTCGCGCCGATGCCGGGAAGCCCGCGTTTGCCCAGCTCACTTCCGCGAAGCTGCCCGAGATCAAGGATCCGCCGCCGCCGCCCGAGACGCTCTGCGAAGTACTCTCGCTCGAGCCAAGCCACATTGTCGCCGACGACATGATCGAGCCGGAAGCAGTGAGCTGTGGAATTCCTTTTCTCTTTATTCCCCTCAAGAAGCCGGAAATGCTTTCGTGGGTGAAAGTAGATCCGCTCAAGTGGGAGCAGGCGTTACGAGACTACTGGGCTCCGGAGATGTTCGTGTTCAGTACCGAGAATTGGGGGGGCATCTTCGAGGGCGGACATATCAGCGCCCGCATGTTCGCTCCCGGCATGGGCATCGGCGAAGATCCTGCCACTGGCAGCGCCTGCGCCGCGCTCGGCGGCTTTCTCGCGCTGCGCTCCGAGAAGCGGGACGGGACCATCCAGTGGATGGTGGACCAGGGAGTGGAAATGGGCCGTCCGAGTCGTCTCGAGCTGGAAGTCGAGCTCAAGCGGGGACAGCTGGCGGCAATAAAAGTCGGGGGCGCCTCTGTGCTCGTGAGCTCAGGAACGCTTCACATCGAAGGAGAAGCCTAGTGGCTGCTCGGCGGCCGCCACTCCCGTCTGTCGGCTGGGTCCCGCGGTGGTACGACAACGCGTAGCGAATAGTCCGTCAATGCGACGACTATGAACGAGACGATCGCCGTTACCACAAAAAAGTTTCTTGCCGTTGGAACGTCCGCAAACCCCAGCAGCCACGGCGAGACGAGGATGAACAGTCCACCGAGTACGTCGATGACGCCGTGGATCTTGAAGGGAATGAATTTGAATAAGCCGGGCGGAAAATCCGTGCAGCCCGTCATCAGGAGATGGATTCCGGCCAGCCAGTAGGCTACCGCAGCAGCAGTTCCGTGAAAGCCGAACACCATCGGCGCATTGAGCAGAGCCGCGACAAAAGCGTAGTCCAACACGCCGTGGACGCGCCCTGAAATCGGTTTCGTCAAGCGAGCTGCCCCGCCTTCGATATTTCCAGGAGAGAAATTCCAGAGGCAGCTCGCATCGCGGTATCTACTCGAGGTAGTGGTAGAGACCGAACAACGCCATGCCCGCGCCGCCAATGATGATGATCGTCCCTGGAGTGTCGCCGATGAGAGCTCCGGCGATCATCGCGCCGACTCCCACCACCATGAGCGCTACGTCCTGTCCCGCGTGCCTGCGGATCACCGGCGCCGCAGTGACCTTGGTAGAAGCATCGACCTTCACTTCATTGACACGAAATCCGACCGACGCGGCCTGAAGCGTGGGACCAACAGAAGTTTTTGTCGCTTGTTGCGCACCCAATACAGCGGGCGCAAGCGCGACAGCACACAAGCAAATTGCCAGAAAGCGCATTTCGTTCTCCGTTAGAGCGAGGAAGAAAGTTCGTTAAGTAAGACGCGGGAGCGCGTCCAACGTTTCCTCTTCATGCGCAGCAGACAGCGGCAATAAACGTGCACCTTCTGCCCCACTCTAGTCCAGCAGATTCCAATTACCGGGCGGGAGCGACGTCGAAAGCGAATGCGCCGGTCAGGATGCGACCGCTGTGCTTGACCTGCACCCACATGTGGTATTTCCCGGATTTAGGGAAGGCATACGGAAAAGCAACCACTCCGGCCGTCGGCGGAGGTGACGCAGGACGCATCGCGTCGTTGGCCTGAATGCGCTGACCGAGACGGCCGCTGATTGTATCACCCGGCTGGCGCATCTCGAACGCCATCTGAGAAGCCATTGAGATGGTACCGCTCGGGTGAAGGTGAATGAACACGGCTCCGTCGTCGCGCGTTACGACTGCATGACCAGCCATCCCGATATACGGTTCCAGCGAGAGCGGCTTCCCTTCCGAGTTAATTACGGAAAAATGAAGATCGGCAGGCCTCTCCGCGACGAATCGACCGCTATGCTGCAGACTCATCACCGACCCATCTTCAAGCACCGCCTTCTCCGCGTTCGGTGGAGTCGCAGCGAAGTGCGAGGCATCGTCTGCATCCGTGAGCTTGCTCGCGCTGGCAGTGGTCGGGAGGTCAACCGCTGTGGCGAGCGTCTCCGTGAACCCGCTCTCGTGGACTATGTCCCCGTATAC
>JBHEME010000032.1:0-18863 GCA_046262755.1 Gemmatimonadaceae bacterium | reverse complement strand
ATCGTGGATCGACTCGGTCACTCCCAACAATCCGGTCTGGATCAATCGACTGGATGGGCACATGGCTCTGGCGAATACCGCCGCCATCCGCGCCGCGAAAGTACCGATGACCGGTGGGGATGTCACCGGTGGGACCATCGTTCGTGACGCTTCCGGATCACCCAGTGGCGTCTTCAAGGACAACGCCCAGGATCTGATCGATCCAGCCGTTCCCGATCCTCCTCCCGCGCAGCTCGATCGAGCGCTTGATGCCGCGATGACATACGTCGCGGAGCGCGGCGTGACATCGGTGACGCACATGGGGACGTGGGCAGACCTCCCCGTTTTCGAGCGCGCGCATCGGGCGGGCACATTGCGCACGAGAATCTACGCCGCCGTCCCGCTTTCAACGTGGTCGCGGTTGCGCGACACCGTCGCGGCGCGCGGCCGCGGCGACTCGTGGTTGCACATCGGAGGTCTCAAAGGTTTCGTCGACGGCTCACTCGGCTCCCACACTGCCGCGATGATGCAGCCCTTCACAGATGCGCCCGGCGACAGCGGACTGCTGGTGAATACACCCGAGGATCTTTACGCGTGGACATCGAACGCCGACAAGTCCGGGCTGCAGGTAATCGTACACGCCATCGGTGACCGGGCTATCAATCTCCAGCTCAATATCTTCGAGCGTGTCGCAAAGGAAAATGGTACGCGCGACAGGAGATTCCGGATCGAGCATGCCCAGCACATCGCGCCCGCCGACATTCCCCGCTTCGGCCAGCTGCGAGTCATTGCCAGCATGCAGCCCTACCACGCGATCGA
The DNA here is from genome assembly GCA_046262755.1 of Gemmatimonadaceae bacterium. Taxonomy (GTDB): domain Bacteria; phylum Gemmatimonadota; class Gemmatimonadetes; order Gemmatimonadales; family Gemmatimonadaceae; genus UBA4720. The sequence continues at coordinate 18,065 of JBHEME010000032.1, read as the reverse complement.
CGACGGACGGTGGGCGGAGAAAGTGATTGGCGCCGAGCGAGCGCGGACCACTTACGCCTTTCGATCGCTATTGAGTTCGAATGCGCACCTGGCGTTCGGCAGCGACTGGTTCGTGGCGCCACCTACGCCACTAGAGGGGATCTATGCTGCGGTAACGCGCATGACGCTGGACGACAAGCATCCCGAAGGCTGGATTCCAGAACAGAAAATCAGTGTCGAAGAGGCGCTACGGGCGTACACAACTGCGGGTGCGTACGCCTCGTTCCAGGAGTCCGAGAAAGGATCCCTCGCGCCGGGAAAACTCGCCGATGTCGTCATTATCGACCGCGATCTGACCCGAATCCCTCCCGAGAAGATCCGGGATGCGCATGTCATGTACACGATCGTGGGCGGTCGCGTCGTATATTCGCGCAACTCCGTTCTCGGCTCTGGCAGAAATACCAGCGATCGATACGGACCGCGCTAGGCGGCTTCGCTAGCGAATTGCTGAGGCGTGCGCCTGAGAAGTACACGGTGATGCTGACTTCGGGAATCGGCGACCCCGAAATCCGACAGCTCGACGAGTTACCCCAAGGACATTATTCGCGTCAGTCAGAGCTAGCTCTTGGGTGGGGTTTATCTCGGTGTTCCCAATTCTTGCAGGCGAACACCGCCGATCAGCTCCGGGTTGGACAGTGTACTTCTTCTACACAACGCGAAAGGGAGTAGTCAGCATCCTGCAGCGCAAAGGCAGGTGGCACGTCGTCTTTGAGGACGCAGACCTCGGTAGTTATGTCTCCGCGCACCAAGCTGCTGATGATGTCGCTGGGGGTCATACGTTCACACCCCCATCTGGAACGGATCTAGGCTCGCTTGGAATCCCGGCCGATTTGGACATTTGGGAATACGGCAAATCGGGCTAGGCAAGGAGCCTATCGGCTGGTTCTGGTTCACCACAGATGTGGTCGTTTGCCGGGGGAAGCGTAGCCACTGAAGCGTTTATCCTGGCCGCGATGCCAAATGACTTTGCTTATATCACGTTGGGAATCTACCTGTGAGGCGGCAGCGCTCACGCGACGCGTGTCGGACCGTCAGTTACACCGGGTTACTGCCGCACGCTGTCACGACAGGCCCGCCGCGAGCGCTGCGCTGTTCGCACGCACCACCATCGTGAGCAACTCGCGCGCGCTCTGGTCGGAAAAGATTCTCGGTGGATGAATCGGATGCCCTGGTCCCCCGCCCGCCGCATAATGCGCGGCCAGATGCTCTCGGGCGCTCGACATTATATATGTCGCGGCATCGGGAGGAATCTGGTCGGGATCATCGCGGCCGATTAGCACGTAACGAAGATTGTCGATCGGGCCAAGGGTTTTGAGCATCGCACGCAGCTTCATCTCGAAGCGAGGATCGGTCGCGACGTAGTACAGCGGCCCCGCGCGCAGCGTTTGTCCGATGGACCGCATCACATCTGCGCGTAGGGTCACACAGACGCACGGCTTCGAGAGCTGCTTGGCCAATTGCTCGACTTCGGCAGCGTGGAAGAGAGTGGTGATCAGAACATCCGCGCGCTTAACCGCATCGGACTCGTGGATTTTCGACAGCTCGGTACTTTCCGCCTCGAAGCCGTAATCGGCAGAGAGCTCGGAGCAGAGCATGTGCAGCTGATCGAGATTGCATTCGATGCACGCGGCACGAATTCGCCTCGTCTCCAGCGTGCGCTTGAGGTAGTTGGCAATGCCACGCGGAGCTAGTCCGCGCGCGCGAGCCTGAATCAGCATCCCTACCACCCACGCTCCGATGTCGGGAAGGCCCCCGTCCCCAGCAGGGTGCGGTGGCTTAAGGTAGGCGCCTGAGCGAGCGCGCAAGTCGAGAAACCCTTCATCAGAGAGGGTCCTCACCGCGGCGAGCACCACCCGCTCGTTCACACCGTATTCCTTGGCCAGGTCGCGCGCGCTCGGCAGGCGGGCCCCACCCACCAGTCTTCCAACGTGAAGAGCGCCGAGGATCTGTGCGCGGAGTGCGTCGGCTACCGCGTCGCGTCCCATCCCGCTTTTCCGTGAAGATTTTCTGGGCATGAGTGGCCTGCGCAGTGACAGTTCAGCTTCGCCTTCAAATATACAGTCCCTCTCTCTGCTGTATTAGTAATACAGCACTTGGCCCGTGTTATGCGGCACGCGGCCGGAGGCAAAGCTCCTTGGGGTGGACAACAACCTGATGCTGTCGGGCGACTGTTTTGAAGTCAGTTTCACTCGTTTCGCAACTCTCCTGGTTGCGACCGCCCTAATCGCTGCATGCGGCGCCGAGGAGGCCGGGGGAAAGTTTGCCTCGCTCGCCAGTGCTTCCACATCGGCGGGTTCTGGCCCTGATGTCGCACTGCCCGCGATGGCATCACGCGGCGCGAGCTGGCTCCCGCCGGGGGCCTCGGCCGGAGATTGGCAGATGCCGTCGCGCGACTACGCGGGCACACGCTACTCGCCACTCACCGAGATCACGACGGCGAATGCCGCCCAGCTTCAGCTCGCGTGGACCTTCGACGATGGTGAGTCACATTACGGCCACGAGATGACTCCGCTCGTGGCCGGGAACACTATGTACATTGTCTCGCCCTTTCCGGATCGCGCCTTCGCCATCGATCTCACCAAGCCGGGCGGTGTTCTCAAATGGAAGTATGAGCCCAACCCTTCACCGATTGCGATTGGAAAAGCGTGCTGCGATGCAGTCACGCGTGGCGCGGCACTGTACGAGGGAAAGCTGATTTACAATCTGCTCGACGATCACACCGTCGCCATCAATGCGACGACGGGCAAGGAGCTGTGGCGGACGAAGCTTGCGAACGTCGAAGACGGCACGACGATGACGATGGCGCCGCTTGCAGCCGAGGGGAAAGTCTACGTCGGCAACTCGGGTGGAGAAATGGGCGTTGCGGGCTGGCTCGCCGCGCTCGACGTGAATACGGGAAAGGAATTGTGGCGCGCTTTTAGTGTCGGCCCGGATAGCATGGTTCGCATCGGCGCGGATTTCAAGCCGTTCTACTCATGGCTACGCGGCAAGGACCTCGGCACCACGACATGGCCGGCCAACGCCTGGAAGCACGGGGCCGGTGCAGTCTGGGGATGGGTAACCTACGATCCGGAATTACACGAGCTCTATCACGGCACGAGCAATACAGGTCCATGGAACGCCGATCAGAGACCGGGATTGAATCTCTGGACGAGTGGCGTATTTGCGCGAAACGCGACGAACGGTATGGCACGGTGGGCTTATGTGTTCACGCCACACAATGAATGGGATTACGACGGCGTGAACGAGAACGTCCTGGTTGATCTCCCAATAAACGGCCAGACGCGCAAAGTGATGGTGCAGTTCAACCGCAATGGCTTCGCCTATACCATTGATAGAACGACCGGAGAGGTTCTCGTCGCGAAACCATTCGGTCATGAGAACTGGGCGTCGGGGATCGATCCCAACACCGCGATGCCGATCGTCGTTCCCGAGAAACACACGGTGCCACCCGGCCGTTGGGTGCGCGACATCTGTCCGGCCGATATCGGCGTCAAGGATTTCGAACCTGCGGCGTTCTCCCCGCGCACCGCGCTTTTCTATGTCCCCGTGCAGAACATCTGCATGGACTACAAGGGCCGAGAGGTGAGCTATATCGCGGGGACTCCTTATTGGGGCGCGGAGATGACGCGTCACGTCGGGCCCGGTGGCAATTACGGCGAGCTCGCCGCCTTCGACGCCGCGAACGGACGCAAGGTGTGGAGCATTCCCGAGCCGTTTCTCGTTTATAGCGGTGCGCTGGTGACGGCTGGCGATGTCGTGTTCTACGGCACCGTCGATGGGTGGTTCCGTGCTGTCGATGCGCGAAGCGGCAAAGTGCTGTGGTCGCGTAAGCTGGGGTCAGGAATCATCAGCGCGCCGATGACGTATCGGGCGCCCGACGGGCATCAGTACGTCGCCGTCGCAGCGGGGGTCGGGGGCGGCGCGATGACCACGGCGAGCCAACCTGGGTTCCCGTCACGGGGCAGCACGTATTATGTGTTCTCACTGGGATCGAACATTCCCGCGAACGCGTTCTCTGGTGCGGGTGGTAATTCGGGATCGACGCGTGCGCAAGGCGGGGCGCACCGATGAAGGTGGCGATCCTTCGCACAGCTTCCACGCTAGCGGGCGTCATGCTGCTCGCAGGTACAAATTGTCGAAATGACACCCAAGACGTGCGCGGCGGGGCAATGGGCAATCGCAGACTTCCGCAACAATCCGGAGCCGTAAATCTCGCCGACAGCACGGGACTGCCGAGCGAGGGGAATCTATCTCGAGTCGCTATCGGTGACCTCGCTGGCGCTCGCAACAACACGTTCGAAACGAATATCGCCAACCCGTACGCGAACGATATGGCTGGCATCATCGAGGGCCATGACCTTTTCGTCAAGATGAACTGCGCATCATGCCACGGTTACGACCTCAAGGGCGGAATGGGGCCGAGTCTCGTCGATACCTATTGGCGGTATGGCGGATCACCAGCCGACATCTACAAGTCGATCTTCGAAGGGCGCCCCCAGGGGATGCCGGCGTGGGGCCGCGCGATTCCACCAACGCAGATCTGGAAAGTCGTCGCCTACATCCAGGCGAAAGGGGGTACCTTCCCGGCCGGGCTGGCCGACCGCGCACGCCAGGGCGATCTCGCCGATCATGACACGACCTCCGGCAGCACTCTGAAGGGCAGAAACAATGTGCATTGATCGCGGTGCGCGGTGGGCTTCGCGCGCCGCATCGCTTTTCACTCTGGTGGTTCTCGCGGCCTGCAACGGAGCCAGCTCGTACCTCGACGCCACCGGCAAACCAGGACATAGCGAAGGCACACTCGGTATCTGGCTCACCGCCGTCGCAAGCGCAGTAGTGCTGTTCGTGTGTGTCGTACTCATCGTCATAGTGATGAGATCGGGAGCCCGCGGCGCGCCTGACGGCCCCGTCGACCGCAATGAAATTGCGTCCGGCCTGAATTGGATCTACATCGGTACCGGGACCACAATCCTGATTCTAATCGCCGTGTTTATCGGCACAACGATGACACTGACCGCTGCAGCACATCCGCCGGCGACGCCATCACTCAATATGGATGTCACAGGACATCAATGGTGGTGGGAGATCACCTACAGTGACGCGTCCAATCCCAACCTCGGCTTCACCACTGCGAACGAGGTCCATCTTCCCGTTGGGACACCGGTGCGCGTTCGACTCCACAGCGCCGATGTGATTCACAGTTTCTGGCTCCCGCAGATCGCTGGAAAGACGGATGTCATTCCCGGTCAGGTGAATGAGATGTGGCTCGAGGCAGAACGACCCGGCACCTCGCGTGGAATGTGCGCCGAATATTGTGGACTTCAGCACGCGGCGATGGCACTCGCTGTGACTGCTGAATCACCTTCCCAATTCAATGTCTGGGCCCAACAGCGGCGCGCAGAAGCGATAGCGCCGGCGACAGCAGAAGCGCAAGCGGGCCAGACGATCTTCATTCGATCATGCGGCGTCTGTCACGCCGTAGGTGGCACGCCCGCACTGGGGCGTTATGGTCCGGAGCTGACGCATTTCGCGTCCCGTCCAACAATTGGCGCCGGTGCGCTGGTCAACACCCCAGTGAATCTCTCCCGGTGGATCCACGACGCCCCGTCAGTGAAGGAAGGATCCCGCATGCCGGCCATGCCGCTCGACGCGGCGGAGCTCAATGCAGTAATCGCATACCTCGAGACGCTGCACTGACATGAGTGCGACACTCGCGGAAGCGGCGCCCGTAGAACGGCTCGAGGAAATCTGGGAGACCCGGCCCGGATGGCGCGGCACACTCTCGAGTATCGACCACAAGACGATCGGGAAGCGATATCTCATTACGTCCATCGCGTTCCTGGTGATCGGCGGTTTCGAGGCGTTATTGATGCGGAGCCAGCTCGCGGTCAGTGGCGAGCATATGCTGTCGGCTGCTGCGTACAACGAACTGTTCAGCATGCACGGCGTCACCATGATCTTCCTTTACGCCGCGCCCGTCCTTTCAGGGTTCAGCAATTATTTATGGCCGCTCATGCTCGGCGCACGCGACATGGCGTACCCGCGACTCAACGCACTCTCGTTCTGGACATATCTGGTCTCGGGAATCTTTCTGTACACCAGCCTGCCAATGGGCGCGATGCCCAATGCCGGCTGGTTCGACTACGTGCCGTACGCGTCTCGCGAATTCAATCCCGGCCTGAATATCGATTTCTACGCGTTGACGCTGCTCCTCCTCGCCATCTCGACGACTGTTGGATCGATCAACTTCATCACCACGCTCTTCAAAACGCGTGCGCCGGGGATGTCCGTCAATCGTATGCCGGTAATCGTCTGGGGCACGCTCACCGCTTCGATCGCGAACATCTTCGCACTGCCAGCACTTTCCGCGGCGGCGACGATGCTCTACCTCGACCGGCGCATCGGAACGCACTTCTACGACGCCGCCGCTGGTGGACATCCGCTGCTTTGGCAGCACCTCTTCTGGATGTTCGGTCATCCCTGGGTATACGTGATCGTGCTGCCAGCGATGGGAATCGTGTCAGACGCCCTGCCGACGTTCTGTCGACGGCCGCTGGTCGGCTACACCTTCGTCGCGATGGCGACTGTAATGACAGCGATGCTCGGTTTCGGCGTGTGGCTGCACCACATGTTCGCCACTGGAATCGCTCCGCTCGCACTCGCCTTCTTCGGCGGCGCCAGCATCTTCATTTCGATTCCGAGCGCGATCGCTGTGTTCGCCTGGCTCGGCACCCTCTGGGATGGAAAGCCGTGGTATCCCGCGCCGATGAAATTCATGGTTGGGTTCATCGCGCTGTTCGTTATCGGCGGCGTGAGTGGCGTGATGACCGCCGCGGTTCCGCTCGATTGGCAGCTAACGGATACCTATTTCATCGTAGCGCATCTGCATTACGTGCTGGTGGGAATCAATGTCTTCCCCGTCATCGCGGGCATCTACTACTGGTTTCCCAAGATGACTGGCCGAATGATGGACGAGCGGCTTGGCACGTCGAATTTCTGGACGATGTTTGTCGGGGCAAATCTCGTTTTCTTTCCGATGCACATTGTTGGGCTGCTCGGGATGCCGAGGCGCGTTTACACCTACCCTACCGGCTACGGCTGGGACGCGTATAACCTGATCGAGACGATCGGCGCATTCGTGTTCGCGATCGGAGTGGTGCTGTTCGCCGTTAATGTGTGGGTGAGCCGCAAGCGGGGCCCGATCGCCGGAGCGAATCCGTGGGATGCCGGTACACTCGAGTGGAGTACGTCTTCGCCGCCGCCGCCGTACAACTTTGCCGTCATCCCCACGATCGGGAGCCGCCACCCTCTATGGGAGGACCGACTCGACGAGGGTTCGGGCCGCTCCGTGCTGCGAGAAGGGCCGCTGCTCGCGAATGGACGGGAGACGTTTGCGACGACACCGCTGGACGCTGAGCCGAGTGCGGTGCTGCAAATGCCGGAAGACACGTGGCTGCCGCTGGCGCTGGCGGTATCGATTGGCATCATCGCCTACGGATTCTTGTTCGGTCTGCTCTGGCTCGCCGCAATTGGCGTAATTGCATCGGCGGCCTGCGCGATCGCATGGCTCTGGCCAGCGCGAGTGATCACGAACGAGCGTACAACCGATACCGAGTTTGGTGAGCTGCCGCTGGGCCAGGACCGGCGTCACGACATCGGCTGGTGGGGAATGGCCTGCGTGGTGGCGACTGAAGGAGCCTTTTTTGGATATCTGCTTTTCAGTTACTACTATCTCGCATCGATGTCGAGCAATCCTTGGCCTGACGTCGTGCCGCGCGTTGGGTTGCCTCTAATCAACACGCTCATACTGCTTGCGAGCAGCGCTGCCGTTTGGCTTGCGACTCGCAGCATCCGTCGCGACAACGAGAGATCGCTTGTTCGCTGGCTCGGAGTCGCAATCGGTCTCGGAGTCATCTTCATCTCGCTCCAAGTCGTCGAGTATGGCCGGGAGAAGTTCTCGATGACCCAGGATGCATATGGCTCGCTGTTTTATACCATCACCGGTTTTCACGGGGCGCACGTGATCGTCGGCCTGGTGATGCTGGCTTTCGTCGTCGTCCGTTCAACGCGCGGCCATTTCTCGCGAGCGCGCCACGAGGCGATCACCAACGTTGCGCTCTACTGGCATTTCGTCGATGTCGTGTGGCTTGCGGTGTTCACATCGCTGTATCTGACACCCCACCTGCGATAGAGATGGCGGAACATCCAGCTCCTGCACGCAACGCGGCAGCCCTCCCGGGGTTATGGTTTGGTTTTCTCGCGGGGCCCGGCGCATGGACGGTGCAATCGCTTCTCGATTCAGCTCTCACGGCACATGAATGTTTTCCGCGGCTATCTCCGCTCTCTTCTCCATCCATCGGGGGATTGCGCGGATTGCTCTTCGCCGTCTGTCTCGTTGCGGTAGCTCTGTGTATAGCTGGTGCGGCCGTTGCGTGGCGCGACTGGAAGCGAACACGCGAAGAGCTCCACGGCAGCTCGGGGAAAGCACGTCATCAAACACAACCCGCCGCCCTGCTCGAGACAGGCGAGGGACGCACGCGTTTCATGGCGCTATCCGGAGTGCTGACAAGTCTTACGTTTCTGATCGTCGTCATCGCGAACACGGCATCGATATTTCTCGTGACCCCGTGTCAGTCCGTCTAGAATTGGCCCAACTATTTTGGGGTAGGGCGCTGTACTAAATAGATGGCAAACGACGTAACCTTCTCGTCGCACTGAAAAGATCTGCGCGACATCGCTCTCAAACCGGGCCGGGCGACGACAAGGAAGCACCTTCCAGTTGTCGACGTACTGGCCGCCAATGGATGGAGCGATATCAGCAGTTTGTTGAAATACTACCAGCACGCTGGTCACGACACGTTCGAAGGGATGTCATACCCCAAGAAAATCATGGAGCCGGCAAGAGCGGGCTGATCGAGAAACCGATCCTCGAACTGACCCCGTCAGCGCGCAGAAAAAACCCCTACAATGCAAGACATTGTAAGGGCTGTAGTTAATTCAGTCGGGGCGACTGGATTTGAACCAGCGACCTCCTGCTCCCGAAGCAGGCGCGCTACCGGGCTACGCTACGCCCCGAAATAAGAAACTCCCTCGAACGAAGGAGACTCCGACAGTTTAACACCCCCACGGTGACGACGGGAGCCTCACGTCTCATGAGCGTTGCACTCTTCGTAAAACAGGTGAGTATTGGCTGGAGACCCGGTCTCAGGTGACCAGCTCGAGTTTCCCTACCATGAGGAACGCTATGCATCACAAAATCTGTGTGTCAACGGCCCACCCCCGCATCCGCAGAACCTTTCTTTCAACACTCGTGCTGCCGATCGCCTTCGCGGTGATTGCTCCGCTCGCGCTCGCGCAACAGGCGACAAGCGTCAGCGGTCGCATCACCGATCGCGAAACGGGCCAGCCGCTGGCCGGAGCGCACATTTCGTTACCGGGTAGTCTCACCGGCGCTGTGTCCAGGAGCGATGGCTCCTTCAGACTGTCGCTCACTCCCGGCCGTCACGCACTGCTCGTGAGCTTCGTCGGCTACGCGCCACGCCGCGATACCATTGATGTAGCGACTGGCGAGACCGTGGCGCGCGACTACTCGCTCGATCGCGCCATCTCACAGCTCGACGCGGCAATCGTCATCGGTACCCGTGCTCACGACCGGACCGTATTGAATTCACCAGTTCCCGTCGACGTGCTCACGCCCACTGAGATCCGTCAGACAGGGCAAGTGGAGACCAGCCAGATCATTCAGGCGCTCGCGCCTTCGTTCAACTTTCCGCGGCCCACCATTGCGGACGGGACTGATCACGTGCGGCCTTCCACTCTGCGCGGACTTGGTCCTGACCAGGTTCTGGTTCTCGTCAATGGCAAGCGTCGTTACACCAGCGCTCTGGTGAATGTCAACGGAACGATCGGTCGTGGATCGACCGGCGTCGACCTCAACGCCATTCCCGCCAGCTCCATCGAGAGGATCGAGATCCTCCGCGATGGTGCGGCGGCACAATACGGCTCCGATGCCATAGCCGGCGTCATTAACATCATCCTGAAATCCGATGAGTCGACCGATGCCGAGTACGAGGTTGGCTCGAACTACACGACGTTCAAGCGCCTCGGCAATCAGAAGCTGACCGACGGGGACGTTAGTGCAGTCTCGGCGAACGCTGGAAAGCTTTTCGGAGACGGCGGCTTCCTCCACCTGACGGGTCAGTACGAAAACCGCGGCTCGACGAACAGATCTCTGCCCGATCCCCGTCAGCAGTATTTCAACGGCGATCCGCGCAACACCGATCCAGCCTTGAACAACCGCATCGACTTCCGCCAGGGTGATGCGCACGTAAACGACGCTGGCTTCTTCTTCAACGGAGCTCTCCCGGGCTTGAGTAACGGTGCCCAGGTGTACGCCTTCGGCGGCCTCGGACGTCGCAATGGCCAGGGCGCCGGCAACTGGCGCACAGCTGCTAACAACAACACTGTGCGGGCAATTTATCCGAACGGATTCCTTCCTCTCATCAACAGCAAGATCGGAGATTATTCCGGCACGCTCGGTGTCAAAGGTGACGTGCTTGGCTGGGGATACGATCTGAGCAGCGGTTACGGTCACAACCGATTCGATTTCAACATTACCAACTCGGAAAACGCGACGCTCGGTGCCGCCAGTCCGACGAGCTTTTATTCCGGATCGCTCAAGCTCGGCGAGCTGGTCGGAAACCTCGACTTCGTCCGCGCATTTCCTGTCAACATGCTCGCCGCGCCGCTCAACGTCGCACTGGGACTCGAGGCACGTCGCGACAGCTACGGCATCATCGCGGGCGAGCCCGATTCATATCGGGATGGTGGTGTAAAAATCCTCGATGGACCGAATGCTGGAGGACAGCCAGCGCCGGGTGCGCAGGTATTCCCGGGTTTCCAGCCCACCGACGCGGGCGATCACAGCCGGACGAACTACGCCGGGTATGTCGACTTCGAAAGCAGCCCCTTCTCGCGCTTCCTTCTCGGACTAGCGGGCAGGACTGAGCACTATAGCGATTTCGGCTGGACCACTATCGGGAAAGTCTCCGGACGACTCGAGCTGCTCCCGGGCTATGCGATCCGCGGTGCGTTCAACACAGGCTTCCGCGCTCCATCGCTTGGCCAGGAATTTTTCTCTTCTACCGCGACGAACTTCATCAACATCAATGGAGTGCTGACGGCGACTGAAGTGCGGTCACTGCCGGTATCCAGCGGCGCCGCCATAGCGCTCGGTGCACAACCTCTCAAGCCGGAAAGATCACAGAACTCCAGCCTGGGACTGGCGCTGCAACCGCTCTCCTCGCTTTCGCTGACCGCCGACTATTACCACATCGTCATCAAGGACCGGATCGTTCTGTCCGGGAACTTCCTCGGTCAGTCTTTGACCGATACCCTGGCGGCTCATGGATTTCCCAACGTCGGTAGCGCACGCTATTTCACGAACGCTATCGATACCAGAACGAATGGAATTGATATCATCGGCCGGTATCTGCTCAATTGGGGGGCACGTGGAATTACGGGCTTTACCAGCGGCTTCAACCGCACCGGTACCGTCGTCTCGCGCGTCGATCCAACTCCCACCGCGCTGCAGAACCAGGGCAACGTTCTGTTCGATCGGTTCGAGCGCTCCAAGATCGAGGAGGCGCAGCCGCACCGAACCTTCAACTTCACCCTGGATCACACGATCAATCGGTTCAGCGCGACGGTACACACCACGCGGTACGGCCAGATCTGGACGCGTGGGCCGAGTAATCCAGCGCTGGATCAACGTTACAAGGCGAGATGGATCACCGACGCGAACGTCGTGCTGCCATTGCTACGACGCACGGCTATAACACTTGGCGTCAACAACATCGCCGATGTCTATCCAACGGAAAACATTCCGGCGAACAACAACTTCGGCATTCTTCCCTATACAGGGTTCTCACCTTTCGGCTTCAACGGACGGTTCATCTACACGAGATTCCGCTGGGAGAGATAAAGTCTCTGACAAAAAAAAGGAGCCCGCGGAACGGGGCTCCTTTTTTTTTTGGCCTCTCTTTCGTTGCGCTATTTCTTGGGCTCGAGGATGTCACCGATCTGGTGATCTGCTCCTTCGAGATGTAGCTGTGTCTCGCGATCCGCCGCTCGCGGAATCGCGCGTCGAATTTCTCCTCGCAGCGTCACCAGCTCTCCGCGCAGCTCATTGCGCGCATCCGCAAGAAGCGGCGGCGGTGGGGTGAAACCCGGAAATGGCGGCGTCGTGGCCGGAATAGCAGGCGGCGGATTGAGCTTGCGGTCTATCTGAGACAGAAATTCGTTCTGCAACGTCCGGCGATAAGGATCGATGGTCACTCGTGAGTTGGCCAGCTCGGTCCAGACTCCGCGTCGCAAATCGTCGAGCATCGACGCCAGCGAGTAGGCGTCGCCTCGCGACGACGCGAGCGCCTCGTTCTCGAGCAATCGGTTGAGCCGACCATCGTTGAACAAGCTGTTGAGCACGCGGCCCTGGGCGTTGCTTATTCTCGTAATCATCCCCGCGGCTTCGATCCGGCGTGCGATTGCGGGCTGGATCAGATAAGTCGGGGTCTGGAACACGTTCTCGCTGATGAAACGCATCGCCTCCTGTTGTCGCGCCCGCGACACGGGAGTGTACACGGCACCGGGCTGACTGCCCGATTTGTACTGTACCTGTTCGCCGCCGATGATCGTGGTGACGTGGTTTGCTTCCGTCGCCCACTGTCCAACGGTCCGATCATACAGTTCGCGCAGGTCGTCGTTGTCCTCGCCCGGTCTCGTTGCGGCCGCCGAGATGTACGTGACGACGCGCTTCAAGTTGCGGAATCCGAGTGTCGTCGATTTCACTGGATCGGCATCACCGACCGCCTCGTTGAGCGTGCCGAATCCGCCGGCCTCGTTGTTCTCCGAAAAACGGTACCAGGGAATGGTGTCCTGCATTCGTGCCCATTGGTCGAGAATGGGACGCTCCTGGTCGGGTGTTCGCGCCTCGGGAATCGGCTTGTAGCCCCACATGATGGCGAACTTGTCGTAGGGACCAATTCGCGGGACAATGTCTTCGAGCGCGATGTTGTCCTCGGGCTGCGCGACGTAATTGAATCGTGAGTAGTCCATGATCGACGGTGAGTGTCCCATCCGGCGTACCCAACTGGCGCTGCGCACGCTGTCAGCCGGATACGTGGAGCTTCCGATCTGGTCGTGACGAAGTCCCAGGGTGTGGCCGATCTCGTGGGCGACCACGAACTCCAGAAGTCTTCCCATCAGCGAATCGGGAAAGGGAATTGTGCGGGCGCGCGGATCGAGGACAGAAGCCTGCGTGAAATACCAGTCGCGCTGCAGGTTGAGGACGTTATGGAACATCCGCACCGATCCGTTGAGGATTTCTCCGGTGCGCGGATCATGGACGTGGGGTCCCACAGCGTTCTCAACTGTTGACGGCAGCCAACGGATCACGGTGTGCCGTACATCCTCGGGAGACCAATCCGGATCGTTCGCGGGTGGATCCGCAGCGACGATCGCGTTTTTGAATCCGGCGGCCTCGAATGCCGGCTGCCAGTCGAGGATGGCTTTTCTTACCCACGGCTTCCACTGCTCGGGAGTCGCCGGATCGACGTAATACACGATCGGCTTGACGGGCTCCGACAGCTCGGCGTTGGGATCCTTTTTCTCCAGTCGATAGCGCGTGATGTAGGAGCGATCCGCCGATCGTTGCTCCGGTGTCCCGAAGTCCACCTGCGTTATCGAGAAGAATCCGACACGCTCGTCCCATCGCCGCGGCACCATAGGATTTTCGGGAAGACGCACGAGACTCCAATGCGCAAGGACGCTCTGTGCCGGCGTAGGTCCCGTGTTCTGACCGCCACCACCGCCTCCTCCACCTCCGCCGCCAGCGGGTGAAGGTGTACCCGTCTGGGTCGCCTCTACTTCCACGTTATCCGGGAAGGCGAGTGCATTCTCGATGTACGACCGCCGGTCGTCGAGTGAGCCGCGAATCGCCACGAATTCCGGAACGCTGGTGGTATAGAGTCTCGTGACATCAATGACCGCGGCGCTGTCAGGTCCGTAGGCTTCGACATTGAAGACAGCCACTACTGGTGGATAATTCGACGCTTGCACGGCGCGATACACGGGTGTGGCGGTGTCGGCTGTAATGGCGAATGACGGCGAGCGAAGAATGACCCGATTACCGCTCCTGTCCCACCGCAAGGTACGCTCGGCGAACTGATCGCCACCGTAGTTGCCGAATTGCCCGCCCGGTAACCGCGGATTGGTTGCCGCGGCTCGGGTAAATCGGCCGACGAGGAGCATGTCCTTATTCAGCTCTTTTCTCGGTATCTCGAAGTAAAGCTTCTCGTTCACGCGATGCACCGCGAACATGCCTCGCCGAGTCCTGGCATCGCGAGTGATCACCCTGTTGTAAGGCCGCGGTTGTCCAGCCGCCCCTCGGGCGCTATCGCCGCGAGTGCTGTCTCCACCCTGCGCCGCCGCGCGTTGGGGAGAAGGTGAAGTGCTCGGCGCAGGAGTCTGAGTGCACGCGGCGAAAATGACGAGGCCTGAGAGAGCGATCGACTTGTTCATTAGATCTGACCGATTGAAGAGCGGTGGGTGCCGGCGGCCGGCAGCGGGGAAGAATGATCAGAAGAATATATGAGGGGCGAAACCGATGGGAGATACGAGGCAGCTACGTCGGTTAGCTACGTCGGTCTACGTATATCACCAGCCTTGGGGAGAACCGAGCTTGCCCTGTTACCACTCACCCTCCTCAGGAGAACACCAAATGCGCAAGCTAGACCTTCTTCTCCCCGCAGTAATCGCCCTCGCGGCCTGCGACAAAACGCCCGCCAACGTGACCGGACCACGCGCCGGAGATCCCAATCTGGCGCTGGTGATCAATCGCAGATTCGATGTGGTTGGTACGGCGCTGTCCGATTGTGGCGGAGAGGACATTGCTGTGACGGGGACGTTCCATCGCATACTCACCATCACATCCGACCGCGCTGGCGGCTTTCACGTCAATGATCACATGGATTACACCGGACTTCAGGGCACCTCGGCGATTACGGGCGCGAAGTACGTTGCCAACCAGATCTCTGTCGTGAACTTCAACGTTCCGGGTCCGCAGCTCGGATTCGAAGTGACGCGGGAGACGAGTTTCAAACTCATCGGCCAGGGGACCGCGCCCGATGAAGTACTGACGATGTTGATTCATTACACGATCAATGCGAACGGTGAGCTGACGACATTCGTGGACAACTTCCGAGTGAGGTGCGACTAGCGAAACCGGCGAGAAAAAGCCCCGGACACCTTTGGTGTCCGGGGCTCACGCGCCCGGAGAGACTCGAACTCCCAACCTTCTGATCCGTAGTCAGATGCTCTATCCAATTGAGCTACGGGCGCTCACTGCGGACTAAATGGTATTTACTTCTAAGCATCACGTATGGGCGGTACAAGACTCGAACTTGTGACCTCCACGATGTCAACGTGGCGCTCTAACCAACTGAGCTAACCGCCCCTCTTCGCACCAGAGAGCGGGAAACGGGACTCGAACCCGCGACCCCAACCTTGGCAAGGTTGTGCTCTACCAACTGAGCTATTCCCGCGAACAAACACACGTTCTGGCGTCCCACGGCCATGGAGGTGAGGGGAATCGAACCCCTGACCTCTTGAATGCCATTCAAGCGCTCTCCCAACTGAGCTACACCCCCGGCAGCCCTGCTCACAAAAACGCGCGGCAGGAACCGCGAAGGATATCCAAGGGTAGTATCGAAGTCAAGAAAAACGCACTAGCTAAATCCGCCGCGGCCAGTATCTTGCAGCGCTTCTACAACCTGAAAATTTCGATGACTCGCCGGTGCATTCGCTGTCGCGCTCTCAGGTTGTCGGAACGACAATAATCGCTCGCAGTGCTGGCCCGTACCGGCCGCATTCGAATAGGCTTTCACAGTAGTACCCCCTGAGGTGAGTACCAATGGCTGAAGTAAAGCGTCGCGCCCGTAAGACGGCCGTCGCGGGAATCGCTCCCAACGAGCCCGAGAGGGACATTCTCGATCAGTACCTGTACGAGGTCAGCACTTATCCGCTGCTCAAAGGTACCGAGGAGATCGATGTCGCCCGTAGGATTCGTGCGGGTGATCCAGACGCTCTCCAGGAGCTCGTGCAGCGCAACCTGCGCTTCGTGATCTCTGTTGCAAAGAAATACCAGAACCGCGGCATGCCGCTCATCGATCTGATCGGTGAAGGCAACGTCGGTTTGCTAACGGCTGCCCGGAAGTTCGATCCCGACCAGGGCGTCAAGTTCATCTCCTACGCCGTATGGTGGATTCGCCAGGCGATTCTGTCGTCGCTCGCGCGTCAGGGAAGAACTGTTCGCGTTCCGCTCAACCGCACTGCGGATCTCTCGCGCATCATCAAGGCGTCGGAAATCCTGCGTCAGAAGATGCGTCGCGAGCCGACTCCCGAGGAGCTGTCTCAACTTACGGGTCTGTCGGTCGACGTAGTGCAGTCACTCGCCGCTCTCAACACCGGCGACGTGCGGCTCGATGCGCCAATGGATCCGGAAGGCGATCGGTCGCTGATTGAACGCTTCGTTGCCGACGAAATGCCGGATACCGAAGAGGAAGCAATGAATCGCTTCCTCAACGACGAGATCGAGACAGCACTATCGACACTGCCTCCGCGCGACGCCAAGGTGCTGCGACTTTACTTCGGTCTCGAAGGTGGACGCGAGCACACGCTCGAAGAAATCGGCTCACTGCTCGGCGTCACGCGCGAGCGGGTTCGTCAGCTTCGGGACCGTGCGCTGAAGCGGCTGCGCGAAGGAGATGTTGGCCGCGCGTTGGGATCTTTCGCGGCGTAGTTCCGGGACAGCAAAGGAAAGGGACGAGCGATGCTCGTCCCTTTTTTTGTCGAACTGAACAGGCGAGAGTTTTCAGTGGCGTAGATGTCAGACTTTCAGTAACGGCGCTCTTGACTTGCCTCGGTGGCGCTTTAGGGACTGAATCAGTCGCCTTTGCTCTCATCGCCAACTATCGAGTCCCGACGTCGTTAACTCAAAACTGACTTCTGTGCCTCTGGTAGCTCGCATCGGTTCAGTTACAACTCCCCGAGTTCACCTCTTCCCTATACCCCCGCGCCCTCCATCTTTGTGACATGATCAAGCTCATCGACGTCCACAAAGCGTTCGGCCCAAAGAAGGTTCTCGAGGGGTTTTCGCTCGACGTGGCGGAGGGCGAGACCATGGTCATCATCGGCTACTCGGGGACGGGGAAATCGGTGGCCATCAAGCACATCGTCGGGCTGCTGGAGCCAGATCGGGGCACGGTCTTCGTCGACAACCAGGAGGTCCCGCTCCTCCACCGTGACGAGTTGTATGCGCTCCGCTCACACATCGGCTACGTCTTTCAATTCGCTGCGCTCTTCGACTCCCTCAACATCGGCGAGAACGTAGCAATGGGGCTCCGCAAGGAAGGCGGGCACACCGAGCGCGAGATCAAGACGCGGGTTGGCGAAGCCCTCGAGCTCGTCGACCTCCCGGGAGTCGAATCGAAATTTCCCGCCGAGCTCTCGGGCGGCATGCGCAAGCGAGTGGGAATCGCGAGGGCGATTGCTCGTCAACCCAAGTACATCCTCTACGACGAGCCAACTACGGGGCTCGATCCTGTGACGAGCGCCATCATCGATCAGCTCATGATCCGCATGCGCGAAAAACTTGGTGTCACGAGCATCGTCATCACCCACGACATGCGCAGCGCCTACACCGTCGGCTCGCGCATCGCCATGCTGTACGAGGGCAAGTGCCGCCAGGTCGGGACGGTCGACGAGATCCAGCACACACACGATCCCGTGGTCAGGCAATTCATCGAGGGGAAGCCGGACCTCGATTCGGTCGAGGCAGGCGTGTGAACAACGGCTCGAATCTGCCTTGTCTTGTCGTTCACCTCGAGCGTGAGCGACCCCGGTCTATGGTGCGGGCGGCTTTCCCTCGGCGGAAGTGGAAGATTATCTCGACCCGGTCGGCTGAGGAG
>JBHEME010000031.1:0-21411 GCA_046262755.1 Gemmatimonadaceae bacterium | reverse complement strand
GTGTCCTTCTCCGCGAGCGCACTGGTCGGCCCAATCTCGGATTCCACCGGCGCGCCCGCGCGACGCACCACGTACGCCTCCATGGCGAAATACTCGGGCAGTCCAAGACGATCGACTCGCTGAGCGGTGCTGCGGTTCCGTTCCTCGACGCGCTGCCAGAATTCCCGATCGTCCTGACCCGGGAACGGAGCGCGGTCCTTCTGGCTCTGGTGCTTGAAGATCGCAAGGATCTTCGCCCGCAGTTCATCTTCCGACAACGGCACGAGCACGTCCGCCTCGGAGATTTCCCACTCCTGCCACGCGCCGCGGTAATACCACATCTCCGGCGCCGGCCCTGAATACTGCGCCAGCGCGCCCTGAATCGCCTCGAGACACATGCGGTGAGTGCCGTGCGGATCGGAGAGATCGCCGGCGACGAACACCAGCTCGGGCTTGTGCTCTTCCAGTAATACGAGCACGCGCCGCACGTCCTCGGGACCAATCGGATCCTTCTTCACCTTCCCGGTCTGGTAGAACGGCAGATTCAGAAAACGCGCCTGCTCCCTGCGCATGCCGAACGTTTCGATTCCCGACACCGCTTCTGCCTCGCGAATCGCACGCTTCATCACCTGCACCGGAAACGCATCGATCTCGCCGACTTTCTTCGACTGCAGGAACTCCTCGACCTCGTCGATCAGCGCACCCGCCGCTGAGTCGTTGATGTCGAAGTCGCTCCCGAACCGGCGCAGGAAATCGGCATAGCGACGTACCTCGTGATCGAAGACGGCGATGTTTCCCGAGGTCTGATAGGCGACGATGATGTCGTTCTTGTTCTGATGCAGCTTGTTGAGCATGCCGCCCATGGAGATCACATCGTCATCCGGATGCGGCGAGAACACGATCACGCGCTTGCCGGCGGGCAGCTTGCTCCGCCCGCGGATTTTTGCTATCAGCGCGTTGAAGACCGCCCCGTTGAGCGGACCCGCTTTTCCGTACCGGGCGAGGAGCGGACTCAAGTGATGCTCGCGGTAATCGCTTTCGTCGAGCTTGAGCACCGACTTGCCGGTCGTCTCGCTCAGCCAGATGACGGCGTCGATTTCTCTCTCACGCGTCCACTTCACCTCGCCAACCACCCACGGCGTGCGAATGCGCGTGAGGTCCGCTGCCGAGGCAAAGTCGACGTAGAACACGGCATTCGGATGCTGCTGCAGATATGTCGCGGCGACATCGGCGTCGGGCTCGCCCTCGACCGCGCGCTGGATAATCGCCGCCTTGTGCTCTCCCGTAGCGATGAGCGCGATCTCCCGCGCATCCATGATGGTCGCCACTCCCATCGTAAGAGCTTCGGTCGGAACGTTATCCTCGCCAAAGAAATCGCCCGCCGCGTCGCGCCGCGTGACGGTGTCGAGAGAGATGCGGCGGGTGCGCGAGTCGACGCCGGATCCCGGCTCGTTGAAGCCGATGTGACCCGTCTTGCCGATTCCCAGGATCTGAAGGTCGATCCCGCCGGCCTCCTTGATCTCTTCCTCGTACCGCTCACACTCGACATCGACGTCGTCGCGTGGAACATCCCCTCGGGGTATGTGGATGTTCTCAGGCTTCACGTTGATGTGGTTGAACAGGTTCTCTCGCATGTACCGGTGATAGCTGTGGATGCTATCCGGATGCATCGGGTAGTACTCGTCGAGATTGAAGGTGACAACGTCGGAGAAGTCGAGACCTTCTTCGCGGTGCATTTTGATAAGCTCGCGGTAGATCCCGATTGGGGTGCTTCCGGTGGCGAGACCCAGGACGGCGTGCGTGCCCTCGGCGCGTCTTTCCCTGATTATTTCGCTGATGCGCGTCGCGATCGTCTTGGCGATCTCATCGTAGTCGACGATGACGACTGGGACGCGCTCCTTCGATGTTGCCATGTCTGAAAACTTACGGTCTGGCTAGGTCCAACCCAAGAGCTTGCGCGTAACCAGGAACCATACGCTGCCCGCTTCCCCGCTCTTAGCTAAGCGCTTCCCGCTAAAGCCGAGGGACGGACATGCGCGCGTCTCAGGAAAAGGAACTGTCCCTCGGTCGTGACCTGAAAGCGGTCGGCTATCAGCGCGTAGCGGGTAGCAGGCGGGCATGTCCCCGACGGGCTTTCACCCGAGACCTTAGACCTTAAGAACGATGTTCCGACGATAAAGGACGGTCAGTATCCCGTACCACAGCAACACGAAGGAGATGGCGAACGCCAGCGACGCGACTCGCGGTGGCAGCCACGGGAGAAACACCGATTGGTAAATCGCTTCGACCAGCGAAACCGATCTCCCGTTGTAGGTGACATGCCAGAGCGTATAGATCAGACGCGCGAGTACTCCTGACCCCACGAACGCGACGATGGGGTTGACACCGAAGATCACCAACGGCTTGGTCCACCAGTTGACCTTCTGGTAATCGACGATCCACATGATGGTCGCCAGCGCGACACAGGCCATCCCCGCAGTGAAAACGACGTAGGAGCTCGTCCAGAGACTCTTGTTGATTGGGAACGACCAGTTCCACATTAAACCAAGCATCATCCCGATCGAGCCCGCGGCAAAAAGTCCGGCCATGCGCTCGAGAATCCCTCTCTCCCGCTGCGCGATCCAGCGCCCGGTGATGACCCCCAGGATCGCAGTGGCAATTGCGGGAATGGTGGACAGCGGACCCTCGGGATCGAATGTCACGCTACCTGTCCAGGTGTGGTTGGTGCCAAGAATCGCGCGGTCGAGATACGCGGCGAGATTCCGATCTTTTGTATGGAGAAGCAGCGCGCCGATCGTGCCTTCTCCCGGGACCGGTATGAGGGTCATCACGAACCAGTACCCGAACAGTAGCGCTGCGACGATCATGATCTGCTGCCTCAGATTGGTCCTGAGAGTCAGCAGCGCGGCGAAGATGTAGGCAATGCCTATTCGCGGTAGCACGCCGAGGATGCGCACGTGCTCGATTCGGTAAATGATTCGATCCCAGGCCGTGGCGTGAGGCAGCGAGTCGATCGTCCCCCACTGATAAAACGGGAACATCGCCATCGCGAAGCCAAGCAGGTAGATGATGATGCCGCGGCGAAGGATCTGTTTTACGATCGCAGACTCGTCGTCTCCGCGAGCGCGCCGGCTAGACAGCGAGAGGTGTGTCGTGATGCCGACGATGAAAAGAAAAAACGGAAAGATGAGATCCGTTGGAGTCCAGCCGTTCCATTCAGCGTGCTCGAGCGGTGGAAAAATTGCCGCCCAGCTGCCAGGATCGTTCACCAGCAGCATCCCGGCGATGGTAATGCCGCGGAACACATCGAGCGAGAGTAACCGCTCGCGAGTGTGGGTCAGTGGCGCAACCGTCGACGTCGTCGCGTCGTAGCGGGTCGAGGATTTCGGGGCAATCGCAGTGCTCATACGCCCTCTGCGGATCGGTGGATGGTGCTAACGTATTATATACGCGCCACGGTCTTCCGCGTTACTCCAACCACCAGTCTCATGCCAAGCCAAAGTTACGGGCCCGAGCTTGCAGGCGTCGCGACCTATCGACAAGCCGCTCAGATCGGCTACTCCGTCTCCGAGAACGTGGAACGACTGCGACGAATAAGCTGGGCCGAGCGGCGATTGATGCATACCATGCTCGCTCATTTGCCGCGGACGCCGGAGTGGGAGCTCAAGTGCGCGCTTGCACTCCACCAGTGGTACTGCGCTGAGCACGCAGAGTGGCTGCGGCAGCGCGTGTCGGAAATGCGGCATCCGGCCCCGCCACTCGCCGAATCGCCCGATCCGACGCTCGATGCTTTTCTCGAGGAGGTATTGCGCGCGGGGGACAGCGTTGAGCTCGTCGCTGGAATCTACGCAGTTGCTCTTCCGGCACTGCGACTCGCGTACGCAGACCACTCCCGCCACACCAATCCCCTGGTAGATCACCCAACGCGACGGTTCATTCGATTCGCGATTCTCGAAATCTCGGAAGCAATCGAGTGGGGCCGTGCCTCGCTGTCAGACTTTACCGCGACCGGCGAAGCGAAACGCCGCGCTGACGCCTGGATCGAGCATCTCGAAGCCTATCTGGCAGCAGCAGGCGGAATCGCGGGAAACGCTGGATTCAGCTTGGGGGAAGGTGATGAACAATCAGGCTCGAGAATCAGGGATATGATCGCGCCGCTGCCCGAGCCGCGTTCCCGCAACGCATTCGTTGCCGACCTCGAGCCGAAACGGGACCATCGCTTCAGCGGGTCGTACAACTTCGAGTTCCCGCCGCACGTCGTCTACAACGCACCGGATGTCCCCGCCGACGAGCGCAACCTCGCGCTGCTGTGCAAAAGAACGCTGGAGATGGACGTGCCGGAGATGATGGCTTCGTTTCTCGTCGAACGAACCGGGCAGCCGTGGGAATTTTATCTGGATTACGCTCGCCAACTCTGGGATGAAGCGCGCCACGCAATGCTCGGCACGGTGGCCTTCGAGGAGCGCGGAGTCGACTGGAAATCGATCCCGCTCAACGTCGGATTTTCACTGAGACTGAACCAACACGCCGAGCCCCAGGAGCGACAGATTCTGCTCTATGCGATAGAACAGTCGCTCATGCCGAGCGATACCGGAAAGCGATTCGAGTACGAGACCGCCGTTGCTGCCGGCGACGCTCTCTCGGCCCACTTCCACGACTACGATTGGGCGGATGAAGTGCTGCACGCGCACATTGGTAGACGATTGCTGAAGCGCGAAGGCATCTCTCCTGCGGAGGCCGCGAGACGTGGTCAGGAAATCCACGACCGCACCTGGAAGGCACTCGATCAATACAAGCCGCGCGAGAGGCAGTACAACTGGTGGCCGGACTTCGTCCGAAAAGTCCTGCGCAAGGACAGCGCGGTCAAGGACCGCGAGCTGGCCGCACCTACTGTAGTGGGCGAATAGACCGCGAGGCCCTGCCAGCCGCGTTTCTAACGACTGGCACTCCTTCTTTTGCTGGCGCGTCTTGCCCGACTGCTTTTTTTCTGGCCATTCTCGACGAGCTTCGCGGCCTTTCTTGGGCCTACGCGCTCGCGCGGATCGAAGCGCTTGCCCTTCTCCATGTTGTACGAAATGAAGAAATGCTCGATCTGTTCTATAAGCGCCTCATCCACATCGCCCAGCGTCTTCACCTGCCTGTAAAGCTTCGCGTCGGCAGATACGCCGATGAGGCGATCGTTGCGTTGCACCTCACCATCTTTTTCGGTCTGATCGGCTTCGATGGCGCCAATCAGTCGCGCGGTTATGTGACAGCCCGGGAATGCCGGCTCATCCATCAGCACCAGCACGTCCAGGGGATCCCCATCTTCGCCTAGTGTTCCAGGAATAAATCCGAAGTCAAAGGGAAAGACCGCCCCGGCAGGCAATACCGCCTTGAGGCTGAAGAGACCAATGTCCGGGTCGTAGTTGAACTTGTTTCGACTGCCCTTGGGCGTCTCTATGATCACGTTGAAATCACCCGACTCGGCGTCGATTGGCGCCATTTTCTTGATCGCATCCATGGACTGCAGCTAACGCCATTCTCGCGCCACGGTCTTTTTTTGTCGGGATCTTTGCGCGGTCGGTCGGCGGGTGTGTCCCCTACGCCGCCGCTCTCGCTTACACGCTGCGAGCCTCTGTCAGCCCGCTCGTCGCTGGCGCTCCTTCGCGGGCACCCAGCCAGAGTCTCTTGCTACGCGAGGACGTCGGCTAGGAGGACACACCCACCGCCCTCCCAAGCTGGCACTCTTTACTTAGACCGCATTTTCGGCCTGCGTCCGCACGCAATCCCGGCGCGACTTGCCGGGCGCCGCGCGGTCAGGTGGAAATGCGCGGACGATGCGGCCTGCGGCCGCAAGGTTGCTGCGATCGTTACAGGGAAGGCTGGAGGGTGTCGGCGCAGGCGGCGTCCTCGCGTAGCAAGAGACTCGGCTGGGTGCCCACTCGCAGACGCAAGTCGCGAGTGGGCTGACGAGGCTCGCAGCGTGTAAGCGAGAGCGCCGCCGAAGCCGATACCCTCCAGCCTGACCGGGGAAGAGATCTCAAACCCAACAAGGCGGACGCAGGCAGCGTGCGTCTAGAAATTCGGCTTGAGGGCCGGCGACCAGTCGGAGAGACGCGCGTCGCCGGATTGCGTC
Source organism: Gemmatimonadaceae bacterium (assembly GCA_046262755.1). Classification (GTDB taxonomy): domain Bacteria; phylum Gemmatimonadota; class Gemmatimonadetes; order Gemmatimonadales; family Gemmatimonadaceae; genus UBA4720. The sequence goes on along the minus strand of JBHEME010000031.1, from coordinate 15,314 downwards.
AGCTGACGCAACCGTCCCGTGCGCTCATCCAGAATCCAGATGCTCCTCGGCGCGCCGATCGGTCCGAGCCGGCGAGTGATCGAGAGATGCCGACCGTCCGGCGCCCAGGAGGGATCCTCATTTTCTCCCTCGGTGGTGAGCTGCTTCATCACCCGATCCTTGACGTTGATCGTCCAGACCTGAAAGTCACCTGACTGCTGCTGGAACGCGATCTCTTCCCCGCTGGGCGACCAGTCCGCGCTGGTGCGGTAGCTCCGATGTCCCGGCACGACCGGTGTCAGAAGACGCAGCCCGGTTCCATTCACATTCATCGTGTAGAGCTGCGGAGTGAGGGGACGCGGGGATACGAAAGCAAGCTGTTTTCCATCCGGACTGAAGCTGGGCGACGTCGTCTCGAATCCGCTCCGTCCCACGAATGGTCTCGACGCGCTGTCGTCGCCAGAAGCGCTCGCAAGCATCAGTTCTGCCGGCGAATCTCCGCCGCTCGCCCAGACGATGCTCTTGCCGTCCTTGGTGTACACGGGCGTGATGTTGAGGCCCCTGCTGGAAGCGGACAACAGACGCGGACGCATCGTCCGCAGGTCGACTTGCGCGATGCGCGTGCCGCGATCGTCCGCGTCTACATAAACGATCCACCTCCCGGATGGGTGCCACGCCGGCGACAGCGCGGCGCCGACGGTGGGGATTGTTCGCTCATTGGCGCCATCGCTGTCGATGATTTTCAGATGCGGCCCATCGACGAACGCGATACGCGAAGCCGCCACCCCACGAGTTCCTGTGATCCAGCGCTCGATCTCGTCGCTTACCGTGTGAATTCCCAGACGCCGCTCCCGCGAGACTGAGTCGCGCAGAACCGAGTCACGGAAAGAGACGCGGGCCAGCACCGAATCGGATCGGGCGGAATCCTGAGCCGCAGCAGCGCGCAGGGTGGTCTCGCGCAGGTCGATCTCCCGGAGGATGGAATCGCGCTGCGCTGCCGCCCGGCGCGCGGCCGTTCGCTGCCCCGGATGAACGAGCGGGACCTTGCGAGCGGCGACTTCCGCGAGACTGTCGCGAGTAGCCGAATCCGCGCGCAGTATGTCGAGCGTTTCATCGGCTCTGGCTGAGAGAGCGCGCGCCAGCGAATCTCGCACCGCCGGCAGCTTTCTGGCCGGAAGGCGCGGCAATCGGAAGTAGCCTTCCTGCCGCAGATTACCTTTCGGGGCGTCAAACACTTCCACGTGCAGACCGGAAATCGTATTGCGAATCCGAATGACGAAAGACGCCCTGGTCTGCGCCAACGGCTCGAAGTTGATGCGTCGTGCAGCGGGCCGCCAAACTTCAGCCAGCGTGACATCGTCGAGCAGCAGAGTCTGGATGCGGTCCCCGTAGTCGAGGTCGCGTTGCACGATGATGCGTGTCGAGTCGCCATCGGTGGTATCGACAGGAAGCACCACAACCGCGGGCGGAATCTCCGGAGGCTTCGTCTGCTTGGGCCGATTTGTCGATGGACTCTGGCGACGGGTTTGCGCGTGCGCCGCCGGAGCGAACGCGACGAGCGCCAGCATTGCGACGAGGAGACGTCGCCTTGGGGTAATCATTTGCGCACCAATCTATTCACTTCGGCAATCCTACACCGCGTCTTCGCTGCCGATTCGAGAAAACTCGGAGCACCGTGGGTATGGAGGGAATCCGCACAGAATAGGTCCTAGCTTGTCGCCAGACAACAAAAGCCGCGGAGGAGAATCCCCCGCGGCTGATGTCGGACCGGTCGCTCGTTTATCTGTTCAGGTGGAACTGAAACGGCATCTGGACGAGCTGGGCGACTTTTCTGCCCCCGATCTGCGCCGCCGAGAATTTCATACGGGGGAGCGCATCTTTCACGGCGGACGTAAACGCCGGGTTGCTCGAGTTGAGGATCTTGAGCGTGCCCGCTTCGTAGCGGCCATTCTCACCGACGACGAACTGTGCGAGAACCTGGCCCTCGACGCCCGATTCCCTCAGGGATGCCGGGTACTCAGGGGCCTCGCCGCCGATCTTCTCGACCGGCTTCTCGACCTGGAACTCCATGTAGGGGCCAGCGTGCTCTTCGTGGATGCCGGCTGACTTTCCGGTATCACCTTCTTTCCCGGTGCCGCCCTTCACGCCCTTATCCGAGCCACCAGCGACGCCCTTGCCGCTGAAGTCGTTCTCGTTCGTGATCGCCTTGGACAGGTCGATCGTCGGCAGGTTCGTCGGAATGTTCACCGGCGGAGGCAGGACCTTGAACCCCTTGGGAGGCGCCACTGGGACTTCCTTTGGCAGCCTTGGCAGGTTCACGACCTTGGGAGTCGGCGCCTTCGGTTTCGGTTGTTCCTTGACCTTGGGAGGCTCGGGCTTCTTCTCGGGCGGCGGCGGCTCTTCCTTCTTGACCGCCACAAAGTTGACCTTCTCTTCCCGCGGCTTATCGGCCTTCCTTACGCCCGCTCGGGCGGTGGCGAAAATCGCCAGGAAAAGAATGACGGAGTGCAATATTATGCTGAAAACGGTCCCGCCCGCGGATCGCTGTTTTTTGTCTGGTTTGGATTCGAGTAACCTCATTTTGCTCCCCTGTTGAACTGCCATCACATAGAGCAAAGGGGGTACCAAAACCGCCGAAAAACGGGTAAAAAAACGGAAGGTTTTTTGACCGTTTTTGGCATGAAAACGCGGTCAATTATGGCCCTGATTTGCGCGCTGGCGTGGGACGTGCCACAGGCCTAACCGCACACCACAACACTATCAGAGGTGACTCATGGACAAAGCATACTTTCGACTGGCTACGGCTGTGCTGGGGGCATCAATGTGCCTGTTCGCCGCCACCGGTTACGGCCAGAATACGCAGACGACGACAGGCACCACGACCGGCTCAGCTGCAAATCCAGCAACCGCGCAAACCACGACTAATGCTGCGGGCACGACTACGCTAGGGACGCAGCCAGGAGCCGCGGCAACGGTTACGCCGGACGCCGGGACGACAACGACGGGTTCGGTCGACAACACCGCTCTCGCTCCCACGGACAACACAACGACAACCGACAGCGGTCGTCGCGGATTTCCATGGGGCATTCTTGGGCTGCTGGGACTTCTCGGACTGGCGAGGGGCGGAAAGGAAGTTCGGCGCGAGACATTCAATACGAGCGCGACGACGGGTAGACCAGTCGCGTCGGGAATTGGCGCGGGCGAGCGGATGGACCTGAATTCGCGCGCGGCGTCGGGAGCTGGCGGCACGTCGACGGGCACGGGCTCACGCGGGTCGACGGGTAGTGGAACGGGCAGCGGGTCCACTGGATCGAGTGGATCGAGTGGATCGAGCAGCGGGGGGATAGGCGATCCAAACGCACGACGCTAAACGAACCAACAAAAAAAGGCGCGGATTCTTCCGCGCCTTTTTTTTTGCTAAGAATTCTTAGCGTTTTTTTGCTGCCTTTTTCCTGGTCGTCGTCGACTTGGCAGCCGCTTTGCTCGCGGCCTGCACGCTCGCAGGAGTCATCGCTTTTACCCCGGCATTCCGGGTGAGGATACCGCAAACCGTGTCCCAGGCACTACGCCCCGCCGTGCCCGCCTTCGGGCGGTCCCAAACCATGTGCACCTGGTCGCGAGCATCCACCTCGCCTTCGTCGCGCACGAGGAGGTTGTTGGGAGCGTAGACCGTGCTACGCACCCGCTTGATTCTCACCGGCGAGCATCGAACGTACGCTCTTTCGACGAGCCGCGTGTACTGTTTCTTGTTCTCGAGAATGCGCGGCCGGGTATAGTCCCAACTCGTGACGGTATTCCAGACTCCGGAAGACTGCTGGGTAACGCTCGCGGTGTCGAAGATCACGGTGACGTCGGAGTCGTGGTAGACCTGGCGCCACGGAACCTGGGCACCGACAGCGGGACCGACTACACAGGCGGCTATGACTGCACACCGACCGGCAAAACGAATCATGAGTACTCCTTGAGGGACATTTCCGCGCCGTGACGGGGTTATTACCCCATAGATGGAAAAATGGCACTTCTGACAACGGCAACCGAACGGGCGAGAGGTTCCAGAGCTTGGAATATAGAGAGCAGTTCACTACGTCGGGACGGTCATGTACTTCCAACGGCCGCGCGACTTTCAACCTCCGCGTCCGCTTCCGCCGACATTGCCCTCATGTCTTTCGCGTTCATTGTCCGGACGATGGTGAGCAGCGCCGCCAGCAAAGGAACCGCGACCAGTAATCCGAGAAATCCGAACATCACCGACATTAGAGCCTGGATCCCCAGCGTCATCGCGGGCGGAATGTTCACGCCGTGTTTCATGAGCACAGGCACCAGCAAGTGATTCTCGATGAACTGGATGACGAGATAGCCTATCATCACCACCAGCGCTTTGTGCGGCGAATCGATGAACGCCATCGCCATCGCTGGTATCGCTGCGAAAATCGACCCGACGATCGGAATGAACTTGGCAATCCCCGCCAGGATGCCGAGCGGCAATGCCGCTTTAACGTGCAGCACGAGAAGAAAAAGCGTCGTGACTGCGCCGATGACTACCATGGCAATGAGCTGAGTGACGAGCCAGCGCCGTAACGTTGAAGCGAGACGCGTCAAAGTCACCGCGGCTCGCGGTCTTTCCGCGGGCGGCACGAGCTCCAGGATTCCGCCATGATAGAGAGCGGGATCGGCGCCGATGTAGGCCGCTATGAACAATACGAGCATGAAAGCACCCGACACGGCGAATGTCGATGTCAGCACGCGCAGGAACGAATGCTGCGCGCCCCGGAATTGCCGCGTGATCTCGCGTCGCAAGTCTCCCCCCGCAGCCACCGTATCGCTGTGTGAAAGCGGTCGCCCGGCCATCGTGTCGAGGGTGCCGCCGGAAGCGGCGGACAAATCTGTTCCGTTTTTGGCGCTGTCCGAGCGCGCGTCGGGCACCGCCGTCACAGAGCGTCCGACCGCGGTCTTAACCGTGTCGGCCGCGCTCTCCGTCGTGAACAGACTACCGAGAACGCCGTTGGCGCGGCGGCCGAGCCAGTTGTCGATCTTGTCCATGGCCTCGGGCAGGCGCTGCTGGAGCTCGTGATTCTGGCTGCGGAGGATGGGCGCCATCCCCACGGCACCGCCGATCAGGAGCCCAAGAAAAACGGTAAGAATTATCGCGACGCCCAGCCCGCGCGGAATTCTTCGCTTTTCCAGCCAGTCTGCCCCCTGGGCCAACGGAAGCCCGAACAGAACGCCAAGAAAAAAAAGAAAGATTACGGGGTGCGCGATCCATAACAGCTTGATGCCGACGTAGAAGGCAAAGATGAGCGCGAGAGCGCGAACTATGTCGCGCGTGGCGAGTCTGATCGGTTCGCGTGCGTCCATGGCTAGATGCTACCTGTCATCAGTTGTCCGCGCGAGCGGCGCTCGTCAGGAGCCAGCGAGCGGAAATAGAGGCATTTCTCGCGAGCGGATCTCCGGCAGGAACTGCATTCTTAGCTGAGAAGCTTATCCTGGCGCGACTTGATCTTGCGATAGCATTCGCAGGCGGCTCGTTCGAGTCCAGCGCGATTGATGACGGTGATGTTGCCGCGGCCGTGGGTGATGAGCCCATGTTTTTCCAGAATTCCCATCGCCACTGTCACGCCCGGACGGCGGACCCCCAGCATCTCGGCCAGGAACTCCTGGGTGAGGTCGAATTTCGGACGGCCGACACGGTCCTCCGACATGAGGAGCCAGCGCGCGCACCGCTGCTCGATCACGTGCAGACGATTGCACGCCGCAGCCTGGGAAACGATCTCGAAGACGAGATGACTATAGCGGTGGAGTACACGCTGAAGGTCCGGACACTCCGCGACGACCTTTCTGAAATCCTTCGCTTCGAGGCGTCGCACTTTTCCGGTTATCTGCCCACAGGCCAGGCACTGGGTCGAGTCCACGCCGTGAAAAACCGGCAGCCCCGCAAAACCATCGTTTCCAATCGTCATGGCCTCGACGCCGGAACCGTCCTGCATCTGCGTCACCAGGGAGATAATGGCGTCTTCAGGAAAGTACACGTGCGTAATTGGACCGTCGGACTCCCAGATCAATTCCTTGCTCTTTACGGTGACGAACTCGCTGCTCTCGAAAACCGTCTCGAACTCGGACGTCGGCAGCAGCCGGAGCAACCTGTTCCGACTTCGCCTCTCGTCAAGTTGGGTCGGCGCCGACTCATTGGTCTTGGCGTGTTCGGAGCGCTCAACGGAGGTGGCAGGCATTTAAAGTCCTCAAGCAAGCCCGCCCTGATCCCGCCTAAGTGGGCATGAGCAGTTCGCGTCCTGGGACGGGCGGGGGTCGTAGAGTATAGACGGACGTTTACTGATTAGCAAACGACACCCTTATTCTCTTCCACGTTCGACGCCGTTTTTCGCCGGTCGCAGCGGTCTCGGAGCCGGCCGGGCACGCTCCCGCCACTCCGACAAACGGGTGTTATCTTCGGGGGGGCAGAACAGTCAATTATGACGGCCTGCCACCTATAGAGCAGCAGGAGCCCAGCGAGTCCCACCGGAAGACATGACGATACCTGCTGACCCGCAGACCAACGAGCGAAAATATCGCTTCAAGGACGAGTGGCTGGTCTCCCTTGTAGGGACCATGCCCGGCGTCACGCCGGAGTTGATCAAGCGGTGGCGTGCTCAGGAGAAGCCGTACGTCGCCCAAGCGCTCATCGACGGAGATGTGCTTTCCTTCAAGGAAATTGGAGAGCTGGTCAAGGAAGCCTTTAGAATCGACTACGTCGATCTCAATCCGGGCCAGATCGACAAGAACGCGATGCAGATTCTGCCCGAGAAACTGTGCCGCGAGAACAACGTCCTCCCCGTAAAAGTCGACAGCCGGATGGTCCACCTCGCCATGGCGAATCCCCTGGACCAGGAAGCAATTCAGAGAGTGAGCTGGGCCACGAGCCGTGAAGTAACTCCGCTCTTCTGCCCGCCCGGGCAACTGGAAAAGCTGGTCTCGGAGACGCTGCGCCCCGACGCGATGATCTACGGGCTCATCGAAAAGCTGGATCAGGCCGTCGGAGTCGAGCAGATCAAGGAGCAGGAGCAGGACGAAGCGGCGATGGCCCGCGTCCACGCGCCCGTGATCAAGCTCGTCGATGCCATCATCGGCAACGCGATCAAGCTGCGCGCCTCGGACATCCACATCGAGCACGACGAGACATCGACGCTGGTGAGATTCCGCATCGACGGCCTGCTGAAGAACATCATGGTGCTGCCGCGGTTCATCGGCGTTGGTCCGGTCGTCTCACGCATCAAGATCATGTCCGACCTCGACGTCGCCGAGCGATTCCGGCCACAGGACGGACGCGCGAAAGTGCGCGTGGGTGGAGAAGAGGTGGCGCTCCGTGTCTCGGTGCTCCCGACGCGCGTCGGCGAGAAAGTCGTGATGCGCGTCCTCAACGAGAAGTCGGTCCAGGTCTCCATGACCACACTCGGCTTCATGCCGGAGCTGCTCGAGCGGTTCCAGGCGCTCCTCATGCGCGAGCAGGGAATTCTTCTCGTCACGGGTCCCACCGGTTCCGGCAAAACCACTACGCTGTACGCCGCGCTGAATACGCGGCGCGGCGAGTCGGTCAACATCGTGACCGTCGAAGACCCGGTCGAGTATCGACTGAGCGGCGTCAATCAGGTGCAGGTGAACGAGCGACAGGGACTTACTTTCGCGGGCGTGCTGAGATCCGTACTGCGTCAGGACCCGGACGTGCTGCTCGTCGGAGAAATCCGTGACCAGGAGACGGCGATCATCGCATTCCAGGCGGCGATGACCGGACACCTGGTACTGTCGACGCTCCACACCAACGACGCCATCGGCGCGATCGCGCGACTGGAGAACATTGGCGTCGAGTCGTTTCGTGTCGCGGCCGGCCTGATCGGTGTCACCGCTCAGCGGCTGGTGCGGCGGGTCTGTCCGCACTGTCGCTACGAAGCGCCGATCGAAGAGCTGCACCCGATGGTCCGCGCCGCGCAGCAGCGACTGTTCAGCAAGGCGCGCCACGTGAAGGCAACGGGCTGCGCCGAATGCGGCTTCACGGGTTACACCGGACGTCTGCCGCTGATCGAGTTTCTGGAGATCACTCCCGAGATCCGCGGTATGATCACGATGGGAAAATCGACCGACGAGATTCGCGCGGCGGCGCTTCGTACGGGCGCGCTGCACACCTTCGACAACGACGGGCTCTGGCACATCGCGGAAGGAGATACGACCGCCGACGAAGTGATTCCCTACACCGAGTTCGAGCGCCGGCGTACGCCGCGCACGAACACTCCGCGGGTCAACGCCGAATACGTCCCCGAGCTCGATGCTGATGGCGTGCCCAAGCCGTCGCGTGTGCTGCTGGCGATCGGCGACAAGACCGACCGGATTCGCTTCAACGACATCCTGGTCGAAGCAAGATTCGCGGTCCAGATCGCGAACGATGGAGCCGCGGCGCTGGGAATTCTGGCCCAGGATCCCCCCGACGCACTGGTGGTGGGCCTCAAGCTGCCCATTCTTGACGGGCGTCAGGTCGTTCACGCCGCACGCACGGTGGTGGGTCTCGTCGACATGCCGATCATCGTGGTGGCGCCTCCCGGCAGCGCGCAGGAGACCAACGATCTTCTTTCGCAGGGAGTCGACGACGTGCTACAGGAGCCGATCGACGGCGGTCGATTCCGCGCGCGCGTTACGCAAGTGATGCGCACGCGCGGCCTCTGGTCGGAGACAGAAGACGTCATGCGTCCACTCATTCCGCCGGACGAAGCCGAGCGACTCGTGGAGCTGAGATTGTCGGGCCCGGTCGACGGAACGCCCGAGGAAAGATTCGACAAGATAACGCGAATGGCGCAGCGGGTGTTCAAAGCCCCATTCGCCGCTATCTCGATCGTCGAGGGAGAGCGGCAGTGGTTCAAGTCGAAGCAGGGCCTCGAAATCGGCGAGAGCTCCCGCGAGCTGTCGTTCTGCGGACACGCAATCACCAACACTGAGGACGCCCTGGTGATCGAGGACGCCGTGCTCGATCCGAGATTCGCCCAGAATCCCCTGGTGCTGGAGGAGCCGCGGATCCGGTTCTACGCCGGCCAACCCGTTCGCGGCCCCGGTGGTCACAACGTCGGCACGCTCTGCATCATGGACAAGGAGCCGCGCGAATTTTCCGAGGCCGACCGCGAGACGCTGCGCGATTTGAGCGAGATGGTCGAGAAGGAGCTGAAGGCGAAGCCGGGGAAGAAGAAGAAGGCACCCCCCGACTGAGGGCCCGCGGCTCTAAACTCGGGGCGGTCCTCCGCTGCTTCGGTCTTTCGTTCGAACTACGCTGCTACCCGCTACCCGCTTTCTAGCTTACCGCTGTGCGCTGCAGGCCGGAGGACAGTTTTTTTTGACCTAAGGACCAGAGCGAACTGTCTCGCGGCCTTCGCGGGTAGCGCCACACTAAATAGCGGGGAGCGCGCAGCAGCGTAGTGTAGTTCAGTTCACAGACTTGCCTTCTTGAGATGCCCGGAGTATCGTTAGCCCTGCTAACGACCTCGGGAGCTCCGATGCCAGCCGATACCGCAGTGTCACTGTCCCGCATCACTCAGGTAGCGATCCCCGTCCGCGACCTCGAGGAGGCCAAGCGGTTTTACGCCGACACGCTCGGTATGCGGCATCTATTTGATGCGCCGCCGGCGCTTTCATTCTTCGACTGCGGCGGAGTACGACTGATGCTCAGTGCGGTCGAAGAACCAGAAGGGACGGTCGAGCAGTCGCCCGACCAGCAGCACCCGGTCCTCTACTACGATGTGGCGGATATAAAAAAGGTCCACGCGAAGCTCAAGTCGGCGGGAGCAAGTAGCATCCAGGAGCCGCACGTCATCACCCGCATGAACGGCCGCGAGATCTGGCTCGGCTTCGTCAGCGACGGCCAGGGCAACATGGTCGGGTTGATGAGTGAAGTCGCGGCGGGCTGAGAACGCAGCGCTCGCGGACGCTCTCCACTCCGCTGCGATTCACCTGCTGCGCCAGCTGCGTCGTGAAGACGACGCCAGCGGCATCTCGGCGCCGCGACTGTCGGCGCTCTCGGTTGTGGTATTCGGCGGCCCCCTCACGCTTGGCCAGCTGGCGCGTGCCGAGCAGGTGAGACCGCCGACGATGACGCGCATCGTGACAGGGCTGGAGCGTGACCGCCTTGTCGAGCGGAGAGGGGACGCGCGCGACAAGCGCCTCACCCGAATTCACGCCACGGCAAAAGGGAGGAAGATTCTCGCCACCGCTCGCGCGCGTCGGGTGCGGCAGCTTGCGTCATCGGTAGGCGCACTGCGTCGAACAGAGCTGGCGGAGCTGACGAGTGGCGTTCAGGTTCTCCGTGAAATCATTACATCGATGCGCGAGAGCGGGAAAACCCAATGACACGTCCGCGATACAACTATGGGACTTTGGCCCGCCCGATGGTATTAGCGTCGGTTCCAAACCAGAGAGTCCGTGTCGGGCGGTGAAAGATCATGTGTCTGATCGTGAGTCCGCCGCTCTTTGTGACTGGGGTGACGGAAATCCACGACTCCGATTTCGTATCGAAGCCGACGAGGCGGTTGGGTTGGATTCCGGTTTCAGCGAGCCAGACGCGATCGCGATCGTCGGACGCCATCGCATACGGTAGCGACTGCGCGCCGGCGGGCAGCGGAAACTCGCGCACGGATTTCGTCTGGGGATCGAAGCGGCCAAGCATCCCGCGTGTGTAGTCTCCGTACCAGAGGATGCCGTCGGAAGTGACGGCGATACGGCGCGGTCGCGTCCGGGCGTTGGGTAGCGGGAACTCCGTAATCGTGAACGTGATTGGATCTATGGAAGCGATCTTGTTCGTTCCGAACTCGTCGAACCAGGGCCGACCGCTGGGGTCGATGACGATACCGTACGGACGCGCGTTCTTCGTTGGCGCGTCTACGAGTCTCAGGTTGCCGCTTTTGGTTTCGAGGTGCCCGACGAAGTTTCCAAACTGGACGGTGAACCAGATGTCGCCCTTCCGATCGAAAGTCATCGTGTGAGGGTCTCGAGCTGCGTTGTTCGGCATCGAATAAATGGTGCTCTTTCCGCTGGCCGCGTCGAGCCACCCGATCCGCGCGTTGCGATTCCCCGAGAACCAGACCTTCCCGCCTGGGTCTACAATCAGGTTGTGAGGGTTGGTTCCATTTTCTATTTCGTACCGCTTAAAACGCCCCGATGCCGGTTCGAGGTAAGCGACGTAGTTCCCTTCCTGGCCCACGAACCACACCCGGCCATGCGAGTCGAGGTACGGGTCACGCGGCCGGCTTTTTTCCCACGGGACAGTCCATTCGGTTACGTCGAGCGGAGCTCGGGTCGGCCCAATGCCCTGAGCCAGGACTCCGTGAGCCGACCAGAGAAGAGTCGCCGCCGAAAGCAGGGGAACGGCAACCTGGCGGCTGGGATCGAGACGGATCATGTGGGCTCGGTGTTCGGGAATACGTTGAGCATATAATCACGACCGCACGACTGCCAGCCTTCAGGACGCGGTGCCAACTTTCGGGACTTCTCCTTCCTCGAGCGACGACACGGGCATCACCGTGAGGCTGTAAATCCGCCAGTCCATTTTCGTCAGCTCGCGCGAGGCGTCTTCAACATCCTTCACCGCTACCTTGGAACTGCGCGGCACCACGAACACCTCACCATTGAGGACGTGGCCTTGTTCCCGCAGTCTCACGGAAGCCTTTGTGACCCAATCCAGTTTCTCCGCCGCGCGAGCGAGGCGTTGTGGCAGATCCTCCGTCTCGACTCCGCCAAGCTTGGTGGGCGTTTCGTCCATCAGATCGGCGAGGACTTCCCGCAGGTTGCGAATTCCGTCACGAATGATGTTGATCGAGATGAATCCGGCTGCTACGGCATCGCCCCACCACTTTCCGTAGCCGACGAGCAGTATGCCGACTATCGCCGCGCCTTCGGACATCCACCCCGCTCTGTTCATGTCGGCATCTGCATCAAGGGATTTGTCGTGCAGCTTCTCGGCTACCGGTCGCTTGCGAATCCCAAGCGTGACGCCTGCGAGCACCGAGTACATCAGCGCGACTATCATCGCCCATCCGAGCCAGAACTGGTGGCCGAAGAGTGTCATCGCACCGATGGGGGGACGCTCGCGGGCGACGAGCCTCGTTGTCGAATCGAACAGCAGCCAGGCGCCCGCGAGCGCCAGCACCGCCGCGGTGACAAGGAACGCGACGGAAACGGCGCGAAAATATCCGTAGGGAAAACGCTCATTGGGCTCGCGCAGCTCCAGCCGCATCGCGATCAGCAGCACAATTGGCGGAATCATTCCCAGCAGGTCTTCCACCCACGCGGTTTTCATGGCCTCGGACTGACCGAGCGTGACGTACATGAGAATCGCGGTGGATACCAGCGCAGCGAGGCTTATCCACGCCAGCTTGCGAGCCTTTTTTCGCTCCTCCCACTGCTTACGCGGAAAGACGAAACGGCGGCCGAAATTCATTCGGGGAGCGCCTCGAGTTTTTTCTCATTCTCGTGGAGGTACCGTTCGACCCGCATCAGCCAACGATTCTCGCCAGGCGGCAGTGCGAGCACGTGTTTCCTTCCCTGCCTATCCTCATGATAGGGCGTCGTAAGAGCGACGTCTTTCTTCCATGGCGAATCGTCAAGGAACCCACCGATCACGATATCCAGCTCCCGACGGTGCAGGCTCTCGAGCAGCCGAGTCTCGGAACCATGCACTGTCTTGATGCGCGCGCCGAGCTGGCCAGCGAGCTCGGCGATCATCGTGGGTTCGATGCCGGACACTTCGGTGTCGCCAACGGCCACCCAGGGCGGGTTGTCGGCAACACCCACACGGACTACGCCATTCTGAATCCGATCTGTCGCGCCATCTGCATCACGGGGTAGGTCGCACCCAGCCATTAGGAGAATAACGAGAGCTGGAAAAACAATTTGACTGGAACACATGGACAGGTTTCGTATCATTTCATCGAATGAATGCAATTGGCCTGCCCTCACATCACTGGGATTGCGTCCCGACAATGCTGAGCGGATCGTGATCAACACACGCGCGGTTGTGAACCGCTTCTCGGATGAAGTGCTGCCCGTGATGAGAAGGTCGATGCGCGGTTCCGACGCAGCCACCTCGAGCGCTTCCCCTCCGTTCCGCGTTTTGATCACCTTGTATCCGGCGCGCTGCGGGCTGCGTTTGGCGGCTTCGCGGCGGAGGGATGTCTCGCTTCCAAGACGGGCGATCATAGTAGTCAGGCGACGACTCGCTTTTACTCCGTGTCTCAACTTCACCTGAAAGACAATGGCCGCGCGAGTGGCCCGTAATTCGCCTAAACAAACCGAGGTTGGTTGAAACTCCATAACCTGGTATCCAAGCCTTTATGACCGCTCTATTTGTGACTCGGCGAAGCGCTCGCCTAGCATCCAGTTCTCTAGCCCTGCTGCTCGTCGCAAATGTTGTCGTAGGGTGCAAAGCGAAGGAGGGCGCCGGCGCTGGTAAAGTCGAGAATGCCCAAACCTGGTCTCCGGAAAAGCTGGCGTCTGTCCAGGGCGTGCCTTCAACCGAGATCGAAGGTCTAATGCAGCAGAAGCTGGCGGGGCCCAAACCGGCCAAGATCGATGACGATCAATGGGGCCACACCAAACGGATTTACAAGCTATGGGGCAACAATCCGCTCTGGCTCTCGACCGACGGGCTCCACAAGACGCGAACAAAGGCGTTGACGGACGCCATTCTCGCCGCCAACGCGGATGGGATGAAGATGGACGATTATCCCATCGGTGCACTCGCATCGGCGATCGCGGCACTCAAGCAGACAAACAAACCAACCGCGGAGCAGCTGGCGACGGCCGACGTTCTTCTCACCGCGTCCTACACTGCGCTCGGAGAAGACCTTCTCACAGGACAGGTTGATCCGCGTCAGTTCTCACAGGCGTGGCACGTGAATCCCGAGGAAGAAAACGTGGACAGCGCGCTCGTCAGAAATCTTCGGTATGAGCACCTCGATCGAGCGCTTGCTACGATGCGTCCGACAGACTCCGATTACGTCGGGCTGAGCAATCAGCTGCAGCAGTACCGCACGATCGTCGCGAAGGGAGGTTGGCAGCAGGTCCCTGCTACCGGAAACGTCAAGCCCGGGGCGCCCGCGAATCCGGCGGTGCTGTCGGCGGTTCGGGCGCGTCTCGCGGTTGAAGGAATTGTACCTGCGAGCGGGCCCGCCAAGGCATCGATGATTCCCGCTCTCCAGGGAACCTCGACGGCATCCGCGAACACGTTCGACCACGAGCTCGCAGCGGCTGTCGCGCTCTTTCAATCGAGGCATTCGATCGCCGTCGACAGCGCTCTCGGTAAGGAAACCCTCGACGCGATGAACGTCCCCGCCAGTTATCGGTTGGCGGAGATCGCCGCGAACATGGAGCGCTTCCGCTGGCTGCCGCGGAGTTTTGGAAACCGATACATCTTCGTTAACGTGCCCGCGTTCCGACTCGAGGCGTTTGATTCGGGACAGAAGACGCTGGAGATGAAAGTCATCGTCGGTCAGGAGTACGAGGACAAGGCGACTCCTGTGTTCGCGGACTCGATGGAGACCGTGGTGTTCCGCCCTTATTGGAATGTGACGCCCGACATCGCCGCCAAGGAGATTTTCCCGAAGGGTCCGGCGTATCTCGCGCGCGAGAACATGGAGACTTACCAGGAGAATGGGCAGACGCGCGTGCGGCAGCGTCCTGGGCCGAAGAACGCTTTGGGCTTCGTCAAGTTCCTCTTCCCGAACGACTTCAACATCTACCTGCACGACACCCCGGCCACGAGCTGTTCAACAAGGACGTTCGCGCGTTCAGCCACGGCTGCATCCGCCTCGAGAAACCGGACGACCTCGCGCAGTTCGTGCTCGGATGGCCGGAGGACCGCGTCGTCGCCCAGGAGCACGGTGCAGACGACCACACCGTCAGGCTCCCGCAAAAAATTCCGGTGTACATCGCCTACTTCACGGCCTTTATGAGCAACGGCCACGTCGTTTTCGGCGACGATTTGTATGACCGGGACGACGCACTGGTGCAGGCGATGTGGCACGGAGCCGCGCCAAGTCCGCAATCGGTGCAGGCGGTGCAAGCGCTGAAGCGGATCGCCGCCGCGGCCTGATTTGGTAGACCTATTTTCTTGCTCTGTGATTCCATCTTTTTCTCCCTGCCGCGACTATGAGTTCTAAACACACTCTCCTTCCAGCCGCTGTCGCGGGACGCATCACACTCGGCGACGACATTACCGTCAACCGGCTTGGTTTCGGCGCGATGCGCATCACCGGCGAGGGCGTGTTCGGACCGCCGAAAGATCCCGCCGAGTGCGTGCGGGTTCTCCGCCGCGC